>JARYMM010000009.1:9043-78026 GCA_029907105.1 Anaerolineae bacterium | reverse complement strand
ACGCTTTAGCCCCTTCGACACGGAGTTCACCGGCGAGATGGCCTTTCGCCGGGACGATGGCCCTCTCATCGAGCTTCACTGGCAGTTGACCCCCGCCGAGTGGTTGCGCCGATTGATCGCCCTGGATAGCGGAGCTCTGTGGCAGGATGCCCAACCACTGGAGCTCGACGGTGTCCGTGCACTACAACTCTCGCCCCCCGATACCCTCTTGCACCTCTGCCTGCACCTGGCCGCTCACTGCTACGTACATCCGGCGGGTTACCAGGACATCGTCCGGTTGCTGAATCACTACCAACCCTTTCCTTGGAGCACATTTGTTTCCCGGGTCACCTGTTTCCGGTTGCGCGCGGCCTGTTACTTCGCGCTGGAAGCAGCCGCTTCGGTGTTGGGTGCATCGGTTCCCCAAGAAGTCCTGGTCGCCCTGCGCCCGCCGGCCTGGCAGCGTCGGCTGGTGCGGCGCATCGCTGATCCACGCCGGGCGCTGGCAGGCGAGCTACCCTGCAGGCGGCCGCGCAGCTACCTGCTTCACCTCTCGGTCGCCGACCGTCCTGCTGACGTTGTCGCGGTCATGCTGTGGCTCCTCTTCCCCGGTCGCCATTGGCTGGCCGAACGCTATCGGCTGCAAGGCCGGCTCAGGCCCTGGCTGGCCTGTCTTTGGCACCCCTTTGTCATCCTGTGGCAAGGGTTCCTCGGCCTGCGAGAACTGGTGAGGACCTGAAATCCGCAATTGGCCGGGTCCATCTCCATCGTCTACACCGGTGTCCGCCCCGGGTGAGAAGCTGCACGAAGAACTCCTGGGCGACGGCGAGGAGCGCGAGCCCACCTCCCACCCCCACATCTTCCGCGTGCGTAGCCGTTCAACGTGCAACGTGGAACGTTCAACGTTAAACGAATTGATCGCCCTGGCCGAGGCACAGCGGAATAGGGAGTTGGTGCAGCGCCTGCGGGATTTTATTCCCAAAGCAAGGACTTGACTGGCTATTTCTTGGAGCGCGAGGAGGCATCATGACAAGGGTCAGGGCAAGCCGGCCTTTCGAAGAGTATCATGAGGAACAGACGGGGGAAGAAGGACATCCGAGATTCGGGAATCGAAGTCTCTTGCGTGTCTCGCTCTGGGCTCCGGTGCTCCTCTGGATGGCGGGCATCTTCTACTTCTCCTCCCGCCCCGACCCGCTAGGTTTCCTTCCCTCATCCATGCACAGTATCGGCATTGACAGACTGGCCCACATCGGCGAGTACGCTGGCCTGACCGTGTTGCTCTACCGTGCCCTGGCCGGCGAGCAACAAGGCGTCAGGAACGCAAAACGACCCGCCCCAGGCCATCCCCATACGCCACAACCCAACCCGCCACCAAGCCGTCGTGTTCTCGTCCTCTCCTTCGCCCTGGCCCTGGCCTATGCCGTCCTGGATGAACTGCACCAGAAGCTTGTCCCAGGGCGCGGCGGAGGGTTGTTGGACATTGGCTGGGACGTAGCCGGCATGGCCGCCGCCCTGGGGTTGATTTGGTTGGGAAGGCGAACCGGGGAGCGGAGGGGCAGGGGAGCAGGGGGGCAAGGGGTGAGGCAGGAGCAAGGGAGCAGAGGAGAGGGGGAGCAAGGGGGCGGAGGAGAGGAGGAGCGTTGGCGCGCGTCACGTTGGAACGTGTAACGTTCAAGTGTGCAACGTGCTGGTGGCGGCGTCAAAACAGTTCAGCAGGTAACGTGCAAGCCACTCGAGCCCGTTTGACAGATCTAGCTCAACGTGTTACAATGTATTACGAAGTGGAACCTCATGACCTGCATCAGGGAGCTTGTTTTCGACGAGCGCAACATCGAGCATATTGCCCGTCATAGGGTTACGCCTGAAGAGGTTGAGGAAGTGTGTTCTCTGGCTCCGTACTTTACCAGGGCAAGAAGCAAACGCGGCAGGCGCCGCTATCGCACCATCGGTCAAACCGAAGATGGACGACACCTGACCATCTTCCTGGAACCCCTGGGCAAAGGCGTCTTTTACCCGGTTACCGCAAGAGACGCCACTGCAAGCGAACGCAGAGAGTACCGGCGACAGAAAGATAGGTGAGAAGACATGGACACACAGAAGAAAAAGCACATCCCGGATTTTGAAAGCTACGAGGAGGAGGCCGGGTACTGGGGTACCCATGATAGCACCAAATTCGAGTGGGAGCCCATCAAGATGACGGTATCCCGACCCCTCAAGGTCACTTACGCCATTCGCCTTGAGCCTCAAACTGTTGAGAAGATACGGGAGATCGCCGCCAATATGGGTATTGGCCCGACCACGCTGGCACGGATGTGGATTCTGGAAAAGCTACACGAGCACACGGCCAGCGCCTAGCCCAAACTGGTTTCCGGTGCAAAATCGGCGAGTACGCTGGTCTGACCGTGTTGCTCTACCGTGCCCTGGCCGGCGAGCAACAAGGCGTCAGGAACGCAAAACGACCCGCCCCAGGCCATCCCCATACGCCACAACCCAACCCGCCACCAAGCCGTCGTGTTCTCGCCCTCTCCTTCGCCCTGGCCCTGGCCTATGCCGTCCTGGATGAACTGCACCAGAAGCTTGTCCCAGGGCGCGGCGGAGGGTTGTTGGACATTGGCTGGGACGTAGCCGGCATGGCCGCCGCCCTGGGGTTGATTTGGTTGAGAAGGCGAACCGGGGAGCGGAGGAGCAAGGGTGCAAGGGTGAGGCAGGAGCAAGGGAGCAGCGAAGGGGGGAAGAAGAGCAGGGCTTGCGCTTGTAGGGAAGTTGTGGTACACTGCGGGCAGAGTTAAAGGGGATATGTCACCTTCGCCAGCACTGTTGTGACGCCTGGCTACATGGCGATCTTTGTGATGCGAGGGGAAGAGAGGAAGGGCAAACCGATGAGCCAAAGCATGACTGTCGAATTGCAGGCTCCGCCCGCGCCACGATTTGCTGGGTTGGAGATTGATATCAGATTGCGTGCTCAGGTTCATGTTACCGCCGTTACTGCGCAACGTAAGGTAAGCAAGCTGATGCTAGATCGAGTCAGCAACCTGTTGTGTGGCCTCGAGCCCGCGCTGGTGGTAGCGGACCGCATCCGTTGGCGGGTGCCAGTTTGGCTTGGCTTCCCTACCACCGGTCTGGTAGGCAAAGTGGGGGAAGTGGACGTCGACGTGGAAACCGGCGAGATACTCTTCGATCAACGTCTCCTGGATGAGATCGCTGAACGTGCCGATGCACTGGCTCGACGTACCTTATCTGTCACAAAGTGAGCCAGGTGGTTGCCTGGCTGCATGTGCGGCGATGGTGCTGGCTTACCTGGAACAGCCAGCGCTGCAGGAAGACGTGGCTCATCAGATCGGAGCACAGCCGTTTGGCGTGCCGGCTTCCAACATCCTGCGTCTTGCGGCTTGGGGTGTGGAGGTGCGCTACGGTGAAGGCTCACTGGATGAACTATCTGCGGCGCTGGCCTCGGGAAGTGCACCTGTCGTCTTTGTGCGCACCTCTGAATTGCCATATTGGCGTGAGGATACACCTCATGCTCTGGTGCTGGTAGGTTTGGACGCTGCCCATGCCTACGTGCTGGACCCTGCCTATTCCGATGAGATTCCCGTCACCGTGGCGCTTGGCGATTTCTTGCTCGCCTGGTCGCACTTTGACCAAACGTATGCTTTGATCTCGAAGCGCAGTTCTTGATCTCCGCTACATCAGCTCGGCGAGCAAGACGGACACTAAAGTTCGCTTTCTACTCGAGGCGGAATATCTGCGCCGTCTGGGACGCTACCGTCGCGTGGACTGCACCCTGACCCGAAAGTATGTGATGACGTTTGAGGAGTTTGTGGCCCGACGGGTGGTTCAGCAAGGGGTACGCCTCTGAGCCAGAAGGCCCGTCCATTTCCGTCTTCTGTGCCCCTCAGTTCGGCAAGCATCAGCCAGCCGAAGCGAAAGAGAGAAGGAGTAACCAGAGGCGGGCGCGAGGGCGCCCGCGTTTTGATTTCTGGGGCCGGTGGGGTATAATCCGTGGGCAACTTTTGCCGCTGCCCAACGCATGACTTCCAACACCAATGTTTCCGAGGAAGACTGCCGGATGGCAAAAAGGACAGGAAAGGCGACCGTTGTCATGTGCAGGGCGCGCAGAGTAGCGACTATCCTCGCCGCAGGGGACCTGTTGCTGCTGACCGCCCTCTATGGCCTGTTCGTCTTCACCGACCGGGTGCCGGTGGCAGGATGGCTGGCCCTGGGCCTTCTGGCCATCCTCCGCTGGTGGGCAACGGGCAGGTTTACCCTCATGACGCCGCTCACATTGCCCATCCTCATCATCCTGCTCATGCTGCCGGTAACCCTGTATGCCTCTGTGGATTGGACACTCAGCCTGCCCAAGGTCTATGGCCTTGTGTTGAGCGTGGCCGCCTTCTACATCGTTGTCAACCGCCTGCACACGGTGCAGGACGCCTGGGGGGCCGTCTTCGCCCTGGTTCTGTCCGGCCTGGCCGTAGTTGCGCTGGGAGTGGCCGGCGCCGACTGGTTGACGAGCAAGCTCTTTGCCCTGCCCCAGGTATATGAGCAGCTGCCTCGATTGATCCGGGGAATACCTCGCTCCATCAGGGGTGGGTTCAGTGCCAATGGGGTGGGGGGAACACTGATTTTTTTCATCCCCCTGCTGGTGAGCTTGCTTGGGGTCAGGCAGGAGAGCGAAAGCGGCGATTCTGTGGGCGCTGGCTGGGGTCTGCGCCTCTGGTGGCGATGGCACAGGCCCCTCGTGCTGCTGGCACTGGCCCTGGCGTTAGCCACCCTTGTCCTGACGCAATCGCGCGGCTCCTTTGTAGGGCTGGCTGTGGGCCTTTTGGCGCTGGCCGTTTGGCGCGAACGGCGCTTGCTCTGGCTTCTGCCGCTGGTGGCTCTGGCCCTGGCGGCTGTGATCCTCACCGGCCGGGCCGAAAGCCTGATGGAATTCCTCTTTCGGGTGGATAGCCTGGCAGGCAATGCCAGCGTAAGCATGCAGGGTCGCTTCGAGGTCTGGCAGAGGGCGCTGTACATGATCCAGGACTTCCCTTTCACGGGCATCGGCATCGGCACCTTCGACCGCGTGGTGCACGTGCTCTATCCCCTTTTCCTGATCGGCCCAGATGCCCAGGTGGCCCACGCCCACAACGAGCTGTTGCAGGTGGCCGTGGACATGGGCCTTCCCACGCTGGTGGCCTACATTGCCCTGCTCAGCGCGTGTTTCATCGCCGCCTGGCGAACTTATCGGCTCCTTCCTCCCTCCGGGTTGCGCGCTGCCACCATGGGTCTGGCCTGTGGCATGCTGGCCCATCAGGTCTTCGGCATCACCGACGCTTTCCTGTTGGGTACCAAGCCTGGGGTGGTCATGTGGGTCTTCCTGGCCGTGGTCGCCGGCCTGTACCGGCAGCTCTATACCTCCGCACCTCCGCACCTCCGCACCTCCGCCCCCCAGCCCCTCTGCTCAGAAGGCCTGGCCTCCTGGCTCAGACACCTGCTGGCCTTTGGTTATTGGATCCTCTTCTCCCTGCTGTCCATTGCCTTCATTGGCAATCGGCCCTACATCGGCCTGGCCATCGGCCTGGCCGGCGGCGTGGCGCTGGGGTTTCTGTCTCTGGCGTCTTACGAACCGCGGCGGCGCCGGGAACGTGTCGTTGAGGAGCCAGCGTGAACGGGGAAGAGCGCTCACCGGGCAGTGCCCTGCCACCGGGGAACGGTTCGCCGCCGAAGCAAGCCCACGGCCTCTGGCCATGGCTGAACGGGCGAGCGTTGCGCATCGTCCTGGGCACCCTCCTCAGCCTGCTCTTCCTGTGGCTCGCCCTGCGCAAGGCCCCCCTGGACCAGGTGCTGGCGACCTTTGCCCTCGTCCGCTACCGTTACGTGGCCCTGGCCCTGGCCCTGGTGCTCCTCAGCGCTCCCTTGCGCGCCCTGCGCTGGAAGCTGCTCTATCACCCGGCCCAGGAGGGCCTGCCGGTCCTCCCTCTGGCCGCCATTCTGCTCATCGGCCAGATGCTGAACATCGTGCTCCCGGCGCGCGGCGGCGAGATAGCGCGCATTTACTTCATGAACTCCACCGCCGGCCGCCGCCCGGCGCACACCCTGGGCACCATTGTGGTCGAGAAATGGCTGGACATCCTGATGCTGCTGGTGCTCCTGTTGCTGACGCCTTTGTTCGTCACGCTCCCTTCCTGGTTCCAGGACTCCAGAACGGCCCTGGCCGTGTTCGCCGTGGCCTTTTTCAGCACCGCCCTGGGGGTTTCCTACGGCCAGGAGCGGTTGCTGCGCCTGGCGGCGCCAGGGGCCCGTTTCCTCCCCCCGCGCTGGCGCCGGCCGGCGCGGGAGGCCCTGGAGACGGGCTTGCGCAGCCTGGATGTGTTGCGCTCTCCCAGGGTGGGGTTGCAGCTTCAGGCCTGGTCCCTGCTGATCTGGATGCTCAATGTGTTGGTGAACTACGTTGTTTTTCTGGCCCTGGGCCTGTCCTTGCCCCTTGCCGCAGCGGTATTCGTCCTGGCTGTCCTGCAGGTGGGAGTGGCTGTGCCCTCCGCCCCCGGCAGGCTGGGGGTGTTTCACTACCTGTGTGTCCTGGCCCTTTCGGTCTTTGGCGTGGAGGGCACCATGGCCTTAAGTTATGGCATTGCGCTTTACTTCGTGGTCTTCCTGCCACCCACGGCGCTGGGAGGCCTGTGCTTGTGGTGGTATACGGTGCGTCCGGGGGCAAGACATGATCTCTCCTTCCTTTTCCATCGTTATACCGGCTTATAACGCCGCCCGCACGATCGCCTCATGCCTCCAGGCCCTGGAGCGGCAGAGCATCCCGCGCCAGCAGTACGAGGTCATCGTTGTGGACGATGGCTCCACCGATGGCACAGCAGAGGTTGTCCAGCGCTTTATCCGGGCTCGGGACGTGGCCAATAGGGACTCGCCATCGGGAACAGGACTGACCGGGGTATCAAATCCTCGCCCTCTGAGCTTGATCACTTTGATCCGCCAACCCCGGCAGGGGGCGGCTGTTGCCCGCAACGCCGGGGCTTGCCTGGCTGGCGGCGACTTCGTGCTCTTCCTCGATGCCGACTGTGTGCCGGCGGACGACTGGGTGGAACGGATGATCTCGGCATTGCAACAGGACGGCGTGGCCGGCGTGGGCGGCGTGGTGCGCTCCCCTCAGCAGGGCCTGATCCCGCGCTTCATTCAGGCCGAGTACGACATGCGCTACGAGCGCATTGCCCGCAGGCCCTATACCGACTTCGTCAGTTCTGGCACTGCCGGCTACCGCCGCCAGGTCTTCGCTGCGGTGGGGGGCTTTGCCGCCGAACTGGGCGGGGCCGAGGACACAGACCTGTCTTTCCGCCTCTGCGAAGCCGGGTACCGTCTGGTGCTTGAACCTGAGGCCGTGGTGTATCACCTCCATCCCGAATCTCTGCTGGCCTATGTCCGGCGCAAGTTCATCTATGCCTACTGGCGCGCCCGGGTCTACCAGCGGCATCCCCAGAAAGTGGCGGACGATTCCCGCACGCCGCTCAGCCAGAAGCTGCAGATCGGGCTGGTGCCGCTCATCGCCCTCAGCCTGGCGGCGGGATTGGTGTGGCCCTTTGCCTGGGCCCTGGCCGCCGCTCTTATGGGCGGCTTTGTGCTCACCGCTGTGCCCTTTGTCCTGCGCACCCTGCGTCGCGACCCTCTTGTTGGGCTGATCGCGCTGCCGTTGACCCTGGTGAGCGCCCTCGCCGCGGCGGCAGGTCTGATGTGTGGGATCCTTCGCTTTGGGCCGTCTTGGCGGGGCGGCGGCCAGCCAGGTGAGGGATCCTGGCTGAATACAACGGATTCAAGTACACGGAATCGGTGATGGCTGATCGAGGCGAGGTGCTGAGAGCGGCAGTGTGGCACTTGTGGCGATACTGCCGCCCTTTTTATACCAACGACATGACGGCGCTCTCTTGCCCCGCGCTGAGGCCGCTGTGGCCTGTGCTGCACTACCTGGCCCAAGGCGATGGCGGATTGCCGATGGCAGATGGCGGATTGGAGGAGTTTCGGCAGCCTTGGGCGGCGGCGTACACTGCAGCCGCTGGCCGCAGCGTGCTGTTGAGCCAGGAGTTGAGCCTCCTGCTGAGCGCTCTGGAGGAGGCCGGCATCCCCGTCGTCCTGCTCAAAGGGGCTATCCTGGCCAAGGGCCTGTATCCCAACCCGGCACTGCGCCCTATGGGCGATCTGGATATCCTGGTGCCTCGGGAAGAGATGGCCCGCTTGGGTGCTCTGCTGGAAGCCATAGGCTATGCCTGGGATGGCCACTGCGGGCCAGACAAGCATCGCGGCTACGAAAGGCAGCTGGGCGACGTCACGATCAGAATGGAAGCCCACTGGCATCTCATCAGCGAAGGGTATGGCCTGCAGCGCTGCCATGATCTGGACATCGGGGCGTTCTGGGGCAGGGCTGTAAGGGTGATGGTGGAGGGAAGACCAGCGCTGGCCCTCAGCCCGGAGGACACGCTGCTGCACCTTTGTCTACATCAGGCCTCCCATGCCCTTGGTTACATCCTGGGCTATCTGGACATCCATCTGTTCGTCCACAGGGTAACGATAGACCGGGATCTGTTCGTGCAGCGGGTGGTCGCCGCCCGCTTGAAGACGGCGGCCTGGTTTGCCCTGAGCTTTGCCTGCATGCTGCTGGGGACAGCCGTCCCGCAGGCGGTATTGGACGCGCTGCGGCCCTCGCCGTATCGCCAGCGTCTCGTGGAACGGTTCGTCACCCCGGCCTGGCTGGTGAGTTCCCCTGCCCGGGCGCTCAGCCAGCAGGATCACAGCACCCTGAGCTTTCTGCTTAAGGACCGCTGGCGGGATACGTTGCGGGTGTGGTTGTGGACCGTCTTCCTGCCCGATCGGCCACGCCTGCAATATCGCTATCCCTGGGCCAGTGATGGGCTGTGGTTGGCCTGGGCCTATGTGCTCCACCTGGTGCGGCTGGCGGCGTACGGGGTTGCTCTGGTTCGTCGTCTGCTCGGGTAGTCTTGTAGTTGGCATCTCCCCCGATTTCTGGTATACTATTGTCCGGTTCACAAACGGCTCGCGGACTTTGTTTTCGGGCTTTCCCCAAAGCGCAGTCCGTTGTCCGAAATAGCCTCATTTTGCGGGTCCTTTGGTGCCGGACTTCGAATCCGTAGGCTGCGCGTTCGAGTCGCGCCGGGGGCGCCAGATTGAAAGTTATCCAGGAACCCGTTTTCTCCGAGAAAACGGGTTCCTGAGTTCGTTTTTGGCAGGCGAGAACAAGCCAGAGAGGTGTCCATGAAGTTGCTGACATTTCGTCATAAGGATGGTTTGCGACTTGGGGCTTTGCTGGGCTCGCTTGTGGTGGATCTGGCGGCGGCGTTCCAGGCTTTGCCCCCTGAGGCCAAGGGTGCCCACTCCCACCTGGCCGCGCTTCCGGCAGACATGCTGAGCTTCCTGCAAGCGGGCCCTCCCGTCTGGCAGGCGGCGCAGTCTGTCGCCAACTGGGTGCACTCCTCTGGCCTGGCAGACACAGCTGCAGCAGACTTCCTGTCCCTCTTGTCCAAGGTGCACCTGGGTCCTCCTGTTCCCAACCCCGGCAAAATCATCGGCGTGGGCATGAACTACGCCGATCATGCCCGCGAGCAGAACCTGCCACCACCCAAGGCTCCCATCCTCTTCGCCAAGTTCTCCACGGCGGTGATCGGGCCGGGGGAAGCCATCACCTGGCCGGCGGAGGCCAGCAGCCAGGTGGACTACGAGGCTGAGCTGGCCGTGGTCATCGGCCGCCGGGCGCGCCTCGTGACCGCCGACGAGGCCTACGACTATATCGCCGGCTACACCATCGTCAACGACGTCACGGCCCGCGATGTGCAGTTCGGCGACGGGCAGTGGGTGCGCGGCAAGTCCTTCGACACTTTCTGCCCCATGGGCCCTTACCTGGTCACAGCCGACGAGGTGGGCGATCCGCATAAATTGGCCATTCGTTGCCAGCTGAACGGTGTGGTCATGCAGGATTCCAACACCGACCAGTTGATCTTCGACATTCCCATGTTGGTGGAGTTCATCAGCCGCACCTGCACGCTGCTGCCGGGGGACGTCATCTGCACCGGCACGCCCCATGGCGTTGGCGTGTTCCGTGATCCGCCCGTGTTCTTGAAGCCAGGCGATCTGGTGGAAGTGGAGATCGAGAGGATCGGCCTGCTCAGCAATCCCGTTGCCGCCGCTGCCGCGCGCCGCTACTGGCCAGTCCATCTGCCCACCGGGGACAAGGCAATCATCCCGTAATACCGTGCCAGGTCCTGCCTAAAGCCATGAGAACGCGCCTGGACGCTCGCCTCCTGATGGCCATTGGGATCACGCTCATCTTCTGGGCCTCGGCCTTCGCCGGCATTCGAGCCGGCCTGACCGCCTACGCTCCGGGACATCTGGCCCTGTTGCGCTTCCTGGTAGCCTCGGCGGTGCTGGCGGTGTACGCCCTGCTGACCCGCATGCCGCTGCCGCGCGGGCGCGACCTGCCGGCCATCCTGCTGTTAGGCTTTGTGGGCATCACCGTTTACCACCTGGCCCTATCTTATGGCGAGGTCACGGTGACCGCCGGCGCGGCCAGCCTGCTCATCGCCTCCGGCCCCATGTTCACCGCCCTGCTGGCCACAGCCTTCCTGGGCGAGCGGCTGAAACTATGGGGCTGGCTGGGCATCGGGGTGAGCTTTGGCGGCGTGGCCCTGATCGCCCTGGGGGAAGGGGAGGGGGTGCGCTTCGATCCCGGTGCTTTCCTGATCCTGCTGGCTGCCCTGGGCACCAGCCTCTACTTTGTCTTCCAGAAGCCCTATCTGCGGCGCTACAGCGCCTTGCAGTTCGCGGCCTACACCATCTGGGCGGGGACGCTCTTCATGCTGATCTACCTGCCCGGCCTGGCGGGGGTGGTGCGCTCGGCACCGCCGGAGGCGACCCTGGCCATCATCTACCTGGGCGTTTTCCCTGCCGCCCTGGCCTACGTGACCTGGACCTATGCCCTCTCGCGGGCGCCGGCCTCCATTGCCGCCAGCTTTCTATACCTTTCGCCGGTGCTGGCCACCCTGATCGCCTGGGCCTGGCTGAGGGAGATGCCCACGACCCTCTCCCTCGCCGGCGGCGGGCTATCGCTCTGTGGCGTCATCCTGGTGAACACGCGCGGCAGATAGCGTTATCGCCTCTTTCGAGGCTCTTGCAAATGTGGATGATCTCCCTGTAGAGTTAAGGAGGCAAATGGAAACTCTCACCGGCTGGCCTATCTCAATCGCACCAAGCACCTGCGCGATCTTGACCGGAAGACGGGGTGAGGGGGAGACGGGGAGATTAAGGAGAGGAAAAGGGCCACTCTCGCAACGGAGAGTGGCCCTTTCATATCCCTGCCCCTCATCACGCCACTGTGATGAGACTCTTATCTCCAGGACTCTGGGAAGGCAACGCTAAAGGACGCCATCTTCTTTCAACCGTCGTTTCATTTCTTCAAAACTTACGCTTGCACTTGTCGAGCGCAGCCTCTACGGGAAAGCCTATTCGACTGACTGCTTGTCCTGTGCAGCGTGCTCCGTGGCATCCAGCAGGGCGGCAGCCAGCACCTCATCCATCCGCTCGACGAAGATGAAGCGCATCTTGTTGCGCACCTCCTCCGGCACCTCGTCCAGGTCTTTCTCGTTGCGTGCCGGCAGGATGGCTGTGTCCAGCCCGGCGCGGTAGGCAGCCAGCACCTTCTCCTTCACCCCGCCGATGGGCAGCACCTTGCCCCGCAGCGTGATCTCGCCGGTCATGCCCAGGTTGGGACGCACCTTGCGGCCGGTGAACAGGCTGGCCAGCGCCGTGGCCATGGTCACCCCGGCCGACGGGCCATCCTTGGGTGTGGCTCCGGCGGGGATGTGCAGATGGATGTCGTGTTTCTCGAAAGCACCCTCCGGGATGCCCAATTCGGCGGCTTTGGAGCGCACATAGCTCAGCGCCGCCTGGGCGCTCTCCTTCATAATGTCGCCCAATTGGCCGGTGATGATGAACCCCTTGTTCCCGGCCATGCGCGTGGCCTCGATGAACAGGATGTCGCCGCCCGTGGGCGTCCAGGCCAGGGCGATGGCCACGCCGGGGATGTCCAGCCGCTCGGCCGTCTCGTCGTAGTACTTGCGCTTGCCCAGGTAATCGGGCACCGACTCGGCAGTGATCACGGTGGTCTCGCCGCCTGCTCCTTCGCCCTTTTCGGCCACCTTGGTGGCCACCTTGCGACAGATGGAGCCCAGCTCTCGCTCCAGGTTGCGCACACCGGCCTCGCGGGTGTACTCGCGGATCACGCGGCGCACAGCCGCCTCCTCAAAGCGGATCTCCTCCGGCCGCAGGCCGTTCTCCCGGATCTGGCGTGGGATGAGATAGCCTTCGGCGATCTTGACCTTCTCCTCTTCGGTGTAGGATGAGAGCTCAATGATCTCCATGCGGTCGCGCAGCGGGCCGGGGATGGGATCAATCCAGTTGCCGGTGGTGATGAAGAACACCTGCGAGAGGTCGAAAGGCACGTCCAGGTAGTGGTCGCGGAACTCCACGTTCTGCTCCGGATCGAGCACCTCCAGCAGGGCGGAGGAGGGGTCGCCGCGGTAGTCGTGACCCAGCTTGTCTATCTCGTCCAGCATGAACACGGGGTTCTTGCTTTCCACCCGTCGCAGCATCTGGATGATGCGGCCGGGCATGGAGCCGATATAGGTGCGGCGAAAGCCGCGAATCTCCGCCTCGTCGCGGATGCCGCCCAGGGACATGCGGATGAACTTGCGGCCCATGGCGCGGGCGATGGAGCGGCCCAGCGAGGTCTTGCCCGTGCCCGGCGGCCCGATAAAGCAGAGGATGACCCCCTCCCGTTCGCGGCGGATGTAGTCCACCATGCCTTCGGCTTCTGCCGCCTCCCGTTCCTCCTTGCGTTCCAGCCGCAGATTGCGCACGGCCAGAAACTCCAGGATGCGCTCCTTGATGTCTTCCAGGCCGTAGTGGTCTTCCTCCAGCACCTGGCGGGCATGGGCGATGTCCAGATTATCCTCCGTGCTTTTCTGCCAGGGCAGGCTGGTCATCCAGTCCAGATAGGTCTTGATTACCGAGTACTCGGCAGCCTGCGGCGGCATCTTACGCATGCGGTCAAGCTCGCGTTTCGCCTCTTTCTCCGCCTCCTCCGGCATGCCCGCGGCAGCGATGCGCTCTTCGATCTCCTTGATCTCCGCCGCCGTCTCGTCTTCCTCGCCCAGTTCCTTGCGGATGGCCTTCATCTGCTCGCGCAGGAAGTACTCCCGCTGCATCTTCTCCATCTCGGACTGGGCCTCGCTCTGGATCTTGCGCCCCAGTTCCAGGACCTCCAGCTCTTTGTTCAGCAAGATGGTCAGCTTGACCAGCTTGTCCCGCACGCGGTCAATTTCCAGAATCTCCTGCGCGCTCTGGATGTCCAGGCGCAGGCTGGAAGCGATGAGGTAGACGAGCTGTCGGGCGTCGTCCACGTTCATGGCCGCGATCTCCAGCTCCTCCGGCAGATGCGGCACCAGCGAGATGAGGCGGCGGAAGATGTCCACGGCGTTGCGCATCAACGCCTCCATCTCCACCGTCTCCTCCAGCACCTCGGGAGCCGGCTGGACGTAGGCCCGCAGGTAAGGCTGCACCTGGGTGAAGGGGCCGATGCGGATGCGTTCCAGCCCCTGCACGATCAGCCGCACCGTGCCATCCGGCGCTTTCAGCAGCCGATGCACGATGGCCGCCGTGCCCACGGAGTACACATCATCCGGCCCCGGCTCTTCCTGCTCGACATTCTTCGCCGTCACCAGGCCGATCATGCGATCTTCGACCACGACGTCGTCCACCAGGCGGATGGAGCGGGGCTGGCCCACGGTCAGCGGCAGCCACATCATCGGGTACACCACCACCCCCCGCAGGGGCAGGATGGGCAGCTCTGAGGGTATGCCGAGAATGCCCTCTGTCTGCACCACAGCCGGCAGCGTTGTTTCCTGATCTCGTTTCTGTCGGCTGCTTCGATCGCGTCCAAAAAGTGGCACGGTTGCTCCTCTCGTTCTCTGTTCGATCCTTGATCTTGTCCGTTGTCTCTTCACACCTTGCGTTTCCACGGTCCCTATCCTCTCATCATCTCTTTATAACTGCCTGGCCCTCTCTTCTTGCCTCTTGCTTCTTGCCTTTTGTCCGCCTCACTCGCACTCCTCGCGCTTATGCCTGATGGGGATGCGTCGCGGCTGCGCTTTGGCCAGCACCACGCGCAAGAAGCCATCTTCATACGTGGCCTCAATCCCCTGGTCGGTGCTGCGCAGTGGCCAGGGCAGATAGACCTGAGTCCGGAATTCACCGTAGCGGATTTCCATCTGGTGATAGGCCAGCTTGTCGGCCGGATCCTGCCGCTGCCCCCTGACGGTCAGCGTGCGGTTACTCAAGGTCAGCTCGTAGCTTCCCTGCTTCAGGCCGGCGATCTCTATAATCACCACCACGCTGTCGTCGGTCTCATAGACGTCGGTGGGCGGATGCCAGATGGAGCTCCGCTCGGGCCGCCAACGGCCGGGTATGGTCTCGGTCAGGACGCGATTCACCTCGGCCTGAATCCATTCCACCTCGTCGTCATATGATTGCTTCATGACCACTCCTCGTCCTTCGCTACAGCTTGCCAATCTCGGCAACACCATTTTACCACAGAAGGGCCCTCCTTCAAAATTGGCCAGGGGCGCCATTTCGCTGCCCGTCATACCCTATGATATAATGGCCGTACCGCAAAAAGTCACTCTGAGCGCAGCGAAGAGTCTGAGTGCAGCGAAGAGTGTCCTTCGCATGCCGAATAGGAGCACGTGAACATGGACTGCTCTGTTCCTTCCGCCCCCTCTTCCGCCCAGCGGCCGCTGGCGACATTCCTGGAGCAACTGGCCTCCGGCGAGCCTGCCCCTGGCGGGGGCAGCGCCGCGGCACTGGCCGGCGCCCTGGCTGCCGCCCTGGTGAGCATGGTCTGCCGGTTGACGCTGGGCCGGGAGAGGTTCGCTGCCGTCCAGACGGAAATGCAGGAGGCGCTGCAACAGGCCGAGCGGCTGCGTGGGCGGCTCACCCAGGCCGTGGACGACGATGCTCGGGCCTATGCCGCCGTGGTCGCCGCCTGCCGGCTGCCCCGCGGCAGCCAGGCCGAGCAGGAAGCCCGCGCTGCCGCCATCCAGGCTGCGCTGCAAGAGGCTACTCTGGTACCCTTAGGCGTGGCCCGTGATTGCGCCGAGGTGCTGGGCCTGGCCCGCTTCGTGGCCAGGACAGGCAATCCCAGCGCTGCCAGCGATGGCCGCGTGGCCATTCTGCTGGCGGAGGCGGCCCTGCGCGGCGCCATCCTCAACGTGCAGACCAACCTGCCCGGCCTCAAGGATACCGCCTTCGCTGACCAGGTGCGGAGCGAAGTGGAAAGGCTGCTGAGTCGTGACCTCGCTGACAATCCGTAGGAGCAGACGGTGGCCTGACATCTGTCCGCTGGCTGCCTACCTGCTGCTGACCCTCCTGCTGACTTATCCCCTGGTCATCCAGTTCGCCACGGCCATCCCCGGCGACGGCTTCGACGGCTGGCAGAACGCCTGGAACCTGTGGTGGATGAGGGTAGCACTGCTGGAGGAGCACCGCTCGCCCTTCACCACCGACCTGCTCTACCATCCCACCGGCGTCAGCCTCTATTTCCACACCCTCAATCCCTTCAACGGCCTGCTGACACTGCCTGTGCAACTGGCCTGGGGCCTGCTGCCCGCCTACAACACAGTGGTGCTCTTCTCTTTCGCCCTTGGCGGCTACGGCGCCTACCTGCTGGCGCTGCATGTATTGGCCCAACGAGCACAAAACCCAACCTCCAACCTCCAACCTCCAACTTCCAACCTCCAACCTCCAATTTCCAACCTCCAACCTCCAACTTCCAACCTCCGCCTTCTCGCCTTCGTCGCCGGCCTCATATACACCTTCGCCCCCTTCCACTTCGCCCACCTCCTGGGCCACATGCAGGTCATCTCCTTGCAATGGATTCCCTTCTACATCCTGTACCTTCTCAAAGCGCTCACTTCACCTCCTTCATCCTCGTTGCCTCATCCCTCGTTGCCTCGTCCCTCGTTGCCTCATCCCTCGTTGCCTCATCCCTCGTTGCCTCGTCCCTCGTCCCTCGTTCCCCGTCGTGACGCTTGGCTGGCCGCCTTCTTCCTCATCCTGGTGGCGCTCTGCGACTGGTACTACGTCTTCTACTGCCTGCTCTTCACCGCCCTGCTGCTGGTGGTGCTGGCCTGCCGTCGCTGCCTGACCGGGCGTGCCGTCCTCACCGTGGCGGCCATCGGCCTGACCTTCGGGCTGGTGCTATCGCCGTTGTTGGGGCCCATGCTGGGCGAGGCGCGGCGGTTCCGCTTCATGGTGCCCGATCCCGCTCAGGCCCGCGACCTCTCTGCCGACCTGCTGGCCTTCGTCACGCCGCAGGAGTTCCATCCGCTCTGGGGCCGGCAGGCCAAAGCCTGGGCCGCCCGCTTCACCAGCACGACCTCGGAACGCACCGTCTTCGCCGGCTTCCTGCCCCTGCTCCTGGCCCTGATCGCCCTCCTGCCGGCGCGCACCACGCACCACGCACCACGCACCACGCATCACGTATCACGCATCACGCATCACGTATCACGTATCACACTTCACACATCACTCTGGCTGTACAGCCTGCTGGCCTTCTTCCTGCTCTCCCTCGGCCCCGTCCTCCACATCGGCGGCCACACGGCGCTCTTGCCGGGCGGCGGCGAGATCCCGCTGCCCTACGCGCTGCTGCACCGCCTGGTCCCCTTCCTCAACATCTCCCGCTCCGTCAGCCGTTTCGACGTCATGGTCATGCTCAGCCTGGCCATGCTGGCCGCCCGCGGTTTGGCAAGGGCCATGGGGTTTAAGGAATCCCATTTACCTCCTCTTCCCGTCTCCCCCTCTCCCCGTCTCCCCACAGGTTTTGGAAAGGGCATTGCCTTGCTATCGGCAGCACTTATTCTTTTCGAATTTTGGCCTGCCCCGTACCCCATGTCCCCACCCGACACGCCGGACTGGTATCGCACACTGGCCGCCGAGCCTGGCGACTTCGCCATCCTCAACCTGCCCATGAACTGGGACCGGCCCGGCTATCTGCTTTACCAGACCGTGCATCGTAAGCGGCTGACTTCGGCCTACATCTCCCGCGATGACCCGCGCACGCTGGTGCAGCGCGCCCCCGTACTGCAAAGTTTCCGTCACCTGGGGCCTGATGTCATCGCCCACAACCTGGCCGAGGTGGCCCCCAGCGTGTTTGAGTATCTGGACGTGCGCTATGTCGTGTTGGACGGCTACAAAATGCCGGCGGGTGGGCAGGAGCGGGAGCTGACCATGCGGTTGGCGCAGGGAATCTTCGCTGCGCAGCCGCCGCTTTACGCCGATGAGCGGCTGACTGTTTACCGCGTCCAGCCGCCGGCCGTGAGGCGGCCTTTCCTCATCCTGGGAGAGGGGTGGGGGAGCAGGGAGGTGCGGGAGGGGCAGCCCTGGCGGACGATCGCCCCCCAAAGCACACTGCTCATCCATGCGCCGCAGGAAACGGCCCTGCGCCTGTGCTTGCAGGCCCGCGCCGCCGGTGAGGGTGAACTCACGCTCTGGCTGGGCGACGCCGTTATCGGCGGTTTCCGTGTGGGCGACGAGCCGGGTCACTACATCAGCGGGCGCTTCGCCGTGCCTGCTGGAGATACCGTGCTCCGTTTGCAGGCCGCTGCGGAGGGTGGTACAATCGCCCTGTCCGGTCTGGACATCGAGCTTCTTGCTCCGTAAGCGACGACGTAATTCTTAAGGAGGATACCTGACAATGACGTCATCTCATCCCGGCCGCGTTCTGCCAGGCCCCAAGGCTCAGGCCTATCTGCAGCGGGACGCGGCAGCGTTTTCCCCTTCCTACACTCGCCCCTATCCCTTCGTCATGGATCACGGGCGCGGCAGCGAAGTGTGGGACGTGGATGGCCATCGTTACCTGGATTTCACCTCGGGCATCGCCGTCACGGCCACCGGCCATGCGCACCCCGAGGTGGTGCAGGCGATCAAGGATCAGGCCGACCGCTTCCTGCACATGGCGGGGGCCGATTTCACCTACCCTGCACAGATCGAGTTGGCCCAAAAGCTCAACGAGATCGTGCCCATCGGCGAGGAGACGCAGGTTTTCCTGACCAACTCAGGCACGGAATCGGTAGAGGCGGCCATCAAGCTGGCCCGCTATGCCACGGGCCGCTCTCGCCTCATCGCTTTCATCGGTGCTTTCCATGGCCGCTCGCTGGGCTCGCTGAGCCTGACGGCCTCCAGGCCGGTGCAGCGCGAGCGGTTTGCCCCGCTGCTGCCCGGCGTGAGTCACGTTCCCTACGGCTACTGTTATCGCTGCCCCTACCATCTTACTTACCCCGACTGCGATGTCTACTGCCTGGAGTTTATCGAGAGACAGCTTTTTGCGAAGTTTGTGCCTGCCAGCGAGGTAGCGGCCATCGTGGTGGAACCGATCCAGGGAGAGGGCGGCTACGTCGTGCCCCCGCCGGCCTGGCTGCCCCGCCTGCGGGCGCTGTGTGACCGTTACGACATCCTGCTGGTAGTTGACGAGGTGCAGACCGGTTTCGGACGCACGGGCAAGATGTTTGCCGTCGAGCATTGGGGCGTGGAGCCGGACATCATCTGCCTGGCCAAAGGGATCGCTTCTGGCCTGCCGCTGGGGGCCATGGTCGGCCGCAAGCGTCTGATGACCTGGCCGCCCGGCGCGCACGCCAACACCTACGGCGGCAATCCCCTGGCCTGTGCGGCATCTCTGGCCACCATCCGCCTCCTGCAGAACGGCTACGTGGAGAATGCGGCGGCGCAGGGAGAGGTCATGCTGGCCCGCCTGCGCGAAATGCAGGCGCTGCACCCGACGATGGGCGATGTGCGCGGCAAGGGGCTGATGATCGGTGTGGAGCTGGTGCGGGACAGGGAGAGCAAGGAACCGGCGGAGGCACTACGCGAAGCGCTGCTCGTGCGTGCCTTCGAGCATGGGCTGCTGCTGTTGGGCTGTGGCGAGAGCACAGTGCGCTTCATACCGGCGCTCAACGTGCCGCCGGAGTTCGTGGACGAGGCCCTGACCATCTTTGAGCGCACGCTGGCCGATCTGGAAGAGGAGATGGGGTTAGCGTAGCGGTCGCTGTGTTGCCGAATATCAGACGAAAGACGAAAGACGAAGGACGTAACTTGTCCTCGTCGTTGGTCATTCGTCGTTCGTCATGTGTCATTGGTCAGGCGGGCGAGTGCCGGGGTCGGCGTTGCCCGAAGAGGATTCGCACCGCTCCAATTCGGCGCGGTAGCGGTCGTAAAGATACAGCAGGTTCGCCTGATGCAACCGCTGTACCAGGCCGTCCAGCGGGATGCGCGATTTGCCGCACGCTTCGATGTCAATCTTCAGCAATTCCCGCCGTGGGGCCCGGGCCTCGGCTTTCTCCCTGGCGATGTGCACGATATTCTGCAGGTACTTGATGCTGGAATCGAGGGTTTCTCGCACTTCTCCGCGCAGGAGCACCCGCCCGTGTCCCTGGACGATGGCCTCGATGGGCAGTTCGCGCAGCATGCGCAGGGAGTTGATCAACGCCGGGATGTTGCCGCCCACGATGTAGGGCACCGGCATCACCGTGTCGCTGCCGAAGAGGATGCGGTCCTCCCTTACGTAGACGATGGACAGATCGGGGGCGTGGCCGGGCGAGTACATGGCCTGTATCGTTTTGCCGCCCAGGCGCAAGGTTAGTACCTCCTCGAAGACCATCGGCGGCAGGCGGATCTCCACTTCGGCCAGTTCGGGCGTTTCCGCCTGCGCTTTGCGCAGGGCTTGCCTGCCCACCGTCTGCAGCAGTTCCCAGCACCGCCGGTGGGCGATCAGCTCTGCTTCGGGGAAGAGGTAGCTGCCGTAGCTGTGATCGCCGTGGGAGTGCGTGAGGAGCACGTAGCGGATGCCGGCAGGAGACAATTTCAGCAGAAGTTCTCGCATCTGGCGGGTTTCCTGGGGAAAGGGGAGGGTGTCAATGACGACCGTGCCTTCGGGGGTGAGGATGGCGCCGGCGGTCACTTCGAGGTACAGGTCGCTGGTGAAGACGTAGGTGTCGTCGGCTATTCGTTCCCGTTGCATGAATGCATTGCTCCTTCGAGGATGTTGCTGGCGTTGGAGTGAGAGCAGGCAAAAGGCACCGGCTTCCGGACTACAGGATAACACAAAGTGTGTCTGCTGTCAAGAGGGAGTTTCCTGGAGCTATGGGGACTGCCCCGCTTGACAATTGCTGCCATTTCTGCTAAGATAGTCGCCGATGGCTACGCGAAAAAGGGCCGGAGAGGTAGCAGAGGATAGTCATCCGGTCGCCGGGCATAGTCGGAGGTGAAATCATGTCAACCGCAACCGCTGCTCCGAGTCTGACGGCTCAATCCTCGCTGGCGGAGGCCCAGGAACCCTTCCGTGAGCACATGTTGCGCCAGGGCTTTGCCGAAAACACGATCAAAGCCTTCCTGGGGGACCTGAACATTCTGGCCGGATACCTGGGCAGCCACAAGCCTGTGGGGGAGATCGCCACCAGGGATCTCAACGACTTCCTGGCCTATCTGCTGCTGCGTCGTGGCAAGCCGTGCAGCCCCAAATCCTACGCCCGCCGTGTGACCACGCTCAAGGTCTTCTTCGGCTGGCTGGCGGAAAGCGGCGTGTTGCCCCACGACCCGGCGGCGGCGCTGGTGCATCGCCCTACGCCCACCCCCTTGCCGGCCATCCTCTACGATGACCAGGTGGAGCGGCTGCTCTCCGTCACCCGCGACCTGCTTTGGGCCCCCCAACCGGACGCCCGTCCTTACCTCCTGGTCAGCCTGCTGCTGCAAACGGGCATCAAAAAGAGCGAGTGTATGGGCATCGAACTGCAACACCTGGACCTTTCCAATCCCCGGGCGCCGGTGCTCTTCATTCGCTACCGCAACCCGCGCATGGCCCACAAAGAGCGGAGGCTGGCTCTCAGCCCCCAGCTTCTGCCCGCCTTGCAGCAGTATCTCCGGCAGTATCAGCCCCAGGTGCGGCTCTTCGAATGCACGGCCCGCAATCTGGAATACGTCCTGGGCGATATGGCCAGGCTGGCCGATATCCCCGGCGGCGTCTCTTTCGAGCAGTTGCGCTGGACGGCTGCGGTGCGCGATTATCGCCGAGGGGTGCCCGAAGAGCAGTTGCGGCAAAAACTGGGCCTTTCGCGCATCAGTTGGCGGGATACGCTGGAGAAAATCAGGAGGCTCGCCGCCCCTGCGCTGTAGCGTCTACTGGCCGCTGCCTTTACTGCCCAGAGGCAGGTGGATGCGGTAGAGCAGCGTTCGGTACTCCTGATTGACGGCCAGATGCCCGCCGCTCCAGCCGCCGATGGCGAAGATGCGTTCGCCCAGGGCAGCCACGCCCAGGTGACGCCACTGGTCCGGCAGCGGAGTGGGGATGCTGGACCAGGTGTCGGTATGGGGGTCGTAGCGCTCGTTGAAATCCACCGCCTGCTCCCAGCCACCGCCGATGACGTACAGGGCCGAGCCGGTCACCGCCATCCCCAGACCGCCGCGCGGCGCGGCCATGGCCGCCCGTGTGGCCCATGGCCTCTTCCCCCGGGCCTCCTGGCCCGGATCGTATACCTCCAACAAGGCGAGCTCCCGCCGGCCGTCGTATCCGCCGGCCACGAAGATGAGCCCCTCCAACTCGCCGGCAGCGGCGAAGCCCCGCGCCGACGAAAGCGGCGTGCCGCTCGCCCAGCCGTCAGTGGTCGGGTCGTAGATGTACACGGCGCTCACGTACTGCTCTCCGTCCCAGCCGCCGAAGAGGTACATACGCCCTTCTGCCGAGGCGATGGCATAGGCGCACAGCGGCTGTGGCAGGGCTGCCCGTGTGTGCCAGGTGTCGCCTTGCGGGTCGTACACCTCCAGCACGTCCGTCACCTCACCCTCTGCTGTATACCCTCCAGGCACGTAGATCAGGCCTTCGAGCACGACGCCGCCCACATTGCTGACCGGCGTGGGCTTGGCAGCGCGGGGCAGCCAGCCGTTGCTTTCCGGGTCGTAGACCTCCACGATCCCGCTCACGCCCGTGGCCGTGGCCCCGGCGATGGCATACAGTTTCCCTTCGTAAGGCACCAGGGCCAACCGGCTGCGGGCCGCAGGCATCATGGCCTGGGCAGTCCACTGCTCGTCACCCACCCCCAGGCCGGTCAGGTCGGCCAACAGAGGCGGATCGCTGAGGTCGCTGGCGGGAGACGATGCCGTTCTGCCGCGGCTGAACTGCGGATAGAAGAAGGCCAGCAGCACCACGGCCAGCGCGGCCAGCAGGTAGACGCGCTGCCAGAGGGCGATCGCCGGCCATTGACGGCGGACAGGGGGAGCTGCCGGCGCCGCTTCCACTCCTGCCAATGCCACCCAACCCTCGCGCACGGCCACCATGCTGGCTTCGGTGCGCGACTGCACGCCCATCTTCTCGTAGATGTTGCGCAGGTGCACCTTGACCGTGTTGGGGCTGATCATCAGGCGGCGGGCGATCTGCAGGTTGGTGGCGCCGGTGACCACCAGTTGCAGGATCTCTCGCTCCCGCTCGCTCAGCGGTTGGCGTTCCTCGATCATGTCACGTCAAAACGGGCCACAAAGTGCCCATGGCCTGGTTGGCCTGTGAAGCGGCCTTCCTCGACGATCACCTCCCCGCGGCTCAAGGTGAGCCGCGGCCAGCCGTGCAGGCGCAGGCCCTCGTAGGGTGTCCAGCCAGCTCTTTCGTGTAGTGAATCGGCGCTCAGCGTGACCTGGCGGACGGGGTCGAAGATCACCAGGTCGGCGTCGGCGCCGGGGATAATGTGCCCCTTGCGCGAGAGGCCCGCCAGCCGGGCCGGGGCGGTGCAGCACACCTCCACCCAGCGGCTCAGGCTGAGGTGGCCGCCGCGCACGCCCAGCGTGTGCAGCAGACTTAAGCGCGCCTCGATGCCGGGCAGTCCGCCGGGCACCTGCGTGAAGTCGGCCCCTTCGGCTTTCTCGGCCAGGGTGAAGGGGCAATGGTCGGTGGCCACGGTCTGCAACTCACCCCGCGCCAGTCCGCCCCACAAGGCCATCTGATCGGCCTCACGCCGCAGAGGCGGTGCGCAGATGTATCGCTCGCCGCCGGTGCGTTCCAGCATCTCCGCGGTCAGCGTCAGGTACTGGGGGCAGGTCTCGGCGAAGACGGGTTGGCCGCGCCGTCGGGCGGCGACGATGCGCTCCAGCGCTTCGGCGCAGGAGACGTGCACCACATAGAGCGGTGCTGCGGCCAGGGCGGCGATGTCCAGCGCCCGGCCCACGGCCTCCGCCTCCTGGCGCGGCGGCCGCGTCAGGGCGTGGTGGCGCGGCGCCGTGTGCCCCTCGGCCAGCGCCTCTGCCCGCAGGCGGTCGCAGAGGGGGCCGTTCTCGCAGTGCACGATGGGCAGTCCGCCGTGGGAGGCCAGGGCTTTCAGCACTGTGTAGAGCTGGGCATCGTCCAGGCGCAGGCCGGCGTAGGCCAGGTAGAGCTTGAAAGTGGGCACGCCTGCCTCGATGAGGGCGGGGATCTCGGCCAGGGCCTGCGGTTCGTCGGCATGCCAGGTGGGGATGGTCATGTGCAGGCCGTAGTCCACAGCCACCTTGCCGTCGGCTTCGGCGCGACGGGCGGCCAGCGCCTCCCGCAGGCTCTGCCCCGGCTGTGGCTCCACGAAATCAATGACCGTCGTCGTGCCGCCGTGGGCGGCGGCGATGGTGCCGCTGGCGAAGTCATCGCTGCTCACATAGCGGCCACCGCTCACCGGCATCTGCAGGTGCACGTGCACGTCCACCGCGCCGGGCAGCACGTAACAGCCGCCGGCGTCCAGCGTGCGTCTCCCGCGCAGCCCCTGCCCGATGGCCGCGATCTCCTCGCCAACGATGCCGACGTCGGCGATGTAGACTGCCTCCGCCGTGACCACCGTCCCGTTGGCAATGACCAGGTCGTAATCTCCCATGGCTCACCTTGTCCAATGATAACATCAATCCCCTCTCTGTGCAACTTGACCGGGCTTGCGCAGCGATTGGGCGCAGGCCCCAACATGTAGGGGATGGGAGATGAGCGAGGGGGTACCCCTCGTACTCCCCGGCTTCCGCTGCGCACGCCCCAGGCGTTTGACTTCCCGTCCCCCTTCGGTTACAATAAGGGGTAGAAGTGACCGATCTCCCAGCCCCTCAAGGAGACTTCCATGATCGTGGAGACCCTGGCCGTGGGCCCCTTACAGGCCAATTGCTATATCCTTGGCTGTGAACAAACCCGTGAAGCTGTGGTCATTGACCCTGGCGACGAAGCACCACGAATTGCGGCACGCTTGCGGCAGTTGGAGCTGCATTTGAAGCAGGTCATCGCCACGCATGCCCACCTCGACCACGTGCTTGGCGTGCGTGGTCTATGCGAAGAAACAGGAGCGCCTTTCCTGTTGCATCCGCTGGAGGAGCCCGTGCTGGCCGTATTGCAGGACTGGACGCGTCTCTGGCTGGGTTACGACCCTGGCCCTCCGCCGACAGTGGATGGCTATCTCAGCGAGGACGAGCCGGTGGCCTTTGGCAAGTGCGAACTGGAGGTGCGGCTGACGCCGGGCCATTCGCCAGGCAGCGTTTCTCTGGTGGATCACGCCGGACGACGGGTTTTCGTCGGCGACCTGCTTTTCCAGGGGTCTATAGGGCGCAGCGACCTGCCCGGTGGCGATCATGCCACGCTCATCCGCTCTGTGGAGACGCGCATCTTCCCCTTGGGCGACGACTACGCCGTGCTGACCGGCCACGGCCCGGCCACTACCGTCGGCCGCGAGCGGCGGCTGAACCCCTTCTTCAACCGTCGGGCAGGCCTCTGGTGACCAACGACGAATGACCAATCGCAGGGCAACGGTAATCTGGAGGAGACACCGTGCGCATTTCGGTCATCGTCACCGTGCTCAACGAAGGGCAGTCCATCCGGCGGCTGCTGGACAGCCTGCTGGCTCAGACCCGCGCCCCTGACGAGGTGGTCATCGTAGATGGCGGCTCCAGCGATGACACGGTGGCCATCGTTGAGAGCTACGCCGACCGCCTGCCGCTGCGCGTGCTGGTCGAGCCGGGATGCAACATCAGCCAGGGGCGCAATCGGGCCATCGCCGCGGCCAGCGGAGAGATCATCGCTTCCACCGATGCCGGCGTGCGGCTGATGCCCGAATGGCTGGAGGAACTGACGCAGCTTTTTGCCTCGCCCTCACCGCCTGCGGTCGTTTCCGGCTTTTTCCTGCCCGACCCAAAGACCGTCTTCGAGACCGCCCTGGGCGCGACGACCCTCCCCGTCCACACCGACATTGACGCCCGGACGTTCCTCCCTTCCAGCCGTTCTGTGGCCTTCACCCGCCAGGCCTGGCAGGCTGCGGGCGGCTATCCGGAGTGGCTGGATTACTGCGAGGACCTGATCTTCGACTTTCGCCTGCGCGAGCGTTATGGCCCCTTCCCCTGGGCCCCGCGCGCTGTCGCTTACTTCCGCCCCCGCCCGACGTTGCGTTCCTTTTTCCGCCAGTACTATCGCTATGCCCGCGGCGACGGCAAAGCCGACCTGTGGCGCAAGCGGCACGCTGTGCGCTATGCCACCTATCTCGTCGCTCTGCCCAGCCTGCTCTTCCTGGGGGCCTGGCATCACCCGGCCTGGTGGCTGCTTCTGCTGGTCGGCGCTGTGGCCTACTGCCGGGTGCCGTGGCAGCGCTTGCGCGGCCTGTGGGGCAACCTCAACAGGCTGGAGCGGCTGCAAGCCGCGGCCCTGGTGCCGGTCATCCGCGTCGTGGGCGATGTGGCCAAGATGCTCGGCTACCCTGTCGGCTGGTGGTGGCGGCTGCGCCACTGGTCGCGCCCCGAAATCCACTGGCGCACAGAGGCGACGAACGACGAATGACCAATGACGAAATTCGTCTTTCGTCCTCAAGTTGGTAAGGCGATGGACACTGAATTGGATGCCAGGTTGCTTGAGCTCAACCGGCGGTTCTACAGCGAATTCGCCGCCCGGTTCTCGGCCAGCCGCGCCACCCCCTGGCCGGGCTTCATCCGCCTCCTGCCTTATCTCCCCGACGGGGCTCACGTCGTGGACCTTGGCTGCGGCAATGGCCGCCTGGCCTGCTTCCTCGACAAGCACCGCCGCGACATCACCTACCTGGGCCTCGACTTCAGCCCCGACCTGCTGGCCCTGGCGCGGGAGGCCACGGCGCACCTGAGCAACGTGGCCGCCGCCTTTCGCATAGTCAATCTGGCCGATCCGGGTTGGACGGAGGCTGTGCAGGGTCGGCGTTTTGACGCCGTGCTGGCCCTGGCCGTGTTGCAACACATCCCCGGCTTTGAGCGGCGTCTGGAGCTGCTGCGTCAGGCCGCGGCGCTGTTGCGGCCAGGTGGCGTCCTGGCCCTGGCCAACTGGCAGTTCACCTCTGTCGAGCGCCTGCGCCGGAAGGTCGTCCCCTGGTCTAGGGTGGGAATTGACCCTGACGGGTTGGAGGATGGCGACTATCTGCTCGAATGGCGGCAGGGGGGCGTGGCCTACCGCTATTGCCACCTGGTGAACGAAGAGGAGGTGCGTGCGCTGGCGGCAGCGGCGGGGTTGGAGTTGGCGGAGACCTTTCGCGCTGACGGGAAGGAAGGTGACCTTAACCTGTACGCCGTGCTCAGGCCGGCCTGTGTCGGTTGCGGCGTGGATAGATTCAGTTGATCACAATTGTTCGCCGTGGATTGCCAAATCCGTCGCCAGGTTGCTGGATCCTTCGCTTCGCCCAGGACAAGCCTGGCGATCCAGCGGGAGCAAATTGTGATGTACTGAGGAAAGGAGTGAAGCCTATGAAAACGCGAAGCGCCGTCATGCTTGCCCTGAGCGGCAGCCTGGCCTTTGTCCTGGCCTTTGCCTGGAGCGTGCCTGTGGAGGGAGGGCCGCCCTCCTGGGTGCAGACCAACGCCAGCGGTTTCGGTGATGCCGGCAATTCGGGAGTGCTGACGCTGACCCCATTCGGCGGACAGCTCTATGCCGGCACGAGCAATGAGAGCGGCAGCGGGGCCCAACTGTGGCGCACCAGCGATGGCTTCGACTGGACTGAGGTGCTGACCGACGGCTTCGGCACTGCCTACAACATGGGGATTGACCATCTTTTCCCCTTCAATGGCCAGTTATATGCAGGCACCTGGGCCGATGAGGTCAATGGCGGCGAGGTCTACCGCAGCCCCGATGGCCTCACCTGGACGCGGGTGGTCAGCCAGGGCTTTGGCGACCCCACCAACGCCGAGATCTTCCGTTTCGCCGCTTTCGGCGGCCGGCTCTACGCCGGCACTTTCAGTTACAGTGATGCCCACGGTGGCGAAATCTGGCGCAGCGCCAGCGGAGACAGCGGAACCTGGACGCGCGTCGTGGCCAATGGCTTCAACGGCGATGTCAACAACGCGGGGATCGCCTCTTTTGAGGTCTTCAATGGTTACCTCTACGCCGGAACGCTGAACTTTGCGACCGGAGGCGAGGTGTGGCGCAGCAGCAGCGGGTACAGCGGTTCCTGGAAGCAGGTCAACCAGGACGGCTTTGGGGACGTGGGCAACTATGGGGTGACCGCCCTGGCTGCTTTCGACGGCTATCTGTATGCTGGCACAGGGCACGCTGCCGGAGGCGGTGCTCAGGTCTGGCGGTGTCAGACCTGTAACGGCAGCGACTGGCAGAAGGTGGTGGATAACGGCTTCGGCAACCCCGATACGCGGGCGACGCCGGCTCTGGAGGTCCTCGCCGGCCAGCTCTATCTCGTCGTCGGCAACCCGGCCACCGGCCTGGAGGTGTGGCGCACCCCGAACGGCACGTCTTGGGAGCAGGTGGGGTATGGTGGTTTTGGTGACAGAAGCAACAGATCGCCCTACTACGATAACAGCGTGGCCGTCTTCGGCAACTCACTTTTTGTCGGCACGGTGAACTGGGCGCAAGGCGGCCAGGTGTGGCTGTACCTGCACCGGCTCCTATACCTGCCGCTGCTGCAAGCGTTAATCGGCCCATCGGCAGCCTTGCATGCTCCCCGGGCTTGCGCGGCGCACGAACTTGGGCTATGTTTGCCTGGGAATGGACTTCCTGTTGATGAAGCACGACAGCACGCGCTGGCAGTTATGGACTCATTTCAACGAAGCGCTGGAAGTTGCCGAATCGGACTTCTCTGACTACTTGTTGAATCTGGAAGAGTATGAGAATCGTTTAGCCCGGACTCCCTCCACGACACCTTGTCACAGGGGGATTTGTGTTGGAGTTGATTGGCTCAGTCGGCTGACCGCTGCGTGAGATAGACGCCCAGGAGCACCAGCGCCGCGCCAGCAGCGCCGGCCGGCGGCATCGTCTCCCTCAGAACAGCGACGGCCAGCAGTGTGGAGACGACGGGGATCAGCAACAGGAAGGTGCCGGCCCGCGCCGCATCCACCCGTTGCAGAATACGCCACCACCACAGGTTGGCCAGGGCGCTGGAGCCCACTCCCAGGGTCAGCAGTGCCCCCCATACCAGCGCCGAACGGGGCAGGGCCAACCCTTCCCACGCCGCCCAGGGCAGCAGCAACAGCGTGCCGAACCCCGCCGCCAGCCCTGTGACCACCGCCGGCGGGTAGCGGGCCACGATCCGTTTGCCGTAAACGGTGTAGATGGCCGCCCACAGCGCCGCCAGCAACGTCAGCCCATCCCCCAGCAGGTGCCCCCTTTCCAATTCCATCGCCCGGTTGGGCCAGCTCGCCAGCGTGGCCCCGGCGAAGGAAAGGGCAATGCCGAGGACAGCCAGTCTGCCCAGCCGCTCCTTCAGCCACAGCACACCCAGCACAGCAATGAAGATAGTGCAAAAATTGATGAGCAGGCCGACGTTGACGGCGGTGGTGAAGCGCAGGGCGGCGTTCTGGAAGGCGTAAAAGGCGGAGATGCCCACCAGGCCCAGCACGGCGAAGGGGAAGAAATCCTGCCGCAGGGCCTGTCGCAGGATGGGCAGTTCTCCCTGCAACAGGAAGGCAATGGCAAAGACCAGGGTGGCGATCAGCCAGCGGTAGAGGGCGATGGTCAACGGGCCAAGCTCGGCCAGGGCCATCTTGGTCAGCACGAAGCTCGCCCCCCAGAGGAAGGTGACGAGCAGGGCCAGCAGCAGGGTGCGGGCGTGGCGCATGCGGGCTTCCTCAGCGGGCCATCTGCTCACCATGCAGTTTGAGCGAGACCACCTGGGAGACGCTGTCTGCCCCCATGGAGACGCCGTAGATGGTGTCGGCGGCTTCGATGGTGCCGCGGTTATGGGTGATAACCACGAATTGCGTGCTCTCCGCCAGTTCCTTGAGCAGCGAGCGGAAGCGTCCCACATTAGCCTCGTCCAGCATGGCATCCACCTCATCCAGCACGCAGAAGGGCGTGGGACTGACCTTGAGGATGGCGAAGATGAGGGCGATGGCGGTCAGCGAGCGCTCGCCGCCGGAGAGCAGGGCCAGGCTCTGCGCCCGCTTGCCGGGCGGGCGAGCCACGATCTCCACGCCGGTATGCGTCAGATCGTCGGGATCGGTCAGCTCCAGCCGCGCCGTGCCGCCGCCGAAGAGAGCAGTGAAATACTCCTTGAACTGCGCAGCCACGGCCTGGAAGGTGCGCTCGAACTCCTGCTCCATCAACCGATCCAGTTCGGCGATCACTTCGCGTAGCGATTGAGCGCCTTTTTCCAGGTCGGCGGCCTGCGTGGTGAGGAAGCGGTGCCGATCCAGCGCGGCTTCGTATTCGGCCGGCGCGTCAGGGTTCACGCTGCCCAGCCGGCGCAGTTGCCCCCGCAGACGACGGATGTCCCCGTCCACCCCCTGGGGCAACTCCTGAACCAGGGGCAATCTCTCCGTGGGCAAGGGGAGGGGGAGAGGCGGCTGCAGGAAGGTGAGGCGTTCGCTGCCCGCCACTTCCACCGGCCCCAGGTCGCTCTCGATTTCCCGGTACAGAGCTTCCAGTTCATCCTGACGTCGCTGTGCCGTCAAGAGGGCCTGATTCGCCCGTGCCTCTTCCTGTCGTAGCCGCATCTGCAAAGTTCGCCCCTGGCTTTCCAACGCTGCCTGCTCCGCGGCCCAGCGCTCCGACTCCGCTTCCGCCGGGGCGATGCGCGTGGCGATCTCCTGTACCTGAGCGGTCAATTGCTCAGCCTGGGCGAGCTGGGCGGCGATCTGCGCCTGCGACTCCGTCTGCTGGCCGGACAGCGCCGACGCCTGTGCCTGGCGGTCCCGGATCTGCCCGGCGATCTGGGCCAGCGTTTCCTGTTGTCCGGCCAGCACCGCTTTCAGTCCCTCTCGCTGTCCTTCGCATAGCGAAAATTCGGCCTGCAGGGCGGCCAGCTCTCTCTGCTGTGCGGTGGTATCCAGGGCCATCAGAGTTTGCTGCGCCTCGGCCAGCGCCGAGCGCCGTTCGGCCTCTTGCTGTTGCACGAGCTCCCTGGCAGCGGCCAGTTCGGAGCTTTTTTCGTGTAGTCGTATCAGCTCATCGGCGGCTTGAGCGGCCAGGTCCTGGTGCCAGGTGGCCCGCTGCCGCGCCAGGTCCAGCGGACGCTGCGCCTCCGCCTGGGCGGCCCTGGCCTTCTCCAGCGCCGCGAACAGGGTGCGGAAGGCGGCTTCGGTTTCGTCGAGGGCTGTGCGGCAGCGCGCCGTCTCCTCTGCCGCTCCTTGACAGACGGCCTCGGCCTGTTCGACGGCCTGCGCCGCCGCCTGCAGGCGGGCCGGCAGCTCCCGCCGCTCCCGCTCACGGGCCAGCACGCTGCCCTCGCCGCTGCCGCCGCTGATACGGCCATCGCTGTGCACAATCTCGCCGTCCAGGGTGGCGATGTGCAAGGGGATGGGACTGGTCTCCAGGACGCGGCGGGCTGTAGCCAGGTCTTCGACGATGAGGGTGCGCCCCAGCAGCAGGTGCACGGCCGGCCGCAGCCGCTCGTCGGCCTCCACCAGGTCGCTGGCCAGCCCCAGGATGCCACGCCCCTGGGGCGCGGTGATGGCCTCCGGCGGGCGGAGGCTGTCCAGGGGCAGGAGGGTGGCGCGGCCGGCCCCTTCGCGGCGCAGCCAGCCGATGGCCGCTTCGGCGTCGGTCCAGCGTTCGACGACCAGGTCCTGCAGCCGGCTGCCCAGTGCTGCCTCCACGGCCCGCTCCAGCCGCGGCGGGACGCGCAGACATTCGGCCACAGGGCCGAGGATGCCGCCAATGCCCGCCTGCAGCAGCGCCCGCACGCCGGCGGCATAGCCTTCGCCCTCTTCTTGCAGCCGCCTCAGCAGGTCCAGGCGGTCCTGCAGCCGCATGTGCGCTCGCCCGGCGGCAGCCAGCCGCTCTCTGGCCTCGGCCTGTTCCCTTTCCGCCGCCGCCAGTGCCTCTCGCTGCTGCCGCCGTCGGGCTTCCAGCTCGCCCATCTCCTCTTGATGCGCGGCCATTTTCTGGGCGAGGGCCGCCAGTTCCGTCGTCCAGTGTTCGATCTCGCCTTGGGCGGCGGCGTGAGCCTCTTCGTGTCGGGCTTTCTCCCCGGCCACCTGTTGCCGACGGGCCTCCAGTTGCTGGCGTTGCTGTTCCCCTTCCGCCAGCCGGGCGGCCAGGTCGAGGAAGGTTTCCTGCAGCCGTTCCACCGCCGCCTGCTGTTGCCGGAAGGCGGCCTGCTGGGCCTGCAAACGCTCCTGCGCCTCGGCCACCTGCGCCGCCAGCCCCTGCCAGCGGGCGGTGACCTCGGCCAGCTCTGCTTCCGTGGCCGCCACCCGTCCGGCCTGCGCCTCCTGGCGTGCCCGCAGCCCGGCCAGCTCCCGTTCGATCTCCTCCAACCGTTGGCCGAGCAGCCGCGACCGCTCCTGGCGTACGGCCAGTTCCCGCTGCACGCTCTCCGCCTGGCGGTGCAATTCCCCGCTCTGGCGCTGCCACTGGCTCAGTTCCTGCCGCAGGGCCGCCTGCCGCTCCTGCAAAGCGTTGATCTGCGCCTCCACCGCTGCTGCCTGTGCCTGTTGCTGCTGCACCGACTGCTGGGCTTGCTCCAGCCGGACTTGCGCCTCGTTCAGGGCCTGCAACGCCCGCTGCCAGCGGTAGCCGTGCCAGGTGCGCAGCAGCGCCCGCAGGTCGGCCTGCGCCTGGGCGGCCTCTCGGGCCCGCTGGGCCTGCTCTTCCAGTCGGAGCAGGCGGGGGGTGATCTCGTTGATGATGTCGCGCACGCGCAGGAGGTTGGCCTGCGTTTCCTCCAGCCTGCTGACCGCTTCCTGCCGCTTGTCCTTGATGGCGGCGATGCCGGCGGCCTCTTCGAAGAGGGTGCGGCGCTCCTCCGGCCGCAGGCTGAGCGCGGCATCCACCAGACCCTGGCCGATGACGGTGTAGGTGCGCCGGCTGAGGCCGGTGGGGGCCAGGAGTTCCAGGATGTCGCGCAGGCGCACGCGGGTGTTGTTGAGCAGGTACTCGTTCTCGCCCGAGCGGTAGGCGCGACGGGAGATGGCCACCTCGGCGAACTCCGTGGGCAGCCAGCCCTCGCTGTTGTCCAGGGTCAGGGTGACCGAGGCCATGCCCAGGCGGGGGCGTTGTTCGGAGCCGTGGAAGATCATGTCCTCCGTCTGCCGCCCGCGCAGCGTGCGGAAGCTCTGCTCGCCCAGCGCCCAGCGGATGGCGTCGGCGATGTTCGATTTGCCGCTGCCGTTGGGCCCGACGATGGCCGTGATCCCCTCGTCGAAGAGGAATTCGGTTCTGCTGGCGAAGGTCTTGTAGCCTTGCAGTTCCAGGTGCTTGAGCTTGGGCATGTTAACAGTATAACGGCACCAAGGGTTAATTGTCAAGTAGGGCAAGATGCTATCTTGCCCTACGACTCGTCAGTGGCCGAACTTGTCCAAGTGCTGGTCGTCCTCATGAAGCCAACGCTGTCCCAGTTCGTCCAGAATCATGTTGCTATAAGGGTAGGAAACCACAACGCGCCGACGGGATGGGGTATGCAGCCATCCGCATTGGCGCGCCGGGGATACACACTGAGGCTACCGCAATCAGGCCGGAGAAAAAGGGATGCGTTCACCGCCCTGGCCTTTCAGCAAGAACCAGCAAAGAAACAACACAGCCGACGTAGATTGTACTCTCAATGCTACCATATATGCCGCGACATGGCAAATAGCGAACAGCGAATTTCACCAGATCACAGTTGTTCGCGGCGGATTGCCAAAGATGGGGACGGTTGACAGAATCCCCCTTTCCTGCTATACTTCGCCTGGGCGACAGCCTGCCAGGCAGGGGCAGGGCTGACCCCAGCCTGACGCAAGCGAGGGGATGGATGCAACGACACAATCCGCAATCCACAATCCACAATCCGCAATTCTCCATCCTGCTCATCATCTTGCTGGCCACCTCCCTGCGCCTGGCGCAGCCAGACCTGGTGGAATTCAAATACGACGAGGCGCACACGCTGACCGTGGCCGCTCAGGTGGCCCAGGGCCAGGCGCTGCCTCGCGTCTCCGGCGAGACCTCCTGGGGCGTGGAAAGGCCCGCCTTCAGCTTCTACCTCTTCGCCGCGCCCGCCGCCGTGGGACGCAACCCGGCGCTCAGCGTGCTCTTCAGTGGCCTGCTGGGAGTGCTGGCCGTGGCCGGCACCTATCGGCTGGCGGCGGAGTTCTTCGACCGGCCCACGGCCCTGGCCGCCGCCCTGTTCTACGCCGTCAACCCCTGGTGCATTCTCTACGAACGCAAGCTGTGGGCGCACCCGCTGCCTTTGCTCAGCGTGCTCATTCTGTACCTGAGCTACAGGCTGGTGCTCAGGCGACAGCCCTGGGCGGCCCTGCCCCTGCTCCTGGCCCTGGGCGTGCAGGGGCAGACGCACGTGCTGGCCTGGCTCTACCTGCCCTTCGTGTTCCTGCTCTTGCTCTTCACCTGGCGACGCTGGCGAGCGCTGCCCACCCTGCTCGGCGCAGGAGCCTGGGTGCTGGTGACCCTGCCCTACGCCGCCTATCTCTGGCCCCAGCGGGCAGATGTCTGGGGTCGGGTGAACGCGCAGGTGCTGGACCAGCCGGCGCAGGTGGATGCCGCCGCCCTGCGCCAGACGCTGCACCTGGCCGCCGGCACGCGCATCCAGGAGCTGCTCAGCCCCGAGGGCGCCCTGCGTTTCCTGCCCTATCGCACCTGGCTGACCTGGACCGGCGCCCTGATGGCGGCGCTGTTGCTGGCCGGGCTGGCCTATGCCATCTGGTCCTGTCTTCGCGCCCCAGGCGAGCGTGAGCGCCACGCCCTGCTGCTCTTGTGGCTGGCCGTGCCCCTGCTGCTCCTCACCCGCCACTCCATCAAGGTGCAGCGGCAGTACCTGACGCTGCTCATCCCGGGGCTCTTCCTCCTGGCCGCGCTGCCGCTGGGCAGGCTCCTGCGGGGATCTTTTCCTCCTGGCGCAGGGGCAGGCCATGCACCCGTCCAGAAGGGCAAGGGTCAGGGTTTGTCCCTCTTGCCTCCTGCCTCCTGCCTCTTGCCTCTTGCCGCCCTGGCCCTTCTGGCCTTTACCGCCTTCACCCAGGCCAGCAGCGTCCTGGCCTTCTACGGCGCGGTGGACCGCTACGGTGCAGGGGGAGGGTTCGACGTGCCGCTGCGCTACTGGCAACGCGCCGCCGCGGCTGCCCGGACGGTGGCCGCCGCCCACGGCCTCTCCGAAATCGCCGTCATGACCGAGGGCGTGGATCCGGTCTACGAAGGACGGCCCACGCTGCTGGCCTACCTCCTGCGGCCGCCGCTCGACCCCCGCTTCCTCAACGGCGAGGAGACGCCGGCCCTGCTCCTGCCCTGGGAGCGGGAGCTGCTCTACCTGACCACGGTGGAACAGCCGGATGTCCTGGCCGCCTTGCAGGGCTGGGGACGGGAGGAGGCCACGGTACGAGTGCCCGACGGCCCCACGCTGCGCATCTGGACGCTGCCGGCACGCCCGGCACAGGAGCTGGCCGCCTGGCCGCAGCAGCCGCTGAGCGTGCCCTTTGACAACGGCGCCCGCCTGTGGGGCGTGGACCTGCCCGCGGCCATGCCTGCCGGCGGCTCGGCAACCCTGCGCGCCTGGTGGGCGCTGGACGAGGTGCTCCCCGAGCAGGTGACCCGCATGTGGAGCATCTTCAACCATTTGCTCGACGAGGAGGGCGCCCGCTGGGGCCAGGGCGATGGCCTGGGGCTGCCCAGCGCCTTCTGGCGGCCGGGCGACCACTTCCTGCAGTGGACGCCCATCCAGGTGCAGGAAGACACCCCCGCCGGCGTATACCGGCTGGTGACCGGCCTGTACTCGGCCCAGGATGGCCGCCGCGCTCAATGCCTGGACGCCCAGGGCCAACCCCGGTCCGACACCTTCCTCCTGGGCCGGGTCCAGGTGACGCGTGGGCCATAGGGGCAAGGCCTGCTCTGGCTTTCATAATTCCTTGTCTACTTTTTGCTCAATGCGGAGATAGAAATGGTGCACTGTCTGTACTACGACGACCCTTACCTGCGCCAGTTCGATGCCCGTGTGCTGCGGCGGCTGGAGGTGGACGGCCGGCCGGCCGTGATCCTGGACCGCACCGCTTTCTACCCCGAAGGCGGCGGCCAACCCTGCGACCTGGGCGAGCTCAACGGCGTGGCGGTGGTGGACGTGCAGCCTTCCGACGAAGGCCCACGGCACATCCTGGCCGGCGAGCTGGCCGCCGATGATGTCCACGGGCGCATTGACTGGGCGCGCCGCTTCGATCACATGCAGCAACACACCGGCCAGCACATCCTCTCCCAGGCCTTCATCCAGACCCTGGGTGCGGAGACGGTGAGCTTCCACCTGGGGGCGGAGGCCAGCACCATTGACCTCGACCGCACCGACATGTCCGCCGAGGCGTTGGCGGCAGCAGAGGCGCTGGCCAACCGCGTGGTCAGCGAAAACCGCCCCGTGCGTTGTCGCTTCGTGGATGCCGGGGAGCTGGCGGCCCTGCCGCTGCGCCGCCCGCCAGCGGTGGAGGGGGCCGTTCGGGTAGTGGAAATCGCCGGCTTCGACTGCTCGGCCTGCGGCGGCACCCACCTGCGCAGTACCGCCGAGGTGGGCCTGATCAAGATCACCCGCGCTGAACGTCACCGCGGCGGCACGACGCGGGTCACCTTTCTCTGCGGCGGGCGGGCCCTGGCCGACTACGAGCGCAAGCACAGGTTGCTGCAGGCCCTGGTTGGCCACTTCACCACCGGCGAGGAGGAGCTGCTGGAGGCAGCGCAGCGCCTGGCGGAGGAAGTGAGGGAGGCCCGGCGGGCGCTGCGGGTGGCGCAGGAGGCGCTGGTTGCCGCCGAGGCCGGGCGTCTCTACGCCGAAGCGGAAGAAGAGGATGGCCTTCGCATAGTCAAAGTGCTGTTCCGGGCGGAGGAGTGGGAGGCCGGGGCGGTGAAAGCGCTGGCCACGCAGTTGGCCGGGCGGCCCGGCTGCGTCGCTCTCCTGGGCTGGGCGGGCGAGAAGCCGCAGCTCACCTTCGCCCGCGCCCCCGATGTCTCTGCCGACATGGGCAAGCTCATGCGCCTGGCCTGTCAGCGCATCGGCGGGCGGGGCGGTGGCCGGCCCGACTGGGCGCAGGGTGGCGCACCGGGAGACGCTCCCCTGGCCGAGGCCCTGGCCGCAGCCGAGGAAGCCCTGCGAAAACGGGAGACGTGAAACCCGAAACCTGAAACTCACCCTCGGGAGGTCGAAGCAATGGAAGAAATCGCCCCTGGCGTCTATGTGGAGCTGGAATACCGCGGGGCCAACGTCGGCTTCATCGTCACCGATGAAGGCCCCATTGCCGTGGACACGCCTGTCCTTCCGGAGCAGGCCATGCATTGGCGGCGCCAAATGGAACACATCAGCGGCAAACCCGTGCTCTACGTCATCAACACCGACCACCACCGCGGCCATATCATGGGCAATCAGTTCTTCCTGCCGGCGCCGATCATCGCCCACGAACGGGCCTGGCGGGACATGCGTGGCTACGGCGACAACTTCAAGCAGCGCGTGATCGACTCCTTCAAGCGGGAGCCGCAACTGCAGGCGCAATTCTCCCTCTCCCGCATGCGCATCATCCGCCCGCAGATCACTTTCACCAGGAAACTGACGCTGCGCAAAGGGGGGCGGGAAATCCAGATCATCCACATCGGTGGCCACACCATGGCCACCTCCATCGTCTGGCTGCCGGTGGAGCGGGTGGTTTTCGTGGGGGACACCATCTGGATTGACGAGCACCCCTACATGGCCCAGTCCAACTCCCGCGATTGGCTGGCCGGGCTGGAACTGATCCGTAACCTCGATGCCGCCTATATCGTTCCCGGACATGGCGCGCTGTGTGGTCTCAAAGAACTGGACTACATGGTCTCTTTCCTCCGCCATCTGCAGGCGCGGGTGTGGGAATACTATCAGCAGGGCGTGGGCAAGCACGAGACGGGGGCTGCGCTGGTCGAGGACCTGCGCACCTGGTTCCACGTCCCCCAGTCCCGCCGCAGTAAGATCCACTCCCAGATCAAATCGGGGGTGGGCCGGGTGTACGAGGAGTACAAGAGACAGGAGAGGGCTCGCCAGGCCAGGGAGAAGAAGGGGTAAGCTGGGAAATCCAAATCTAGGCCCACATTTTCGCATCAGCTCCCGCCGGACTGTCAAGTCCGGCGGCAAGGGCGTGGACTTGGCAGTCCACGCTGAGCGGAAGTAGCTACATCTAAGGTCTGATGTTGGGTGTGGTGCGATGGTGAAGGTATTGCCAGAAGAGAAGATCACTCCTGCCGACGAACTGCGCAGCCTGCTCGGCGAGTGCGAGCGGGCTTTGGGCAAGCTGCGCGGCTCTGGCAGCAATGCGTTGAGCATTTTGCACGGCCTCGACCGTATCGCCGAACTGATGCCGCAACTGGAGGCCCGCGGCGTGGACCTGCGTCCAGAGCAGGCGCGGCTGAGCACCCTGCACGGACAGCTCCACCGCAAGGCCTCTGCGCTGTTGCGGGAGCTGCGCGCCAGCGGCGGGCTGGCCGCGGCGCGGCAAACGATGCAGCCAGACCCTGCACACTGGTGGTGGTATCTGGATGAGGAGGTGCGCGCCGCCCGCCGGCGTGGCCTGCAGCGTTTGCTGCTGAGCCTGCTCGTGCTGGCCGCGCTGCTGGCTGCCGCCTCCTTGGTCTACCGGCGTTTCCTGGCCCCCGACCCGCTGACCGTCCAGGTGCAGACGCTGCAGATGGAGGCCGAGCAGTTCCTGGACCAGGGAGACTATGCCTCCGCTCTGGCCAGGTTCGAGGAGGCCCAGGCCCTGCGCCCCGACAACGTCGAGCTGCACCTGTGGCGTGGCGCGCTGTACGAGCTCACCGGCCAGGAGGAGAAGGCGGCCGAGGCTTTCTCCGCGGCGCGTGCCCTGTCCGAGGCAGCCGATTTTCACATGAGCCGTGGGCAGGTCTACGTGCGTCTGGGGCAGGGCGAGAAGGCCCTGGCCGAGGCCCAGGCCATCCTGGAGGCCGATCCCCAGTCGCCCAGAGGATACTACCTGCTCGGCAATGCCCGCGAGCTGCAAGGACGGGTGGCGGAGGCCCTGGCCGCCTACGAGCAGGCCTCGCGGCTGGCAGAGGAGAGGAACGAAGTCGAACTGATGGCCCTGGCCAGGGTGCGCCTGGCCTTCCTTATGCAACAAGGGATATTGCTGTTCACGCCCACGCCTGCCCCGTGAGTGGAATGCGGAATCAGGTATCCGCAGGCGGGCTGGTGACCAGCAGCGGCAGGAAAAGGCGGCGCGGCCAGACCGGTGTTGCTGTGGCCGTGGGCGTCGCCGTCGGGGTGGCCGTAGGACTCGGCGTGACGGTGGCGGTCGGCGTCGCTGTGGGCGTCGGCTCGGAGATGACCACGGTGACGGCCACCGGCGCGGAGAGGCCTATGTTGTGGCCGTGGTCGTAGGCGCGGACGGCAAGCACGTGCGGGCCAGGCATCGCCTCAATCCCCCAGGCGGCAGTGTAAGGTGCGCTGGTGTCCAGGCCGATGGGCACTCCGTCGGCTTGAAATTCCACCAGGGTGACGCCCACGTCATCCTCGGCCATGGCCTGCAACAGCACCTCGCCGCTGATCGTTGCTCCGGCGGCCGGCGAGAGCAGCATCGCCGTCGGCGGCGTGTTGTCCCCGCCCAGGCCGATGACCTTGTGCGGGTTGTCGGCCACGCCGATGAGGGCGCTGACCGCTTGCCGATTGCGAGATGTTTGGGCCGGGATCACGTCGTCGTCCGGGTAGAAGTCCGGGCTGGTCGTGGGGGGATAGAGCTCGAAGGTGAAGGCGAAGATGCCCCGTTGGCCGTAGAGCCAGTCGTCGCTGTCGCCGTTGGTCGGATAGAGGTCGCTGGCCTGCATGGCGGTGTAGCCGTTCAGCGCGGCCATCCTTCGGCCCATCTCCACGAAGACGGCGTGGTCCTCGGCTGTCATGTCGGCGGGCACGTCTGCGTAGGTGTAGCCGTAAGGCCAGAGGATCAGCTCGCCGTAGGTGTGGAAGCTGATGGAGGCCACCAGATCGGGGTGGGCCAGGGCGAAGTCGCGAATAGCCTGCGTTTCCGGTTCGGAGAAGGGAGCCGGGCCGCGGTAGGTCTGGCTGCTTGTGTAGGGGCTGGAGCCCACATTGTCGTAGCCCCAGCGATAGCCGTAGTTGCGGTTGAGGTCCACGCCCCAGGTGCCATCACCATTGTTGCGGCGGTTCTTGCGCCAGTTGCGATACCAGCCGTTGCCCAGCCGGTCGTATTCGTCGCCGTCGGGATTGACGTTGGGCAGGATCCAGATCTCCCGTTCGTTGACCAGGTTGGTGACGTCGCCGCGCCGGCCGTAGTTGTCGGTGAAGTAGGCGATGAGGTCCAGTGCCTGCTCGACGGTGAGGTGCTCGCGGGCGTGGGTGAGGGCGAAGAGGAGCACTTCCGGCTCGGCCTCGTCGCTGGCCACGTTGTCGCTGATCTTCACGGCGTAAATGTTCCGCCCTTCGATGCTGCGCCCGACGACGGCCAGTTGCACGATCTCGGGGTGGTCGGCAGCAGCCTGTGTGATCTCGGCCACCATCTCGGCGTAGGTGTGATAGTCCTGGTCGTCAATGGGGAATTGCAGCGGCTGGACGCTGAGCAGGCGGAACCCTTCTCGCCGTAGACGCTCCAGCTCGCCCTGGCTGACGGTGACGGTCACGGCATCGGGGCTGACGGCGTCAATGGCCAGGCCCAGACGGGCGATGGCCGTCCGCTGCTGGCGCGTCACAGCGCTGATCTGCACGGTGTAGAAGCGTTCCGGTTCCTGCTCCTGGCCGCGGGCACCGGCAGCCAGGCTTAGCCCCAACAGCGCGCTCAGCAGGAGCCATCCGGCCAGGCGACGAGTGTGTGGCATCATAGGTGCTTTCCTCCGGGTTTGACATGAATGGACAGTTCTGATACAATCTTTAAGGCCCGCGTCATAGTAGGATATTATCGCCAAGGGGCGACTGCAATGAGACCTAACTTTGAATGGGATGAGGAAAAAGCCGGGACGAATCTCAAACAGACAGCAGAAAATGATGCCATGCGCTCCTTGATCCGGCTCATTCCCACCCACCAGAAGCAACACGGTGCATAACCGCGCGGCCGGTGCATGTCCTACCTTAACTCAGATTAAACTATTTGTCAAGCGGGGAGATGTCTGCGATGACCAGCAAGCGAGAAACCTACACAGTCGAACTCTGTGGCTTGACCCGCCACCTGCCTTTGTTTGAAGTCGCACCCGGCGTGCGCATCGCCATTTTCAACATCCTGGGGGACACCGAGATCGTGCAGGCGACGTCCAAAGCGCTGGCCGAACGGCTGCCGCGGGATGCCGATGTCCTGATCACCGCCGAGGTGAAAAGCATCCCCCTGGCCTACCAACTGGCGGTGGACACCGGCCTGCCCTACGTCGTCGCCCGCAAAAGCCGCAAAACCTACATGGGCGAGGCCCTGGGCGAAGAAGTGCTCTCCATCACCACCGGCCAGCCGCAGATGCTGTGGCTGGACGAGAAGGACCTGTCCTTGCTGCGGGGCAAGCGGGTCATCATCGTGGACGATGTGGTCAGCACCGGCGGCACACTGGAAGGGATGCGCCGCCTGGTGCAGCGTGCCGGCGGCACCGTGGTGGCCGAGGCGGCCGTATTCACCGAAGGCAACGACCCCGAGCGGTGGCGGGGTATCATCGCTCTGGGGAACCTGCCCCTGTTTCTGGACGAAGGGCATTGATGTTCATCCGCTCTGCTGTTCTGCACGACCTTAACGATTGCTTCAATCTGGACAGTTCCTACGAGACGGCTTGCGTCTGGCAACTGGAACAGCGAGAGGATGAGATGGGCATTTCCGTGGCCTTGCGCAAGGTGTACCTGCCCCGGCCTATGCAGGCTTCCTACCCCGCGCCGGGCGGAGAGCTGCTGAACCGTTGGGATCAGGGCGGCTGTGTTCTGGTGGCCGAGGTGGACGGCCAGGTGCGCGGCTACGTGGACGTGGGTGTGCAACGCGACCAGCACCTGGCGTGGGTGCACAACCTGGTCGTTGACCGCCCCTATCGGCGGCGGGGCCTGGGCACGGCTTTGCTGCGCGAGGCCATGCGCTGGGGGCAACAACGGGCAGTGCGGCGGATGATGTTCGCCGTGCAGAGCAAGAACGATCCGGCCATCCGCTTCTGCCACCACCTCGGCTGTCGCTTCTGCGGCTTCAACGATCGCTATTTCGCCAATCGCGACATCGCCCTTTTTTTCGTGTGTGGCGTAATGTAAAACGTAAAGCGTAACCGGTGTGGTTTCTTATGGTTGATAACCTGGGCGTTGGGATACCATGACCGCGGTGACTTTGGACTGGACTGATTTCCTCTCCTTCGGCAACCTCATACTTTCCTCAGCCATCGTCATCCTTGCCTTCTCGGAACTGATTTACATGCTGACCCACAATCTGCGCAGCGAGGTGGTGCGGGGTTTCTGTGCCCTGCTGGGCTGCGTGCTGGTGGTCTATGGCGGCGATATCATCTTGCCCCGGGTGAGCACGGCCAGCGCGGCCAACCTGTGGCTGCGTGTGCAGTGGCTGGGCATCGCCTTCGTGCCCGCCGCCTACTTCGACTTCTCCGACGCCTTGTTGTGTACCACCAACGCCCGCTCGCGGCGCCGCCGCCGCCTGGTGGTGGTCAGCTATGTGTGGAGCGCGGTGCTGTTTGGCCTGGCCGCCTTCACCGACCTGCTGGTGTACGACGGCGAGTTTGTGCCGCCGGTCAGCCACCTGGCGGCCGGCCCCCTCTTCGGGCTTTTCACCGTCTACTTCGCCCTGACGGCCCTCTATGGAGCCTGGAACCTCTACCGGGCCTGGCGTCGCTGTCTCACCGCCGCCTCGCGGCGGCGCATGGCCTATCTGGCCATCTCCTTCGCCGGGCCTGGCCTGGGCGTCTTCCCCTACCTCGTCTTCGCCCGCATGGCCGGCCAGATTTCCCCCGAGGCGGTGCTGCTGCTCACCCTGGTTGGCAACCTGGGCGTGGGCGCCATGCTGGTGATCATGTCCTACAGCGTGGCCTACTACGGTGTGCTCATGCCCGACCGGGTGGTCAAGCACAGCTTCATCCACTACCTGCTGCGCGGCCCCTTCGTCGGCATCTGCGTCATCGCCGTCATGCTCGTCATCCCCCGCGTGGAGGACATCCTGGGCCTGCCGCGGGACACCGTGCTCATCTTTGCCGTCGTGGGCACGATTGTCTTCCTGCAGTTGCTCATCAACCTGGCCAAGCCCTGGATTGACCGCCTCATTTACCGCCAGGATCGAGAGGAGATCACCTGGATCCAGGAACTGGACAAGCGGCTGCTGACCAGCAGCGACCTGGCGCAGTTCCTGCAAAACGTGCTCATCGCTCTGTGCGATTTGCTGCGGGTGAAAGTCGGCTTCATCGTCGTGCCTGCCGACGAGGGAGCGCGAGTGGAGGCCAGTTGCGGGGCGCGGGATGAGATCGAGCCGCTCCTGAGTGGGCAGTTGGCCCGTCTGCTCATTGCGCCGCCGGGCGAAGCGGAGGATCGCTCCGCCAACGGCTTCATCCAGTTGGACGGCTATCGTCTGTGGCGCCTGCGCAGCCAGGGAGGGGAGCAGACGTTGGGCCTCCTGGGCGTGGCCACGCGTGACACCACGCCGTGCTCGCCGGAGCAGGAGAAAATCGTGCGTACCCTGCTCGACCGGGCCGCCGCCGCGCTGGAAGACCGTCACCTGCAGCAAAGCGTGTTCGTGGCCCTGCAGCGGATCATCCCCCAGATCGAACGCATCCAGCAGTGGCGAGGGGACATCCGCTACGTGGGCTCTCCTGCTTTCCTCCCCCTTCTTCCCGAAGGAGAGCTGGCCGCCCAGCCCGATTTCCTGCAGTGGGTGCGCGATGCCCTGCGCCATTACTGGGGTGGCCCCAAGCTCGTGCGCAGTCCCCTCCTGGGCTTGCGCATCGTGACGCGGGCCTTGCAGGAGCACGAAGGTAATCCCATCCGCGCCCTGCGGGCGGTGCTGCGTCAGGCCATCGAACACCTGCGCCCGGCGGGCGAACGGCGCATGACAGCTCCCGAATGGCTGCTGTATAACATCCTGGACTTGCGCTTCATTCAACGCAAGCAGGTGCGGGAAATCGCCCGCCATCTGGCCATGAGCGAGTCGGACCTGTATCGCAAGCAGCGGCTGGCCATTGAGGAGGTGGCCAGGGTATTGGTGGATATGGAAGTAGCGGAGGTCTTGCAGACGAATGGATCACATCGGACGGAGGGATAACAAGATGGGCTGGGATGAAACAGCCAGGTGGAGTGAGGAGAACGATGAGGCGTATTGGCAGGCGTTGTTGCGCGAGGTAGACGCCATGTTCCCGCCGGTCGCGCCGGCCGCAGGCGGCAGGATCGGGGGAGAAGGGGGAGGCAACGGGGTCTCCGAGGGAGGGAGTGAGCCTTTGGCGGCGGAGGATGAGGCAAGGGGGCTGGCAATCAGCCTGGAGCGCGCCTGGCAGTTGGCAGAGGAAGCCCTGGAGACGGGCGAGGTGTTGGAGTTGCTCGCCGACGGCTTCAATCGCGGGGGATTGCTGGTTTCCTGGGGCCAGTTGCGCGGCTTCGTGCCCTATTCCCAGCTCTCCGGCATGCCGCACTTCGCCGACAGCGATGGGCGCATGCAGGCGCTGGAGTCTCGGGTGGGGCAGACCCTCCGTTTGCGGGTGATCGAGGTGGACCGCGACCTGCGCCGTCTGATCCTTTCCGAGCGGGCAGCCTGTGGGGAGGCACGGGCCGGCGACCTGTTGGCCCGCCTCTGCCCGGGCGACATCTGCACAGGCCGGGTGACGCGCGTGCATCCCTTTGGCATCTTCGTGGACCTGGGCGGGGTGGAAGGGCTGATCCACATCTCGGAGCTTTCCTGGGGATGGGTGGCACACCCCTCAGAGGTGCTCCGGCAGGGGGATGAACTGAAGGTGTACGTCATCGGCGTCAACCAGGCCGAGCGCAAGGTCGCTCTCAGCCTGAAGCGGTTGACGCCGGACCCCTGGAGCCTGGTGGATGAGCGGTACAAGGTAGGGCAGCTCGTGCGCGGGGTGATCACCAATGTGGTGAGTTTTGGAGCCTTCGTGCAATTGGAAGAGGGGGTGGAGGGCCTCATCCACGTCTCGGAATTGGCCAATGGCGACTTCATGCATCCGCGTATGGTAGTGCAGGAAGGCCGCGAAGTCACGGCGCGCATCCTGGAGATTGACAGCGCCAACCGCCGTCTGGCGCTGAGCCTGCGCCAGGCGTATAGTCGTGCTGAGCCGGGGACCGGTGACTGATCACATAGTGACAGGGGAGAACGGGTAGTCAACCGTACTTGTCATGCTGAGCGGGTTTCAGGCGTCAAACTTCATTGCCCGGCCGACTCCAGCGAAGCATCTCTTGCCTGCATGGTGACGCGAGAACCTGAGCGCAGCGATCAGGCTTATATCCCATTTTACGTACCCTCCCTTGGGAGAGGGAAGGGGTTGGGGTGGGAGAGCGGAATGGGATGAGCGTGCAGCGTAGTCGGAGAGAGCGCAAGCCGTCGAAGGGTAAGCCTGCACGGGCCGGCCTTCCGCCCTGGCTGGCGTGGATTCAGGGGCGCGAGGGCGGGTCGCAGACCCGCCCCTACATCATCCTGCTGCTCGGCGTTTTGCTGGTTGTGGACCTGCTCCTGGCCAACGCCTCCTGGGTGCCTCTTTCGCGGCGGCTGTTGGGCTGGGGAGCCTACCCGCTGGCGCTGCTGCTGTGGGCCGCGGCTGTCATCGTGCTGGCCGGCGAGCGGCTGCGCTTCGCCGGGCGCTGGGAAGCCCTGGTCGGCCTGGAGGTCTTCCTCGTGGCCCTGCTGGCCCTGACGCATCGCTGGGGCGACGGCGAGAAGGCCCTGGCCTGGGCCGAGCAGGGGCGCGGCGGCGGCCTGGTGGGGTGGGTCATCAGCATGTTCCTGGGGCAGTGGCTGGGCCCGCTCCTGGGGCGGTTGCTGCTGCTTCTATTCGTCGCCCTGGGCTTGTGGATGATGTACCGCTGGGCGCCTCTGGGCTGGCGGGAAGGTCTGCGAATGCTCGTGGCGGCCGGGCAAGGGAGAGCAGGGGAGCAGGGGGGCAGGGGAGCACTTGAGGAAGTAGAGCCCACTCGGGCAGCAGTTGCCGTTCCACCACCTGCCCCGCCTCGCCGGGCTGTCAAGAAAAAGGAGCCCCGGCCGAAGGCCGAGCGTCCGCTGCCGGAGCGGCCGGCCGACGATCGCCTGCCGCCGCTGGACCTGCTGCACGTGGACCGCAGCGAGGAATTCGGCGACACCAACGCCGATTACAAGTCGCAGGTCATCGAGCAAACGCTCAGCGAGTTCGGCGTGCCCGTGCGGGTGGTGGACGTGAAACAGGGGCCCACGGTGACCCAGTTTGCCGTGCAGCCGCTGACGGTGCCGCACCGCCGGGCCGATGGCACGGTCTACGACCGTAAGGTGTCCGTGCAGCGCATCCTGCGTCTGTCCAACGACCTGGCCCTGGCCCTGGCCGCTTCGCCCATCCGCATCGAGGCTCCGGTGCCGGGCTACCCCTACGTAGGCATCGAGGTGCCCAATGACCGGGTGGCCCTGGTGGCCCTGCGCGGCGTGCTGGAATCGCCGGAATTCCGCCGCCTGGCGGCCAGGTCGAACCTGGCCATCGCGTTGGGCCGCAACGTCTCCGGCGAGCCGGTGGTGGCCGATCTGGCCGCCATGCCCCACCTGCTCATCGCCGGGGCCACCGGCTCGGGCAAGTCGGTGTGCATCAACGCCATCATCACCTGTCTGCTCTTCCACAACACCCCGGAAACGCTGCGCCTGCTGCTGATGGACCCCAAGATGGTGGAGTTGCCCGTGTACAACGGCATCCCCCATCTGCTGGCCCCCGTGGTGGTGGAGCTGGAACAGGCCGTCGGGGCGCTGACCTGGCTCACCCTGCAGATGGACGAGCGCTACCGGCAGTTTCACGCCGTGCAGGCGCGCAACATTGACGATTACAACCGGCTGGCCAGGCGGCGCAGGGGCGGGTCTCAGACCCGCTACGAGCCGTTGCCGCACATCGTCTTGGTCATAGACGAGCTGGCGGACATGATGATGGTCGCCCCCGATGAGGTGGAGCGCAGCGTCTGCCGCCTGGCGCAGATGTCCCGCGCCACGGGCATTCACCTGGTCGTCGCCACGCAGCGGCCCAGCGTGGACGTGGTCACCGGGTTGATCAAGGCCAATTTCCCTGCCCGCATCGCCTTCACCGTCACCTCGCAGGTGGACAGCCGGGTGATCCTGGATCAGGCGGGGGCGGAGCAGTTGCTGGGCCGCGGCGATATGCTCTTCATGTCGCCCGAAGCCAGCGGCCTGGTGCGGGCGCAGGGCTGCTTTGTCACCGGCCGGGAGACCCAGGCGCTGGTCAACTTCTGGCGGCGGCAAGGCGGGCCCCAACCCTCGGACGAGGGAGCCTATCCCTGGGAGGGGCTGCTGGAAGGGGCGGCTCAAGAAGATGAACTGTTTGACCAGGCTGTGGCCCTCGTCCGGGACTACGATCGGGTCTCCACCTCCTTCCTGCAGCGCAAGCTGCGCATCGGCTTCCCGCGGGCGGCGCGGCTGATGGAAATCCTGGAGGAGGAGGGCATTGTCGGCCCTGACGAGGGCGGCGGCCGCGGGCGCGAAGTCCTGCGGGGAGAGGGGGTGGACAACGCCGACGAGGAGGAGTGGTAGCATGATCGGGCCGAAGCGATGTATCTGGCTGTTGTTCTTGCTGTGTGGGCTGATGGTGGGGGGGTGTCAGCGCGCAGCGCCACCCACGGCAGTTCCGGCGACGTTGCCGGAGAAAGGAGAGCAAGCGATGGCTTTTGAACTGACGAGCACAGCCTTTGTTCAGGGGAAGCCGATCCCCCGTAAGTACACCTGCGACGGCCAGGACATCTCGCCGCCGCTTTCCTGGGGTGACCCACCGGCGGGCACGCGCAGTCTGGCCCTCATCGCCGACGACCCCGATGCGCCGGCGGGTACCTGGGTCCACTGGGTGCTCTACAACCTGCCCGCCACAAGTCGCGGCCTGCCGGAAGCCGTCTCCTCGGATGCCGAGCTGGCCGATGGCAGCCGGCACGGGCGGAACAGTTGGCGGCGGCTGGGCTACGGCGGCCCCTGTCCGCCGCGTGGCACCCATCGCTACTTCTTCAAGTTGTATGCCCTGGACACGGTGCTGGACCTGAAGGCCGGAGCGGACAAGGGGCAGCTCCTCAAGGCCATGGAGGGGCACATCCTGGCCCAGGCGGAGCTGATGGGGACATACAGCAGGTAGGCATCCCCTCGAGGGCGATGGGCATAGCCGCATTTGCGTCTGGTCTGGTCTGCCGGTATAATGTCAGTGTGTGGGCGAATAGCTCAGCAGGTTAGAGCGCTTCCCTTACATTTGTGAGCCCGTGCCTGGGAAAATGAACCGGCACGGTGGACGCTGCTGTATGCTGGGAAGCCCTAAAGCCGGGTTCGCCACAATGTGATCCGAGAGGATGGACATGAGGGCTGGAAAAGCAACCTGGATAGTTATGGGTGACCAGCAGGGAACCTTAAAGCTTCTACTGTCCAGATACCGACTTGGTGTACTACGTGCCTCAGAGCGAGATTGGACAGAAGGCAGCCCTTCACTTGCGCATAACACCATCTCGGAATCAACAGACAGTCGGTGTCCACTGGCATAAGGACTATAGGAGCTTTCGGGACGCCTCAGAGACTGCAAGCAGCGGGCCTGAGACGGCCAAGATATAGTCCAGACCGCAACACATTGTATGTGGTCGGTGAAAGCCGATGCGGCAAGACAAGGAAGAGGTCACAGGTTCGAGTCCTGTTTCGCCCACTTGTTACCTTGAGGCCCCCAGTCGTTGGGGGCTCGTTTCTTAGGAGGGGGCTTATCCTTTAAGAGCCTATCCTGAAAACCGCTCAAGGCGGACCTTAGTCCGCCGCTGGACCAAGGTCCAGCGGGAGCGGTGAGACTTTTAGGATAGGCATTAAGGGTATATTAGCCTGTCCGGAGGATGGCATGCAGGAAGAGCTGCGCAAGCTGCCCGCTGTGGACCGCCTGCTGCAACAACCCGAAATGGCCCAGGTTTTGGCCGCCTATGGCCACACGCTGACGGTGACGGCCCTGCGCGAGACCCTGGATGAGGCCCGAGAGGCCATCCTGGGTGGCCGGCCGTGCCCTGCAGCGGAGGCGCTGATCGCTGCGGCACGGGCGCGGCTGACAAGCCTGACCCGCCCCACGCTGCGGCCGGTGATCAACGCCACCGGTGTCATCATCCACACCAACCTGGGCCGGGCCCCCCTGAGCCGGGCAGCCCGCCAGGCCATGGTGGAAGCGGGCACGGGCTACAGCAACCTGGAGTACGACCTGGCAGCAGGGCAGCGCGGCTCCCGTTACGTGCATGCCGAGGAACTGCTTTGCCGGCTGACCGGAGCCGAGGCCGCCCTGGTGGTCAACAACAACGCCGGCGCGGTGCTGCTGGCCTTGACCGCCCTGGCCAGAGGGAGGGAGGTCATCATTTCCCGCGGCCAGCTCATCGAGATCGGCGGCGGCTTCCGCATCCCGGAGGTGATGGCGCAGAGCGGCGCCCGGCTGGTGGAAGTGGGCAGCACCAACCGCACCCACCGACGGGATTTCGCGGCGGCCATTGGCCCGGCCACGGCGCTGCTGCTGGCGGCGCACCGCTCCAATTTCCAGGTGCTCGGCTTCAGCGAGGACGTGACGCTGGACGAGCTGGTGGCCCTGGGGCGACAACACAGCCTGCCCGTGGTCAACGACCTGGGCAGCGGCACGCTGCTGGACACGTCGGCCTTTGGCCTGGCCGCCGAGCCCACCGTGCAGCAGAGCGTGGCCGCCGGCGCTGCGCTCACCACCTTCAGCGGCGACAAGCTGCTGGGCGGCCCCCAGGCGGGCCTCATCGTCGGCCAGAAGCCGCTGGTGGAGCGGCTGCGACGGCACCCGCTGACGCGGGCCTTGCGGGTGGACAAAACCACGCTGGCAGGCTTGCAGGCCACGCTGCTGCATTACCTGCGCGGGGAGGCGGTGGCGGAAATCCCCATCTGGCAGATGATCGCCGCACCATTGGATGGCCTGCGCGCTCGCTCCGAAGCCTGGGCAGCTCAATTACAGGCGATGGGTATCCCGGCCTCGACCCAGGCGGCGCACTCCACCGTGGGCGGCGGCTCCTTGCCCGGCCAGACACTGCCCACCGTGGTCGTGGCCCTGGAGCCGGCCTCACCCGACGCCCTGGCGGCGCGCCTGCGAGCGCAGGAGCCGCCGGTCATCGGACGCATCGAGGCGAACCGCCTGCTGCTCGATCCCCGCACCGTACTGCCGGAGGAAGATGCGGCGCTGCTGGCCGCCGTACGCCACGCCTGGGGGAAAGCGGAATGACCATCTGCACCCCCCATTCCGCACTCCTGGTGGGTCGGGTGATCCGGGCCGGGCGAGCCGAGGGGGAAGCCCTGGTCTCGCCGCAGCCCATCGGCTTCCTGGGCGGCGTGGACCCGGAGACAGGGGTCATCATCGAACCGGGGCACCCGCTGGAGGGACAGTGCATCGCCGGACGAGTCCTGGTCTTTCCCGGCGGCAAGGGCAGCACGGTGGGCTCATACACCCTCCTGCGCCTGGCGCACAGTGGCCATGCGCCGGCAGCGATGCTCAATGCCCGGAGCGAACCCATCGTGGCCGTAGGGGCCATCCTGGCCGATATCCCCATGCTGGATGAAATTGACATAAGCCAAATCCATACGGGTGATTGGGTGATCGTGGACGGCGAGCGGGTAGAGATCAGGGCAACTTCAAAATCCAAAATCCAAAATCCAAACCTCACAATCCGCAATCCGCAACCCGCAATCCACAATCCGCATTCCGCAATCCACAATCCGCAATCCGCAATCCACAATCCGCATTCCGCAATCCGCATTCCGCAATCCGCAATCCGCAATCCGCAATCCGCAGAGCTGGTCTTTTTGAAGCTGGGCGGCTCGCTGATCACGGACAAGACGCGGGAGGCAACGGCGCGGCCGGAGGTGATCCGACGGTTGGCGGGGGAGGTGGCCGAGGCCCTGGCCGCTCGCCCTGGGCTGCGGCTGGTCCTGGGGCATGGCAGCGGCTCCTTCGGCCACATGGCCGGGGAGCGCTACGGCACCCGTTGCGGCGTGAGCGATGCCGCAGGCTGGCGGGGCTTTGCCGAGACGGCGTTGGCTGCCCAGCGGCTCAACCGCCTGGTTGCCGACGCCTTCTGGCAGGCGGGCGTGCCCGTGTGGAGCCTGCAACCCTCCGCTTCGGCTTGCTGCCGCGATGGGGAACTGGTAGCCCTGGACTGGCGTCCTGTTGCCGAAGCGTTGCTGCGCGGCCTGGTGCCGCTGCTCTACGGCGACGTGGCCCTGGACGAGGTGCGCGGCGGCACCATCGTCTCCACCGAGGAGATTTTCGCCTGGCTGGCCCGGCGGCTGAAGCCCGACCGCCTCGTGCTGGCCGGGGCGGTGCCTGGCGTGATGCGCTCTGATAATGGTCAGCCTCAGGTGATTGCCGAGATCACCCCGCGGCGGCTGGCCGCGCTCTCGCCCCTTATGGACGGCGCTCAGGGCACGGACGTGACGGGCGGCATGCTGGCCAAGGTGCGGACGATGTGCGCACTGGTGGAGGAGTTGCCTTATTTGCAGGTGCGCTTGATCTCGGGTCTGGAGGTTGGGCTGTTGACCCGCGTGTTGGGCGATGCTGGCCTGGAAGTGGGCACCCTCATCCGGGCTGATGCGTTCTGACCGCGGCGGCAGGAGCGATTTCCCGTCACTGATACTTGCCATATCTTGCCAAAAGGGCTATAATAGCGGTTGATTTGGCAATCCCTGGCAGGCCATCGGGATATGCTGAGTATCAGTGGATGGAAATTTGCTCTGAGGGGATCGTCAGATCCCCGGTTTTCGCCAGGATTGACAATCCTGGCGGAGCGATTTTCCATCTACTGAGTATACCAATGTGAGCTAGAGGAGTCGTCCATGCTTTCTCAAGTTACGGGCGTTCTTGGCGCTGTGCTCTTGTTGAGCATCATGCTGCTGGTGCACGAACTGGGGCATTTCCTGGTGGCCAAGCGCAGCGGCGTGGTCGTTGAGGAGTTCGGCTTCGGTTATCCGCCTCGTCTGGCCACCCTGTTTCGCCGGGGCGGGACGGAATACACCATCAACGCCATCCCCCTGGGCGGCCTCGTGCGGCTGAAAGGGGAGGATGACCCTGAGGGACCGGGGAGTTTTGTGATCGCACCCAAGCGGGTGCGCGTGGCCGTGTTATTGGCCGGCGCGGGCATGAATCTCCTGCTGGCCGTCGTCATGTTCACGGCGGCTTTCACGGTGGGCTACCCCATGCCCCAGTACGGTGCGCGCATCAGCGAGGTGTTTGCAGGCACGCCGGCGGCCGAGGCCGGCCTGCAGGTCGGCGACATCGTCACCCAGATTGATGACCAGGTCCTGTACGGCATGGAGGATCTGAGTTCCTACGTGAAAGCCCATCCCAACCAGGTCATCGAGTTGGTCGTGCATCGGCAGGGAGAGCTGGTCTTCATCAAGGCCCGACCGAAAGTGGAAACAGATGGGACAGGGCACCTGGGGGTGGGACTAAGTCCCGTGATGGCTATCCGCCGTTTCCCCCTGCATCAGGCTGTCCTGCAGGGCCTGAAGCTGACCGGCCGGTTCCTGGTGGTGACCCTGTCATTGCCGCTGCTGCTGCTGCGGGGCATTGTGCCCCTGGAAGCGGTGCGGCCCATCGGGCCCCTGGGCATCGGCCAACTGGCCAGCAGTGCGACGCAGTACATCATGGCCAGCGGCCAGTGGTTCGTCATCTTTTATCTGGCGGGCATACTGAACGCCGCTGTTGCCTTGACCAACCTGTTGCCCCTGCCAGGCCTCGATGGTGGCCGCCTGCTCTTCGTCGTCGCCGAGGCCATTCGAGGGGAGCGGGTGGCTCCGGAGCGGGAAGGCGCCATTCATGCCATCGGCCTGGTGCTCCTCGTCGTCCTGGCCGTGATCGTGAGCGTTCAGGACGTTCAGAATATCCTGATGAAAGTCAAGCTTGTGGATTGGTCTCAGCTCGGGTTGTAGCGAGCGGTCGGGCTTGTTGGGCCGATAGGCAATCTCAGTATATCACAATCTGCTCCTGTCGGACTGCCAAGACCGGCAGAAAGGCGGTGGACGTGGCCGTCTACCGCGAGCTATCGTGACCTGCTGAATCTACCTGTTCGCTGGCTTCCCGGCGTGAGACATGGGTGAGGCTCATGGAATGCAAACGGTGCGGGGCCGAGTTAGAGACGGGCCTCGCCATCTGCCCGGAGTGTGGCGCCCGTCAGCGGCGGCAACCCAGGCTGGTACGGTGTCGTCGTTGCGGCGCCAAGGTCTCAGCGCAACTGGTCATCTGTTCTTCCTGTGGTCGTGAGTTGCAGCCGGCGCGCCTCTGGGGGTGGGGCCGGTTGGCTTCAGGCCTGGTGCTGGTTGTCGTGCTGGCGCTGGTCTTGAGCGGCCGCCTGCGCCTTGATCCGGATGCCTGGCGGCAGCGCTCGGCCGAGTACCTGCGCGTGGCGGCTTCCTGGCTGGCACAGGCGCCTGTTGCCGTATTGCCCACAGTTATCCTGCCGCCCACGTCCACGCCGACGCCTTCCCCTACGGCGACGGCCACGCCCCCGGTCACAGACACGCCCATACCCTCGCCCACCCCCACGGCATCGCCCAGTCCCCCGCCGACGCCCCCTTATCGCACGTACAAGGTGCAGCGTGGCGATACACCGGCCTACATCGCCAGCCAGTTTGGCATCACCGCCGAAGAGCTGATGGCGGTCAACGGCATCACCAACCCCAGCGCCTTGCAGGTGGGGCAGGAGCTCATCATCCCCCATCCGCCGACGGCGACGCCCACGCCTTCGCCGACGGTTCCACCTGAGCCGGGCCCTGCGGCCTCGCCTGCGGCGGAGCCACAGCCCACGGCTACGGCCACGGCAGCAGCCGAGAGCACGGCCACGCCGGTGGCGGTCCTGGCGGCGGTTCCCTCGGCCACGCCCGTGCCCACGGCCACGCCGACGGCTTCACCTGTGGCGGCCGCAGAGGCACGCACTTACGTCGTCCAGGCCGGCGATTCGCCGGATAGCATCGCCCGCCGCTTCGGCATCACCGCCCAGGCGCTGATGGCGGCCAATGGCATCACCGATCCGACCCGGCTGCGCGTGGGGCAGCGGCTGGTGATTCCTCCGCCTGGGGCCACGCCGCCGCCTGTGCCCACGCCAACCCCGCCGCCGGCCACGCCTACGCCGTCACCCACGGTTACACCGACCGCAGCGCTGCGTTTCCCGGCCCCTGTGTTGACCAACCCCGGCGATGGCACGCCCTATTCCGGAGGCGAAATGTCGCTTATCCGATTGGAGTGGGAAAGCGTGGGCCCACTGGAGGCGGATGAGGGATATGTCGTCCATGTGGGCTGCGTGGTCGGCGAAGAGCAGACGGAATGGATTCACGAGCAGTTTGTGCAGGAGACAAGCTGGCAAGTAGAAGCCTGGCTCAACGGCCGGGCACCGCAGGAGTTTGGCCGGCGCTACCGCTGGTACGTGCAGGTGATGCGGGTGAGCAGGGACGAGGCGGGCGGCGTCCTTCGAGATGACGCCGGCCGCATCATTGGCCAGCCGCTCAGCCCGGAAAGCGAGCAGCGCACGTTCATCTGGCATTGAGTGAGGATAGTCTGTGGGGGAGGAATTGCGTCGCGTGTTGCGACATCTGGCCGACGAAGGCAGGCCGTTGCGCCCGTCCATGCTCTATGCGCTTTCCGGCCTGGGGCCGGAGGAGCTGGCAGAGGTGCAAGAGGTGTGGCCACGGCTCTCCGCCGCCCGGGCGCGGGCTGTGTTGCGCGCCCTGGTGGAACTGACCGAGGTCACGATAGACACGGATTTCGCGGCCCTGTTCCGGTGGTGGCTGAGCGATAAGGATGCCGAAGTGCGCCTTCTGGCCATCGAGGGTCTGTGGGAGGATGAAGATACGGCGCTGGTGGGTCCCCTGGTGCGTATTCTGAAGAGTGATGAGCAGCCTGCCGTGCGGGCAGCCGCCGCCGCTTCACTGGGGCGGTTTGTGCTGCTGGGGGAATTGGGCGAGATCAACGCAGCCGTGGGAGCCAGGGCGGAGCAGGCGCTGCTGGAAGCCTACTTCAGCCGGGGAGAAACGCTGGAGGTGCGGCGGCGGGCGTTGGAAGCCGTGGCCTATTCCAGTGAGGCGGGCGTGAGCGATCTCATCGCCGAGGCTTACCATGGAGGCGAAGAGGAGCTGTGTGTCAGTGCCCTTTTCGCCATGGGCCGCAGCGCCGACCGCCGCTGGCGCTCCGTTCTCCTCCGCGAACTGGACAGTCCGTCGCCGGCCAGGCGCTACGAGGCGGCGCACGCTTGCGGTGAACTGGAATTGCGCGAGGCGGTCCCTGCGCTGTCTCGTCTCATTGACGATGAGGATGCCGAAGTGCGGGACGTGGCCATCGAGGCCTTGGGCAAGATCGGAGGGAAAGGGGCGCGCCGCGTCCTGGGTGAATGTTTGCTGCGCGGCGATGAGGCCTTGCAGGCGGTGGTCGAGGAGGCCCTGTTGCAGGCTTCCTGGTTTGGCGATGATGAGCTGGAGGTTCTCGACGACTGGAGTCTGGCCGAGAGCTGACGGAGGAGAGCGCTGCCCGGCGTGGAATGAGCATGGTTCCCAGCACGCTTGTTTCCATACTCTTGCAGGTGGTCGCCCCAGTGATTCTGATCGCTGGGGCGGGTGTTTTGTTCGGCTGGCGCACGCGGGCGCAGGTACAGCCCATCTCCCGCCTGGCCTTCTACGTGTTGATTCCGGCGCTGGTGTTCAACTCCCTCAGCCGTCTGGAGTGGCGGGGTGCCGGCGTGCAGCAGATGATCGTCTTCACGCTGCTGAGCACAGCCGTGCAGGGCGCGTTGGCCTGGCTCGTGGGATGGGCCTTGCGGCTGGAGCCGCCGTTGCGCAGCAGCTTCTTGTTGGTGGCCATGTTCACCAATTGCGGCAACTTCGGATTGCCGCTCAATCTCTTCGCTTTTGGCCAGCTCGGCATGGATACGGCGTTGGTGTTCTTTGTGGTCAGTGCCCTGCTGGTCAACAGCGTCGGCGTGTACATCGCTTCCAGGGGACGGGCAGGCGTGCGCAGGGCCTTGCTCAACGTGCTGCGCACGCCGCTGCTGTGGGCCGGCCTGGCCGGCTTCCTGGTCAATCTCTGCGCATTGACCCTGCCGGAGACGGTGGCCAAGGCGGTGCAGCTCGCCGGGCAGGGGGCGGTGCCCGTGATGCTCCTCGTGCTGGGGATGCAACTGGCGCGTGTTTCTCTCAACGAGCACAAGGGTGGAATCGCCGCCGCTCTGCTGTTGAAGCTGGTTCTGGCGCCGCTGGTGGCCGTGGGCCTGGCCACGCTCCTGGGCATGCGCGGGCTGGTGCGGCAGGTGGGCATCCTGGAAGCCAGCATGCCCTCGGCGGTGACGGCGACCATCCTGGCCACGGAGTTCGATACGGAGCCCCGCTTTGTCGCCGGTGTCGTCTTCCTCTCCACCCTGCTCAGCCTGCTCAGCCTGACGCTGTTGCTGGGCTGGCTGATGTGAAGCCGTCGCTGGCTGCTTGCCGCCGTTCACGAGGCCAGGAGGGTCTGTAGCAGGGGCCGCAGTTCACGGGGTATGGCGATGATGAGCTGGCCTTCGGCTGTGCCCTCGAAAAGCAGGGCCCTTGCCCGCAGCCGCCCCATGACCGTTTCCAGACTCTGGGCGTGAAACTCCAGGTAGGGCGATTCCTCCAGATCGTGCCCGTGCCTGTCGGCGAAAGCCTGCCACTCCATGACCCCGCCGTGAGCCAGCAGGTCGCGCAGGGCCTCTTTCTCTTCGCCGCGCAGCTCTGAGATCACCCTCTCCAGACAGTAAGGATCGGAGAGCCACCCCATCAGGACGTTGGCCAGCTCCGCTTTCTTCAGCGCCGAGCAACCCGAGATGCCCAGCACCTGGCGGATGCCAATCATGTCCCCTTTGGTCAGCAGGGCGAAACAATCGGCCAGGGTGGGGTCTGGGGCCAGCGCCTTTTTCTGACGGCGGGCGCGATACCTGTCTGCCCATTCCCGCCACAATTTGGGGAAATTGGCCATGCCCTCGAGGAGCCGCAGGTGGTCCAGCAACCCTTTTATGGATTCATCAGGGCTGATCTCTTGTGCCGTCTCCAACAAGTGGCGGGCGGTCTGGTAATCTTTCTCGGCTATGGCGATATGGGCCAGGGCTTTTTGGTAGGCCGCGAAGTCCAGTGGATGCCAGCGGCTGACGGTGTGCAGCGGCTCCAGCCACTCCTTGGCTCCTTCGATGTCGCCTTTCGCCAATGCCTGCGCCGCACGAGCGGCGCGAGGAAAGACGTAGAGAGGGTCAATGGCCAGGGCTTTGTCCAGATATTCGTTGGACCGGTCCATGTCGCCCCGGCTGGCGTATACGACGGCCAGGTTGTGATAGGCCTCCTTGGCCCGCGGCTCGAGGGCCAGCATGCGCCAATAGGCTTGCTCTGCCGCTACGTCATCGCCCTGGCGGTGGGCAGCCAAGGCCTCGTCGAAGACATCACAGACTTCCTGGGCATAATCGGGCACGAACTGGTCAGAGATTTCCTGCTGGACAAATCGCAACGGGCGTTGCTCTTCGTCCATCCATACATCGAAGCTTGTATCCGCCGCAGCGCCCCCGGCCTCTATCAGGCTCCCCAGGGCGAACAGGCGATCCTCTAAGTCGCCCTGTCGTCCCTGGCCGAACTGGCGCAGGGTCTCCAGGGACTCGTCGGTGCGCATGGCGGCGAGAAAGAAGAGGGCCGGCTTTGTGGCGGAGGCATCTTCGTAGAGCATCTTGCGGGCCACGGCGGGCAACTGGGGATAGCGCTGCAGAAGGCGGGCCCAGGCTTTGTTGTCTCGTCGCTCATGTTTCTCCTCCTCTATCATCAACTGTATCATCTCCTCGATGGCCCTTTGCGACACCAGAGTGGTGTAATGCCAATAGGGATAGCGGTCGGCAATGTGCGGGCCGGGCTGCCGCTGGCGCACGGCGTTGATGGTATCTTCCAGCAAGGGATGGTCCAGGCCGAGTGATTGCGCCCGTTGCAGGTATCGCCCTGCTTCTGTCCAGCGCTGCCGGTTGGCGGCGGCTACGCCCCAGTAGAAATAGGCCACCGCCGGGAGGGGGCCATAAGCTCTCTCCGCCCGTTTCAGGCACTGGTAGACGCCCTCGTCATCGCCCAGCAGGCTCAGGCCCTCCGCCTGCTTAAGGGCGAGGTCTGCATCCTGCGGCTTCAGGGTGCGCAGGCGCTGGCCATAGGTCTCGGCACGGGGCCGATCGCCCAGGGACAGGCTGTAGCATATGGCGTTGCCCAAGGCATGGATATTGTGGGGATCGCACTCCTGCAGCACCTGGTCGGCCAGAGCCAGTGCTTCCTTGGCGCGGCCGAGGTAGAAGCAGGCGGTGGAGGCGTTGTTCAGGGGTGGCGGCCAACCGGGTATCAGCCTGGCCGCAGCCCGTGAATGTTTCAGGGCGTCCTCCCATTTTCCCTGGGCAAGGGCCCGCCGTCCTTCGTCAAGGCGGCGGCCAGCTTCGATAACAGTCTGCACATTGGGCACGTGGTACAGGTCTTTCAATTGTTGGCTGCCGGCTTCGTATTCCTCCTGGATCTGCTGGATGTCGGCGTAGGCAGGATGGCTGTGGGGCACCGCGCGCAGCCAGCGTTGGCGGTGATGGGCGGCGAGGGTGTAGTAGCCTGCGTCCATGTAAGCCAGGGACAGGTTCAGGTGGCCCTGTTCGTCGCTGGGATCAAGGTCCAGGCTGCTTTGGGCGTGGGCGATGGCTTCTTCGTGTTGGCCCAGAAGGCTGTAGGCCATGGACAACAGGGCATGAACATGAGGGACCTGTCCGTAATGGGGCAGTTGGGGGGTCAGCAGGTTGATGACTTCTGCCATTTGCCCTTGACGGATCATCTCCTCAGCCTGGGCCAGCAGGGTGGTCAGGCTTGCTGATGGTTTGGGCTCTGGTCGCGGGCTGTGCCTGCGTCGGGCACGTTGTTTGTGGCTGTGTCTGGCCATGGTTTGCTCTCCCGTGTTTGTCTGTAGAATTGCGGCTCTGCTGCGCTATGCAGATTTCTCCACGGCTTGATACTACAACCGTACCTGTCATGCTGAGCGGGTTTCAGGTGTCAAACTTCATTGCCCGGCCGACTCCAGCGAAGCATCTCCTGAGCGGGTTTCAGGTATCAAGCTTCATTGCCCGGCCGACTCCAGCGAAGCATCTCCTGAGCGGGTTTCAGGTGTCAAAAGTGACTGTCACCTGGCTTTTTCTTATCCAACAGCGTCTAAATTATAACATCGTTTGCGAATCTATCCAAACATGAATGGGCCAGTGGGCTTGCGCGGCGATTGGGCGCAAGCCCCAACATGTAGGGAGTGGGAGATGAGCGAGGGGGCACCCCTCGTACTCCCCGGGCTTCCGCTGCGCACGCCCGGCCAGTGAATGATGGGGCATGAGGCGGCGCTTTTCACTTTGCCCGGCCTGAGGTATAATAAAGCTGGATTGCCGTCCCAGCCTGTCTGTGGTACAATAAAAATAAGGCCACCTGTGCGGTTGGTAGGTAGTAGGACAACTGCGAGCAGTTGTCCTACTATTGCTCGGCTGGCTCTTGCAGAGGGCCAAGGAAGGCTGGTAAAAAGCTTTTCTGGGTGAGTTGAGTTTAACCGCACGGGTGGAAATAAGGTGCACTGGAAGGATGATGGCGAACGACAAGGGCCACACGGTTTTCTTCGATGTGGAAACACAGCGCTTGATTGATGAGGTCGGCGGCTGGCACCATATCGCCCGGCTGGGCCTGGCTGCTGCCGTAACCTACAACACCGCCGACGGCCTGTTTCGTCACTACACCGAGGCTCAGGTCGCCGACCTGATCGCCGAACTGCAGGCTGCCGACCTGGTGGTGGGCTTCAATGTCTTGCGCTTCGACTACGAGGTGTTGCGGCCCTACACCCACGTGGACCTGCAGCGGCTGCCCACCGTGGACATGCTGGCACACATCTACCAGCGGCTGGGATTTCGGGTCAGCCTGGGGGCTCTGGCCGAAGCCACCCTCGGCACCGACAAGTCCGCCGACGGCGTTCAGGCCGTGCACTGGTACAGACAGGGCCGGATAGACAAGGTGCTGGCCTATTGCCAGCAGGACGTGGCTGTCACCCGCGACCTGTACCGCTTTGGGCAGCAGAACAGGTATGTGCAGTATCGGGACAGGTATTGGCGACTGCAGCGGGTAGCGGTCAACTGGTGAGGTCAGCTTCAGGGCAGGGGGGAAGGTTCAGATGGCGCAGGGGTTTGAGCCGGCGTACCTGGCCCTGCACCGCTCCGGGGAGCTACGGCAGCGGGTTGCCGAGGCCTATGAGCGATTGCGGGAGTGTGACCTTTGCGCCCGCCAATGCCGTGTGGACCGGCGGCGGGGGGAAGTGGGAGGCTGCAACACAGGCGAGCGGGCGGTGGTGTGCAGCTACCACGCCCATTTCGGCGAGGAAGGCCCGCTGGTGGGCACGCACGGCTCGGGGACAATTTTCTTCAGTTGGTGCAATCTGCGCTGTCAGTACTGTCAGAATTACGACATCAGCCAGATGGGGACGGGGCGAGAGGTGGAACCGGAGACGCTGGCGGCGATGATGCTCAGGCTACAGGCCGAAGGTTGTCATAATATCAATTTCGTCTCGCCCAGTCACGTCGTGGCGCAGATTTTGGCTGGCCTGTTGATCGCCGCCGAGGCCGGGTTGCGCCTGCCCTTGGTCTACAACACCGGCGGCTACGATTCGATGGCCGCGTTGCGGCTGTTGGATGGCGTTTTCGACATCTATATGCCGGACATGAAGTACGCCGACGAAGCGACAGCTCGCAAGTACTCGAAGGTGAAGGATTATCCGGCGGTCAACCAGGCGGCGGTGAAGGAGATGCACCGCCAGGTGGGGGACCTGGCCCTGGATGAGCGGGGTGTCGCCAGGCGCGGGCTGCTGGTGCGCCACCTGGTGCTGCCCAATGGCCTGGCCGGCACGGCGGAGATTGCCCGTTTTCTGGCGCAGGAGGTGTCCCGGGACACCTACATCAACGTCATGGATCAGTATCGCCCCTGTTACCGGGCGGCTGAGTATCCCGAGCTGAACCGGCGGCTGACGCCGGCCGAGTACGAGGAAGCGGTGAGGGCCGTGCAGTCGGCCGGCCTCTGGCGGTTGGACGAGCGACGGCCACGGCTTTTCTGGCTGGTGCGCTGATACTCAGCAGATGGAAAAATCGCTCCGCCAGGATCGTCAGATCCTGGCGAGAACCGGGGATCTGACGATCCCCTCAGGGCAGATTCCCATCCGCTGATACTTTGAATCCGCAGTGGGTCTCACCGATGGCAGAACCAGACCAGGCGCAGGAAAAGCAGGAGCGTTTGCGGGCCATCGTGCGGGGGCGGGTGCAGGGCGTGGGCTTTCGCTACTTCGTCCAGCGTGAAGCCAGCGCCCTGGGTCTGAGCGGCTACGTGCGCAACCAGTGGGACGGTTCGGTGGAGGTGGTGGCCGAAGGCCCGCGCCAATCATTGGAACGGCTGCTGGCCCGGCTATGGGTTGGCCCCCGGTCGGCGTATGTGCAGGAGATTATCACCACCTGGGGGGCGGCCAGTGGCGAGTTCCGTTTCTTCAACGTGCGCTTCTGAGCGCCAGGGTACGAATGGCGAAAGGGGCAATGATGCATCGTCGTAATCCGGAGCGAATCGCCTGGGCTATCTTGATCACCGCTTTTGCCATTTTCTGCCTTCTGGCAGTGGGTGTGCCCTTGAGCATCCGTTGGTATCTTTTGTATACCACCGTGCCCCTGCCCGCGCAGTTGAGTCCTCTGCAGGGGAAGCCGCTGGTATGGGAACAGGGCTTTAACGAGGCGCGCGGCGTGGTCGCCGCCCGTCAGATCGGCGAAGGGACGCGCATCAGAACCGACGAGGTGGATCGGGCGACGGTGACCGTGGGGCAGGAGGGCAGCGAGACGGTTCTGGCCACCGTGCAGCTTTACAATAACACGGAGGTGTTCCTCGAACAGGTGCGCAGGCCCCGTTTCACCATCAGTCCAGAGCCCTATCGCCTGGTGCTGCAGGTGCTCAGCGGGCGCGTGCGCATCGTGGCGGCCCGCTCGGCCGCTCGGGATCTGGAGCTGACGGTACACACGCCCCATTGCCAGGTGCGGCTGGCCGATGGCAGTTATTCTGTAGAGGTGAACGGCGGCCAGACCGAGATCGCCGTGCGCTATGGCGAAGCGCAGGTGGGGGCTGCCGGCGAGTGGGTGGTCGTGCCCCTGGGTCAGCGCACCGTGGTGCTCTGGGGGCAGGCCCCGGCCGCGCCCATGCCCGCGGCGCGCAACCTCATCGTCAACGGCAACTTCACCGACCCCCTGGCCCCTGCCTGGCAGACGGACACCTATCAGCAGTCCCCTGATGTGGTGGCAGGGAGAGCAGAGATCGTTGTCCGCGATGGCCGGCGGGGCGTCTTGTTCTCCCGTCGTGCCGAGGAGGGCATTCACACGGAGACGGGTATCAGTCAGATCATTGACCAGGACGTGCGGGACTATAACTTCCTCAACCTGCGTCTGGACGTCCGTCTGATGTTCCAGAGCCTGCCAGGCGGGGGGTACATGAGTTCGGAGTTCCCGTTGATGGTGCGCCTGAACTACACCGACGTGTACGGCAAGGAGCAGTTCTGGGTGCATGGGTTCTACTACCGCGAGCCGGAGCAGAACTGGCCCATCCTGGACGGGGAGAAGATCCCTTCGGCCGTCTGGTATCCTTACGAGTCGGGCAATCTGATTCAGATTCTGCAGGCCACGCGGCCGGCGCACATCAACAGCATTCGCATCTATGCCTCCGGCTGGAATTACGAAAGCATGGTGGCGGAGGTGGGGTTGATTGCCCGGTAGGCAGAAGAGGCAAGGGGCAAGGGGCAAGAGGCAGGAGGCAAGATGCGGGATGCAAGAGGCAGGAGGCAGGAGGCAAGATGCGGGATGCAAGATGCAGGATGCAGACGGCAGGAGGCAAGGGGCAGGAAGCAGACAGGAGCCGACGTCGGGAGCGCCGTTCCGGCGCTCCTGGGCGGTAGATGGCTTGCTGCTGGGCCTGGCGCTGGCTCTGTTCCTGGCCCTGGCCGGCTATCAACTCGGTCTGCCCGGCCTGCACTACGACGAAGCGAAGGAGGCAGGCAACAATGCCCTGCAACTCCTGCGCGGGTGGCCGGTGCAGGCTTTTCGCGACGCCGGCCTGCGTTGGGGCAATCGCCTTTTGCCGCTGATGGTGCAGGATTACATCGGCGCGCTGAACGTCTACCTGGCCATGCCCTTCCTGGCCCTCTTCGGCGTCAGCGTGCCGGCGTTGCGGTTGCTGCCACTGCTCACCGCGGCGGCCACCCTGCTGCTGTTGTACGCCCTGGCCAATGAAGCCTTCGGCCGCCGGGCGGCGGCCATCGCCACGCTGCTGCTGGCGGTCAACCCCTCCTTCGTTTTCTGGAGCCGCCAGGGCATCTTCGTCACCAACATCACAGCCACCCTGGCTGTAGCTGCGGCGCTGACCGCTTGCCGCTGGTGGCGGTATGGCCGCTGGCGAGATCTCTATCTGACCGCCTTCCTGTGGGGGTTGGGCATCTATGCCAAGCTCCTCTTTGTGTGGGTCATCGGCGCGAGCATCGTCGTCGGCGCTTTCGCCTGGTGGGTGCGCCGGATAAGCGCTGCGGCGAAGGCAGGTGCTGATCCCGCCTCCTCCCCTAACCCCTATCCCCTAACCCTTATCCTCTTTCGCCTGCTTTTCACGGTCATCTGTTTCCTCCTTCCCCTGACGCCCCTGATCCTGTTCAACCTGCAGACGGGTGGCACGCTGGCTTCCATCTTCGGCAGCCTCGATTCCTCCTATTACGGGGTGCGCAATGCCGCTTTCGCCGCCAACCTGGGGCAACGCCTGGGGCAACTGCCTGCCCTGCTGCGGGGCGACCACCTGTGGTACCTGGGCGGCTGTTTCGCCAACCCCGCCGCCCCCTGGCTGGCCCTTGCTCTGGCCCTTGCCTGTGTGCCGGTATGCGCTGTGCGACCATCTCGCCACCCTCGCCCCTCTCCCCTCCATACCTCTCTCCCCCTGGGAGGGACTGTCCATACCTCCCTCCCCCTGGGAGGGACTGTCCATACCTCCCTCCCCCTGGGAGGGACTGAGGGAGGGCCCTCGTTTCTTGCCCCTCGTCCCTCACCCCTTGCCTCTTGTTTCCTGCCCCTTGCCTTCTGCCTCCTGGTCGTCGTTCAGAGCAGCTTCACCGTCTCTGATCTCTTCATCACGCACTATGCCATCCTGTTGCCTTTCGCCTTCCTGGCCGTGGGGGCGATGGCCGCTGGCTTGCTGCGCTGGGGGGGACATCTGGCCCTGGTGCCTGTGCTGGCCTCGGTCATCTGGTGGGGTGCGGGGGACCTGTGGGCGACGGTGCAGTATCACCGGGCGTTGGCGGCCAGCGGCGGCCACGCCGCCCATTCCGATGCCATCTACGATCTGGCGGCGTATCTCGATGCCCATGGCCAGGCTGCGCCGGTGGCGCTCGATTGGGGGATCGCCGCCCCCGTCTACTTCCTGACCTCCGGCCGTGTGCAGCCGGTGGAGCTCTTCGGCTACGAACGGCTGGATGCGCCTGATGCGGGCTTTGCCGGGCGGCTGCAGCCCTTTCTGGAGCCCGCTGTCGTGTTCCTGTTTCACGTTCCGGAGGAGGAAGTGTTCCGGGGCCGCCGCCAGGCTTTTGACCGGGCGGTGGCCGAGGCCGGGCTTGTCCCCCGTGTGGAGGAGGTCTTCTACGAGCGCAGCGGGCGCCTGCTCTTCGTCCTGACGCGGGTCGAGCCGCCGTGAGGGCGTGCATAGCGAAAGCCGGGGAGTGCGAGGGGTGTCCTCACCCCTACACGTTGGGCTTTGCGCCTGATCGCTGCACAAGCCCGTGAAGCGAAGCAATCTCCGATTCGGGACCTGGGGATTGCTTCGTCGGCAAGAACCGCCTCCTCGCAATGACACGGGCAGCAACAGCGTTGCTTTCCGTTGCAAGGTGTGCTATAATCTGGTCAACGTAGCAGTTCTGACAGGAAATGAGGGGGAGACGGGGGACAAGGAGACTGTTGTCATTGAGCAGCCAACGGGTCTCCCTGTCTCCTGGTCGCCCAGTCTCCCTATCAGCGCAAGGAGGAGGTCCACATGATGCGCATTGAGGATTTTCCCCGCCCCAAGGATGATAACGGCCGCGGCGTGCACTGGTCGGCCAGCGTCTATCACCCCAGCGGCGCAGCACTGGATTTCTGGCTGGACGAACTTCTGGCCATGAAGATCAAGTGGGTGAAGCTGCTGGACGACGGCGGCGGAAGCTCGCTGGAGCTGTGCCGCCGGCTGCTGGCTGCCGACATCATGCCCGTGGTGCGCATGTTCCGCGACCGGCCCAACCCGGGACATCTGACGGGGCGGCAGACGGAGGCCGTGCGGCGCCTGATTGACCACGGTGTGCGCTACTTCGAGACCAACAACGAGCCGGACCTGCCCGCCGAGTGGCGGGGCCCCATGCCCGACAACTGGCTGGAGGTCGTCGTGGACAATTTCATCTGGGACGCCGACTTCATCATCGGCCTGGGCGGCCTGCCGGCACTGCCGGCCATGGGCCCCGGATCGAAGGACAACCCCATCAGCCTGGTGGTCAGCAAGGGCCGCAGGGACCTCTTCGAGAACGGGGCGTGGGTAGCCATCCACAACTACACCCTCAACCACCCCCTGGATTACCCCGACGATGACGTGAACCAGCGGGGGCGGCCTCTGACACCGCAGGAGTTCGCCGCCTATGCCCGCTGGGCCTACAGCGACCTCAGCTATGAGGAGGTCATCGCTCAGGGGATCGAGATGAGCCGCTCCGACTACGACAAGTTCAACAACTGGGCCTGGGACTGGCGCAACATGGACATGGTCAACGAATTGCGCGCCCGGAGCGCCAACCCCGGCCAGACCGTGTTCCAGGACCCCAATTGTTTCCGCGGCTGGGAGGCGGCGGGCAAGATGATTTACGATGCCCTGGGCTTCTACGTGCCCGTGATCAGCACCGAGGGCGGCCCGGTGGTCGGCTGGGGCGATGACAAACGCTACGCCAAGGTGAACCCCCAGACGCAGATGGAATGGCAACTGGGCATCGTCCGCTTCCTGCAGAGCCAGGCGCCGCCCTGGTATTTCTCCTGTTGCACCTGGCTCATCGCCGCCGTCCAGTTGGGCGACTGGAACTACACCTGGGAGCAGATGGCCTGGTACACCAGCGCCTGGGACCTGCAGTTCGGCCTGAAGGGAAGGCTGCCCATCGTGCAGGCGCTGAAGGACGAGCCGTCGGTTGTTCGGCCGGAGCTGGCCCAGGGGAACGGCGTGATCGAGGGCCGCGTGCGCACCATGGCCGGCCGTCCCCTGGCCGACCTGGCGCTGCGCCTCTTGCGGGACGGGGCCGAGGCACGCACCGCCAGGAGCGACGCCGAGGGGCGCTTCCGCTTCGGCGGCCTGGCCGCCGGACGGTACGACCTGGGCGTGGCCGGTTACGGCCTGGTGCAACAGTCCATAGCCCTGGCCGAGGGCGAGACCCGCAGCCTCGACCTGCGGCTGGGCACCGGCTGGGAGGGCATCGTCGAGGCTGTGGTGCGCGACACGACGGGCATGCAGCGCAGCGGCGTGACCGTCACTCTGAGCGGGCCGCAGGGCCTGACCAAAAGCGCAGTCAGCGATGGCGAGGGGCGGGCACGTTTCACCGCCCTGGGCGCCGGCCTTTACCGCCTGCGGGCGGAAGGGGTGACCGTGGGCGGTATCGCCCTGGACGGCTGGGGCACACAGGTGGTCGAGTTGACCATCCCCGCGCCGGCCGGTTTCCGCTACGTCGTGGCCGAGAAACGGCTGTTGTCGCGGGAGGAAACGGGCAACCGCCGCATTTTCTATGGCGTCGTGACCGATGCCGCCGGCCAACCGCTCAACGGCATCGCCGTGCAGATGAGCTGGAGCAACGCCGAGCCGGGCACACAGTTTCCCAAGACGACCACGGGCAAGGACCCCTTCAAGCCTGCCGGCTACTACGAGTTCCTGCACACGCCTGGCGAGTTCCAGCTTCGGGTCACGCAGGGGGACTGGGAGAGCGAGGTGGCCACCGGCCTGCTGACCGTGAACGTGCCCGGCCGCCAGGGCGACCCCATCACCTATGAGGTGAACTTCCGGCTGCAACCCCTGGGCGAGCCGCTGACGGGATGCGCCGTGCGGGGCAGCGTGCCCGGGCTGCCCGCCGGACGGCGGCTCATCCTGCGGCGGGGCGAGGAGAGCTGGGTTGCCGCTGTGGACGAGCAGGGGGCTTTCGCCTTCCCCAATCTCACGCCCGGCAGCTACGTTCTGGAGCTGGAGGGGTTGGGGCGTATTGCCGAGGACATCGTCCTGCAGGAGGGGGAGCGCTTCCACCTGAGCTTTCCCCTGCAGGGGGGGATCGAAGGGCAGGCGCTGGGCGGGCAGCCGCCGTTGGTCGCCCACCTCTTCGCCGACCGCTGGGACTGGCCGCAGCGTGCCCCCCTGGATGCCGAAGGACGCTTCCGCTTCTCGCAGTTGCCGCCCGGCTCCTACCGTCTGGAGGTGGGCGGAAAGGAGTTCACGGGCCTGTGGGTGACCGGGCCAGGGACCCTGACCCTGCCGGCCATCGAGCTGGAGAAGGCGGCGGGCAGCGCGCTGCGCGGCCGCGTGCTCGATGCCGCCGGTCTGCCCCGGCCGGAGGTGACCGTCCAGTTGCGGCTGGCCGGCGGCGTCGTCGCCGAAACGCGCGCCGGGGCCGACGGCAGCTACGGTTTCGACGGGCTGGCGGCGGAGACGTACGAGCTGTTCCTGCCGGCGGAGGGCATCTCCCGCCTGGTGACCGTGGACGGCCTGACCGACGTTGAACTGGAGGTCGTCCTGCCCGCCGCGGTGCCGGAGAAGGTGATCGCCCATTATCTGCTCTTCGGGTCGCCCGACGCGCCGGGGACGCGCACGAACCTGCTGTTGGCCCTGACGTACCTGCGCCGTTGTGGGGCCACGGCGGGCTTCTCCCTGGCCGAGGCGGCGCGGGCGCAGCGGGTGACCATCGTCGGCGACGAGGCGGCGGTGAGCGCGGCCGACGAGGCGACCCTGCGCCAGGCCGGCGGCGAGGTGACGCGGCTGGCCGGCGATAGCTATGCCTTGGAAAGGCTGTTTGAGGAGGAGATGCCATGAACATCCTGGGACGAGTGCGGCAGTTCCTGCAACGCTGGCTGGCAATCTACGCAAAGCCGAAGCGGGCGGTCGCCGAAGGCGTGTGGTGGGGGCCGGAGCCGCCCGGCAATGATGCCGCCGCTTACGGCGTGGCCGTGGAGGAGGCGCAGGTCGAGGAGGGCCAGCTTTACTGGCAGGCGGTGCGTGTCCACCACCTCACCCCCGATGAAAACGGCGGCAAGCACCACATCTCCCTGGATATCCTGGATGAGGCCGGCCAGCGCCTGTTCGGGGCCCAGGCGCGGGTGACCTGGGAAGGGGGCGAGCAGGTCGTCACCGTGGACAAGCCCATTAATGAGCCGGGAAGCAACTGCCCCATGTGGAAGTACCAGGTGTGTGCGCTGCAGGCATTGGGGTTGCCAGGGCAGCCGCTGCCCAGCGACCGGGTGATCAACCTGCACACCGGCCATCCCGACGAAGCGCCGGGCAACACCCTGTTCCACCATTCGTTTCTCGTCGTCTTCCGCCGGACGACGAAGGGTGCGCTGCCGCCGGCGGGAAGCGTCATCCAGGGGATGGTGACCCACGGGGCGGGACGGGTGATCGTGCTCAGCGCCGAGGGGGCAGAGGTGGCGCGGCAGGTGATCGGGCCGGAGGGGTTTTACCGTTTCGAGGAGTTGGCCGCCGGCACTTACGTCGTGGCCGTGGAGGGCACGGGGGTCCAATCGGCACCGATCGTCCTGGACGGCGTGGCGCTGGCTATGGTGGACCTGGCCCTGCCGGTGGAGCCTGAAGTGCCGGAGGAGCTGGAGGAGATCGAGGGAGCGGAGGAGAAAGTGTTGGCCGAATATGTGCTTTTCGGTCCGTCTGACGCGCCGGGCACGCAGACCAGCCTGCTGCTGGCCCTGGACTACCTGCTGGCGCGAAAGCCGACGTTTGGCTTCCGGCCGGAGGAAGCGCGGATGGCGCAGCGCGTGCTCATCGTCGGCGACGTCGAGGCGGTCAGCGCCGAGGCGGAGGCGGCGCTGCGGGCTGCCGGCTGCGAAGTGGAGCGCATCGCCGGCGATAGCTACACCGTGGAGCGGCTCCTGGCCGGGCGGCTGGGGTGATCCCGTCTCGAGAGCGGCCTCTTCGCATAGTGAACATAGAATGATGCCCGTTTGCCTTCGCTACCAGGGCTGGACGTGTTGGTGTTAGACGAATTGGAAGGGTTTCCCCCTCTCCCTCTGGGAGAGGGCGGGGTGAGGGAGCTACAATTGATGGCATGGCGTTGGTCGGTTGA
>JARYMM010000009.1:0-8945 GCA_029907105.1 Anaerolineae bacterium | reverse complement strand
TGGAAGGGTTTCCCCCTCTCCCTCTGGGAGAGGGCGGGGTGAGGGAGCTACAATTGATGGCATGGCGTTGGTCGGTTGAAGGTTTCCCCCTCTCCCTCTGGGAAAGGGCGGGGTGAGGGAGCTACAATTGATGGCATGGCGTTGATCAGTTGAGGGGGTAGCCGCCAGGCATGGCCAACCACGTCTTCATCTCCTACAGCCGCAAGGATCAGGACTACGTGCGCCAACTGGAGGACGAGCTGCGGCGGCGCGGCTTCGAGCCCTGGGTGGACGCCCGCATTGACTTCGGCGACCAGTGGTGGCGCACTATCGTCCGGCAGATCCGCTCCTGCGCCGCCTTCGTCGTGGTCATGACGCCCGAAGCGGAGGGATCGGAGTGGGTGGAGAAATGAGAGCATCTTCTACCACCTTCCGCGCTTTGCGCCATCGCAATTATCGCCTGTTCTTCTTCGGCCAGATGGTTTCCCTCATCGGCACGTGGATGCAGAACATCGCCCAACAGTGGCTGGTCTATCGGCTGACCGGTTCGGCGGCCATGCTGGGCGTGATCAACCTGGTGGGTGCCTTGCCACTGGTGCCGCTGTCGCTGTGGGGCGGCTCATTGGCCGACCGTTTCTCCAAGCGTTCCATCATCCTGTTCACCCAGTCGGTGATGATGGTGCAGGCCTTCATCCTGGCCGCGCTGACCTGGACAGGTGCCGTCCAGGTGTGGCATGTGATGGTGCTGGCCATGCTGCTGGGCGCGGCCAACGCCGTGGATGTGCCCAGCCGTCAGGCTTTTGTCGTGGAGATGGTGGAGGGCAAGGAAGACCTGACCAACGCCATTGGCCTCAATTCGACGATTTTCAACGCCGCGCGTGCCATCGGCCCGACGGTGGCCGGCATGATCGTGGCCACCGCCGGCGAGGCAGGCGCTTTCTTCATCAACGGCCTCACCTTCGTCGCCGTCATCATCGGCCTGGCCCTGATGCATCTGCCGGCCGTGGCGCGGCCGCGGCAACAGCCCCGGCTGGGGAGCCATCTTCTGGAAGCCGTGCGCTATGTGCTCAGCCGGCGGGTGTTGGCGCTGCTGATCAGCCTGGTGGCCGTCTCGGCTTTCCTCTCCATGCCCTACGTCACCCTGTTGCCGGTTTTCGCCAGGGACGTGCTGGGTGCCAGCGCCCAACCCCTGCTCGACCTTTTCTGCTCTGGGACGCCGGCCGGCCTCTCCTGCCAGTCGCCGGAGGCGCTCACCTATGGGCTGCTGATGGCCGCCAGCGGTCTGGGTGCGGTGATGGGGGCGTTGTTCGTCGCCTCTCTGCCGGCCACGGCGCGGCGCGGCCACTGGCTGACCCTGGGCAATCTTGCTTTCCCGCTGCTGCTGCTGGTCATGGCCCTCTCTCGCTCCTTCGGCTTCACCCTGCTCGTGCTGGTGGGCATCGGCTTCAGCTACGTGGCCCAGAATGTCCTGGCCAATACCCTGATCCAGATGTCCGTGCCCGATGAGTTGCGTGGGCGCGTGATGAGCTTCTACTCGCTCACCTTCCAGGGCATGATGCGCCTGGGAGGTATGCAGGCCGGACTGGTGGGCGATCGCTGGGGGGCTCCCCTGGCCGTGGGAGTGGGGGCGGCGGTCTGTCTGGCCTATGGTGCCTTCGTCGCCTGGCGCTATCCCCGCGTGCGGGCCCTGGCCTAGCGCGGGAGGAGACAGGGAGAGGGGGAGACATGTGTGTGATGTCAGGGGAGACGTGTTGACCACTGTGTCGGTGATTCTGCCCACTTACAACGAGCGGGACAACATCGGCCCGCTCATCGCCGCCGTGCTGCGCAACAGCCAGCGCTGGCCCACCGAGGTCGTCGTGGTAGACGATGATTCGCCCGACGGCACCTGGCAGGTGGTGCAGGAGATGGCCGAACGGGACCGACGTGTGCGGCTGTTGCGTCGTATCGGAGAGCGCGGGCTGACCAGCGCCATCCGCGCCGGCATCCGCGCCGCCGGCGGCGACATCGTCGTCTGGATGGACTGCGACTTCTCCATGCCGCCGGAGCACATCCCGGCGCTGGTGGCAGCCATCGCCGACGAGGGCTACGACGTGGCCATCGGCTCCCGCTACGTGGCCGGCGGGCGAGACATCGGGCACGGGCTGATGGCGCGGCTCTTCAGCCGCACCATCAACCTCTTCGCCGCCTTGCTCCTGGGCTTTGGCGTGCGCGACTACACCAGCGGCTTCATCGCCGCCCGCCGGGCCCTTTGCGAGGAGATCGAGCTGCGCGGCGACTATGGCGAGTATTGCATTGACTTCCTGACCCGCGCCCGGCGGCGGGGCTATCGCCTTCGCGAAGTGGGCTACGTCTGCGGCGAGCGGCGCAGTGGGGAGAGCAAAACGGGCACGAATGTGCTCGATTACGTGCGACGTGGGTGGAAGTACGTGGTCACCGTGTGGCGACTGGCCATGGGCAAACTGAGTAAGGAGTCGTCATCATGTTGAAACCGGTTGAACTGGATCTGAGCGAACTGGGCGAGCTGGCCCAGGTCATCCCCGGCCCGGAGCCAAAGCTGGAGCTTTCGCTGAGCCCCATCCCGCAGTTTGGCGCCGAGCGGCCACGCATCATCCCCGTCTGCGAGCCTTCGCTGACGGGCAACGAGCTGAAATATGTCACCGATTGCATCGAGAGCAACTGGATTTCCTCGGCCGGGCACTACATTCAGGCGTTTGAGCGTGCCTTCGCCGCCGCCTGCCAGGTGCGCTACGGCATCTCCTGCTGCAGCGGCACCATCGCCCTCCATCTGGCCCTGGCCGTGCTCGGCCTGCAACCGGGCGACGAGGTGATCATCCCCACCTTCACCATGATCGCCACCGCCTATGCCGTGACCTACACGGGGGCACGGCCGGTGCTGGTGGACTCGGAGCGGGAGACCTGGAACATGGACCTGGATCAGGTGGAGGCCAGGATCACGCCGCGCACGCGGGCCATCATCCCCGTGCACACCTATGGCCATCCCGTGGACATGGACCGGCTCAATGCGCTGGCCGAGCGGCACGGGTTGTGGGTTATCGAGGACGCCGCCGAAGCGCACGGGGCGTTGTACAAGGGACGCCCCACGGGCAGCCTGGGCGATGCGGCGGCCTTCAGTTTCTATGCCAACAAAATCATCACCACGGGCGAGGGAGGGATGCTGGTCACCGACAATGAGGAGCTCGCCCGGCTGGCCTGGACGCTGCGCGACCACGCCTTCTCCAGCGAACGGCACTTCTGGCATAAGTTCATCGGCTACAGCTATCGCATGACCAACCTGCAGGCGGCGGTGGGGCTGGCCCAGGTGGAACAGATGGCCAACTTCGTCGCCGCCCGCCGCGCCAACGCCGCTTACTACACGGAATTGCTGAAAGACATCCCCGGCCTGGTCACACCGCCGCAGGCGGAGTGGGCCACCAGCGTTTACTGGATGTACGGCATCCTGGTGCAGGACGAGTTCGGCCTGACGCGGGACGAGCTGCGGCGGCGGCTGGCGCAGCGGGGCATCGAGACGCGTACCTTCTTCATCCCCATGCACCTGCAGCCGATCTACTACGAAATGTTCAAGGGGGAAAGGTACCCTGTGGCCGAGGACTTCTGTCGCCGCGGGCTCTATCTGCCCTCCGCTTCCAGCCTGACGCGGCAGGAGATCGAGCGGGTGGTGGACACACTGCGGGACGTCCGTCGGTGAGGCTGAACAGCGCCAGCGCACGGGGGCCTTCCCCAACGTTCTGCCGGACCTGGCAGTCCGGCAGGAGCAAGTCCGGATGAGGGGAGACGACACGCACCGGCAACAGAAAGGGGGATGGATAGCCCTGGCGGCCATCGTGGCCCTGGCCGCCTGCCTGCGCTTCTGGCAGCTCGATGCCATCCCTCCGGGCTATCACTACGACGAGGCCTTCGAGGGGCTGGAGGCCTGGAAGCTGCTCACGCAGCCGGGCTACCATCCCATCTTCTTCCACGGCAACTTCGGCGTCGAACCGCTGTTCATCTACCTGACGGCGCTGGCCTTCCGGCTCTTTGGGGCTGGCCCGACGACGCAGCGAGCGGTGGCCGCTCTGCTGGGCACGCTCACCGTGCCGGCGCTCTACGGCCTGGCGCGGGAGTTGCGCCAGGCCGACCGGCGGCTGTCCCGCGCCTTTCCCCTCCTCAGCGCCGCCGCCCTGGCCGTGCTCTACTGGCACCTGCACTTCAGCCGCCTGGGCATCGAGCCGGTGTGGGTGCCGCTGCTTCTCGTCCTGGCCTTCTGGGCCCTGTGGCGTGGCCTGCGCACGGGCCATCTCTGGCCCTTCGCTGCCGCCGGCCTCTGCCTGGGCTTGGGGTCCTACGCCTATCCCGCCGGACGGTTGCTGCCGCTGCTGGCCATAGCCTTCGTAGCCTGGCTGCTGCTGGTGGAGCGGGCGCGGCTGCGCAGCCGCTGGCGAGGGCTGGCGCTGACCCTGCTCGTGGGCTTGCTGGTGTTGGCGCCCCTGGCCGTGCACTTCTGGCGCTATCCGCAACTGCTGACCCTGCGCACGAGCCAGGTGGCCGTGACCGGCGAGGGCCGGGGAAGCCTGCTGGAAAATGTATGGCATACGCTGGGCCTGTGGAGCGTAGCCGGCGATGCCGACCCCCGCAATAACCTGCCCGGCCGTCCGGCCCTGGATGGCTTCATCGCCGTGCCCTTCTACCTGGGGCTGGCTGTCGCCTGTTGGCGCATATTCGCCCCGCCTGTGAGAGACGAGTGGCCGAATGGCAATCCACAATCCGCAATCCGCAATCCGCAATGGGCCCCTCGGGCCGTGTGGGGTTTCGTCCTGCTGGCCGCGGTGGTGATGCTCGTGCCCACGCTGCTCAGCGAATATGCCCCCCACTTCCGCCGCGCCCTCGGCGCCACCCCTGCCGCCGCCCTGCTCATCGGCCTGGGCTTCTCTGCCCTCCTCTCCTGGGGACAAGGACGCCGGGTACCGAAAGATGGGACGGCATCGCTCCGTGGCCTTGTTGCCTCATTGCCTCATTGCCTCGGTGCCTTGGTGCCTTGGTGCCTCGTTGCCTCCCTGCTCCTGGGCAGCGCCTTCATCACGACTCGCGACTACCTCGGCCGCTGGGCCGCCTCCCCTGACCTCTACTATGCCTTCGACGTCGGCCTGTGGGAGATTGCCCAATACGTGAACGGCCTGCCGGCGGAGGAGCTGGTCTACGTCACGCCGCGGCCGGCCACGCATACCACGCTGGCCTTCGCCTGGCGGGAAGGGCAGCGCACGCGCCATTTCGATGGCCGTCACGCCTTTGTGGTTCCGGCGAACGCTCCTTTGTCCGGCCGGCCGGCCACCTACGTGGTTATCGGGCACGAGGATTTTCGCGGCGCTTTGCTGTTGCGGGAGCTTTATCCGCAGGCGCAGCGGGTGCGGGAGTTTCGCGATGGGGACGGCCGGCTGTATGCCGAGGCTTTTCGCATAGTCAATATCGGGGAAACGGCCCGTGTCGTGCAGCGGCAACGGCCGGCCGTCTGGGATGGCATTCGCCTCATCGGCTATGATCTGAACGCGGCCGCTTATCGTCCCGGCGACATCGTCTACCTGCAACTGTGGTGGGCCTGCGACGCCCCGGTCGCCCGCGACTGGAAGGTCTTCACCCACCTGCTGGGGCCGCCGCGGGCGGACGGCAGCCCACTTTGGGCCGGGCAGGACGCCGAGCCCGGCCAGGGCAGCGTGCCCACCTCCACCTGGCAGCCGGGCGAGGTGATCCTCGACGAATATCAGCTCCGGCTGCCCCAAGAGACGCCGCCTGGTGAGTACTGGCTGGAGATTGGACTATACGAAGGGGCCGGCGGCCAGCGGGCACCTGTGCGGGTTTCGCCTCCCGATGACCCCCATGCCCCGCCCGACCGGTGGCTGGAGGCCGATCACGTCATCCTGGGTGCGGTGAGTGTGGTGGGGGGATAGGGACGAAGGACGAAGGACAGGGGATTCGTCTTTCGTCGTTCGTCCTTGGTCAGGGATCGGTGGGCTGGATGATATCACGAAGCTGTGAAGCCCGGGAGTTGAAACGATATACGTTTGTCGGCGGGCTGTTCCTGCTGGCTCTGGCCGTGCGCCTGTGGCGATTGACCACCCACAGCCTGTGGTTCGACGAGACGATGAGCCTCTTCTGGGCCGGCCAGCCCGTGGCCCGTATCTGGGAGGTGGGCCTGCACCTGGTGGAGGACAAGCATCCGCCCTTGTACTACTCCTTGCTGCATGGCTGGATGGGCCTCTTTGGATCGAGCGATGCCGCCGTGCGCAGCCTGGGCAGCCTGTTGGGGGCACTGGCCGTGCTGCCTGCCTGCGGCATGGGCTATCTTTTGGGCGACCGGCGCTCGGGCGCGCTGGCCGGATTGCTCGTGGCCCTCAATCCTTTCCTCGTCTGGTACTCGCAAGAGGTGCGCATGTTCATGCCCGCGGCCACCTTCGCCCTCTTCGGCCTCTACGGGTTGCTGCGCTCGCTCCTCAGCCCTCAGTCCTCGGCCCTCAGTCCTCGGCCCGCGGCCCTTCGTTTGGGCTGGTGGGCGCTGGCTTTGCTCGGCCTGGTGGGCGCCGTGTACAGCTATCTGTTCAGCGCCTTCCTCCTGCCTGTGGCCGCGCTGTGGCTGCTGGTCCTGTGGCTGTGGATGATGCGACAGGGGCAGTCGCTGGGGGCCTGGCGGTTCTTCCTCTGCGGGGCTTTCGTGCTGGCCCTGGCCGGGGCACTGATCGCGCCGTTGCTCTGGGCCGCCTGGCGGGTGAGTGGCGGGGAATCGCTGCCCGGCCGGATGTTCGGGGGCATGGCAGAGGCCCTGGCCCGCCTGGCCGCGGCGTATACGCTGCATCGAGGCCCGTGGGGCGAAGGGGCCGTGCACACCGCTCAAGTGGGTGCGGGCCTGCTGACACTGCTGGGCCTGCTGCTGCCCCTGCGCGGTAGGGCCAGCACCGGCTTTTCGCATAGTCAAATGGGTTATCTGGGCGCTCTGGGACGCCCTCTGCTGGCGCTCTATCTCTTTCTGCCGCTGTTTGTGGGTGGCCTGCTTCAGTCCCGCGACCGCACCATCTTCGACGAGCCTCGCTACTTCACCTTTCTGGTGCCGGCGTTCTGTCTGCTGTGGGGCAGGGCGCTGGCGGCGCTGTGGCAGCGTGTGCGGCTGCTGGGATGGGTCGCCCTGGCCGCGGTGCTGGCCGTGCACCTGGTGGCCCTCTCCCACCTCTGGCTGCCGCAGAATCTGCGCGAGGACTGGCGCACGGCGGCGGCTTACGTGGAAACGCATGCCGGGGCCAACGATGCCGTGCTCGTCCACGTGGATTACGTGCGCATCCCCTTTCAGCGCTATTTCGGCGGGCCGCAGCCGGTGTTCTTTCCCTTCACCGAACGGCTGAACGATCCGGCACAGGTGGAGCCGCCCCTGCTGGGGCTCTTGCCCTTCGACAGCGTGTGGCTCGTCCAGTCGCACACGCAGGAGTTCGATCCCCATCATCTGGTGGAGCGCTGGCTGGCCGAGCGCTTCCCTCTGGCCACCGAGCAGTACCCGGCGGGCATCACGGTCAAGCGCTTCCTCACCCGCTACCGGCTGCCGGAGCTGCCGCCCGACGTGCCGCGCCTCGATGCGGCCTGCGGCCCGCACATCACGCTGGCCGGCTGCGCCGTGGACGATGAGCGCACGCCGGCCACCGACGAGCGCAGCCACCCGCCCAGCGCCTGGGTGCACGTGCGCCTCTACTGGCGAACCGAAGCGAAGCCGCCGGCGGACTACACAGCCACGGTACGCATGGTGGATGGTCTGGGCCAGGTGTGGGGCGAGCGGCTGTACCGCGAACAGGAAACGTTGCGCGTCTGGCCCACCTCCCGCTGGGAGCCGGGCGAGATCGTCCGCCAGGAAGTGGACGTCAATCTCAACCCCATCACGCCGCCAGGGGAGTACCGCATCGTCGCGGGGCTGGCCGACGCCGCCGGGCAGCCGGTCGGCAGTGAGGTCATCTGTGGCGCGGTGCAGGTGGTGAAGTAGGGACAAAAGACGAAGGACGAACGACGAATTTGGTCAGAGTTCAGTGGGCTGAATGATATCTCTGGGAAAGGGATAACTATGTATGCTCTACTGGTGGCAGACGATGCCGATGAAGGGGCGGTGCTTTCGCTGGTCTTGCAGCGCGCCGGCCTGGCCGTGACCTCGGCCAGGGACCTGGAGCAGGCCATGGAGAGCTGGCCGGAGCGCCCGGCCGATGTCATCCTTCTCGCTCTCACCCATCCCATCCCTCTGGCCCAGGTGCACCGTGTCCGCTCCGTCACTGAAGCGCCGCTGGTGTTGATCGTCAGTCCCGTTGGCGAAGAGACCCACTATGCCCTCCTGGAGACTGGAGCGGACCTGGTGGTCAGCCGGCCTTTCAGCGCCCGCCTGCTCATCGCTCAGGTGCGGGCGCTGCTGCGCCGGGCGGGCGGCGTGCCCCTGGTCACCCTGCCCACGCTGAGCATTGGAGACCTGACCCTCGATCCCGCCACGCGCACGGTCAAGGTCGCCCAACGCCCCCCGCAGCGCCTGACCCATCTGGAGTTTCGCCTCCTCTACACGCTGATGATCCACCGCGATCAGGTATTGCCCACGCAGACCATTGTCGAGCGGGTGTGGGGCTACACTGGCGAGGGCGACCGGGAACTGGTGCGCGGGCTGATCAGCCGTCTGCGGGCCAAGATCGAGAGCGACCCCCGTCAGCCGCGCACCATTGTGACCAGCCCCGGCGTCGGCTACGTGTTCCGAACGGGTGCTGACCGGTAACCGGTGTCTCAGAAATCTCACAACTTGAGTCCCCTTGCAACACATTTGATACATTCTTTGCACGCCTTTTACACCCAGGCACGCTATGATTTACCCTTGGTCAGATGCATATCTTTGTGCTACTACTCAGCCTGCTCGGCCTGGATTGCCAAATCCAGGCCCAAAGTGGCCGAAACCATTCTCCGGCTCG
>JARYMM010000099.1 GCA_029907105.1 Anaerolineae bacterium | reverse complement strand
AATCTCCCACTGGCTGGCAGGAGATTGCTTCGCCTTCGGCTCGCAATGACATTTCCAAAAAACTGAAATGCACCCGGATTACCGTCTCATCACAACAGGCTCACCGGGTCCACGTCCACCCAGCAGTTGGGCGGGAGCGACAGGCCGCGCAGCAGCGCCGTGGGGTCGGAGGCCCGCACGATCACCTGCCAGCGGCTGCGGCGGCGATGGCGGGCGAAGAAGCAGGGCACCGGGCCGATGAGGCTGGCCTCGCCACCCCGCCCGGCAATGCGCTCTGCCAGCAGGTCGGCCACCGCCTCCGCCGACTGGCGGCAGCGGCGCGGGTTCTCGTCCACGGCCACCACCTTCGCCAGACGCACCGCCGGCGGATAGCCCAACTGGCGGCGGCAGGCTATCTCCTGCCCATAGAAAGCGGCGTAATCGTGGCCGGCGGCGGCGCGGATGGCGTAGTGCTCCGGCGTGTAGGTCTGCACAATGACCCGCCCGCCCAGGATGCCCCGCCCGGCCCGCCCGGCCACCTGCGTCAGCAACTGGAAAGTGCGCTCGCTGGCCCGGAAATCGGGCAGATAGAGGGCCGTGTCGGCGCTGACCACCCCCACCAGCGTCACCAGCGGCAAATCCAGCCCCTTGGCGATCATCTGCGTGCCGATGAGCATATCCGCCTGGTGTTGGCTGAACCGGGAGAGGATCACCTCGTGCGCGCCCTTGAAGCGGGTGACATCCCAGTCCCAGCGCAACGTGCGCGCCTGCGGGAACATACGCCGCACCTCCGCCTCCACCTGTTGCGTGCCCACGCCGAAATGGCGGATGCGGCGGCTGTCACAGGCCGGGCAACGCTCGGGCACCGGCTGCCGGCGATTACAGTGATGGCAGACCAGGGTGGATTGCGGATTGTGGATTGCGGATTGCGGATGTTCCAGGTGATATGTGAGCGGGACATCACAGCGGGGGCAGCGCAACACGTGGCCGCAATCGCGGCACATGACGAAAGTGGCCGCGCCGCGGCGATTGAGGAAAAGGATCGCCTGTTGCCGGGCTGCCAGCACGCGGGCCAGTGCCTCCTGCAAGGCCCGGCTGAAGATGCTGCGGTTACCGGCCCTCAGCTCCTGGCGCAGGTCCACCACCTCCACCCGGGGCAGTTCCACATAACGGGCGTCCGAATCCGAGGCCAGCGGCTTGTAGACCGTATCCCGCACGTGGTAACGCTCCCGTTGTTCCTCCAGCCGCCGCTGATGGCCCAGGATGCGCTGCGGCAGCTCCAGCAGGCGAACACGCCCCGCCCGGGCGGCATGATAGGCTTCCAGCGACGGCGTGGCACTGCCCGGGATCAGCAGCGCGCCGCTCAGCCGGGCCAGTTGCCAGGCTACCTGACGGGCGTGGTAGCGCACCAACTGCCGGCTGAGCAGGTCATCTTGCTTGTACGAACCATCATGCTCCTCGTCCATAATGATGAGCCCCAGGCGAGGCAATGGCTGGAACAGCGCCGAGCGGGGGCCGATGACGATGTCCACCTGGCCGGCCCGGATGCGTCGCCAGGTGTCATAGCGTTCGCCGCGCGAAAGCTCACTGTGGATCACCCCGATGCGGCCGGGGAAGCGGGCGGCGAAGCGGCGGATGGTCTGCGGCGTCAGCGAGATCTCCGGCACCAGCACGATGGCCTGACGGCCCGCCGACAGCATGCGGGCGATGGCCCGCAGGTAGATTTCCGTCTTGCCGCTGCCGGTCACGCCGTGCAGGAGGAGAGGGGGAGAATCTCCTTGTCTCCTGATCGCCTCCTCAACCACCCGCCACACGGCATCCTGGTCGCTGGTGAGTTTGGGAGGCGTATCGGGGACAAACTCCTGTCCGGCCAGGGGGTCACGCCAGATTTCTTCCTCCTCGATGGCGATAAGACCGGCAGCCTCCAGGTCGCGCAAGGTGTCCAGGGAGCAATCCGTCTCGGCATAGACCCAGCCAATCCACTCCATCACCGGCTCGCCCTCGCCCACCTCGTCGGCCAGCTCTAGCATAGCGTCTAACACGGCGCGGTGCTTACTGGCGCCCCGCAATTCGACGACCCGTTCCGCCACCTCCTCTGGCTCCAGGCACAGCAGCGCCCTCGGCTCCTCTTCCACCCGCCGCAAGATGCCGCGGGCTTCCAGCGCCCGCAGGGTCGCCGCGCTCACGTTGTGCCTGGCGCGAAAGGCTGCCTCGTCCACAGGGTCCGGGTACCCCCGCAGGGCGGCCAGGGCTGCTGCCTGCTGGGGCGCACGGCACAACTCGCTTTCCAGCACGCCGTCCACCGCTTGCGGCGAGAGGAGCAGCACCAGCAGCCGGCGGCGCGGTATGATCTCCACCCAGCCCCGCTCGGCCAGCGCCTGCAGCGGCCCCTCCGTGCACCCCACCGCCTGGCAGACGGCCGCCACAGTGGGCAGCGGGTCCGGGCTGGCTGCCAGCCAGCTCAGCACGTCGGCCTGTTTGGAGGCGTGGCCCAGCGTGGGCAGGACGCGGGCCACCTCTCCGGCATCGGCCAGCAGCCGCACACGGCGGCCGACCTTGGGCTGCAACGGCGGCCGCACCACCGCCTGGCGGCGGCTCACCAGGCCACGTTGCAACAGCGGCTCGATCACGGCCGGTGCCGCCAACCCGGGCGCCGTGCGCTTCAGGCGGCGCAGCGGGAGCGGCCCTTCCTGCAGGCGGTTGAGCAGCTCCACCTGTTCAGGCGTGAGGTCGGCGGGGAAAGGCGGCGCCAGGAGCGCCTCCAGCAGCGGCTCGGCAGGCCGCAGGAGGCCAGGCGGCAACATCAGGCGCAGACAATCGAGAAGCGGAGCCAGGTAGTAACCGCTCATCCAGCGGGCCAGTGCCAGTTGCGTGTCCGTGAGCACCGGTTCGTCCAGCGCCAGCCGTTCCAGCGGCCGCGTCTCGGCCACGGGCGTCGTCTGGCTCAGGCCGATGACAATGCCCTGCAGTTGTCGTTCGCCGAAAGGGACCCAGACGAGATGGCCGGGTTGCAACACGCCGCGCAGGTGCGGCGGCACGTCGTAGTGATACGTCATGCCCAGTGGCGCGGCGATATCGCTGGCTGTCTCGCCAGCGGCCAGCCGCGAGAGAGGATCATTGACTACGACTTCGGCGTAGGTACTCATCCGCATTAACCTGACCAGTGCTCACTGGCAAGGGGCGAACCCGCACGCGTCCTTCCTGCACGACTATGATACTGTGAGCCAGATCGTCCTCCGTGAATGTGCTCAGCAGGTTGGCCAGAAGACGGTTCAGCTGACCGGCCCTACCGATACAATCCCTGCTCTCGAATATACGCTTCCACCGCCGGCAGCACCTGATAGCGAATGGGCAGGCCCTCGCGCACCCGCTGCTGGATGACATGGGAGGCGATCTCCAATTCCAGCATGGGCAACTGGATGACCCGTTCCCGCACGCCCGGCAGCGCCGCCTCCAACTGCTCCCAGTCCACCGTGTAGCCGTAGCGGCTCAGCGCCACCAGTTGGCAGTTGGCAACCAACTGCTTCGCCTCGTGCCAGTGGGGCAGGTCGGCCAGCGAATCGAGGCCCATCAGGAAATAGAGCTCCGTGCCCGGCGGGTGGGCATCCCGTAGCAAGCGCATCATGTCAATCGTGTAGTGCGGCCCCGGTCGGTCAATGTCCACCGTGGAGAGCAGGAAATGCGGGTTGTCGGCGATGGCCAGCTCCACCATACGCCGCCGATGGACAGCAGGCGAAAGCGGCTGGCCCCGCTTGTGCGGCGGGTCGCCTGCCGGCACGAAATAAACGCAGTCCAACCCCAGGAGCGCCCACGCCTCCTCCGCCAGGATCAGATGGCCGATGTGCGGCGGGTCGAACGTCCCGCCCAGAATGCCGATTTTCATCACTGCTCCCCCCAGGTGAGTTCTGTATCGCCGATGACCACCACATCGCCCTCCTGCACCCCTGCCTCCTCCAGGGCCCGGCTGATGCCCATGGCCTCCAGGATGCGCTGGAAGCGCTGGGCGGCCTCGTAGTAGTCCCAGTTGGTCATCTGCACGACACGCTCAATGCGCCTGCCGCGCACGCGCCAGCCGTCGCCCTCCCGCTCGATGGTGAAGGCGGCCTCATCCTCCGGCAGCCGGAAGACGGGAACGGCCTCCGCCGCTGCGGGCGGCGGCAGGGCTTCCAGGGTCTGCGCCACTCGCCGCATCAATTCGGGCACGCCTTCTCCGCTGACGGCGGAGATGGCCATCGGCTCCACGCCCTGTCGCTGTAGGGCCCGCCGCACCCCCGGCCACCGCCGGCGCACTTCGGCCAGGTCCATCTTGTTCAGCGCCACGATCTGCGGCTTGTCGGCCAGCGCCGGGTTGAACAGCTCCAGCTCCTGGTTGATGGCCTGGTAATCGCCCAGCGGGTCAGGGCTGATGCCGTTGAGCAGGTGAATGAGCAGGCGGCAGCGTTCGATGTGGCGCAGGAAGGCGTGGCCCAGGCCGGCGCCGGCGTGCGCGCCCTCGATCAGGCCGGGGATGTCGGCCAGCACGATATCGCGGTCGTCCACCAGGGTGACCCCCAGGTTGGGCACCAGCGTGGTGAAGGGATAGTCGGCGATCTTGGGGCGGGCAGCGCTGACGGCGGCCAGCAGGGTGGATTTGCCCGCATTGGGCACGCCCACGATGCCCACATCGGCAATAAGCTTCAGTTCCAACCGTAGCCAGCGGCTCTCCCCGGGTTCGCCCTTTTCGGCCAGGCGCGGGGCCTGATTGGTGGCCGTGGCGAAGGCGGCGTTGCCCCGCCCGCCCCGCCCACCGCGGGCCACCACCGCCTGCTGATCAGGCTGGGTCAGGTCCGCCAGCAGTTCGCCGCTCTCGGCATCGTAGACCACGGTGCCCGGCGGCACGGCGATCAGGCAATCCTGGCCCTGCCTGCCCTGCTGGTTCTTGCCGCGACCGTGTTCGCCGCGGCCAGCCTTGAAATGCGATTGCTTCTTGAAGTTGATGAGCGTGTTCAGATGCGGGCTGACGACGAGGATGACATCGCCGCCCTTGCCGCCGTTGCCGCCGCTGGGTCCGCCCAGGGGGACATACTTCTCACGGCGGAAGGCCACGACACCGTTGCCCCCATCACCCGCCTGCACGTGAATCCTGGCTTCATCGAAGAACATAGCTCATGTATTATAGCCCATCTGCCTGCTTCCGTCAATCGCTGAATGCCGTGCGGTTTTGCCAACAGACCCGATCTGTGCTATGATGGTTTTGGCTGAGAGGGAGAAATGACGACACCGTCACAATGTGCCAGGCACATGCCTGGCCGCCTGCTGGACCTGCTCATCTGCGTTGCTATGGCCGCCGCGCTGCTCGTCATCGGGGCACTGACCCTGCGCGTCGCCGCCGAGCCGGCCGACACCACCCCCACCCCTACACCCTTCGACGACGTGCTCTCCATGGGCCGCTGGGCGGCGCTGCAGCCGGTGCTGGAGCAGATGCCCCGCCTCTGGATCATCACCCACACCGTGGCCGCCGGCGAGAGCGTCTGGAGCATCGCCTACAACTACGGACTGGACCCGGACACGCTGCGCTGGTCCAATCCTGACCTGGCACGCAATCCTGACCTCATCACCGTCGGACAGGAGCTGACCATCCTGCCCGTGCCCGGCGTCTACCACACGGTGAAGGGCAACGAGACGGTGGAGAGCCTGGCCCGGACCTATGGCGTCGCGCCGGAGGACATCACCGGCTATCACCTGAACCATCTGCAGCCGCCCTACCGCCTGGTGCAGGGGCAGAAGCTGGTCATCCCCTACGGCCGCAAGACAACGCACTGGCCCAGGCCCAGCCTGGCCCCCGACTATCCCTTCGCCTGGCCGGCGGCCGAGAAGTCGTGGGAATGGCCCCAGAGGGCCGGGTCATGGGTGTGCATGGTCGCCGGGGCCCGCCGGGCTGCCCTGCCACTCGTAGGTCTCCGGGGTGGCCGCGTCGCATTTGCCG
>JARYMM010000098.1 GCA_029907105.1 Anaerolineae bacterium | reverse complement strand
CGCTGCGCAGATGCTTCGCTTCGCTCAGCATGACAGCTTGTTTGCGCCTGTCACTCTGAGCGGAGCGAAGAGTCTCCCGACACATGCTTCGCGAGATGCTTCGCTGCGCTCAGCATGACAACGTGTGGTCGCCTGTCACTCTGAGCGAAGCGAAGAGTCTCCGCCTGTCATGCCTTCGACAGGTTCAGGCCAGGGCTGAGCGGGTCTGAGAGCCGACTCTGCCCACGCACACAACCACCTCCAGCAGCCAACCGTCATCGCCGTGTGTCTGCCAGCGAAGCATCTCCTGCCCTCATAGCGGGCCGGGATGCTTCACTGGCGGCCCGGCCTGTATGTGCGCCGGGCTGCTGCCCAGGACACGCCCCTGGCGAGAGTGGGCCAGGAGCGGCTGCCTGCACCTGACACCGCAGGATATGCTCCACCGCCGCGGCCAGGTCGGGGACGACAGGGCAGCCCTGCGTCTGTTGCGTGAGCTGCTCCCGGCCTCTCCCGGTGAGCACCAGGATGGGCTGGCAGCCCGCGGCGCGGGCGGCTTCCACGTCGCTCAGGGCGTCGCCGACGAGAAAGGAGCGCTTGAGGTCCACATCCAGCTTCTCCGCCGCCTGCCGTAGCAGCCCCGGCCGGGGCTTGCGGCAGTCGCACCCCTCGTCTGGCCGGTGGGGACACATGAACACCCCATCCACCCGCCCGCCGGCCCATTCGATCTCCTCCACCATGCAATGGTTGATCGCCTTCGCCTCTTCCAGGGACACCAATCCCCGGCCAATGGCCGACTGGTTGGTGATGACCACGATAAGCAGGTCGCTTTGCGCCAGCCGACGCAGGGATTCCATGACCCCAGGCAAAAAGACGAACTCGCCCCATGTTTTGACGTAATCTGGCCGGTTCTCGTTGATCACCCCGTCACGGTCCAGGAACACCGCCGCCTTACCCATTGACCACCTCCCGGGCCGGGCGTAGCGGCAAAGCCTCAGGCGCGAGCTCCGCCGGCCAGGCCGGTTCCTCGGCGGCAGCTTTGCGCAGGCAGGTACAGATAAGATGCTCCAGCATCAGGTGGATGTCTTCCACCTGCTCCATGCAGTTGCTGGGCACGTGAATGCAGAGGTCCACCTCGTTTTTGAGCCTGCCGCCGTCGAAGCCGGCGAAGCCGATGGTGACGGCCTGCATCGTCCGCGCCAGCGCGATGGCCTCCAGCACGTTGGCCGAATTGCCGCTGCCGGAAATGCCGATGACCACATCGCCGGCCCGCACCAGGTTGGCCAACTGCTCGGCGAAAACCCGTTCGTAACCGACGTCATTGGCGTAAGCCGAGAAGGTGGGCATGTTGTCGGTGAGGGCGATGGCCCGAAAGCGCGGCCGGCCAGGCAAGACCGTCCCCTTGCCCAGATCGCAGGCGAAGTGGGAGGCCGTGGCCGCGCTGCCGCCGTTGCCCAGGATGAAGACCTGGCTGCCCTTCAAGCGGGCCTCGTGCAGGATGTGGATGACGCTGCGGATGGCCTCCCAGGGCAGCCGGTCGAGGGTGGCCTTCAATTCCTCCACATAAAGCCTGACGTCGTCCATAGGAGCACCTACTTCTACAACGATGGTTCGCTGCTTACTGTCATTCTGAGCGACCGCAGGGCCTGCCCTGAGCGAAGGCGAAGGGGAGCGAAGAATCCCCTCGGAGCCGACACTTTGCCACTCCAGAACGAGATTCTTCGTCGCTGCGCTCCTCAGAATGACAAAACCATCGTTGTAGTACTACCGGCGATAGTTGAAAATGACCTTGGAGCCGTCCCGTTCCAGGTGAAAAGACAACTCGGGCAGGCCGCGCAAGGCTGTGCGCACCCGCTCCTGTTTCTCCCAGGGGCAGTAGAGCAGCAGAAACCCCCCGCCGCCGGCGCCGGTGATCTTGCCGCCCAGGGCGCCGGCCTTGCGCGCCGTCTCGTACAGTGCGTCAATTGTGCCGTTGCTGATGCGGCTGGCCAGTTGCTTTTTGAGCTCCCAGCCCTGGTGCAGGAGCAGGCCGAAGTCGTCGAAGGCCCCCGCCTGGAGGCAGGCTCGTGCCTCCAGAGCCAGCCGCTTCATCTCCCGCAGCACCTCCCGCCGGTTGTTGATGTTCTGCACCTGCTCGCTGAGCACGCTCTCCGCCTGGCGCGTGACGTTGGTGAAGAAGAGCATCAGGTTCTGGTTGAGACGGCGGAGCTGGCCCCCGTCCAGGCCGATGGGCTCCACCTCCACACGGCCGTCGGTGCAGAAGCGGATAAAGCGCTGGCCGCCGTAGGCGGCGATGTATTGATCCTGCACCCCGATGGGCTTGCCGAGCACGTCAATCTCGATCTGACAGGCTTCCCGCGCCAGGGTCTCCGCCTCCCTGGGCGTACCCAGGTAGGTGTACATGGCGTTGAGCAGGCCGACGGTCACCGTGCTGGAGGAGCCCAGCCCGGAGCCAGCGGAGGGGATGTCGCCCATGGTGGCGATTTCCACCCGTCTGGTGATCCCCGTCTTGTGCAGACATTCGCGCACCAGCTCGTGCTGGACGTCGTCAATGCGATCCACGAGCTCGGTCCTGGTGTAGCCCACGCGGATGCGGTCGTCAAAGCGCTCCTTGATGATGACGAAGATGTATTTGTCAATGGCAGAGCTGACGACCCAGCCTTCCTCTTGCCGGAAGAACTCGCGGAAGTCGGTTCCTCCTCCCAGGAAGCTGATACGCAGCGGCGTTTGCACGATGATCATGGTGATGATCCTCAGTCGGTTAGTCCCTGGTCGGGTGGCCCTTAGTACAGGCTGGCATAGGTTCTTTCCGCTTCTCGCGCCACCATGCAGGCAGGAGATGCTTCGCTGGAGTCGGCCAGGTAATGAGGTTTGATGCCTGAAACCCGCTCAGCATGACAGGTACAGTGTAGTATTGGTCAGGTGGTCCGTAGCCGGTTAGTCCACTCTCTTTGGGCCTGATGGTACTTCTCCGGGCTGCCGATGTCTATGAGAAACTCATCCGGGCCGAGGGGATAACCGTAGAGCGGGGCGCCTCTTTCCAGAAGGGCCGGAAACAGGTCATGGCCGAAGTCGTGGTACCTGTCGGGCGGGATATGCTCCAGCACAGCCGCTTCGAGGACGTATACGCCGGCATTGGCCAGATCGGTGAATACCGCCTGCGGCGGCGGCTTCTCCACGAAACAGGTGATGCGCCGGCTGCCATCCAGCCCCACCAGGCCGCACTCGGAGGGGTTGGGCACCCGATAGAGGGCGATGGTCGCCAGGAGGGGAAGGCGGCGCTTCAGCCGGCGGTGGAAATCGAGCATGGCCGTGAGGTTCATGTCGGTGAGCACGTCGCCGTAGACGACCACGAAGGTATCGTCGAAGAACGGCTGCAACCTGCGCGCCGCCCCGGCCGTGCCCAGGAGCTGTTCCTCGTAGGAGTAGATGATGTGCACACCCCACCGGCGCCCATCGCCGAAGTGGTCGGTGATGGCCTCCGGCCGGTGATGAAGATTGATGGCCACCTGCGTGATGCCGTGCTGCCGCAGCCAGGCAATGGTGTGTTCCAGCAGGGGTTTGCCGGCGATGGGCAGCATGGGCTTGGGGCGGTCGAGGGTCAGGGGACGCAGGCGTGTGCCCTCACCCGCAGCCAGGATCAGCGCTTTCATTGTTCGTCCCAGAAACCCGTTTTCGTCCCAGAAACCCGTTTTCTTCGAGAAAACGGGTTTCTCGGCTGTACGCCACCGTGCGCGCCAGGCCTTCTTCCAACCCCACCTCCGGCGCCCAGCCCAGTTCCTCGCGGGCGCGCCGGGCATCCAGGTAGACCCTGAACACTTCGCCCTGTTTGGGCGGCCCATGCACAGCCGGCCCGGCGTAGCCGGTCAAGCCGGCCAGCAACTCGAAAATGCGGTTCACCGACGTGCCCACGCCACTGCCGATGTTGTATATCCCGCCATTGCCCCGCCCCAGGGCCAACACGTTGGCCCGGGCCACGTCGGAGACGTAGACGAAGTCCCGCTCCTGCTCGCCGCTGCCGTTGATCACCGGCCGGTCGCCTCTCAGCATCTGGCCGCTGAAGATGGCCACCACCCCCGCCTCGCCGTAGGGGTCCTGCCGCGGGCCGTAGACATTGGGATAGCGCAGGACGGTGGTGGCGATGCCGAAGTTGGCCTGATAGAGGTGCAGGTAGTGCTCCACGTGGTGTTTGCTGGCCCCGTAGGGGTCGAGCGGGTTGATGGGGTGATCCTCGGCGACGGGGAGGGTTTGCGGCTCGCCGTACACGGCGCCGCCGGTGGAGGCGTAGATGACCTTGCGCACCCCGTGGCGCCGACAGCACTCCAGCACGTTCAACGACCCCAGCACGTTGACCTCGGCGTAGAGGAGTGGCTTTTCCAGCGATTCCCGAACGTTGGCCCGGGCCGCCTGGTGGCTCACCACCTCCGGCCGCTCGCGAGCGAACACCTCGTCCAGGCGGGGATCGCGGATGTCCATGTGGTAGAAACGGGCCTGGGGAGGCACGTACTCCCGCCGGCCCGTGGAAAGGTCATCCACCACGGCCACATCGTGGCCGGCGGCGAGATATGCCTCCACCACGTGAGAGCCGATGAATCCTGCCCCGCCGGTAACTAATATCTTCATCTTTAGCCGTTCCTCAGAAACCCGTTTTCTTCGAGAAAACGGGTTTCTCTAATAAGCCCCCACACCGCGCAACACGGCCGGGATGGTCTGGAAGAGCAATTGAATGTCCAGCCAGATGGTATAGTTGCGGATGTAGCGCATATCCAGGCGCACCCGCTCCTCATAGCTGACGTCGGAACGGCCCGAGACCTGCCAGAGGCCGGTGATGCCCGGCCGCACGGTGAGCAGGTTCATGCCCCACTTGCCGTACTCGGCCATCTCCGGCGGCGAGATCATGCGCGGCCCCACCAGGCTCATGTCCCGTTTGAGCACGTTGAGGAGCTGGGGCAGCTCGTCCAGGCTCCAGCGGCGCAGGAAGCGGCCCACGCGGGTCACGCGGGGGTCGTCTTTCAGCTTGTGGTTGTTTTCCAACTGCGCCTTCAGTTCCGGATGGGCGGCCAGGATCTCGTCGCTGTTGACGAACATGGTGCGGAACTTGAGGGCGTCGAACTGCCGGCCGCCCAGGCCCATCACCCGCCGGCGATAGAGGATGGGGCCGGGGGAATCGAACCTGACGGCCAGGGCGATGAGCAGGAGGAGCGGGGAGATGAGCAACAGGCCGGGCAGGGCGATGGCGTAATCGAGAATGGCCTTCAGGAGCACGTCAATCCCCGTCAGGCGCGCGCGGTTGAGGCTCATCAGGGGGACATAGCCCATCTCCTTGACCTGCACGCCGGTGGTGATGACCTCGAAGAGGCCAGAGGAGAGGCGCAGGTTGACCTGGGGCGAGGCGCCGAAGGTCTGGAAGATGTCGAGCAGTTGCTGGCGGGAGAGGGCGGTGGTGGCAATGACCAGTTCGCCGATGGCGTAGCGCGGCACCAGTTCCTCCAGGTCAGCGATGCCCCCCAGCACGCGCAGGCCGTTCAGCAGGTGGGTGCCCGGCACTTTGTTGTCGTCCACGAAGCCCAGCAGGCGCAGGCCGGAGGTGGCCCAGCCCTGCAACTGCTCGGCCAGGGCCAGGCCCTCCTCGTTGACCCCGACGATGAGGGTGGGAGCCAGGAAGTAACCGCGCCGGCGCAGGGCGTAGATGACGCGGCGCAGGAGGAAACGGGCGCTGCCCACGAAGAGGGTGGAGAGCAGCCAGGCGATGATCAGCCAGCCGCGGGAGACGGAGAACTGGTCGCGGCGGAAGAAGCCGATGATGATGACGAGCATGGTGCCGGCAGCGCAGGCGCTGACGGCGTTGGCGTATTCCTGGGTGCCGCCCAGCAGGAGTTGCCTGTCGTAGAGGCGGAAAGCGGCGAAGAGGAGCAGCCAGGCGGGGATGGCCACGGCGACGAGGGTGGCGTAGTAGATCGGGGAATACCCGGCAGAGTAGGCCAGGGTCTGGAAGCGCAGGATGTAGGCCAGGGCGAAGGCGGCGGCCAGGGCGGCGCTGTCGCCCAGGAGCAGGGTGATCACCAGCAGGCGATGGCGGGTGCGCCGGGGCAGTTTGTGTTCGGTTGTGGAGATGGTCGGTAAAGGAGCCTGGTTTCTGTTCATATAGGAGATGCTTCGCTGGTGCTGGCCGGGCAATGGGGATTGGCGTCGGGAACCCGCTCAGCCCTGGCCTGAGCCCGTCGAAGGCATGACAGGAGGACGCTCCGGGCACTTGGTGT
>JARYMM010000097.1 GCA_029907105.1 Anaerolineae bacterium | reverse complement strand
CTCCTGTGGCTCTGTCAGGCTGCGATCGGCAGCGCTGCCCGGGGACGAAGTTGCTCCCAAGGCCAGGATGGCGGCCAGCAACAACATAGCGGCCAGGGCCTTTTGCCCGGTCAAGCATCCTGCGTTCATGGTTTTCTCCTCCTCTGCAATTGCCGTCAACGCGGCAGCCAGTTCGGTGCCTCCGGGCCCTCCGCCTGCCGGCGCAGGAAGCCCAATACCTCATCCAGGGTGTTGAATGCCCAGCAGCGACCGCTCTGGATGTGCTCGACCTCGCCGTGCCACCCGGCGGGCGGCGCGTGCGGGTCGGGGTTGGCTTCGCGCCACAGCCGGATGAGGAACGATGTGTACTCGATAGGGATAGACATGGGCGCTCCATTTTCCAACCTTCTGTTCCCAACGCAGTCGCAACCTTACAACGACAGGCGCTCGCCTGCTGGATGAAGCATACTCTGCACCTGAGTTGCATAGAGGCACTCCACTGCTGTCTTGCCCATTCCCAAGGCCCGCAGTTCTTCCGCAATCGGATGATCGCCCAGGGTATAGGATGCACCGCCTCCCTCAACTGTCATTGCGAGCCGAAGGCGAAGCAATCCCCAAGGTGCCAGGAGATTGCCCTTCGACCAGGCTCAGGACAGGCTTCGGCGCAAACCATGCCCTGAGCGTAGCGAATGGGAGCGCGCCTCGCAATGACGCAGATGGGGGCTATTTTCATAGCAGGGAGAGCCGGCCTGCAACCCGACTCCCCCTCCGTCCACGCTATTCTGCACCTGCCTCACACAACAACTTGAGGTTCTCCAGGGTCTGCTGTATTGCTCGTTCCTGCATGCGCTCGATGATCAGCCGGTCGGCGATGCGGCCCAGCGCCGATCCGGGCACGGTATACTCGATATCCGCCGTCACTTCGGTGTCACCGTTCTTTGTTACGGTTTGCGAATGGAAGTGCCTATCGTTGGTGTGAGCCGTGCCCATCTGCCCCGCTGCCAAGAGATACCGGAACTATCGACACCACCGCAGGCACGACACGCTGCAAAAAAGCGCAAGGGTGGGCGTCGGCTTCACACCATGTCAGGGCGCGCTTCGCAGTACTAACGGCAAGTAAATGCCGTACTGGGCCGCCCCGCCACCCCAGAAGCCGCCGGAAAGGGTGTAGCCCCCGCCGGAGAGTGTCCCTGCATCCGCCTGGCCAACTGTGCCGCCCAGGCTGTAGCCACCGCCTGCGCTGAAGGTGTAGCCCCCGCCGTCTATGCTGCTCCACGAGAGGTCATAGCTGCCGCCCGATTGGGCCAGGGCGGTCGAGCCAATCATCAGCAACGCGCTGGTCACCACAAGGATGGTCCAGCGAGAAGTGCATTTATGTTTCATCAATCGAACCTCCTGTCAGGCCGCGCATCCATCGGGTGCGCGGCCTGTTTATCGCTTAGCATCAATGAACTCTGATGCTTCCACTCGGATATAACTTGATTTTGCCGCCGCCCGCGACCTTTAGCCCGCGCGTGGGTAGGCCATCTGAAAATAGACGCGTCTCAGCCGGCGACCTCCCCTCTATAGATGCGGAACCACCCATGATGCTGGTGCCCGGTAAGAATTGCACCCATGCGCCGCCTTGAATCGTCACATTCAGGAGGGTCACATCGCAGTAAACGTAATGGTGAAGATCGGTGGCGCTGTTCCTCGGCCCCAAGTTTACCCAAGCGACCCCGCAAAGCCCAGTGCGCGGATAGATGAAACGAGTCATCTCATAGCTACCCCAGTCGCAGGCCCCGATCCCGTTGCAGTCAAATTGGTCCAGTGTGTACCAGGCCGTGTGCCCGTCATCCCAGCCATAGTTGGCATGCACAAGATATTGGCCTCCTGTGTTATCGTACCCGTCCACGACGATGAGGTGATCAAAGTCATGATTGGCGATGCGATACATCATGGGCCGATTGTGATCAATTTCCTCCCGGATCATGTTCCACCACGTATTGAAGTCATAGCTGTCGCGTTCTTCACACTGCGGTTCATCGTTACCCGGGTTGGAGTAAAAGAAATGATCTTCAAAGGCGTCCCGCGCATCGTCGTAAGCCCAGTTACACATGAAGGCGCCCGTACCGCTACAACCGTAATCAATATGGATCACACTCCCTGCGTCGGCGCAAAGGTCAGCCACCGCGTCAATTTGAGCCTGCGTCACCGGATGGCCATTCTGATCAACAAACCAGTTATTCTCATACTTGTAGCGATTGAGCATATTGGGCCAATCGTAATACTCGTCAAAGTACGGCGGCCAGGCGTAGTACCGCATGATCTGCGCCATAGCCAGCGGCACACAACCTACCACGGCGTTTTGGTTGAAGTTCCCATAGCTGTCCCACGTGCAGCCCATGTTGGGACACTCGTTATTGTACGGTGGCCGCTGATGCCAACTGGTTCTCAGAAGCGGGCCAACGCGACCAACTTGTGCGTTCATCGAGAGGAGGTTGGATCGCAATGTGCTGCCACCTTCCAGTAGGTAAGACCATGCCCGGCGGTTGGCCTGCGGCGCATATCCGCCTATCTCTTCTACTTTGAGCTGATCTAATCCGCCGAATCTCTCGATCAGCAGCGAGATTCTCCTCTCCAATACGTCTTTCAGCAAGGCGCCCATGCCTTTTTCATCTTCCCGGTTGGGATCCAGGTTGCTGTCTGTGGAATAGGCCTGGATGGGAGCGAAATCCTTCAGAGCGGCGATGATGATATATCCTTGCGGTTTCACCGACGCATAGTAACCCAGGAGCAGATCTCCCCGTTTGAATTCGGTGAAATTGTCTATCGCGGGGTGCTTTTCTCCGCTCCACTGGCCATCCCGTTCTACGATCAAACGAAGCCAGTTTTCGGCCACGGTTCTGGCCTCTTGGCGCGTGGCGATATGGTCATTGTCTGGAGACGCGGCCATCGCTGTGTAACGCATGGGGGCGTTGAAGAGGGTGAGTGTGAGCGCCACGACAAGGCAGAACAGCGACCGAAATGCCCATACGATGGATTTGTTGGACATATGGAACCCCCTATTTTATTCCGCATGGTGAAAGCCGGCAGCCGACCGTTTGCCAGAAAGGGACTCTCTGGCATTTCGCCGGCAGCCATCCTACTGCAAGGTTACCAGGACGAGGATCTGCCCCTTCTGGCCGGCGGCCAGCCCCTCCATCGCCTTGCCCAAAATGGCGCCCTGCGCCTTACTGTAATCCTTGACCAGCATGGCATAGCCAGGGGTGGGTGACGTAGTCAGCAAGTCGCCAGGGGATACTTCGCCATAGGTCGCATCCACGTTGCAATACACCCGACCGGCCAGCGCCACGTCGTAGTCGTACTGATCGACTCCCAGGCGCACGCCAGAGCCCAGGCCCTTGGCCCCGGTTATGATCCCGGCAACCTTGCGATCATAGGGCGTATTGCTCACAGTCAGTTTCCCTGGCTGGTCAGGATCTATCACCAGCACGGTGCCAGGGGGAATTTCGTCCTGGTTCGAGACATCAAAGCCCTCGGCATAATCAAGCCCCTCGCCAAGCTCCAGGATGACGGCGTTCGTGGCGCGACTGAATACCGCCACATTTCCTTTGAAGCCCCCAGCATATCCGTTGCTGCTGGCACCATACACGCCGAAGCCACTACCGGTATTGACGCCATACACACCGCTCTTGTTGGCTCCTGAGCTCTGACCGCGCACACCGTCGCCGGTGCTGCTGGAGCCAGTCACGCCAGTGCCGCTACTGGTATTGACGCCGGACACGCCAGTGCCGGAGGTGCTGGCACTCTCACCATACACACCAATGTTGGCGCCGCTGGTGGCGGTGGCATAGCCGACCACGCCGCGCCAGGGGCCAGTTGCATACACACCGACGCCACCGCTGCTGGCGCTCTCGCCGTACACGCCGTAGGTCGTGCCGCTGGTGGCGGTGGCATAACCGCTCACCCCGCGGCCCTCGGAACTGGCGCTCTCGCCCCACACACCGCTGGTGGGGCTGCTGCTGGCGGTGGTCTTGCCGTACACGCCGATGCCGCCGGCGCTCACGCCCCCCAGGCCCCAGCCGAATAAGCCGGTGGAGGTATTGTCTGCCATCACAACTGGGCCGAACCCCACAGGGCCTTGGATATAGGCCCCCGGCCGCAAGCTGAGGGCATACGGGGCAGCCGTCAGCGCCTGGCGAGGGGAGAGGGGGATGTAGGAACCGCTCCCCGCCGGGCAGCGCACGGCGATGGCCAGCCAGCGGGCGTTGCCGGTGAAAGCGCTGCTGCCAAAGTCCAGGTCGGGGATGGTAAAGTAGCCGTTGCTCATCGCGACGTTCGTCCGGGTCTGGGTTGTGCCACTCTGCGTTCCGCTGCTGGCAGCGTCCCACAGGCTGAACTGCAAGTCACAGTTGCCGCTCACGGGGTTGCCCCCGCTCCGCAGTTGGCCCTGATAGGTGAAGGCGGTACCCAGGACAGCCTGGACACCTGCATCTCCCTGAGGGCCCGGCCCCTGGGCCGTGACGAGCGACACGGACAGCGCCAGGGACAGGGCCAAAATGACCAGAACGGTGAGAATGGCTGGGGTTTTCATCGCTTTCTTCCTCCTTTCTTGAAGCAGACTGTTTGCGGTTTGAACTATGGATGGATGCGTTTGGCTTTTCATCGCTCTTGACTCCTCCACGGGAAAAAACTGCCGGGGTTCAGATCACAAGGGAACCGGCATGTTTGCATCGCCTTTTCCTCCCCCACCTCACCCATCAACGGCCGTCCGGCCGTGGGGCCAGGGCGGGACAGGACCATGGCCAGGCGTTTGACGGCAAGCGGGAGGTAGACCCTGACAGAGCTAGCCTGCCACTCGTCCGCGCCGATGTCATAGCCGGCGCCGGCGGGGCGAAGGTCGCCGTCCATGTCCACGTTGGGGGCAGCGGTGGCCGAACCGCGGTCGATCGCCGGGGATTCGGGACGGAGGTGAAAGTCGGCGGCCGCGGCGTCCACGAAGCGCGGGTCGCCTTCCACGTAATCCTCGCCGTACACCTCATCCTCATAGCCCCGGTAGCCGTCAATCAGGTTGTGATCCACGGTCACGCTGGCCGGTGGAACGTCCGCAGCGACGGCGATCTGAAAGGTCAGGTTCTGGCCGACGATGTTGTTGCGGATGACCACGTGCTGCGCCTGGGCATTGTCGGCGATGATGCCCCCGCCCCAGCCCACGCCGTTGTCGTAGAGCGTGTTGTTGACGATGACGATGCCGTCCATCGGCCGGCTCTCGCTGCAGCAGCGCGAGATTTCGATGCCGTAGGTATAGTTGCGGTAGGCCAGGTTGTTTTCCAGGCGGATGTTCGTGAGCAGCCCGCCCATTTCCGAGGCGATGGCGAAACCGGCGCTCTCCACCGAATCGAACACGATGTTTTGGGAGACGGTGATGTCGTGGGTGGGCTTGTCCCAGGCATCCACGTAGATGCCCACGGCGCGCGGGCGGGCGACCACATTGCGGGCAATCAGGCCGTTGGACGAGCCGTCCTTGGCATCAATGCCCTCTTTCTGGCAGTCCAGCACCGTGTTGCCCCGCACCTCAAAGTTGCTGGTGCCGGCCACAGTGATACATTCCTGGCCTCCGCCGATTCCGGCCTGCTCGACCGTGTTGCCGGCAATCACGATCTGCTGGCTGCCCCACACGCCGATCCCCGATGAGGCGGTATGAAAGGTGCTGCAATTTTCGACGGCGATGTGAGCGGAATCGCTGACCAGAACGGCGGCATTGTTGGGAAAAGGGCCGGCGTTGATCAGGCGCAGCCCGCTGAGGCGGATGTAGCTCCGGCCGGCGATCTCGAACAGGCCGGCCAGATCATCCGGCAGGGTGATGCCGCTTCCGTCTATGGTGGCCGTCTCGCCGGGGTAGGCCGCATAGGTGATTGGCTGGCCGGCTGCGCCCGAGTTCTGGGGGATGACACGCTCGTTGTAGGTCCCCGCCCGAATGTAGACCGTATCGCCGGCCGTCAGGGTATTCGCCGCGTGCTGGATGGTGCGCCAGGGCAAGGCTGCTGTGCCGGGGTTGGCATCGTTGCCGTTCGGAGCCACGTAGTAGGTGTGTCCGGCGGCCATGGCACCGGTGCGCTGATCGCAGCCGAGCAGGAGCAGAGCCGTCGCCAGGCCAGCAAGGAGAAGGAGAGGTCTTACCTTCTCCAGGGTTCTGGAATGGCGAGCAGGATTGCGTGACATCTCATCTGACCTCCGCCTGTGGACTCCTGTTTTGCTATTGTGATCGTTCTGGCGCCTGCGGGTTCTCCGTCTGTCGACGCAGGAAGCCCAGCAGGTCGTCCAGGGTGCCGAATGCCCAGTGCTGCCCGCTCTGGATGTGCTCGACCTCGCCGTGCCACCCGGCGGGCGGCGCGTGCGGGTCGGGGTTGGCTTCGCGCCACAG
>JARYMM010000096.1 GCA_029907105.1 Anaerolineae bacterium | reverse complement strand
CGGCACCAGCTCCGTGGCCAGGGGGATGACCGCCACGATGGTGAACTCGAAGCCGAGGAAGATCAGGAAGAGGCCACCGAGCGCGAGGCGAAGGCCGGTGGAAACGAGCGGCAGCGCGGCGTAGGCCGCCGACGTCAGCGCCAGCCCCGCCGCCACCGAACGCCGCTTGCCCAGCCGGTCGGCCAGCCCGCCCACGCCGATCTCGCCCAGCAGTTCCGCCATGCCGATGACCGTCGTCGCCAGGCCCAGCCGGCTCACGGACAGGCCGAAGCTTGTCTCCATCCACGTCCCATAGACGATGAACAGCACCTCGTTGGCCATCATCAGCAGGAAGGTCACGGCCAGAGCGCCCACAGCCGCCCGCTGGCCCAGCACCAGCCGGAAGGCCGCGCTGAAAGAGCGAGCAAAGGCCCCGCCCGCCCCCCGATCGTCGTTGGGCAGCGCCCACAGGAAGATGGCCAGTCCGGCGACGGCCAGAGCCGCCAGCACACCGAAGGGCATGCGCCAACCTGCCCGCTCGATGAGCCAGCCGATGGCCGGCGCCCCGAGGAGGATGGCCCCGGCCCAGGAAAGCTCGGTGACGGCGATGACCAGGCCGCGCCGATGGTAGGGCACCCGGTCGCCCAGGTAGGCTTGCAGGCTGGGGTCGAAGACGATTTTGGCCAGGCCCAGGAGCAGGAAGCCAACGACCGCCGCCGGGTAGCGGGGGATGAGAGCGATGAGGATGCTGCCCCCGGAAAGCAGAAGCAGCCCCGCGGCCATCATCCGCCGTCGCCCAAAGCGATCCGAGAGCGGCCCAAACAGCGGGCTGGCCAGGCCGACGGCGGAACGAGCCGTCATCAGCAGGCCCGCCGAGGCCAGGGAGACCCCCAGCCCGCGGGCGATAGCCGGCAGGAAGGGATAGGCCATGCGGTGGCCAACGTTTATGACCCATCGGACCAATGTGGCCACCATCACCTGCGCGGCCAGCCGACGGCGAGGTAACGAATCAGCCACGGCCACCCCATAGCCGATCGCAGAGTCCGGCGGCTCCGGCAGTCGTCTGCTCCAACACCCACAGCCGCAGCAAGGCCAGGGCAGCGTCGGCGGCCCACTCTCGCACGTGCAGGCGGTCGCCGTTGAAACGGACCTGCCGCCAGGTCTCCCGCCCCCACAGGTTCACCGCCACGTGCACCGCCCCGTAGGGCCGCTCTGGGATGCTGTCTTCGGGAATGAGGATCGGACCTACCCCCACGCCGACGTCTGCCTTGCTGACCTGTCGGATGGCACCGGTCATGATCAGGGCCTCCTCCTCGTCGGACAGGCGGCCCCGCTCCTCCGGCCCCGAGGCCTCCCGCTCCAAACTGAAAATCAGGCTGCGGCGCAGGTAGCGCTCGAACCCCTCAGGCTCGCTGAGCCGGGCAGCCAGCAGCCCGCCGGTGCCCAGCTCGGCCACGGCGATGGTCAGCCGCTTTTCGACCAGCAAATCGGCCACCACCTGCGGCAGCTCGCGCTCATCCTCGCTGATGACGTACAGGCCCAATTCGGCCCGCAGCGCGGCCAGGTCTGCTGCCAACAATTCGTCCGCCTCCTGCGGGGTGGCGCCGGCAGCGACCACCTCGATGGTGATGGTGCCCCGGTGTGGCAGAAGCCCCAGCAGCGGATTGCGCCCCCGCGCCAGCAGGGAGCGCAGGCGCTCGTTGATCTCCGACTCCGGCAGGCCATAGACCTTCAGAGCCGCCCGCCGCACGTGACGATCGTCGCCGGCCAGCGCCCGCAGGCGGGGCAGGATGAAGCCTTCCAGCATTCCTTCCATCTCGTAGGGGATGCCGGGGGTGACGAAGATATGCTGGCCGTTGGTCGGCAGGTAAAAGCCGGCGGCCGTGCCGCGGTCGTTGAGGATGATCTGGCTGCCGACAGGCACCTGGGCCTGGATGCGGTTGCTCTCCGGCATCGGGCGCCCGCGGCGGGCGAAGCGCTCCCGGATGCGGGCCAGGGCCTCGGCGTTCTCCGCCAATTCCAGGCCGAAACAGGCGGCCACCGCCTGGCGGGTCAGATCGTCCTCCGTGGGCCCCAGGCCGCCGGTGATGATGAGGACGTCGGCCACCGCCAGCGCCGTGCGCAGCCCCCGCTGGATGGCTTGCAGGTCATCGCCTACGCTGAGATGGAGGACAACCTCCACCGGCACGGTGGCCAGGCGGCGTGAGATAGCCTGAGAGTTGGTGTCCGGGCGGTAGCCGCAGATCAGTTCGTCGCCCACCGCCAGAATCGCAGCTTTCATAGGATCATCCTTTTCGAAGCAGTCGTCATGGCCCAACGGGCCACGTTCAATCCCAGTCGGCGTCCTGTTCGTACCCCAGCTTGAGGAGCACGTCGTTGTAGTGGCTCTTGAAGTAGGCGATGTGTTCGGCCTGGAAGTGATTCCGCCAGTCGCCCGCCACGCCCTTGCGGTAATGGCTCTGCCGGTCCTCCTGTCCCGGCTGGCGACCTTCCGCCTTGCGCGTGAAATCGTTCTCCCAGACAATGCCCAGCAGCCGCTCCGCCGGCAGCCGCCCAGGGGCCAGAGGAAAGGAGAGCCGCCCGCGGCTCCTGCCTTCCACAGCGCGCAAACCCTGGAGCATGAGGCCGAGTATCCTCTTACCAGCGCCAAGGCGCTCCTCGTCCAGAAGGCCCAGGAAGCGAAAGACCTCCAGAAAATGGCGGTAAGGGTTCTGGACCAAGTCCTCGAACCTCAGCTCCAGCACATGGGGCAGGGAGTAGTCCCACTGCCGCATGAGCTGAAACTCGTCGGCCCTGAACTCCATCTCCAGCAGCAGGCCCTCGGCCTTGGACAGGCTTTGCAGCTTTCGCCTGTGTTCGGCCAGCTCAGGAAAGGTCTCCGTCACCGGGTGGCTGTGCAGATGAGAGTAATAGGCCGACACGCACACATCTCGCGGGTCGCGTACGACGTGAAAGCCCCTGAACTGGTCGAGTTGCTTCACATATTCGTAATCGGCATTGACATAGGCCAGGAAGCCCACCCCTTTGTCCTGCACGAAGGTGCGCAGATCGTGATTGAAGACGCGAGGATTGGGGACGGTGACGTGGCGCAGGTTCAGCTCGCGGCACGCCTGACGCAAGATGTCGTTGATGTAGGTCGTTCCGCACCGGTGGTGCCCGAAAAACGCCGCTAACGGTCTGCTCATGGTTCTCTCCTCGTTAGGGTGACAGTCACTTAATCAAAAGCGGCTGTCACCCGGCTTTTTCTTGCCGGACGGCCACGTCCAGCAACAAGGTGGCGGACTGTGGCTATTGTACCACAGCTTCATCCGTTCCAACAACTGCGCCACCCGGCAAAGGGCGTGTGCAGCGAAGCCCCGGGTGTACCTTTGACGCTCAATACGGTCAGTCGGTCACCCCTTATATCAAAGCTTCAGAACCGCTGTGCAGAGTTTGACAAAATGAAGCACTCATGCGATAATAAAGGCAAGTTAATGCTGCAAGGCATCAGGTGCGCAAGAATTCCTGTTGCCTGATCCGCCTCACCTGTGCGTTACCTTTGTCAGGTTGTGCCGTCTATAGACATAGGTGGATTCGGTTTCCGACCCCTGTGGAGCTGTTCGCTCCCTATCCTGGCGGCGGCCGGCATCTGTCCCGTTGTTTACCTCACGAAAGCGGGGAAAAAGTGAACTCTGTTCTGCCGGACGTTCATACTCACAGAAAGCCCTCGTTCAGGATCCAGATCAAGGAGGCAGGAAGATGAGAGAGCATTTCACCTCCCGCGCCATGCGTCTGCTGGTCGTTATCGGCGCGGCGGGCATCTGTGTCACCATGCTGATATGGGCCCTGGCCGGCGCGTCGGTGGCGGCCCCGGCAGAGCGTGCCGACTTTGCCCTGGCCCCGATGGGTCGGGCCACCATCGGCAACCTCGTCTGGCACGACCCCAATCTCGACGGCGACGAGTTCGACGTTGACGATGTGGGCATTGACAACGTGCAGGTCAGGCTCTGGCTGGACAATGGCGATTTCGCATTCAACCCGGCTGTGGACACCGTCATAGGCATCACGCTGACCCAGGAGTTGGGGCTTGATCCGGTGGTGGGCGGCGAATACCAGTTCACCGTGGACGGCCTGAAGGGCTACTGGGTCGAGATCATGGACAGCAACTTCGCCCCCGGCGGCCCGCTGGAAGGCTACGTGCTCACCAGCAAAGACACCAAGGGCTACTATCCTGCCTCCCTGCCCACCATCGTCATGTTCAAGTACCTGCCCGACGTGATCTACGACGAGCCCCATGCTGACTTCGGCTTCGCCCGGGCTGCCATTGAGTTGGTGAAAGTGGCCGGCGATGCGCCTGACGGGGAGGTGAAGCACATCCCCTCGCCGGGCGAGGTGGTGACCTTCACCTACACGTTCACCAACACGGGCGACACCTACCTGGCCAGTGTGGTCATCACCGACGATAACGGCACGCCGGCTCTTCCAGGCGACGATTTCCAGGTCTGCACCTATCCCGGCCTGCTGGCGCCGGGGGCATCGGGCCAATGCCAATGGAGTGGCCTGGTGAGTGCCAACCGCACCAACGTGGCCACGGTGGTGGGCAACCCCACCGATGCCGGAGGCGAGGAGCTGCCCGGAGATAAGCCCAGCGATACCGACGATGCGGTGGTCGAGCTCGAGCAGCCCTGCCTGGAGGTGAACAAGGAGCTGGCCGACCCATTGGATGCCCTGGCCGTCGTCTCCGACACCATCACCTACACCATCTGGATCACCAACTGCGGCACCACCACCGTCACTCAGGTGCCGCTCTACGATTACTTCTGCCCTGCCTGCCTGGAGTTCACCTCCTGGAGCGTGACCCCGACCAGCGTAGATGACCGGTTGGGCACGGTCTACTGGGCGGACGTGCTCAGCCCCACGGTGGGCGGGCCGGGCCTCCTGCCTCCTGGCCAGGACATCTCCGTGACCGTAGACTTTCATGCCGTCTTCAGCGAGACCATGTACTGGAAGGAAAAGTGGCACGACTACGCCCTCAGCGGCATGCCCGACTTCGACCAGAAGCAGGACCTGTGGGGCGGCGGCGCACCCTGGCGATGGACCTACTGCGGCCCGGTGGCGGCGGCCGACTCCATCTGGTGGTTCGACAGCAAGTTCGAGGATCCCAACTCGCCCCCGCCGCCGGCGGTCAGCGATAGCTATGGGCTGGTCACACCCTACGGGGCGTGGGACGACCACGATCCCCAGAACGTGCAGCCGTTGGTCAACGCCCTGGCCGGGTTGATGAATACCAGCCCCATCACCGGCACCAATGTACACAACCTGGCGGCAGGCATCGCCCAGTACATCACCAACACGGTGGGGCCAGGGCAGTACACGGTGACGACCGTGCCCATGCCGGACTTCGAGCTCATCGAGGAAGAGGTGCGCCGCTCCGAGGACGTCATCCTGCTGCTGGGCTTCTGGCAGGGGGTGGGGCCGGGTGAGTACGAGCGCAGCGGCGGGCATTACGTGACCGTGGCCGGCGTGGATTCGGCGAACTTCCTGTTGGCGCTGAGCGATCCCTACCTCGACAATGCCGAGGCCGGCGGGCTGGGCCGCGTGCGGCCCAACCCGCACCCCCACCCGCCCTTCCCGGTGGAGCCGCCGGATGAGGACACGACGCACAACGATGCCTGGTATGCCTCGCACGATGTCTACTCCGTTGTTCTCAGCCCCACACCCGGCGGCCTTTGGGGGTTGGAGGGCTATCTCCCGATCTGCGATGATAGGGTCGCCAACTTCAACGGACAGAACGAGGGGGACATTCCCAACGGTGCGCCGTGCCAGCCGGGAGCGCCCATCTTCGTGGAGATCGAGTATCTCGTGGCCGTTTCGCCCACCTTCGAGGAGACCATCCCCTGCCAGCCGACGAACAACGTGGCCGTGGTCAGCGGCGCCCAGGACGAGTACGGCTTCGAGATCCCGGAGGTGCAGGACAACGTGACGGTCACCCTCGGGCTGGACTTCGGCGATGCGCCCGATCCGACCTATCCTACGCTCTTGGCCAGCAATGGTGCCCGGCACGTGATCGTGTCCGGTTTTTACCTGGGCGCCAGCGTGGATGCCGACCCCGATGGCCAACCAAATGGCACGGCCACTGGCGATGACAACGATGGCAACGACGACGAGGATGGCGTGGTGTTCACCACCTCGCTCACACCGGGAACCCTGGCCGGCGTTGACGTGACTGCCTCCGCGCCAGGAGTCCTCAATGCCTGGATGGACTTCAACGGCGACGGTGACTGGGCCGATGCCGGCGAGCAGATTTTCGTGGATGTGTCGCTGGGGGCAGGCCTGAACAGCCTGACCTTCCCGGTGCCACCGGGTGCCATACCGGGCACCACCTTCTGCCGCTTCCGCTTCAGCACCGTGAGCGGCTTGAGCTTTGATGGGCTGGCCCCTGACGGTGAGGTGGAGGATTACATGGTGACGATCGGCGAAGTGCCCACGCCGACGCCGACCGAGACACCGACGCCCACGCCGACGCCGACTGAGACACCAACCCCCACGCCGACGCCGACTGAGACACCGACGCCCACGCCGACGCCGACTGAGACACCAACCCCCACGCCGACGCCGACTGAGACACCGACGCCCAC
>JARYMM010000095.1 GCA_029907105.1 Anaerolineae bacterium | reverse complement strand
AGGCCTAGCATATCCTTCAGCGATTTAGATACTTTTTTCATCGCTCAAGCCTCCTCTAGCAACGAAAAGCGCCGCGACCCCAGGCACATCCGTGCCTTAGTCACGGCGCTTATTCCATGATCTCGCCTCAGTTCCCGCCTCAGGCGGGGGGAACGACATTCTATCCGTCATCATGCTGCTCCTGACGCTGCTCAACTCTTAACACAAAAAGCTCTGTTTGTCAAAATCGCAACGACAGCTCGTACAGCAGTTGGCTACGGAAGGGGCATAAGGAAGCGCATGAACACAAGGGACAGGGGACCATCGTTTGCTTCTTCATCCTCTTTGCAGTACAATGTTGATTATGTCGCAAACTGTTTCCGCCGCCTCGCGCCGCCTGTTGATGGCGTTACGCCTGCTCTGCCTGATGCTCATTGCTTTGCACCTCCTGGCCCCGCTGCTGCCGGAGGAGCGAGCCTGGGGCCTCTGGCCGTATACCTACCTGTCGCCGCTTTGGCGCTGGCTGCTTGCTCTGCTGACCCTGCTCGCCTGCCTGCCTCTCCGATTGCGGAATGCGGATTGCGGAATGCGGAATGCTCTTATCCCTCGGCGCCTCATCCCTCGGTGCCTTGGCCCTCGGTGCCTCATCCCTCGTCCCTCCCTCTTCGCTGCCATCGCTCTTGCCTTCGCCCCCCTCTTCTGGCTCGGCCGCATCGTGCACACCCGCTGGGGCGACGCCTACATCCTGGTCAACGCCATCCCCCATCCCGAGGTGCGGCTGACCTACAACTGGCAGGCGCCGCTGGACATCTTCCTGCACGCCAGATTCTGGGCTCTGGGCCATCGCCTCTTCGGCTGGGCCGACGCCATGCCCGCCTATTGGGTGCTGAGCACCGTGGCCGGCGTAGTCTTTATCTTCGTCCTCTGCCACCTGGCCGATGCGCTGGGCGGCGACGGCACGGAGAAGCTCTTGACCTTCGGCCTGGTGGCCAGCCTGGGCACCATGCAGCTCTTCTTCGGCTACATCGAAAGCTATACCATCATCTGCGTGGGCATCCTGGCCTACCTCTGGCTGGCGCTGCGCTGCCTGCGGGGGGAAACGAACCTGCTTTGGCCGGCGGGCGTGCTGGCGCTGACCCACGGCTTCCACCCTTCCACGCTGGTCCTGCAGCCGTCGCTATGGCTTCTGGGCTGGATGCTGTGGCGGCAGGGCAAAGTCAAGGGAATGGAGGCCGTGCTGAAGGTGCTGCTGCCCAGCCTTGCTGTGGGGCTGGGCGTGCTGGCCCTGATGGAGGCGGGAGGGCATGGGCTGGAGGCCTTTCTGGGCCAGGATTTCCCCGGCGGCGGCGACCACCGCTGGCTGGTGCCCCTCCTGCGCACCACCACCCGCTGGGAACACTACACCATGTTCTCCTGGGCCCATCTGCTGGACGTCGTCAATGAGCAGTTGCTGACCGCGCCGGTGGTGCTGCCGACGCTGCTGCTGGTTGCGGCCCTGGCCCGTCGCCGGCTGGACGGGGGCGACCCAGCGCTGCGCTTCCTCCTGCTGGCTGCCGGCAGCTATCTCTTCCTCACCCTGGTCTGGAACCCCGACTACGGCGGGCGGCGCGACTGGGACCTCTTCGCCCCGGCCAGCCTGCCGCTGACCGTGCTGGCCGCCTACGTTCTCCCGCGGGCCTTGCCGGAACGGGTTGCGCGGCGGGCGGCCGCCTGGATGCTCATCGCCGTGCAGGTGATGCACAGCGCCGCCTGGGTCTACCAGAACACACAGCCCTGGGCCTGGCCATAAAACAACGCCTCCCGCGGGTCCCTCAACCCCACGGGAGGCGTTCGCTTTCCACTGCTTCTGCTGACTGAGCTACAGGTGCTGCACGCGAGCGCGCAGGGAACGCAGCGTGTTCTGTGTGGCCAGCAGCTCCTGTTCGATACGTTGCAGTTGCTCGTGCTCGCCGCGCACGAAGCGGGTGTAGGGGGCCATGGCCTCCCGGATGCGGCGCAGCGACCGGGCGAGCTCCTCCTCGAACTGCTGGGTCAGGGCAGCGCTCAGCCGTTCTCGCAGGTCGTTGACCTTCTGCTGCAGTTCCTTTTTCGCCCGCCGGCGGCGGGCAGGGATGATGTACAGCCCCAGAGCGGCGACCACGCTGGCCGCCAGCACGCCGGTGACGTCGGCCAGGGCGGTGGCCAGCAGCTTGACCAGGATGGCCCCCAGGCCGATGGCCCCCACCTGCAGCAGCGCCGTCTGGGCCACGGCGGTCTGGATCGACTCGGCCAACTGCCGCGCTTCTTTCTCTTTGTCGTAGCTGCGCACGGCGGCCTGTGCGGCGCGGCCCACGGAGGCCAGCAACTCCTGCCGGCTATACTCGAACCGGCCGCCCACCCGGCCCACCATGCGTCCCTCGTGCTGAGTGCTGCGCTGGTTGAGGGTATCCATCACCGCCTGCCACTGCTGGAAATCTTTCTCCACCATCCAGTCAATGAGCTCCCCGACGTGTGTCTCCACCTGGTTGACCGTGTCGGCCACCACGCGGCGCTCGAACTCCCCGCGCACCCGCTCGGCGTTCAGCAGGTCGAAGATGCGCAGCAGGCGTATGGTCTCGTCGAAGAACTCCGTGCCCCGGGCCATCATCTGGTGCAATACGTTCTCCACATGGCTGAGATGATACCTGAAGTCGCGGCGCATATCCTCTTCGTAAACCGCCAACTGCGCCTCCACGGTGTCAAGGGTGGCGAAGTCCTCCTTGAGCAGGGTCAGCCGGTGGCGGGCCACGTCCAGATACTGCGCCGCCAGGCGGTCGGCCACACCCAGGGGGCTTTCCAGCTTGAGGCGGATGCGCTCCCGCTCGTCCAGCGTCTCCAGGATGAAGCGTTCCAGCGGGGCGAAGCGGCTGGCCGACCACAGGGCCTGCCGCTCTGCCTCGGCCGTCGTTTGTTTGGCCTGCCGGGCCAGCCTGGCCGAGACGGGGAAGATTTGCGGGGCGATGCCCAGCAGCGTGCGGGCGTGCTGATCCACGAAGTCCACCACCTTGGCTACCTCGGCCTGGCCTTCCAGGATGTCAATCTTGTTGACCACGACGACCACCTTCTTGCCCCAGGCGCGGATGCGCTCCATGAAGGCTCGCTCGCTCTCGCTGAAGGGGCGGTCGGCCGAGGTGACGAAGAGCACCAGGTCGCTGCGGGGGATGAACTCCTCGGTCAGCTCCTGGTGCCGCTGGATGACGGCGTTGGTGCCGGGGGTGTCCACCAGGTTGATGTCGCGCAGCCAGTCGGCGGGGTAGGTGAAGGTCAGGATGTCCCCTTCCCAGGCCTGGCCGGGCGCGTCGCCGTAGCGCAGCCTCTGGATCTGGGTGGTGGTGGGGGTGACGCCTTCGGGCAGCAGCCGTTGGCCCAGCAGGGCGTTGATGAAGGCCGACTTGCCGGCGTTGAATTCGCCCACCACGACCAGCAGGAAGAGTTCCTCCAGTTGACGCAACGCCTGCTGCAAAGGCAGCATGTCCCCGGGCGGGGCATCCAGCCGCGCCAGGGTGACCTGCAACCCTTCCAGTTGCCGCCGTTCTTCTTTGAGGATGGTGTCCTGTTCCTGACTCAGTAACTTGCGTAGCAAGGTGTTCTCCCCTGGGTTCGCCGGAGGCATGGGGTGTGAAACGTAAAGTGTAAAACGTAAAGCGTAAGACGTAAATTCCCGCTTCACATGGCTCGTTCATTACAGCATACCACAAAAGGCGACGGTGGACAAATCCTTTACCAACGGGTTGGTAGCCCACGTCCGTCCAGGGGCAACTCGAATTCCCGGTCGGTGGCCAACGTCGTCTCGTAGCCGGCCTCGGCCATCCCGCTCACCTGCACCCGCAGCGGCAGGGCCAGGGTGCCCGGCTGCTTCTGCACCCGCAGGCGATAGACCCGGCCCGCCGTCACCTGCGGCGGCAGGTCATAGCTCAGCGTGATCTCCCGTTCCTCGCCCGGAGCCAGGACGAAGAAGCCGGCGAAGACCTGCGTCCCCCGCTCGCCGGGCAGGCTTTCTACGGTGCCGGGCTCGAAGCCGCCGGCCTGCCGCAATTCGCTCCCGGCGGGCACGTACACCCGCACGTAGTCAAAATAGCAGCGGTCCATCATGTCGTCGTAAGTATCGCCATAGAGCGGCTCGTGGATGCATTCCTCCAGGCGTATGGAAGCGGTATGGCGATAACGCAATGTCAGTTCGGCGAAAGGCCGCTGGCCTTCCTCCAGCACCACCCGATAGGCGATCTCCTCCTCGATGCGGGGGTTGACCTTGTTGAAGCCCACGTTGCTGTCCACTACCAGCAGGAAATCGCCCTGGCCGGGGCGTAGCACGCCGTCCCAGCCCAGGGCCGCCAGCAGCCCCGTCGCCTGGGGGTCGTCCAGCCAGATCAGCAGGTGTCTCTCGTCCAGGCTGCGTCGAAGTGCCCGCGGCAGGCGGTCCAACTCGACCTCTCCGCTTTGCAATCTGGCCAGTATGCCCTCCAGCACGATGCCCATGAAGTCCTTGCGGTGCGACCACCAATCGCTCTGCTGCCGTTCGGCGATCGTCGCCGCCCCCGGCGGCGCGGCCCAGGTGGCTTTCATGAACTCCAGCACGTTCTGCTCGCTGAGCGGTTGATCGTATCCCTCCACATACAGCGGCTGCAGAGCCCCCACCAGCCACTCCAGCGCCGTCAGGTCGGCAGCGATGACCCCGTCCACCGCAATCCCCTGGTCGAGCTCGTAGAGGCTGACCAGGGCCTGGGCCGAGGTGGGGAAATCGGGCCACCAGTTGGCGTCGCGCAGCACCAGGATTTCGGCCTTCATGTACGTCAGCAGCGCCGCTGGCGGGTCCGGATGCGGCTTGCTGTAGTCATCCACAGCGTAGCTATCCCGGAAGCTCAGTTCGACGATACGGCCCCCATCCAGGCGCAGCAAGCCCACACCGCTGATGAAGCCGCCGGTGGCGCGCAGTTCGTGGTTGTTTTGCGCCAGGACCAGATAGCTGCGCGGGCCATCGGCGCCCAAGAGGTGGGGGGCCAGGCGGGCGGCCTGCACTGTCTGACGCAGCAGGGGCAGATAACGATCCAATCGCTGCACCTGCATGGCCAGGCCAGGGGAGAGGCGGGAGAGGGCCAGTGTGCGGCGGGCGATGGTCACCTGTTCCAGCTCCGCTTCTGCCGCCGCCAGTTGCGCTTCGCCCTCCACCAGCATGGGCAGCATCTGTTCCAGCACGCCGCCTGAGGCCTGCGCCGGTCGCTCCTGCCATGCCGTCGCCAGGGGCTCCAGCCCCTGCAACGTCAGCCGCCCGGCGCGGGCCAGGCTGCCGGCCATTTCCAACAGCGCCGGGGCAACCTGGATGTCACCGCCGACCCCGGGCAGCCAGCCCAGGTGCCGGGCCAGCGGCAGGAAGGGGCGCGCCTCGGCTTCGATGGCCGCCAGGAGGGTCTCCAGGGTTGCGAAATCACCCTTGAGCGCGGCGATGTTCGCAGGGTGCAGGTGGCGCAGGGCCTCGGCATCGGCGTGCGCCTCCAGTTGCTGCAGCACTGCCCGGAGCGAGTCCAGATGGCGCCAGAGCTGGAGTATCTTACTCCCAGGCCACAGGGCCAGCACCAGCAGGAGAACGAGGATCAGTCCCACGGCGTCCCCGTGACGCTTCGGTTTCAGCTTACTCCTCCTGAGAGAGATAGTGAGCGTAGTCCATGCCCAGAGGGGTGATGCGTTGCGTGTCGGGATGGAACAGGTTCCCCGTGGGATACTTCTCGTTGCTCAGGCTGAACCAGGCCCAACGCTGCACCAGACGGTTATCGTCGGGAGGGTAGCCCAGTTCATCGTCGGTGGCGGTGAGGAAGAAGTCGAAGCTGGCATACATGAACTGCCGCACCCGTGCGTGATCGAAGCCGTAGTCAGCAGGCATCAGGATGCCGTACTCGCTGATGATCAGCGGCTTCTCCCTTTCCCCTCGCTCCCTCATCCAGCGGCGGAAGGCGATGATCTGTTGCTTGAAGATCTCCAGGTCATCGTGGTCCTCGATCTCGTAGAGCAGGCCGCGGGTGGCCTCGATCCCCGGCGGAATGTCCACACCCCAGGAGTCCTTCTCCTCGCGCAGGATGAAGGCGTGCACGTTCCATACGTCCACCGGCATCACCTGACCATAGAGCCTGCGGTAAGCGTGCAGGATCATGTCCAGGTACTGGAAGCGGAGAGGGGTGGGTTGCGAGACGCCGCCGATGGCCACCTGGCAGGAAGGGTCTGCCCTCTTCAGGGCAAAGTAGATCTGGTGGTAACTGCGAGCATAGTCGGCGGGCGGCACGTTGCCCTGCCAGATGACATCCGGCTCGTTGCCGATGAGCCAGAGAGAGCCGGGGTTGGCGGCAGCGATGGCGGCGATGCTCTTCAGGTCGGGGTAAAACCCGCCCCTGAACACGCTGACCATCTGGGCATATTCCATCCCCTGCGGGCGCGGGGGATGGATATTCGTGCACCAGTCCAGGTACCAGCCGGCGCCCAACTGTCCGACATCGTACTGCTCGATAGAGCCGAGCTCCGCGGCCACACCCACGCCAAACCGCTCTCGCAGGGACAGCGCCTCCCTCTCCCCCTGGGCGAGGGTAGGGTGAGGGAGCCTCTCCTCCTGGAAGAGGGCCGGGGTGAGGGCATCCTCCCTCTCCCTTTGGGAGAGGGCTGGGGTGAGGGAGGTGGGGGAGGCGGGCGCCGTGCTGGCCTGCTCAGCGGTTTCCGCTGGCGCCGCACCCGGGGTAGGCAGTGAGGGGCGCAGAGGCGGCGTGGGGACCAGCCTCTCCACAAGTGTCGGCGGTGCAGACGGGCGCTCGAAGGGGGCGTTGAACAGGGCGGAGTGGCAACTGCTGACGACCAGAAGCGCTCCGGCCACCAACATGAGCATCCCCACCCTTCGTGCAAAGGGG
>JARYMM010000094.1 GCA_029907105.1 Anaerolineae bacterium | reverse complement strand
GCAATCTCCCACTGGCTGGCAGGAGATTGCTTCGCCTTCGGCTCGCAATGACATTTCCAAAAAACTGAAATGCACCCGGGTCAGAGGGCAGCGTGGTGATTAACGGCAACGTGTTCCCGTGTGCACGCAACGCTAGCGAAGCATCCGTTCGCTGCGCTCAGCACAAGTTCTCGCGTCCCCATGCAGGCAAGAGATGCTTCGCTGGAGTCGGCCGGGCAATGAAGTTTGACGCCTGAAACCCGCTCAGATGCTTCGCTGGAGTCGGCCGGGCAATGAAGTTTGACGCCTGAAACCCGCTCAGCATGACAAGTAGGTTGTAGTAGTAAGCACTGATGTTGGAGATTATGAGGCTTTCACATGTTGTGGTATACTCAGATATAAAGCATATCAATGAAAGGGGGAAGGATTATGAGTGAACGTCGTGGGCGAGGGTACAGAGGGCCTGGCCTGTTCTGGCCGCTGGTCCTCATCGGGGTGGGCGTGATCTTCCTGCTGGTCAACCTCGGCTACCTGCAGGCGGGGAACGTGTGGGCCGTGCTCTGGCGCTTCTGGCCGGCGCTGCTGATCCTGGCGGGCATTGACATCCTGTTCGGCAGCCGTTCGACGGTCGGCGCGGTGATCAGCGCGCTGCTGGGCCTGGCTCTCATCGTCGCCATCATCGCCCTCATCTGGCTGGCGCCGCAGATACCGGCGCTCCGCACGCTGACGGCAAGCGCCGAACTGCGCACGGAACGGGTGTCGCAGCCGCTGGAGGGGGTCACGGAGGCGCGGGTGGTCATGGACGTGGGCAGCGCGGAGGTCACGCTGTATGACCTGGAGGAGTCGGCCAGCCTGATCGAGGCCGACGTCAGCCACAGCGGTGAGCTGCGCTTCGACGTCAGCAAACGAGGCAGCCGGGCAGAGGTCAGGCTCGATGTCCGCCGGAGCGCTCCGCTCTCCTGGTTCTCCGGCCAGCGCGAGCGCTGGAACGTGGGGCTCAGCCGCGAGGTGCTGTACGAGATCGAGTTGGATGCCGGGTCCGGCACATGCGACCTGGACCTGAGCGGCCTGCGGGTGGCCGACTTCCGCCTCGATCTGGGTTCCGGGGAAACGAGGCTGAAGCTGCCAGCATCGGGGGATATGTCTTGCTCGATGGACTTGGGCTCCGGCGGGCTGGACATCACGCTGCCCGAGGGCATGGCGGCGCGGGTCGAATTGGACAAGGGGAGCGGCGACTTCCGTCCTGGGCCACGCTTCCAGTTGGTGCGGGGCAAAGAGCGTGGCGACGGCGTCTGGGAGACGGCAGGCTACGCGACGGCAGCCAACCGCGTGTCCATGGAGATTGACATGGGTTCAGGGCTTGTCAGCATCCATTAGCGGATGAACACTCAGGGAGGCATAGAAGATGAACGAACAACCATCGCCGGAAAGGCCGGCAGAGGAACAGTGGGGCGAGAAGGACGAGAAAGAGGAAGAGAAGACACACGAGAAGGAGGAAAAGCCCCGCGACATAGCTGAAAAGTGGCGACAGGACCCGCTGAGCGCCATCGTCTGGGCAGCGATCCTCATCATTGGCGGTTTGGCGCTGATGCTCGACAATTTCGCGGTGCCCATCTTCGCAGGGAACGGCTGGAGCATCGCCCTGCTGTGTGCGGGCCTGCTCGTTGGACTGGAGGCCGTCGTGCGGCTGTTGATCCCCGAGTACCGCCGGCCCATCCGCGGCACGTTGATCCTGGCCGTTGTGCTCTTCGGCATCGGCCTGGGCGGCTGGATTGGCTGGGGCGTGACCTGGCCGCTGGTGATTATCGCCATCGGCGTATCCATTCTGGTGACCGGCCTTCGCCGCGGACGGTGATCTGAAGGTCGTGGTGCAAACCCGGTAGGTTTTGATAGCCGCTTCGTGGTACACTATGTGTGCTTTGAACACCAGGCGCCGCTCACCCGCGGGTGACGGCGCTTTCGTGTGCGTGGCGTTCGGAGTTTGAGGTCTGGAGTTTGAAGTTCATGGATCGTTCATCGCGCTTAAGCGGTTTCTATCAATACAGCCCCGAGGAGCGGCTGCGCATCGTCGCCGAGTGGGCTGACCTGACCGAAGATGAGGTGGCCACCTTGCGCCAGGGGCTGAGCGTGGCCCAGGGCGATAAGATGATCGAGAATGTGGTGGCCACGCACGGCCTCCCCCTGGGCATCGCCGTCAATTTCCTCATCAACGGCCGGGACTATCTCATCCCCATGGCCATCGAGGAGCCTTCCGTGGTGGCCGGGGCCAGCTACGCGGCCAGGCTGGCCCGCGCCGGCGGCGGCTTCTGGACGGAAAGCACGGAGCCGGAGATGATCGGCCAGATCCAGGTGCTGGGCCTGGATGACCTCCATGCAGCACGGGAGCGGCTGCTGGCCGCCCGCCAGCGGCTGCTGGCGCTGGCCAATGAGCAGGACCCGGTCATCGTGCGGCTGGGCGGCGGCGCGCGCGAGCTGGAGGTGCGCCTCCTCGACGACACGCCCGCCGGCCCCATGCTCATCCTGCATCTCATCTACGACTGCCGCGATGCCATGGGGGCGAACACGGTCAACACGGCCTGCGAGGCGCTGGCCCCGCTGGTGGAGGAGATCAGCGGCGGCCGCGTGCGGCTGCGCATCCTCTCCAACCTGGCCGACCGCCGCCTGGCGCGGGCGCGCACGGTGATCCCCGTCGAAGCGCTGGCCCGCCCCGAAGACGGCTTCAGCGGCGAGGATGTGGCGCAGGGCATCGTGGAAGCCTGGGCTTTCGCCGCCGCTGACCCCTACCGTGCCGCCACCCACAACAAGGGCATCATGAACGGCGTGGACGCCGTGGTCATGGCCACGGGCAACGACTGGCGGGCCGTGGAAGCGGGCGCCCACGCCTACGCCGCTCGCTCGGGCCGCTACACCTCGCTCACCCGCTGGGGGCGAGACGCCGAAGGCAACCTGGTGGGCTCCATCGAACTGCCCCTGGCGGTGGGCATCGTGGGCGGGGCGACGCGCGTGCATCCCACGGCGAAGTTGGCGCTGAAGATTTTGGGCGTGAAAAGTGCGCGGGAGCTTGCGGAGGTGATAGCGGCAGCGGGGCTGGCGCAGAACCTGGCCGCCCTGCGCGCCCTGGCCGCCGAGGGCATCCAGCGGGGGCACATGCGGCTGCACGCCCGGCAGGTGGCCATCGCCGCCGGAGCAAGCGGCGAACTGGTGGAGCGCGTCGCCGCCCGGCTGGTGGCCGAGGGGCAGGTCCGTCTGGATCGGGCCGCTGAAATTGTAGCCGAACTGGCATCTGGGGAGTGAAGACGAACGACGAAGGACGAACGACGAAGGACGGATTCGTCATTGGTCCTTCGTCCTTCCTCAGCATACAAGGGGTTGACATGTGATGAATGATCGTAGCACTGCTGATACAAGTGTCCTGCTGAAACCGGACCGCGAGGTGGGCATCGTCGGCTACGGGGCCTACGTGCCCCGCTACCGGCTGCCCGCGGCGGAGATCAGCCGTATCTGGAAAGGGGGTCAGGAAAGCGGGCTGCCGGTGAAGGAAAAGGCCGTGCCCGGCCTGGATGAGGATACGGCTACCATGTCCATCGAGGCGGCGCGCAACAGCCTGGCACGGGCGGGCATTGACCCGCAGGCCATCCGCGCCGTCTGGGTGGGCAGCGAATCGCACCCCTACGCCGTCAAACCCACCTCCACCATCGTTGCCGAAGCCATCGGGGCCACGCCCGGCGTGCAGGCTGCCGATTGGGAGTTCGCCTGCAAGGCGGGGACGGAGGCCATCGTCGCCTGCATCGGGCTGGTGGGCTCGGGCATGGCCCGCTACGCCCTGGCCATCGGGGCGGACACCGCCCAGGGTCGGCCGGGCGACGAATTGGAGTACACGGCGGCCGCCGGCGGCGCCGCCTACCTCATCGGCCCGGCCGGGGAGAGCCTGGCCGTCTTCGAGGGGTGCTACTCCTACGTGACCGACACACCCGACTTCTGGCGGCGTCCACACATGCACTACCCCAGCCACGGCTACCGCTTCACGGGCGAGCCGGCCTACTTTCACCATATCGTCTCCGCTGCCGAGACGCTGCTTTCGGCGCTGGGCCGCAGGCCGGCCGACTATCGCTACGCGGTGTTTCACCAGCCGAACACGAAGTTCCCGCAGCGGGTGGCGGAGCGGCTGGGCTTCCAACCTGAGCAGATCGAGACCGGCCTGCTGGTGCCCTTCATCGGCAACACCTACGCCGGTTCGTCGCTTATCGGCCTCAGTGCTGTGCTGGACGAAGCGCAGCCGGGCGACCGCGTGCTGCTCGTCTCCTTCGGCTCCGGCGCGGGGTCGGATGCCTTCTCGTTGCAGGTCACGGAGCGCATCGTCGAGCGGCGCGACCGTGCCCCCCGCACGCGGGACTACATCCGGCGGCGCCAGGAGATTGACTATGGCACCTATGTGCGCTACCGCCGCAAGCTGCACACCCATTGAGCACAAGCGGTAAACGAGAAAGCCCCCTTGTGTACTTGTCTACTTTTGACCCCGGAGGATAATCTCTTGCGCGACGTGAGCATTATCGGCATAGGACAGACCCCTGTCGGGGAATTGTGGGACAAATCGCTGCGTCATCTGGCGCACGACGCAGTCGTGGCCGCCATGCGCGACGCGGGGATCGAGCGGGCCGACGCGCTCTACGTGGGCAACATGCTCTCCGGCGAGCTGGCCGAGCAGGAGCATCTGGGAGCGCTGATCGCCGATTTCGTCGGGCTGCGGGGCATCGAAGCTTTCAAGATCGAGGCGGCCTGCGGCTCCGGCGCGGCGGCGCTGCGCCTGGGCTATATGGCTGTCGCCGGTGGCCTGCACGACCTGGTCATCGTCTGCGGCGTGGAGAAGATGACCGACGCTCCCGGCGCGGACACCACGTCGGCGCTGGCCCTGGCCGCCGATCAGGAGTACGAGGTCACCCACGGCCTCTCCTTCGTGGCCCTCAACGCCCTGCTCATGCGCCGCTATATGCACGAGTATAATGTGCCGCACAGCGCCTTCGCTGGCTTCAGCGTCAACGCCCACCGCAACGGCGCCGGCAACCCAAACGCCATGTTCCAGTCGCCGATCACCGCCGCCGCCTACCAGCAGGCGGCCATGATCGCCGACCCCATCAATCTGATGGACTCCTCGCCCATCTGCGACGGGGCGGCGGCGGTGGTGCTGGTGCCATCGGACTGGGCCGGCCATGGGCGCGGGGCAGTGCGCATCCTGGCCTCGGCCAGCGCCACGGATAGCCTGGCCATCCACGACCGCCGCGACCCGCTGTTTCTGGAGGCGGCTTACCTCTCCAGCCAGAAAGCCTACCGGCAGGCAGGGGTGACGCCGGCGGACATTGACCTGTTCGAGTTGCACGATGCCTTCAGCATCATGTCGGCGTTGTCGTTGGAGGCCACCGGCTTTGCCCGCAGGGGCGAGGGGGTGCGCTGGGCCGAGGACGACGGGGCGCGCATCGCCATTGACGGCGAGTTGCCTATCAGCACCATGGGCGGGTTAAAGGCACGCGGCCATCCGGTGGGGGCCACGGGCGTCTACCAGGTGGTGGAGGTGGTGCAGCAGTTGCGGGGCGAGGCGGGGGTCAACCAGGTGCGGGATGCGCGCATTGGCATGGCCCAGAACATCGGCGGCAGCGGTGCGACGGTGATCACGCACATCCTGGCGGCGGAGTAAATCGGCAGATTGGTAGGTTGGGAAGAGCAGGCTCGGTCAGGGGCCTCATCCATCACAGAGAGCCTCGCCAGAACCTGTCAAAACCTATCAGGCTTGCCTGGATGAGAGGTCTGGTAGGCAATGAGAGCTGACTTGTGGTAGGCTATGATAGCGGCGGACACCACGTCCGCTGTCTTGTTGCCGGACGTGGCTGTCCGGCAGGAACAATCTGATGTGAGGAGGAAGGTTAAGGATATGAGGATTGCACGGAATTGGCGTACCCGCCAGCAGCGTTACAGCCTGGTGGGTGAGGTCTGTACGCAGTGCGGCCACAAGATTTTCCCGCCGCGAGACGTCTGCCCACACTGTACGCAGCCAGCACAACTCCCCTACGCCCTCAGCGGGCGAGGGGAGGTTTTTTCTTATACGACGATGACCAGCGCACCGCAGGGGTTTGAGGAGTACCTGCCCTACACGGTGGCCCTGGTGAAATTGGAGGAAGGGCCGATGCTCACCGCTCAGCTCACCGACGTGGACCCGGACGAGGTGCGCATCGGCATGCCGGTGGAGATGGTGACGCGCAAGATCAGAGAAGATGGCGAGGCCGGGCAGATCCTCTATGGCTACAAATTCCGTCCCCTGCTGGAGCGGCAGACTGCAACGTAGCTGTATCCTTTCTGCCCTGCTTGTGCTCTTTCTCTCCTCTTTGCTATCGGCCTGCAATCCCGCTAAAAGTGCGCCATCTGACTACATCACGAAGAAGCCTTCCTGAATTTGACAGAATCTATGTTCCGTGTTAAAATAGACCTAATCGGAAATAGGGAACGGGCGCATACCTTTCCCTTGTTATCCAGCACCATTCTGCGCATACCTATGTAGTCAGGCTCGCATCGGCACTGGGAAGTCCAAACGGAGGTTGTGCAATCCACAAGCGATGACCATAAACAGATCAGCGAAGTCCGCCTTGCGCTGACGGAGCGTTTCGCGCACAATCCGATAAGCTTTGGCCCCTCCAATACTATGTTCTATGCCTATCCTTTCCTTGGAGATGGCTCGGTTGTGCTCTTTCTCTGCTGCCGTGAGTTCACCGCCACGTGGCTTCTTTTTCGGCCGATGTGTCGTCGTTTGTTCCGGTTCGTATCCTTGGTAAGCTGTATCTTCCCATAACTGACTGCCAGGTGGGAAAGGCCAATCCTCTTCATCGGCTAACTTCTTATCATGTATCTTGCCAGGCACCGTCTTGCCCAGAGCTTTGATCTTTTTCGTCCGTTTATCGGTGATGACTGTATTCTTGACCGTATGC
>JARYMM010000093.1 GCA_029907105.1 Anaerolineae bacterium | reverse complement strand
ATGGCGTTGCCCGTCGAGCCGCTCTGCAGGACGATCCCGTCGCCGCAGTTGCCGCTGATGACGTTGCGGTGCCCGGCGGTGGCCCCCCCGATGGTGTTGGAGCCGGAGTTGTTCTGGAGCTGGATACCGCTGCCCCAGTTGGCCACGGAGCTGGTGCCGGCGGCGCGGGGGACGATGATGGCCCTGAACGTGGCGGCCATGGCCCTGGGCCGCGCCCTGGGCGCGCCGCTGGGCACGGCATTGTGGGCTGCCGGCGGGCTTCTGTGGAATGGCCTGGTGGCGAGTGCGGGGACGTTGCTGGCTCTGGTGTTGCTGCTGGCATTGGTGCGCGAGGGATAGCGGTGGAAGTTGCAGGGGACGCCGTGGTGAGCAAAGCGGAGCAAAGAGCGCGTCGCGGCATCCTGGCGGTCAACCTGGGGCTGGCGGCCAACGTCTTGCTGGCCACACTGAAGACGGCCATTGGCATCCTGGGCCATAGCCCGGCCTTGCTCGCCGACGGCATCAACTCCACCTCCGATGTGGCCTACAACGTGGTGGTGAGCGTGTTCATGCGCCGGGCCAGCAAGCCGCCCGACTACGAGCACCCCTACGGTCACAGCCAACTGGAGAGCATCGCCGCCCTGGTGGTTGGCTCATTTGTCATCACCACGGCCATCGCCATCTTCTGGGGCGCGGTGAACAACGTGTACGACCTGCTGAGCGGGCAGGGCGACTTCGGCGGGGCCACGATCACAGCCTTGTGGGTGGCTTTCTTCACCGTGCTGCTCAAGGTCGGATTAACCGTCCTCACGCAGCGGATCGGCCGTCAGACGGAAAATGCCGCCGTGCTGGCCCTGGCCTACGATCACCGCAACGACATCTTCTCCGCCGCTGCTGCGGCGGTGGGCATCTTCCTGGGGCGGGCAGGGTACCCCTGGGTGGACCCGCTGGCCGGGGCGCTGGTGGCCCTGGTCATCCTGCGCACGGGTGTCGAGATCCTGCGCCAATCCTCGGCCGACCTGATGGATACGGTGCCGGGGCGCTCGCTGGCGCGGCAGGTCAGCGAGTTGCTGCGACCCATTCCGGGCATCCGACAGGTGGAGGAAATCCACGCCCACCGCTTCGGGCCCTACCTGGTCATCAATGTCACCATCGGTGTCGAGGGGACGCTGAGTGTGGCGGCGGGCGATGCCATCGCCTCACAGGTGGAGCGTACGCTGTGCCAGAACATTGAGTTTCTGCGTCGCGTGCACGTGCACTACCATCCCGCCGAAATATCTGCCGTGCCGCAGGACAGGGCAGGTGCGGATAGAGATCGGTGTACGTAGCATGGGCGACCAGGGACATAAGGACGAAGGACGAAAATGGGCAGCATCAGTAGACGGAAAATCGCTCCGCCAGGATCGCCAGATCCTGGCGAAAACCGGGGATCTGACGGTCCCCTCAGAACAAATGTCCATCCACTGAGCATGAACAAACGCCGCCGTTTGGAAGCGGCCATCGCCGGCCAGGCGGTGGACCGTCCGCCGGTGGCCCTGTGGCGCCATTGGCCGGGCGACGATCAGCGGGCAGAGGACCTGGCCCGCGCCACGCTGGATTTCCAGCGCGCCTTCGATTTCGACTTCATCAAGTTCATGCCCTCCAGCAACTACTGCCTGGCCGACTGGGGCGCGGAGTCGCGCTGGATGGGCAACGAGGAGGGCACGCGGGAATGGGGACGGCGGGTCATCCAGCGGCCGGAGGACTGGACGCGCCTGCCGGTGCTCGACCCCCGCCGTGGCATGCTGGGGGAGATGCTTCGGGCGCTGACTCTCGTCGGTCAGGCGGTGGGCAAGGAAGTGCCCTTCATCCAGACCATCTTCAACCCCCTGGCCCAGGCTAAGAACCTGGCCGGCGAGCGCTTGCTGGCCGACCTGCGCCAGCACCCCGAGGAGTTGAGGGCCGGGCTGGAGACGATCACCGAGAGCACCCTCCGCTTCATCGAGGCCGCCAGAGAGACAGACATCGCCGGCATCTTCCTGGCCTTGCAGCATGCCACCTACGATCTGCTGAGCGAGGCCGAGTACCGGGAGTTTGGCCGCCCCTATGATCTGCGCATCCTGGAGGCCTGCGCGGGGTTCTGGTTCAATCTGCTGCACCTGCACGGTCAACACGTGATGTTTGACCTGGTGGCCGACTACCCGGTGCAGGCCATCAACTGGCACGATCAGGAAACGCCGCCTTCGCTGGGCGAAGCGCTGGCGCGGTTCCCCGGCGCGGTGGTGGGCGGGATACACCGCGAGGCGACCCTGCTGCGCGGCACGCCGGAGCAGGTGCGGGCGGAAGTGCGGGCGGCCATCGAGGCCACCGGCGGGCGGCGGCTCATCGTCGGCACCGGCTGCGTGGCTTTCACCAACACGCCCCTGGGCAACATCCGGGCGGCGCGGGAGGCGGCCGAAGGATGAGACGTGGAGCAGAGGGGCAGGGGAGCAGAGGAGCAGAGGAGCACCTCCGCACCTCTGCACAGAATTGGAAGGAGTCGGGTGGAAAAGCGGGACCGGAGCGGACAGGAATCGCCGTTCATCCGTGAGGCGCTTCTGCAGGAGCCGGCGGATGGCAAAGTGCGCTGTCTGACCTGCGAGCGGCGCTGCCTGTTGGCGGAGGGGCAGGCCGGCTGGTGTCGCACGCGCCGCAACATCGGCGGGCGGCTGCACACGCTGATCTATGGCGCGGTGTCCTCTTTGTCCGCCAACCCCATCGAGAAGAAGCCGCTCTACCATTTTCACCCCGGCACGGTCGCCCTGACCGCCGGCAGTTGGGGGTGCAACTTCGATTGCCCCTGGTGCCAGAATTGGGACATCAGCAAATCGCCCCCGGCCGGCGGGCGCTTCATGACGCCCGCCCAGTTTGTGGCCGAGACGGTGCGGCGGGGCTGTCAGGGCACGTCCATCAGTTTCAACGAACCGACGCTCTCGCTGGAGTGGTCGCTGGAAATCTTCCGCCTGGCCCGCGCCCGCGGCCTGTATAACACCTACGTCAGCAACGGCTACATGACGGCCAGGGCGCTGGAGCTGCTGGTCGAGGCCGGGCTGGAGGCGATGAACGTGGACGTGAAAGGCGACGCGCAGACCGTGCGCCGCTACTGCGGCACCGAGGTGGAGGTGGTCTGGCGCAATTGTCGGTTGGCGAAAGCAGCAGGCGTGTGGCTGGAGGTCACCACGCTGGTCATTCCCGGCGTGAACGACGACGCCGACACGCTGCGCGGGATTGCCGGGCGCATCGCCGGGGAGTTAGGGCCCGAGACGCCCTGGCACGTCAGCGGCTACTATCCAGCTTACCGCTTCACGGCGCCGCCCACGCCGGTGGGGACGTTGGAGCAGGCGCAGGCCATCGGCAAGGAAGCAGGGCTGGACTACGTTTACGTGGGCAACGTCGTGGGCCATCCGGGCGAGAACACCACCTGTCCGCAGTGCGGCCGGCGGCTGGTGGAGCGTTTCGGGCTGCGGGTGCGGCGTTGCGACGTCGTCGCCGGCTGCTGCCCGCATTGCGGGCGGCGCATCGCCGGCGTGGGCTGGCCGGGGCCAGGACAGACGACGCCCCAGATTTTTAATGAATCATTTAGTTAATTTTTATGAGCATTTGATGTTCGTCTGTTAAAATGGAATGTTGGAGCAATCCGCCTGGTTTTCGGAGCGCTTGCATTTGTATTCAACGCGCCTCAGGCTGAGTTTGGACGTCATCTATACTGAGGCGATCGCTGGCGAGTCATTCTCCGGCCGGAATGATTTCGCCATGACCGGGAGAGAGGACATGAGTCACAAAAGACGGTTGTTATTGACGGGAGCGGGGGCGGTGTGGGCCCTGGTGCTGCTGTTGGGCCTGGCCTTGTTTGCGGCGACGACGACGGCCGCTCCCCTCTGCCATCCGGATATCACGCGGGCAGACTGCGAGGGCGCGGATATTTCCATCGTGGGCAGCGGTTCCTTCACCCTGAAGGTGTGGGTGGATGGCCAATGGCTGACCCAGCTGCCCGCGCCGGGCGATTCCACAGTCACGCTGGAGTGGTCTGACTATCCTACGGTGGACGTGTGCCAGGAGCACACGCTGTACGTGGAGTTGTGGTCTTCCTACAAAGAAGGCCGCGACAGCGCCACCTTTGGCGGGGCGTATTGTTGCCCGCTGTCCATGAGCAAGACCTCTGACGTGAGCGACGACCCGCTCCTGCCGGGCAGCACGATCACCTACACTATTGTCGTCAGCAACCCGGCCTCCTCTGGCGTCTCTCAAACCAACATCGTCGTCAGCGACACTGTGCCGACCGGGACGGGTTACGTGCCGGGCAGTAGCCAGGTGACCGTGTCGAATGTCCTCCCCGAGACCGTGCGCGATGAGTTCAACAGCGTGTCCTACAGCAATAACGATGGCAGCGTGAACTGGGCCGCCGCCTGGCAGGAGATGGGCGACGAAGGCCAGCCCAACGCGGGCCGTATCCAAATCGTCGGTGGGCAACTCAGGTTTCAGAAAGCCTATAACAACGATGGCATTCAGCGCCGCGCTGATCTGTCAGGTGCCACCAGCGCATGGTTGAGTTTTGACTGGTACAAAGAGGACTGTGAAGAAGATATCTCCGTGTTCGTGTCGGCGGATGGCTCCTCGTTTGACCTCCTGGACACATTTACCGGTGAATGGACAGGCGGCTCCGAGAGCTACGACATCACTGCCTATGCCTCCGCCCACACGACCGTTCGCTTCCAGAATGTGGTGGGCAACTGGACCGCCGAGAACGACGTGGTCTTCTTCGACAACGTGCAGATCGAGTTCTCGACGCACCAGACCATCACGGCTCCAGGGGGCACTCCCCCCAACCTGGTCACGGCGGCGGATGGCTATGACCTGCTGCCAGGCGGCACAATGACCGTCACTTTCCAGGTCACGGTGAACGATCCGATCACTGATGGCCTGGACGAGGTCGTGAACACGGCGTGTGTGAGCAGTGACCAGGTGCCTGATCCGCTGTGCGACAGCACCAGCGATCCCATCGCCAAAGAGCCGCCGCACGTGGAGGCCGAGAAGACGGTGCATCCCGGCCAGGTCTGCCTCGACGAGGAGGCCACGATCACGCTGGTCGCCGTGGGCGCGGGCGACGTCATCAGCGACCGCGTGCCGTTGGACGTGATGCTGGTGTTGGATCGCTCCTTGTCCATGGAAGGCCAGCCGCTCAGCGATCTCAAGACGGCGGTGAAGACCTTCGTGGATCAGCTCGACCCGGCGCTGGACCGCGTGGGGTTGGTCTCCTACTCCGACACCGCTTCGCTGGACCAGCAACTCACCGCCGATTTCGCGGCGGTCAAAAGCAAGATTGACGCCATGGTGGCCGGGGGATATACCAACATTGGCCAGGGGGTGAATCGCGCCCAGGCGGAGCTGGCAAGCCACGGACGGCCCGCTGCCGAGCCGGTGATGATCGTCTTCACCGATGGGGTAGCCAACCGCAAGACCGACGGCGGTTCGTGTACCACCTGGCCCACGACGCCCACCGCCTGTACGGATGACGCCATTGCCCAGGCGGCGACAGCCAAGGCGGCAGGCACGACCATCTTCACTATCGGGCTGGTAAGCGGCATTCAGAGCCAGCACCCCGAGTGTTTGCCGCTGGCGCGGCAGGTGCTGCAGACGATGGCCTCCGATCCCGGCATGTACTACGAAGCGCCGGGTTCCGGCGATCTGGAGGTGATTTTCGACGAGATTGCCTATTCCATCACCAACATCGCCGGCCGGGACGTGGTCATCACCGAGGTGCTGCCGCCCCACGTGCACTATGTGGATGGTTCAGCCAATCCCCCGCCGACGAGCATTGTGCTGCCGACGCTGACCTGGCAGGTGGGGACGCTGGGCATCGGGGAGCGCTACACGGTGACCTTGCGGGTCACGCTGGAGGACATCGGCTTACACCAACTGGTGGATGTCTATCCCGACTCGCGGGTGACATACACCGATCACGAGGGCCAGCAGGTGGATGTGCCCTTCCCCGAGACCTTCATTGACGTGCTGGCGGCTCTATTGGCCTTCGAGAAGAGCGGCCCGCCGGAGGTAGCGGCGGGCGAGACCTTCGCCTACCTGCTGACCTACGAGAACAGCGGCAACGATACGGCCTCGCCGGTGGTCATCACCGACGTGCTGCCGGCGGCAGTGGATTACGTGACCTCGCAGCCACTGGGGGTGGAAGGGCCGGCGGGGACCATCGTCTGGAGCCTGCCTCCGGCGCCGCCCGGCGGCCCATATACCGTCGTGCTGACGGCTACGGTGGCCCCGGACGTGCTGCCCGGCCAGGAACTGGTGAACACCCTGCAGTGGGGTTACGGTGCCTGTTGGGGTTGCGGCGTGGGGCAGACGACCTTCACCCAGACAGTGCGCTCGGCGATCATCGGCGACACGGTCTGGGGGGACACGAACGGCAACGGCGATCAGCGGGACGAAACGGGCACGGGCATTGCCGGCGTGACGGTAGACCTGCACCGGGGCGCCTGTGACGCTGATGGCCAGCCGACGGGCGCGGTGGTGAGCAGTACGCTGACCAGCGCCAGCGGCTTCTACAGCTTCACTGTGGCCGCCAGCAGTGGACCGTATTGCATCCACATCCCCGATAGTGAGTTCCAAAGCGGTGGCAAACTGTACGGCCTGGCTGGCAGTCCGCAGAATGCTCCCGGCGTGCCCGACGACAAGGACTCCGACGCCCATCCCACAGGGCACGGCATCACGGCCACTGCCCCGGCCAGCGGCAGCGATCTCACCTTCGACTTCGGCTTCTACTGGCTGGGCAGCCTGGGCGACTTCGTCTGGTGGGACCAGGACTACGACGGCGAGCAGGACGCCGGCGAGCCCGGCCTTCCCGACGTGCTGGTTAATCTCTACAATGGCCTGGGGACCAAGATTGCCACGGACACTACCGACGGCAATGGGCTGTACCTCTTCGAGAACCTGCCGCCCGATACCTACCGCCTGGAGATTGATGGCAGCGAGTTCCAGCCGGGCGGCACGCTCTACCTGTGGGTGGCCAGCCCGCCGAACGCCCCCGGCGTGCCCGACGACAAGGACTCCGACGGCCACCCGGTCAGCCACGACGTCACGACTGCGCTGACGGCGGGCGAGGTGGACCTGAGCAACGACTTTGGCTTCACCATCGTTTCGGACTACGAGATCAGCAAGACCTTGAACACGACGGGGATCGTGTACCGCAACATGCCGGTGAGCTTCACCGTGCGCATCACCAACGTGGGCGATACCTGGATCCGGGTGCT
>JARYMM010000092.1 GCA_029907105.1 Anaerolineae bacterium | reverse complement strand
GTGTGCGGTGGTGGCGCTGGTTGCCGGTGGTGGTGGGGTGACAGGGCGATGGGGTGATGAGGCAACGAGGTGATGAGGTATATCGGGTAGTGGAGAGGAGCGTTCCTGCCGCAGGGGTGGGAACGTTCCTTTATTGCGCGGGGGAGCGGTTTTAATGAAACTGTGATCTGGTTTTTATGGTCGTTTTATAAAGACGTGCTAACATGGGTTAAGGGCAACAGCGCGGGCAGGGACAGAGAGGGCCATAGATAGCGGCGCGGAAAGGGACTTTTGTCCTGGACAGATGGATGCGCCCGTGATAACATCAATGACGATCGTTGCCCTGGCCATCGCCGGCAGACCATGTCCCGGCCAGGATAGCTGCCAATTCGGTGGATCAGAAGCGCGTATGAAGGTAAGTCGTGTGCTTAAGGAGGAAAATCAAATGAGAAAGCTCGCTGTCCTCTTGCTCATCCTGTTGTTGTCTGTTCCGCAGGTGACACAGGCAGAGAACTACAGCTCTTCCCGGGCCAGCACATCGGCCCAGCCGCTGGGCATCAGTCAGGCGGGGGAGAGCTGTATCACCGTGCAGCCTGGCCCTGCGGCGGGCAAGGATGCCTACATCAAGCAGGACAGGCCCGATGAGCGGCGGGGCAGTGATCCCGAACTGCGGGTGAAGACCGAGAACGGCAAGCTCAACCGGGCGCTGTTGCAGTTCGACCTGCCCGGCCTGCCGCCCGGCGCCATCATCCATAGCGCCACCCTCTCGCTCTACGTCAAAGACGCCAGCGGTGGCGCGGTGACCATCAATGCTCACCGCGTGACCGCGTCCTGGAACGAGGATCAGGTCACCTGGAAGGCGCGCGACAAGGCGGCCAATCTGCTTTGGGCCAGCCAGGGCGGCGACTTTGACCCGGCCGTGGTCAGCGCGACGGTGGTGGACGACACTAAGAACGTATGGCGGTCCTGGGATGTGACCGGCCTGGTCAGTGCCTGGTACGGCGATCCGGCCAGCAACTTCGGCCTGATCCTGGAGTCGCCGGTCACCACTCCCAAGACGGAGAAGAAGTTCAAGAGCAGCGACGACGGCACGGCCAGCCAGCGCCCCAAGCTGCAGATCTGCTACAGCGCCGGGGTGACCATTGACCCCGACAACAGCGGCGAGGGCGTGGCCGGCCAGACCAAGACCTACGCCCACGTGGTGCACGTGGGCAACCTCACCGCGGAGGTCGTCAACCTCAGCGCCGTGTCCGACAAGGGTTGGAGCACCCGCCTCTACGAAGACGAGAACGGCAATGGCATCAAAGACCCGGAGGACGATCCGATCAGCCAGACGCCCCCGCTCGGCCCCAATGCCGATTACCCCATCCTGGTGCAGGTGGACGTGCCCTACGGCGTGTTCATCGGCACGGTGGACGTGACGACGGTGACGGCGACCGGTCAGTCCAGCGGGGCCTCCGACACGGCGACCGACCGCACACGTGTGGGCCATTTGCTCAACGTGCAGCCAGATCATTCACAGTATGCGACGGCGGGCACGGTGCTGTTCTACGGCCACACCATCACCAACAACGGCCAGAGCCAGGACTGCGTGACGGTGAGCGCTTCCTCCAGCCAGGGTTGGGGCGTGCAACTGTGGGAAGATACGAACAAAAACGGCGTGCACGAGGCCGGCGAGCCGGCGCTGAGCAGCCCCGTCTGTATCGGCCCTGGCGGAACCTACTACCTGGTGGCCCAGGTGCAGGTGCCCGCCGGTGCCAGCGCCGGCACTGTGGACCACACGGTCATCACGGCCACTTCGGGCAACGACCCCTCCAGGTCAGACTCGGCCACGGACACCACCGAGGTCTTTGTCAATGCCCCGCCGGTGATTGACGGCCGGTATGACGACATCTACAAGATCTCTCCGGACGCCACGGAGGTGTGCTATACCGCCGGCGGCGTGCTCTTCGGCAAGCTGGCCACTTTCTACCAGGCCGGTGGCGATGCCGTGTACGTGGTGCTGGCCATTGACAAGGATTTCGTGGACAACACCTACGGCCTCAACGCCGTGGGCTGGCCCAGCGGACACACCTTCAGCCAGTTGGTTGGCTCGGACCACGCCCAGTTCCTGGGTTACGACGCTAACGACGACAAAGTGCTTGACTTCAAACTGGACTACATCACCGCCAAGAGCGGTACCCCTTCGGGTTACGCCTCCCTGGGAGTGAGTGGTGGCGACGGAGGTATGAACCTGGGCAGCGCCGCCCATATCCTGCAGTGGGGCACCTCGCTGGATTACAGCCTGAACAGCACCGGCTACTGCTCCGGCGGCAACTGCTCTGGCCTGGGCACCAATCTGCTGCTGGATTCACCGGCCACGGACGAGTTCTACACGCCCAATCCAACTTACCCCAACTGGATCTTCGACGTCATCTATGAGGTGAAGATAAACATAGCCGCCTTTGCAGGCGGCTTCGGGGCCATGGAGATCCCCTACATTCACGCCTCGCCCAGCAAGATCGGCCAGAACACCATCTACGCGGAACCGGGCGTCTGCCCTGGCGAGATCGGCGACTTCGTCTGGCATGACCTGGATCATGACGGCGTACAGGACGCGGGTGAGCCGGGCATTGATGGCGTCCAGGTGAAGCTGTATCAGGACAACGGCGACGGGGTCTTCGATCCCGGCACTGACACGGTGGTGGGCACGAGAACCACCAGCGCCGGCGGCAAGTACCTTTTCCAGAACCTGGTCCCCGGCGATTACTTCGTGGACGTGGTGGATGCCACCGTGCCTGCCGGCTACGTGATCACCACGTCCAACGACCCCACCGCGGTGATCAATCTGGGTGAGGGCGAAAGCTACCTGTCGGCTGACTTCGGCTACACGGAGCCCTTTGCCGAACTGGAAATCAGCAAGACCCTGAGCAGCGATCCTCCGCTCTACGTGGGTCAGGAGATCAGCTTCACCATCCGCATCACCAACACTGGCCTGACCCTCATCAATGTCCTGCCGCTCCAGGACTGGTACGACCCCGATACCCTCGACTATCTGGGGGCCACACCGCCTTCGGACGACAATGTGGACGACGGCGTGCTCGACTGGAGCGATCTGACAGCCAGCTTCGGGCAGAATCTGCTGCCCGGCCACGCCTTCGAGGTGGTGGTGCGGTTCCGGGCCGTAGAGGCCACGAATACCCTCATGCTGGGCACGGCGCTCTCCTCGCTGGCAGCGCAGGCCGAGCCGCTCGTGGACGGGCGGTTGGACAGCAACTATACCTACCTGACACGGATTGCGACGGGCGATGGCAGCTCCGGCGGCAATCTCTACGGCTACCAGGGGGCCAGCATGTGCTACTGGGCCTATGTGACCGATCGAGCCTTCAATGACAACGTCTACGCCAACAGCGGCCTTGACAATCCCTACATATTGCTGGACGGCTGGTTGACCGGGCACGATTTCAGCAAGTTGCTGAACAGCGATAAGGCTGTCTTCAACGTCACGTACCCTGGCGGCAGCTACAGCAATCTGACCCTGGACTACCTGAAGGGCAGCCCCGGTGCCTGGTCCTCCGGCCAGACAGGTGGAGACGGCAGCAAAGCGCCGGGCACACCGCCCATCAGCGACGCCATGACCTCGTTGCACTGGAACATGGAGAATTCCAACTGGAACGGCGGCCCCTGGGGCGACCCGCTGAAGCACTCGCCGCCTTACGACTACAACGCCACCTCCGGCAACACTTGGGAGTGGGCGATGATCTACGAGTTCTCCATCCCCAGGAGCCTGATGAACGGCCAGTGCGGCACCGTGACGCTGGCTGCGCAGCACAACTCGCCCAGCAAGTATCAGAGCGACAAGGGCCGGATCGGCGACCGCGTGTGGGAAGACGCCGACGGCGATACGGTGCAGGACGCGGGCGAGGTCGGGATGCCCGGCGTGACGGTCAATCTCTACCAGGGCAGCACCCTCGTGCGCACGACACAGACCGAGCCAGGCAGCAGCGGTTACTACATCTTCGTCAACCTGGATGCCGGCGATTACCGGGTGGACGTGGACGAGGGCACCCTGCCGCCCAACTACGTGCTGACCACACACAACGAGCCGATGGATGTGACCATCGCCAGCGGCGCATCGTTCCTGGACGCCGACTTCGGCTACTGGCTGGCCGGCCACGGGAGCATCGGCGACCGCGTCTTCTACGACCTGAACGGCGATGGCCTGCCCGACGATGACGGCAGCGAGCCGGGCATCAATGGCGTGACGGTGCGCCTCTACGCGGGTGGCTGTCCACCCGCGGGCAATCCGCTGCGCACGCAGGTGACCGTCGGCAACGGCGACTATGACTTCATCAACCTGCTGCCGGGCACCTACTGCGTGGACGTGGACGAGAGCACCCTGCCTGTCGGTTACACGCTGACCACCGGCAATGAGCCGCTCACCGTCATCCTGGGCGATGGCCAGGACTACAACGACGCCGACTTCGGCTATCGGGTGGAGTGCGTGGATGGCACCGCCGACGTGGCCATGGTCAGCGGGGCCGAGGACGAGTACGGCAGCCGCCTGCCAGACATCCGGGATGACGTCTGCGTGGAGGTCCTCCCCGTAGACGCCCGCATCAGCATCGCTCCCCAGAGCGCGACGAATGATGTGGGAGATGCCCACACCTTCGTGATCCACACGGAGAAGAAGCCGGGGTTGCTCTGGGAGGATGCCGCGGGGGCGGTGGTGACGGTGACCTTCCCCAGCGGCGTGCCAGGCACGGTGGACACGTCGGACTGCGACGCGGGCACGGACGCCAACGGGGAGTGCGAAGTGATCATCAACAGCAGCGTGGCCGGGCAGTTCACAGCGCACGCCGCGGCAGACATCGAGGTGGCCCCTGGCGTCGTCTTGCACCGGGAGACCGATGGCGCGGGCGGCAACAGCGGCGATGCGGCGAAGACCTACGTGGACGCCAGGATTGAGCTGACGCCGTTGCAGGCCACGAACGAGGTGGGCGATGAGCACGTGGTCACGGCCACCGTCCAGGTGAACGATGGCAGTGGCTGGAGCGCCGCTCCCGACGGCACGCGCGTGGACTTCAGCTTGCTGAACAACACGGCCAATGCCTTCTTCGTGGGCAATGACTTCTGCACCACAGCCGGCGGCAGTTGTCCGGTAACGATCAACGCGAGCCAGACCGGCGATGTGGACATCCATGCGGCAACGGATGTGAGCGTGGGCGGGTTGATCCTGCATCGGGAGACCGACGGCACGGGCGGCAACAGTGGCGATGCTCAAAAGACCTACATCCTCGCCGACTACGAGATCAGCAAGACGCTGAACACCACAGGGATCGTGTACCGCAACATGCCGGTGAGCTTCACCGTGCGCATCACCAACGTGGGCGATACCTGGATCCGGGTGCTGCCCATGCGCGATGTGTACAGCACGACTTATCTGACCTACGGCTACACGGACACCCTGGGGGTAGCCACCTTTGCCGAGCCCGACTCCGACGATCACCACAACGATGGGATGATTGACTGGAGCGACCTGACGGTGACGGAGGGGGATTTGGCGCCGGGGGCCAGCCTGACGGTGGTGATCACCTTCACGGCCCGGGAGGACACGACGCTGCTGCCGCCGGATGGGAAGACGGAGAACACGGCGGTGGTGCATGAGGCCTGGGCCGATCCGGATGGGGATGGGCCGCAAGGGCCGGTGATTCCGCTGCCGGAGAAGGAGGATAGCGACCGGGTGCGGATCGAGACGCCGACGGCGGTGGAGGGGGTGGTGCTGGCCAGTCTGAGGGCGGAGGGGTTGCCCGAGGGGGTCAGGATCAGTTGGGAGACGGCTGATGAGTCGGGTATTCTGGGCTTCAACGTGCTGCGGCGGACCGGCGAAGGTGAGACTGTTCAGGTGAATGAGGGGTTCATCTTTGCTGCCGGTACGGGAGAGGGGGCAACGTATGAGGTTTTGGATGAGGGGGTTGTCTCCGGCGCTACGTACGAGTATCTGCTGGAGGTGCAGTTGCTCGACGGCACGACGGTGTGGCATCGGTTGGGGGCGGTGAGTGTGCGGTGGTGGCGCTGGTTGCCGGTGGTGGTGGGGTGACAGGGCGATGGGGTGATGAGGCAACGAGGCAACGAGGTGATGAGGTATATCGGGTAGTGGAGAGGGGCGTTCCTGCCGAGAGGTGGGGACGCCCCTTTTGCGTGTTGCGTGGAGGAGCGGGGGAGCAGGGAAGCAGGGGCGCAAATCGCCCTTATGGGCTCACGTCTTCCCCCCGATCATCTCGGCCAGTTGTTCGATGCCGATGATCTGGACGTTGTGATAATGTTTCAGGGAGCGAAGGTGGCTGTCCTCCGTCACAAGATAATCCGCCTGGCTCTCCAGAGCACAAGCCAGGAAGATGTTGTCGCTGGTGTCGCGTTGGACGGCGAATACCTGGTAGAGGTCTGCGGTCAGAAATGCCCGCTTCTGTATTTCGAACAGGAAACCAGCGATGTCGTCTTCACTCAGGTTGAATGTCTCCTGAATGCGGGGATAATGCAGCACGCGGCGCAGTTCGTCGAGGATAGCGGGGGAAATAGCAACCTCAAAACGGCCTTGCAGCCAGGCCTGGCGAAGAAAGCGGAGTAAGCGGGAGATGGCCAACGCCAGTTGTATCAGAACGTTGGTATCCAGCACCACCAGGAGGCGACGCGGGGTGGCAAGGCTCATTCAGCAGATATGTCCTCCTGGTGCGCGGCCTGTGTGGCCTCTTCGACCAGGGCGATCAGCTCTTCCTCGGAGAGGTCTGAGGCTCGTTCTCTAAGGTCTTCGAAGAACCGGAAATCCTCATTCCACCACGGCTCGGCCCGGCGGCGGTCCATCTCGGCGAAGATCCAGGAACGGATGGCCTCACGCCGACGCCATTCGACGAAACGCCCATATTCCTGAGCACCGATCACGACCAGCCGGGGTTCGCCTTCGGCCTCGACGATGAGTTCGCCGGCAAGGGCCTGCTCATCCAGCAAACGAGGCAGTATTCTCTTTGCTTCGCTGATGGTCATTCTGGTCATCAGGCTTTTCTCCAGATTCGGTTGAGGGGACAGTACTGCCTGCCAGGGATACACAAATTATAACAGAGAACCTTCAGGGCGGCAAATTGGTCTGAAGCGAGACAAAGGCGCAAGAGAGCAGGGGAACAGAGTAGCAAAGGCGCGTGGGAAACGTAACCGTTAGATATCGGGTAGTGGGGAGGGGCGTTCCTGCCGAGAGGTGGGGACGCCCCTTTGTTGTGCAAGGGCAGGGGCGGGTCACGAAGCGGCAGGGCGATTTTTGACAAATTGGCGATTCTGGTTTATACTTTGTTAAGGAAAAGGGGCGAGTCAGTTCTGTCATTGCGAGCTTCATCCGGCGGGGTTTCGCCGGATGAAGCGAAGCAATCTCCCCCTCCCTCACCCTCCCCGTCGACGGGGAGGGCAGGGGTGAGGATTGGCCGTCGACGGGGAGGGCAGGGGTGAGGATTGGCCGTCGACGGGGAGGGCAGGGGTGAGGATTGGCCGTCGGCGGGGA
>JARYMM010000091.1 GCA_029907105.1 Anaerolineae bacterium | reverse complement strand
AGACGCCGACCTCCACCGTCGTCAGGCCAACCCACACAGCTACGGCCACGCCCAGCGCCACGCCGACCGCCACGCCCACCCGTACGCCGACCGCCACGCCCACCCGCACGCCGACAGCTACCGTTGTCAGGCCGACGCACACCCCTACCGCTACACCGACGCAGACCCCCACCGTCGTCAGGCCGACGTACACACCTACCGCCACGGCGACCCAGACCCCTACCGCCGTCAGGCCGACGTACACACCTACCGCCACGGCGACCCAGACCCCTACCGCCGTCAGGCCGACACAAACGCCAACCGTGACGCCACCCCCTACCGCCACGGGCACGCCGGTCGTCATCACCTTTGAGGAGAGCATCCCCAATCCCGACACCGTGCGCACCCAGTACTGCAATAACCCAACCACCAACCGAGGGGTCGAATTCCTGGACACGGGGCGCATCTTTAAGCCATCGGTACAGGTCAACAGCCCGATACACGCGCTCACCAACCGCTTCCCCGGCGAGGAGTTCGGCGCCGAGAGGAGGATCCGCATCCGCTTCACGGCCGGCCAACGGCAGGTCGGGGTGAGGGTGGGCCTCGACCGCAGTTACCCCTATCCGATCACGGCGGTGATGTACGCCTACAGCAGCGCCACGCCGGGGACCGGCTTCCTCACCTACGCCACCGCCTACCTGGGCTACGGCCCGACCGCCATCACCCAAGACCTGGCCGTGTATTCGGATGCCGGCGACATCCGCAGCGTGGCGATCGAATTCAGCGCGGCCAACTATTGGGGTGACGAAGTCATTGATGACCTGCGCTTCACCACGATCGGGCCGCCGTGCATCAGCGACACAACCGCCCCGGGAGTGGCCATCACGCAGCCCGCGGCCGACGGCCAGAGCTTCCAAAGCCCCGCCCTGCGCCTGGCATTTGTCGCTAATGATAGCGGGACCGGCGTGGCTAAGCTCCAGGTCGTCTTTTTGAACGCCGGCGGCGGCGAAGTGGGGTCGTTCTATGTATGTGGAGCGTCCACCACGCCGGCCTGCTTCTATGACGTATTCCCCTTCACCGCCAGCTGCGACTTCCAGACCCTCATGCCAGCCAACACGCAGAAGATCCGGGTGAAAGCCTGGGACTTCGCCGGGCTGAGCGGCCAGGCCGACCGCACGCTGAACTTCGTGAACATCGGCTACTTCAACCTGTGGGCGCAAGGCCTGGAGATCACCCAGGCCACTCAGCCGTGGGTAGCGACCAACTCGCAGTCGCGCTTGAGCGGCACGCCGCCCACCCTCCAATATCCGGCCGCGCCCACCGCGGTGCCGCTGGTGGCCAACCGGACGACCGTGGTCCGGGTGTACGCCGGGGTGGAGGGCACAACAGGCAACGTGCCACTCAACAACGTGCGGGCGCAGCTCCGTTGCTTTAAGAACGCGGCCTACACAATCCCCTGTCCTGGCTACCAGTGGATCAACCCGCAGAGCCTGCCGCCGGACGTCTTCAGCCAGATCACCGTGCGGCCGGGCGACAGCCTGGATACGAAGCGGCGAGACACGAAATTGAGTTGGAATTTCATCCTGCCCGATAACTGGACTGCCGCGGGTACACTCTACCTGGAGACCGAGATCCTGCCGCCGTGGGGGCTGCAGGAGTGCGCGGGCTGCGCCGATGCCGCGAACAGACTTCGCGTTTCCGGCATCCAGTTCCAGGCCGTACCGAACTTCACCAGCCTCGTCCACTTCGTGCGCATCCGTCGCCAGCTCGGCAACCAGATTTTCGAGCCGACCCAGGACCAAATGGATGCCCACGTGGATCACCTGGGCCCTCTCTACCCGATAGACGAGACCACTCTGCCCACCGTACCGGACACCACCTGGCTCTGGAAGGATTGCGGTGACACCTGCGACTCCGATCCCGAGAAGAACCTGTGGACACGGTGTAACCGGGTGTCCAGCGATCTCATGCAGGCCTTTCCCAACAAAGCGAACAAACTGGCAGTGTACGCCCTGATGGATGATGGCTTCCCTTGCGGAGGTCTGGGCGGCGGCGGCTACTCCTACGCCTCCGCCAACGGACCCGATGGCTTCCCCCATGAGGTGGGCCACGCGGTGGGTCTTATCCACCCCGGCCCACCACCGGGCCACGGCTCGGTGTGCCCGCCGCCTGGCGGCGGCAACTGCGCGGAGTGCTGCCTTCCCGACCCCAATAACCCGAATTCCCCCTGCACAAACGTGTGGTGCGAAACCGATTGGCCCTGGCCGCATGGCACACTCGGCCCCTCCTTCGGGTTCAACGTCTTCAACATGAGCGTCATCGTGCCCGGCACGACCGAGGCTGACCCACACGATTTCATGTCCTACGGCGGGCCAACCCGGTGGGTCTCATCCCGGAACTGGATCCGTATCTTTAGCGCCTTCACCGGCCAGAAGTTGTCGTATCCGACGCAAACGAATCTGTTGAGTCTGACGCCGGCAAGGCCAATGGCGGAAGGGATAAAGACGTCTCAGGCCCTGCACAAGTACCTTCTGGTGCGAGGCGAGCAGACCGGCGCCGGCGACTGGGCCCTTTTCACGACCTACACCCTGGAATATCCGATGGGGACCGACGACGAGCCGGGCGAAGGGGAATACAGCATCGTGCTGCGCGGGGCCGGCGGCGCGGAACTGTACGTCCGGCGTTTTCCGTTGGAGCTGAACCACATTGACATGCCCGATCACTCCAGCCTGGTCGCGCCTTTGAGCTTCGTTGAGCTACTGCCGCTGCCCGACGGCGTGATGCGGCTGGAGCTACGCCAGGGCGCAGACCTGCTGGCGGTCCTCGAGCGCACCCCGCACGCGCCGACGGTCGAGATCCTCTCGCCCACGGCCGCCGGCTTTGAGGGCCAACCCGGCGCGCCCCTGATCCGCTGGATCGGCACTGACGCGGACGGCGACCCGCTGCACTACATGGTGCGCTACCGGCCCAGTGACGGGGCGGACTGGCAGACGTTGGCCGCCGATTGGACGGACACCGAGCTTGCCGTCAACCTGGCCGACCTGCCGGGCGGAGAGGCTGCGCAGGTGCAGGTGCTCGCCAGCGACGGCCTCAACACCGGCGAGGCCGCCTCGCCGGCCTTCGTCGTCCCAGGCAAACCGCCGCGGGTCGAGATCCTGCTGCCGGCCGACGCCGCGACCATCGAAGCGGGCGAGCGGCTGATCTTGCGGGGCGCCGGCTCCGATCTGGAGGGGCCTCTGCCGGAGCACGCCTTCGCCTGGCGCTCCGATCGCGACGGCGCGTTGGGCGTCGGCTCGCGGATCGAGACGGCGCTCCTCAGCGCCGGCGTGCACACGGTCACCCTGACCGCGGCCGACGGCGAGGGCCTGACCGCCGCGGCCGCCATCACCGTCGCCGTGACCGCGCGGCTCAACACCCAGCCGGTCGCTGACGCCGGGCCCGACGTGATCGCGGCCGGCCGGTGCAGCGTACTCCTCGACGCCGGCCGCTCGACCGACGAAGACGGCGACCCGCTCACGTATCTGTGGGCGGTCATCGCTGCACCGCCGGAGCGCCACGCCTGGCTGAGCGACCCCGAAAGCCGGACGACGCGCTTCTTCGCGGACGGGCCGGGCGATTATGAGGTCGAGCTGGTGGTGTACGATGGTCACATCGCCAGCGCGTCAGATCGGTTGACCGTCCATGTGGCCGGGCCGGCCGCGGACAGGGCATGTCTCTACCTGCCGTTGGTGGTCAGGTGAGGTGACGATCACTTCGAAAGTGAGCGTCACTTGAACTGCGGGGGTCTTCCGATGACAAGATTATTCATCTTGCTTGCCGTCCTGATGACCGCCCTGCTCCTGGCCGGCGGCGACCTGCGCCCTGACGCCGTGGCCGCCGGCGCCGTCTACTACGTCGCGCCCAACGGCAACGACGCCAACCCGGGTACGCTGGCCCGGCCCTGGCGCACCATCCAGCACGCGGCCGCTACCCTGACGGCCGGCGATACGGTCTACATCCGCGCCGGAACGTACTCCGAGCGGGTCGTGCCCCTGCGCTCCGGCAGCGCCGGCCAGGTCATCACCTACGCCGCCTATCCGGGCGAGACGGCGACGATTGACGGGACGGGCGTCGCGGTGCCGGAGTGGGAGGGGCTGTTCCATATCGTCAACAAGGCGTACCTCCGTGTCTCGGGGCTGCGGGTTCTGAACGCCGGATCGAATCCGCATAACCCCGGCATCCTGGTGGACGGTTCGAGCTACATCGTTATCGAAAACAACTTCGTTTCCCACACCAACGACTCGGGCATCGGCGTCTGGGGCAGCGATCACGTCGTCGTGACGCGTAACGAGGTCGAGCAGGCCTGTCTCGGTGGATTCAACGAAAGCATCTCGGTCGGCGGCACGGATGTTTTTGAGGTCAGCTACAACCGCGTTCACGATGGCCCAAAAGAGGGCATTGACCTGAAGGATGGATCATCGAACGGCAAGGTCTTCGGCAACGAGGTATACAGCACCCAGGCAGTCGGTCTCTACGTGGACGCCTGGGACAAGCACACTTACAACATCGAGGTGTACCAGAACGTGGTCCATGATATTGCCGCCATGGGCTTTGCCATCGCCTCGGAGATGGGTGGGCTGCTGGAGAACGTCCGGCTGTACAACAACATCGCCTACCACAACCGCCACGTGGGCATCTGGCTCTCCGGCTGCTGTCCGGAGTCGCCCACCCACCCCGTGCGGGGGATCGCGATCATCAACAACACCCTCCACAACAACGGCTGGCAGGATTGGGGCGGCGGGATCGGCATCGAGAACACCCAGGTGCAGACCGTCACCATCCGCAACAACATCTGCAGCCAGAACACCTATTCGCAGATGGCCGCCGACCCCGATGTCCTGCCGGAGCTGACCGTGGATCACAACCTGACCGACGGGGATCGCGACCCCGAGTTCGAGTTCTCCGGCGCGGACGACCTGATCGGCGTGTCGCCCTCATTCGTGAACCCCTCGACGGCCGACTATCACCTGCAGCCCGGCTCGCCGGCCATTGACCACGGCTCGGCCGTCGCCGCGCCCGACGCCGACTTCGCCGGCCACTCGCGCCCGCAGGACGGCGACGGGGACGGCGCGGCCGGCTACGACATCGGCGCGTATGAGTTCAGACCACCGGCGCGTCGGCTCTACCTCCCTTTGATCGTGAAGGCGTAGGGGCCGGCCTCGCCGACCGTTACGCCTGCCCCCACCCCCTCGTCCACGCCGGCTCCAGCCGTCGCCTCCGGGCCAATGCGTCCTGGGCAGCCAGTTCATCTTTGCGCTCGCCGTCACCTGGAACACCTTCCCACCGCCGATCCGGTGGGCATCGTCTCTACGGTAGCAAGGACATCCACCCCCTCCGCGACTCGCACATCTACGCGCACACCGACGCCCACCAGGGTATTGACACCCGTCGCGTTTTAGCTATATTTTAAGTTAAGGAAGAGAGGGGGTTTCTACCACACGAATTGCGCCCGAAAAGTTCAAGGTGACCGGCATCGTGTGTCATTGCCGGCAAACGCCGCCCTCATAGTGGATCGTGCCATCGGGGCAGAAATGATGAACGGACTCCATAGCAAACCCCCTCATCGCCTCACGGATTCCAGACTGCTCAGTCCAAGACCCAAAGGAGGTGCGCAATGAAAGGTAAGTGGATTCTCTTGCGGAGCCTCGTGGCGGTAGCCGTACTGACCCTGGCGGCGGGCCTGTCCCGCGCCCAGGGGCCGGAGCCGCCAGGGGAGGGATCACAGCCGCAGGGAGACGTGGGCGTCCAGGCCCTCATGGGCACCGCTTTCACCTACCAGGGCTATCTGAAGAAAGGCGGCAACCCCGTGAACGGCAACTGCGACTTCCTGTTCAGTCTGTGGGATGCTGAGACCGGGGGCAACCAAATCGGCAGCAACGTGGAGAAGACCAACATCCCGGTGAGCAATGGCCTGTTCACCGTGCGACTGGATTTCGGCCCCGGCGCCTTCCAGGGCGATGCGCGCTGGCTGCGCGTCCGGGTGCGCTGCCCGGCGGGGAGCGGTGACTACACCGTTCTCGACCCGCGCCAGCCGCTGACCCCGGCACCCTACGCGCTGGCACTGCCCGGCCTGTGGACCCAGCAGAACGGCACCAGCCCCAATATCATCGGCGGCCACAGCAGCAACAGCGTGAGCGCGGGTGTGGTTGGGGCGACGATCGGGGGCGGCGGGTTGATCGGGGAATCATATACCAACCGCGTTAGCGCTGATTACGGCACTGTAGGTGGAGGGTACGGCAACATCGCCGCGGGCTCCGGCGCCACCGTGGGCGGAGGCATCGCGAACTACGCCAGTGGCCCCTACGCCACCATAGGCGGGGGCCGGAATAATGCCGCCAACGGCTACCACGCCACCGTAGGCGGGGGCAGAGACAACACTGCCAACGGCTTCGCTGCCATTGTGGGCGGGGGCGTCAACAACACAGCCGGTGGTGATTTTGCTACCGTGCCTGGCGGCTCTGGTGCGGAAGCCTCTCACTACGGCGAGATGGCCTACACCAGTGGCAACTTTGTCACCGAAGGCGACGCTCAGACCTCGCTCTACGTGATGCGCATCATGCGAACGTGCAACGCGGGCACCTGGTACGACCTGTACCTCAACGGCAACGATACTCCCGTTCAGTACCTCACCGTCGCCCCGGGCCGCACCATCGCCTTTGACGCCCTGGTGGTGGGACGCACACAGGACGGCGAGTCCGCCGGCTACTACGTGCGGGGGGTCGTGGAGAACGTCGGCGGCACCGTCCGTTTCATCGGCACGCCCTCGGTGACGGCCCTCGGCGAGGACGACACCGCCTGGGATGTGCAGGCTGTGGCCAGCGACGCCTACGACGCGCTCTTCATCCAGGTCAAAGGCAACGGCGAGCTCATCCGCTGGGTCGCCACCGTGCGCACGGTGGAGGTCTCCTGGTAGGAGGGCGACGATGAACGTTTCACGTTTCACTGTTCACATTCTACTGCTCATCGCCCTGCTCTCCCTGGTGGCCTCGGTGGCCCTGGCCCAGTCCGGCGGCGGGTACGACCTGACCTGGAACACGGTGGACGGCGGAGGATATACCTGGAGCACGGGCGGCGGCTACAGCCTGGTCGGCACCGTCGGACAGCCGGATGCGGGGGCCCTCTCCGGCGGCGGATACGCCCTGGTCGGCGGCTTCTGGGGCGGCATCACCGGGGCAGTGGGCGTGCAATACCGCATCTACCTGCCGCTGGTGCTGAGGTAGCGCAAGATTAAATAGGACTGCATAAGTTTTGCGTTTTTGCCTCGGTGCCTCCATAAAATAAGTTAGAAACACAACCCTTAAAGGAGGTACCGATGGCAGAGAGGTTCACACTTCACCTCAAGCGTCCTGAGTATCGGCGCATTGAGAAACTTTGTCGCAAAACACGCGATGCTCGCACCCGACTGTGGTGTCAAATCATTCTGCTGGCGGCGCGAGGCCAAAAGGTTGCCAATATCGCTTCCCTGTTAGTATGTAGCGAAGACACGGTCAGGCGGCGGATAAGAGCTTACCAAAGCCATGGGATGGCCGCCCTACATCCTAAGCCCAAAACCGGCCGTCCTCCCAAGGTCAGCGAAGCTTACAAACAACAACTGCTGGAAGCGGTCAAGAGCGACCCCCGCAAGTCGGGGAAGAACTTTTCCAACTGGTCAGCCAGAACGCTGGTCCAACACCTGGCATCCGAAACGGCCATCTC
>JARYMM010000090.1 GCA_029907105.1 Anaerolineae bacterium | reverse complement strand
GGGCATGGTTTGTGCCGAAGCCTGTCCTGAGCTTTGCCGAAGGGCAATCTCCCACTAGCTGGCAGGAGATTGCTTCGTCAGATCCCCGGTTTTCGCCAGGATCTGGCGATCCTGGCGGAACGATTTTCCGCCTACTGATCCTCGTGATATATGCCATGGCTGCGGTGTCAGCGCGGCGTTGTGAGTTGACCAGGCTGCTCTCTCCATAGGGGCAGGGCAAGTGATGGGTAACAAGGTGCAGCAGCGCGAAGTGAATATGACAAGAGTACCATGAGGCTGCTCAGGCATGTACGCGTCAGCGGCCTCTTTGTATCAGGAGGTGGTCCATGGTCCGAGGTCGTCGCGAGAGTCATTGGCTGGTGATACGCCGTTGCCTGGCCATTCTCAACCGCGTCCAACGCGGGCCGGCCGGTTGGAAGGAGTTGGTCCAGGCGGTGTTGGATCAGGAGGGAGACGATGCCTATGGCGGGGCCGAGGGCCGCCCCTTGCGCCGTCGGCTGGAGAATGACCTGAAGCGCATTCGACAGAGTCTGATGATCGAGCTCTATTTCGATCGGCAGGCAGGTGGTTACGTGATCAGGGACACCTGGCTGCCATTGCTGAACCTGCCGGACGAGGACCTGGCCACCATCGCCTGGTTGGAGCAGACGTTTGGCCACGATTCCCCGCAGCACGACGAGGTTCATGCCTTATTGGGACGTCTGCGCTTCCTCCTTTCCCCCGAGCGCCGGGCCAGGATCGAACGTTGTCGCACGGCGTTATCGTTGGACTTGGGGCAGCGGGATGAGGACAGGATTTCGCCGGCGGTGTGGGATGGATTGACACGGGCGCTGACACAGCGGCGGCGTGTCGAGTTCTATTACCTCTCTCCGGAGTATGAGGATGGCCTGCCGCGACGGCACGTGGTGGACCCTGACGAGCGCTATTTTGACACTGTGCGCGGGCATTACTATCTACGGGGCTGGTGCCGCTACGTCGTTGGCCCGGCGGGTCGGCAGGAGCTTAACGAGTACATCTACTACCGGCTGGGGCGGATGAGCGACCTGCGGGTGTTGCCCGACAAACTCCCTCCTTCTCTTCCGAATGCCCGGCGTTACAGCGTGGTTTACGAACTGGCACCGCAGGTAGCGCGTCTGGGCATCACCCGCCATCGCGAGATCGAGATTGAGGCGGTCGAGCGGCGGGAAGACGGGAGTGCCGTGGTGCGGGGGACGACGGACAGCATCTTCTGGGCTGTCCAGAGCCTTATGCATTACCGTCACACCTGTCGTGTACTGGGCGGGCCGGAGATGCTGCGCGAGATGCGGGCCACGGTGCAGAAAATGGCCCAAATGTACGCGCAAGACAAATGACCCCACAGATGTGGGGATATGGGTGTGGTAGAATGGAGTCAGAGATAGGAAGTTGTGAGCAAGGAGGCGCTTATGCTCAGGCTATCGGATGTCGAACAGGTGTTGGACAGCTACGTAGAGCAACTCATTCCTGCAATGCTACGCCAGCAGTATCACCTGACCCTGGTCAAGGGCGGCCCTGACTATCCCCATTTGCCAGAGCAATCCCACTTTGCCCACATCGTGAATGGAGTGTTCGGGTTAGCAGAGCTGGTCAAGTTCCTGATCGCCCGCGATGTGTCCATAGCTGGGCTGGATGAGACCGCCTTCCGCAAGGCGCTGGCCGTGTATACCATTCACGAAGTACACAAAGCCAGCGATGTGAATTTGCTGGGACCCTCGGAGTTCAGCATCCCGCTGAAACGGCTACAGGAAGAATACGAGCGGTTGGGGCTGAGCAGGTTTGCCGAGGTAGACGAACACCTGATGCGAGCGGCCAACGTCCACAAACGCAGCACCAAACATGGCGACCTGCTGATGAGCGACGACCCCAGTGCGGCGCGTCTCTGGCTGTTGGTGCGTATTGCCGATACATTAGCCTCGGCGCAGGCGCCGGCGGAGGCGGCAGATTCGCTCCGGAGCTACCTGGCTGATTTGGGGCCGGCTTTCGCGCCCCAGAGTCCCCCCGGAAAGCACGCGCTCTACTACCACGAGATCAAGGACGTGCGCGGCGTGTTGACCAACACCATCCACCAGGCTATAGCCCGCCAGTTTGAGGCCGACCTGGGCTTCTTCCCGCTGCTATACTTTGCCACGGGCACGCTTTACGTTGGGCCAGCGAGAGTGAAACCACAGACTGTCGAGGACCTGATCCCTGCCGTCGCCGGAGAAGTGCTTCAATCGCTGACGCGGGGCGCTGGTGCGGATGCCATACGCGATGGATTGCGTCAGCAGAAGTACGACTTTGAGCCTTACGTCTACGCCTTCGCTACGGTGGAGGATTTGCTCCAGGTCGTCCAGGAGGACACGTTGACCGCCAAGCCGGACCCTAAAGCCGCGCTGAACGAGATTGACGGCCTGGCCGGCAAGCGCCGCGATCTGCCTGCCGATTGGCGGGGGACGGCGGAGGAACGGCTCGGTATCCGCCTGCTGGACCCGAAGGAGCATAAGACGTTCAATGATCTGTGGTCTCTGGTGCGCCGTTACCTGCTCTATGTGGACACGCTCCTGCGCGACCTGAACCCGGCAGAAGACCGGCTGGAGTGGTTTCTGCGCACGTTTGCCATCCCACAGCCCTATGCCGATAACCTGCGTCGGGAGGCCGACATCTGGGCGAGAGGCGGGGTAGGCAAGTACGTGTTGGTGGTCGCCTACCACTTTTTATGCGGCCCCGACTTTGCCGACCGTCCGGCAGAGGCGTGTCCTCCTGAGGAAGTGCTGGCCCACCTGCACTGCCGGGTATCGGCGGCGATGCAACGGGTGGATACCCGGGCTGGCCGACAGGTTGCCGTGGCCGAACTGGGCCTGCGGCAGGACCTGGAAGCCTACCTGCGCGAAAACCTGTACCTCTCCTTTGCCCCGGCCAACCTGATGGAGGATGACGGTCTGGCAAGTTACACGAAGGCCAAACGCAAGGGCCACACCGGCCAGGTCTGTTCGCTCTGCAACCGCTATAGCGAGTACGTCCGGGAATTGCGCACAGGCATCCTGGATGATTTCGGACGGGTTTTTTCCAACCGGGTGTTGCCTGCAAAGGAGGCACCCCAGGGCAACCGTCTCTGGTGTCCCATCTGCCAACTGGAAGCCATCCTGCGCAAGGTGCTGGGGATGGGGCTGCCATCAGGGGCTCACTACAAGAACTCCCGCCGCATCTACCTCTACGTGTTGCCCACCTTTTCCTTCACGCCGGAGCACCTGCGCCTGTTCGGGCCACTGTTGAGGCCGTTCCACCGTGTGACCGGCCTGCCCGTCCGCGATTATGGCCGGGATTGGGGCCTGCCGCACTATTGGTTGGAGCGGCGAACCTTGGACCCTGACTGGCTCGGCGAACTGCAGGACGTTCTGGCGCGGGAGGCGGACAAGATCGCCGGCTGGGGCGGACGGGGCTTCGTGGGGGAGCGGGTCTCGTTGGGACGCATCCAGGGGCAGCCACATTATTACCTCGTCACCTGGGAGAAAGCCGCCCGCGACACCGAGTCCGACGATGCCCGCATCGCCACCCGCACCGAGGCCTGGGCCAAGGCGCTTTTTGCGGCGGCGGTCATCAGCGGGTTGACCAGTTGCAAGGTCTATGTGACCGAGCGGCCCTATCTGCCTGTGGCCGATCCGGTTGAACTGAAGGCGACGATCACACTGGACGGCCCGCCCCCGGCGCTGCGCGGCCTGCGTCTCGCCCATGATCGGTTTGAACGCCGAGAATCCCGACCGAGGGATTGGGCAGACTTTAGCCGGTTACGCATCGGTTATGTTTGGGACACGAAAAAAACGTAACCGACCCACAGGTCGGTTACGTTTGAGGAAATGAAGCAACAAGGGCGGTGAGGACACAGGCGATGAGGACCTGCACGGTGAGGCTTCGCCGTGCGCTCAGCCGAACGGTCGGGGTGAGGAGTCAGGCGGTCAGGTAGAGGCTGGGGGGAAGATGTGGATGAAGGCGCGCCGTAGTGGACTCGCCGGTGCCGACGGCTCTGGTGACCCGAAGGGAAGCATGCCGAAAAGGGCGAAGGACAGGCAGGCCCGAAGCCGCTGCTGTGCCTTTAGAGTTAACCTGGCCACTCTCTGGCCAGGCAGGTCAGGCGGAAGAGGAAGGCCGCGTGCAGGGGACGGCGGCTACGACATCGGCTCCTGGGCCAGGCGCGCCTTCAGCCACTCGATGGCCCCCGTATCCGTCGGGTCCACACCGTTGAGCATGGCCAGATAGAAGCTCACGAAGTCGCCAAAATAGATGCTGGAGAACATCTGCGCCAGCCGGCTGCTGCCCCGCGCCGGCACCACGGCCACGGCCACCCCCTCCCGCTCCAGCAGTTCCCGCGTCACCCGGAAACGCAAGGCGTTGCGGGGATGGTCGCCTTCTGAGGTGAGCATCACCACCAATGCCAGCTCCGGCAAGGCCGGCGGCCAGCGCGTGCCCATGACGGCGTTGTGGTTCAGCTCCGACATTTCCTCGAAAAAGGCCCAGCTCTTGCTGTTCTCGTTGAACTGCGCCTTCCAGCGCCGCGCCACCACCCCCAATACCCCCGCCCCATAAACCACCGGCAGCCGGCCCTGCAGCCGCAAAGCCAGCCGCTTGGCGCGGTTGTCCGCCGTGGCCACCTGCGGGCCGATCTCCGCCTGTAATTGCTCCATCACCGCCGCCGCCTCGATCAGGTCGGCGGCCTTGTCGGCAACGAAGCCCAGGCGCTGGAAGAGGCCCAACAGAGGCACGAAGGTGTGGGCCAGCGCGGCGCGGGGCACGGTGGGGTACTCGATGCGATACCAGAGCAGACCACGTGCTGCTGCCAGATGGCCCAGCCACCCGCCCGTGGCGATGGCCAGGCCCATAGCGCCCCTGTCCAGCGCCGCCTGGAAAGCGCTCAGCGTCTCCTCGGTGTTGCCGGAATAGCTGGAGGCGATGACCAGCGTCCGCTCATCCACGAAGGCGGGCACGGTATACTCGCGGTTGACCAGCACGGGCAACGGGCACTCCCCGGCAACCAGCGTGCGCAGCAGGTCGCCACCCTGGGCCGAGCCGCCCATGCCCAGGATGAGCACTTCCCGCGCCTGACTATAGGCCGCCGGCACGGCGAGCGCCATGGCCCGCTCCCAGGCCAGGCGGCATTGCGCCGGCATCTCCATGATGCGGCCCAGCATGTCCTGGGTGTCCAGTTGGCGCATGGCTGCAAGATCGTCCAGAATCATCGTCATCTCCTTTGCTGGGATGGTTCATTTCTGAGCAAAAGATACGGGTCTCCTCGGTGTCCCCAAACCTCCAACACGTAATGGGGTTGGCAGCATTATACACCCTCCTTCCCGTCCCAGCAAACGAAAACCCGACGCCAGCGCGCCGGGTCCTCCCCCCTTATGCTCCATTGCCATATCCCTCATTGCCTCGTTGCCTCATTGCCTCATCGCCTCGTTGCCTCATCGCCTCGTTGCCTCAGCCCCATGCCGCCAGCAGCTCCGCTAATGTCTGCGCCGCCGGGGTCAGCCGGCCGTTGTCGCTGAGCCCCACCGCTGCCAGGGGCTCCGCCTTGCCCTCCTGCAGAAGCCGACCCAGCAGGGAGCGGGCCAGCTCCCGCAGGTCCTCGCTCAACGGGTCGCCCACGGTGTGATCGTCCACGATGCGGCCGTCGCGCATGCTCAGGATGCGCTGCGCCGTGCGCGCCACCCGCGGATCGTGCGTGACCAGCAGTATGGTCATGCCTCGCTGACGGTTGATCTCCTGCAAGAGGCCCATGACCTCCATGCCGCTCTGGGTGTCGAGGTTGCCGGTGGGCTCGTCGGCCAGCAGGATGGCCGGCTCGTTGGCCAGGGCACGGGCGATGGCCACCCGCTGCTGCTCGCCGCCGGACAGTTGCGCTGGCAGGTGATGCATGCGCTCGCCCAGGCCGACCAGATGCAGCAACTCCTCCGCCCGCTGCCGCCGTTGGCTGCGGCTGATGGGCTGGCCCTGCATGGGGACTTCCACGTTCTCCCGCGCCGTGAGCGTGGGCAACAGGTTGTAGAACTGAAAGACGAAGCCTACCGTCTGCGCCCGGAAGCGGTCCACGTCCCGCAGGCTGGCCAGGTCCTGGCCGTTGACCAGCACGCGGCCACTGGTGGGGCGATCGAGGGCCCCCAGCATGTTGAGCAGCGTGGACTTGCCGCTGCCCGAAGGCCCCATCACGGCCACCATCTCCCCGCGGCGGATGGTCAGGTTAACGCCATCCAACGCCCGCACCTCGGCCCCGTCGCCGTAGATTTTGGTCAGATCGTGGGTTTCAACGATGATGTCATTGTGCATCATTTCTACCAATCTACCGGGGGGTCGGAGTTGCCCTCTGAAGACGCCGAACGCCGAACGCACAACACCGGACGCTCCAACCTACCGCCCCGTGGCGATGTTGACGAAGGCGGTCATCCCCCAGCGCAGCCGCGGGTCCACCTGCTCCAGCTCGACGATAGCCGTGTAGTTGGTGCTGCCCTGCTCCTCCCTGGACATGGGGGCGATGCGGGTGACCGTGCCCTGCCACACCTCGCCCGGCAGGGCGTCGAAGGTCACCTCCACCGCCTGACCCACCGTCACCTTGGCCACGTCGGTTTCCCGCAGGTCGGTGGTCTCCACGCGCAGATGGCCGAGATCGCCCAGGATGATCACCGGCTGGCCGGGGGATACCAGTTCCCCCACCCGCACCAGGACCTGCCCCACCGTGCCGGCAAAGGGGGCGTGCAGCCGCACCTTGTCCAATGCCCCTTGCGCCTGGGCCAGGGCGGCCTGGGCCTGATCCACCTGTGCCTGGGCGATGGCGACCTCCTCCGGCGTAGCGCCGGCGCGCAACAGGGCCAGCCGCGCCTGGGCCTGGGCCACGCCCGCTTCCGCGCTGGCCACCTGGGCCAGAGCCGCCTTCACTCCCGCCTCGGCCACACTCACCTGGGCCTGGGCAGCCTTCACCGCCTTCTCTGCTTCGGTCAACTGGGCCTGGGCAGCCGCCACCGCCGCCTGGGCCACGGCGATGTCTTCCTTCGTGGCCGGGGCCTTGGCCAGTTCGAGCTGGGCCAGGGCAGTATTGTGGGCGGCCGCCGCCGCATCCCGCTGGTAGAGCAATTCCTTGGCCGCCCCCTCGCCAAAGCGGTCGAGCTGGCTCTGGGCAAAGGCCAAGGCGGTGGCTGCCTGCTGCACCTGCGCTTCGGCCACGGCGATGGCTTCCGGACGCGGCCCGGCACGCAGGCGGGCCAGTTCCGCTTGCGCCGCGGCCAGCGCGGCCTGGGCGGCGTCCACGCCGGGCACGGCGGCCCGCGCTGCCTCCACATTGGCCTCCGCCGTGGCCACGGCGGCCTGCGCGCCGGCCAGGGCGGCTTCCGCCGCCTGCACCTGCGCCTCGGCGGCGGCAATCTCCTCCGGCCGCGCGCCGGCCTGGACCTGATCCAGCCGGGCCTGGGCTAATGCCAGCGCTGCCTGCGCCTGAGCCACCGCATGCTCCAGGTCCGGCGCCTCCACTACGGCCAGAAGTTCGCCGGCGGCCACCTCCTGTCCCTCCTCGACCCTGAGCTCGCCCAGCCGGCCGCCGGTCTCGAAGCTGAGCACCGCCCAGCGCGCCGGCCGCAGCGTGCCCGAGGCCCAGATCATCTCCGGACCGCTCTCCATGACCGTGACCGGCTGCGGCGTGGCCCTGGACGGCCCGGACGTGCAGGCCAACCCGCCATAGCCTGCAGCCGCCAGGGCCAGGATGGTGACGACGATGGTCATGCCTTTCATGTTTCGCCTCCGTGATGTTCAGGGTAACCGCTGCCAGCAACGGAAGGGGTGCATTTCAGTTTTTTGGAAATGTCATTGCGAGCCGAAGGCGAAGCAATCTCCTGCCAGCTAGAGGTCCGTCCCATAAATTCTTAGGGTAAAGCTAAGCCGGCACAAAGTCCTTGAGTGCATCGAGACGCTTTTTC
>JARYMM010000008.1 GCA_029907105.1 Anaerolineae bacterium | reverse complement strand
AGTCGGCCCGGTCTGACGCCGGTCGTCTCAAGCTATTCGGCTGGTAAGGTGCGATTCAAGCCCGTTCTTCGGACTTGACACGATTTAGGACATCTCAGGCCAGGGCTGAGCGGGTCTGCACGCCCGTCCCCGTGGTGCACGCAACGCTAGCGAAGCATCCGTTCGCTGTGCTCAGGACAAGTTCTCGCCTCACCATGCAGGCCAGAGATGCTTCGCTGGAGTCGGCCGGGCAATGAAGTTTGACGCCTGAAACCCGCTCAGCATGACAAGTGCGGTTGTAGTATAAGCGTGGTCGAAGACGCGGGGAAGCCTGGAGGGGCCTGCCCCTCCAGAAAAGCTTTTTACCAGCCTTGCCCTCCTGCAAGAGCCAGCCAAGCCAAGAAAGAGCAGGTAAGAGCCTGGGAAAAGCCTTTCTTTAGAAAAGTTGCAGATGTGTAAATTGGGACTTGACAGATGAGCGTTGTTATGCTAGAATGGGACAAAGTGGGATAATTAATCATTTATGTGGGACAGAGTGGGCCATCATCTTGTGAAAGGCTTGTACGCCGAAGGCGTGCAGGCCCTTCGGCTTCTTTGGGATATCTCGAACAAATGTTCGCCTTCCTCAACCAGTACACGCACACCCTCGATGACAAGAGCCGGCTGACTATTCCCGCCGATTACCGTCAGGCCTTCCAGGATGGCCTGGTCATCACCTGCGCTCAGGAACCCCACCTGGTCCTGTTTACTTTGCCGGGATGGGAGGCGCTCACCCAGCGCTTCGATGGCAAACCCGTATTCACTGACCCTCGCCTGGCCGACCTGCGCCGCCTGATTTTCTCCAACGCCGTGCCCATGACCCTGGATGGCCACGGGCGTATCCGTATTCCTGATCGCCTGCGCCTTCACGCCCAAATCGAGGGGCAGGCTGTCCTGGCCGGCGTTGGCGATCACGTGGAGGTGTGGTCGCCATCCCTGTGGCAGGAGAAGCAGGAGCAACTGAAGACCTTCCCGCTCAGCGATGCCCAGGAAGAGATGTTGCGCATCTAGCGAAGACAGTGCTGTCCGATCAGCCTGCGTCGAGGCTGTAGATCTTTTGAGAGAGCGAGAATCAGCAGATGAAAATCGCTCCACCAGGGTCGCCAGTGCCAGATCCTGGCGAAAGCCGGGGATCTGACGATCCCCTCAGAGCGGATTTACATCCGGCGAGAACGTAGATGAGCCAGGAGAAGCAAAGCCACCACCAACCCGTGCTGCTGCCGGAAACCATAGAAGGCCTGGCCGTGCAACCAGGCAGGGATTTCATTGATGGCACGCTGGGCGATGGTGGCCACGCCCAGGCTATCCTGGACGGTTCGTCGCCCGATGGCCGGCTGCTGGGCCTGGATGCCGATCCGGATGCGATCGCCCGCTGCGAAAGGCGGCTGGCCCCTTACCGTTGGCGTGTGACTCTCGTCCACGCCAACTTCGCCAACCTGGAGGAGGTGGCCAGGGCCCACGGCTTCAGCCAGGTGGATGGCGTGTTGCTGGACCTGGGCCTCTCCTCTCTTCAGTTGGCGGCTCCCGAGCGGGGCTTCTCTTTCCAGCTCGACGGCCCTTTGGACATGCGCTTCAACCCGCAGCAGGGCCTCACCGCCGCCGATCTGGTCAACAACCTGTCGGAAGCCGAGCTGGCGGAGCTCCTCTGGCGCTATGGCGAGGAGCGCCACTCATGGCGCATCGCCCGCCAGATCGTGCGCCGCCGGCCGCTGCATACCACGGCCGAGCTGGCCGAGGCGGTGAGCGCCGCCGTGGGCCGCCGCGGCCGCCTGCATCCGGCGACCAGGTGCTTTATGGCCCTGCGCATCGCCGTCAACGACGAACTGACCGCCCTGGAAGCTGCCCTGCCCCAGGCCGTGCGCCTGCTGACCCCAGGACAGGGGCGGCTGGCAGTGCTCTCGTATCATTCTCTGGAGGATCGTCTGACCAAGCGTTGGTTGCAGCAGGAGGCCCGTGACTGCATCTGCCCACCCGATGCTCCCACCTGTCGCTGTGGGCATAAGGCCAGCCTGCGCATCCTGACCCGTAAACCGATCCGGCCCACGCCGCAAGAGGTAGCCGCCAACCCGCGCAGCCGCAGTGCCAGGCTCCGTCTGGCCGAACGGCTGCCCAAGCTGTAGCTTTGAACCTACAGGAGGAGATGCCCCATGATCCAGCGCCGACCTTTTCCCCAACCACTGGTCTTTCCTGTCCAGGACCTGCGGCTGCGCCAGCGGGTGATCCACAGCGCTGCCCAGGCCACCCGCTATTACCTGTTGGCTCTGATCATCATGGGCCTGCTTATGGGCTTCAACATCTTCCTGGCCAGTGAGAAAGCCGCGCTAAAGCAGCAAGTTGTCCAGGTGCAAAAACAATGCGAGAAACAGGAGCAGAGAAACGCCAACCTGCGGCATCAGATCGCCCTGAGCACCAACATCGAAGAGGTGGAAAAATACGCTCTGCAGCAGGGGTTTATCCCATACCCGCGCATCGTGTACCTGGACATGGACGAAGAGCGGCAGGCGACAGGCCAGGTCGTGACCGTTGTTTCGCCTCGGGTCACACAGGGCGAGGGGCGTGAGATTGCCTGGGCCCCCGCACGGTCGCCCTGGCAGATATTGCCACAACGCCTGCGGGAGCTGATCGCGCTGACGCCTGCCGGCCGCGTGGCCACCCGTCGTTGAGAGGAACATCATGCTTGACCGGGCCCAGGGACGCCCTGCACTGCGCCTGCGCATCCTGCAGATCGTGCTGGCCGTGATCATCCTGATCCTGGCCGCCCGGCTGTTGGAGTTGCAGGCCCTGCGGCCGGAACGCTATCGAGTATCCGGAGGCGTGGCCGCGCAGGACTCACGTCCTCCGTTAGGAACCATCCTGGATATCAACGGCCAACCGCTGGCCGCCGATTTCTTCCTGTGGAAGGTACTGGTCAATCCCCAGGCCTTCCAGGACGAAGGAGGCCGCCAGGCGGAAGAGGAGAAACAGCGCGTGGCGCTGTGCCTGGCCGAGATCCTGGACATGCCGGCCGGGGAGATCCTGAACGCCCTGCACCAGGACGGCGTATACGCCATCGTCCACTCCGGCGTCTCCCTGGAGGTCGCCGAGGAGATCGAGCGACACTATCAAGGGGAGACCCCCCCAGAGGGAGACGAAGCCCAGGCCCTGGCAGGGTGCCGCTGGACACGGGGACAGGTCTGGACGTCAGCATACCGTCGGCGTTTCTACCCCCAGGGAGAATTCCTGGCCCATCTGCTCGGCTTCGTCACCCCGGATGGCGACAGCTATTACGGGGTGGGAGAGAAGTATCAGGAGTTCCTGCGGGGCGAGACGGGGTCTCCGCTGCGCCGGCAAAAAGCGCACACCCTGCCGGCCGATTTCAGCATCTATCTGCCTTCAGAGGCCGGACACGACCTCATCCTGACCATAGACCGGGGCATCCAGTTCGTCATAGAACGGGCCCTGGCCAGGGCGGTGCAGAGCACCGGCGCCGAAGGGGGTTCGATCATCGTCATGGATCCGGCCACCGGGGCCATCCTGGGCAGCGCCAGCATTCCCGAATACGACCCCAATACCTACTGGAGGCACTCTGAAGAGAACCCGGCGATTTTCATTGATCCCACGATCAGCCTGGTCTATGAGCCCGGTTCGGTGTTCAAGATCGTCACCGTCGCTGCGGGCCTGGACAGCGGCGCGGTCACACCGGACAGTGTCTTCTACGACCCGGGCCAGTTGGAGGCCGGGGGCCACGTGTTCCAGAATGCCGACCGCCAATCCCACGGCGAGGTCACGGTGACCGAGATCCTGGTCCACTCTCTCAACGTGGGGGTGGCCCAGGTGGGGGAGAAGATGGGGCCTGAGACGTTCTACAAGTATGTGGCCCGCTTCGGCTTCGGCCGCAAGACCGGGGTGGACCTGGCCCACGAAGTGGATGGCCTGGTGAAGTTCCCGGACAGCCGCTACTGGAGCCTGTCGGACCTGCCCGCCAACACCTTCGGGCAGGGCATCAGCGTCACCCCCTTGCAGATGGTCACCGCCGTGGCCGCCGTGGCCAACGGCGGCATGCTGATGCGGCCGCACGTGGTGGATATGCTGGTAGAGGACGGCCAGGCGATAAAGGTGCCGCCCGTGGCCGTGGCCCAGGTGATCAGGCCGGAGACCGCCCGGCTGCTCACAGAGATGCTGGTCACGGTGGTAGAACAGGGTTTCTCCAGGGCCCGCGTCGAGGGATATCGCGTGGCCGGCAAGTCGGGAACGGCACAGGTGCCGGTAGGGGACAGGTACCACGAGGAATGGACCATCGCCTCCTTCGCTGGCTTCGCCCCCGCCGACGACCCGGCCTTCGTCTGTCTGATCAAGCTGGACAAGCCGAAGACGTCTCCCTGGGGAGGACAGGTCGCCGCGCCGGTCTTTGGCGAGATCGCTCCCCAGATCCTGAGGATCCTCCAGGTGCCGCCGGACGCTGAGCGCCAGAGCCTTGAGGAAGACTGAGCAGATCACAGCCTGTTCTCGCCGGGCTGTCAAGTCCGGCGGGAAAGCGGCGGACTTGACAGTCCGCCGGGAGCCTTTATAATCCGCTGAGACTGAGCATCCATGTCGCTTCCATTGTCCACGCCTACCCTGGCCGATATCTGGGCTGCCCTGTGCGGCGAGCCTGTACCCCCAGACCTGCCGGCGCGGGAGATCAGCGCCTTTGTTATCGACTCCCGCCAGGCACAGGAGGGGAGTTGCTTCGTCGCCCTGCGCGGCGAGCAACACGACGGGCATGACTTCATCGCCGATGCCCTGCAGCGTGGCGCGATAGCCATCATCGCCGAGCCCAAAGGACGAGAAGGGGTTAAGGGATATGGGTCAGGGGTTAATCTGATTGACACAACCGATATCACAATGCCCCCTATCCCCCGTCCCCTAACCCCTGATCCTTACGTCTTCATTGTCGGAGACAGCCTGAAGGGATTGCAGCGAGTGGCGGCACACTGGCGCGCCCAGTTCAACCCCCGGGTGGTGGGCATTACCGGCAGCGTGGGCAAATCCACATCCAAGGAGATGATCGCTGCCGTGCTGCAGCAGCGCTATCCCACGTTGAAGAACCCCGGCAATCTGAACAACGAAATCGGCCTGCCGCTGACGGTGCTGCAACTGCGCGGCGTGCACGAGCGGGCGGTGTTGGAAATGGGCATGTACGACCTGGGGGAAATCGCCGCGCTGGCCGCCATCGCCCGCCCGCAGGTGGGGGTGATCACCAACGTCGGCCCCACCCACCTGGAGCGGCTGGGCACGCTGGAGCGCATCGCCCAGGCCAAGGCGGAGCTGGTGCAGGCCCTGCCGGCGGACGGCGTGGCCATTCTCAACGGCGATGATCCGCTGGTACGGCCCATGGCCGGGCTCACCGCGGCTCGGGTTTTCTTCTACGGCCTGACGCCCGATTGCGACCTCTGGGCCAGTCACATCACCAGCAGAGGGCTGGAGGGCATCCGCTTTCGCTTTCACTACGGCGACGAAACGTTGCACGTGAAGGTGCCCTTGCTGGGACGGCACAGCGTGCATACGGCGCTGCGGGCGGCGGCCGTCGGCCTGGTCGAAGGGTTGAGTTGGGAAGAGATCGTGGGCGGGCTGCAGGATGTGTCGGCGCAACTACGACTGTTGGTCGTGCCGGGCATAGGGGAGACGACGCTGATTGACGACACCTATAACGCCAGCCCGGCCTCTTCCATCGCCGCCCTCAATCTGCTGGAGGACCTGAACGGGCGACGCATCGCCGTGCTGGGCGACATGCTGGAACTGGGCAGCTACGAGGAGACAGGGCACCGCATGGTGGGTTGCCGCGCCGCCGATGTGGTGCAGATTCTGATCACTGTAGGGCGGCGGGCGCGCTGGATCGGCGAGGAAGCGATGGCCTGTGGCCTGCCGGAGGATCGTGTGTACATGGTAGAGGACAACAAGGCCGCTTTGGCCTGTCTGCGGGAGGTGATGCAGGCCGGCGATACGGTGCTGGTGAAGGGCTCGCGGGGCATGGCCATGGAACAGATCGTGGCTGCCCTCACCCGGCCGTCGTCGGCGCCGCCGGACATGCCCCCTCTCCCAGAGGGAGAGGGTCGGGGTGAGGGAGAGGAGGCGTGACCGTGGCCCGTGCACCTTTGCCCTTCTCCCTGGCCCTGGCCACCGTCTCCTTCCTGTTCGCCGTGGTCTGGGGCATGCCGCTGATCCGGCTGCTCAAGCGTCGCCGTATCGGCAAGCAGATCCGCATTGACGAGCCGGACAGCCATCAGTGGAAGACGGGCACGCCGACCATGGGCGGCCTGATGATCATCCTGCCCGTATTTCTGATCACCGTGGTGCTGAATTTCGCCAATTTCCTCAGCGGCTTCGCCGCCGGGCGGGCCTTCCTCTCCTATTTCGGCTTCACCCACGGCAGCCCGCTGATCGGCAAATCGCTGCTTGTGCCGTTGGGGGTGATGCTGGGCTTTGCCCTGCTGGGCGGGCTGGACGATTGGAAGGGCGTGCGCAACACCAAAGAGGGCACGGGGTTTTCGGTGCGGGTCAAGTTCGCCGGACAGGTGCTCATCGCCCTGGTCACGGCCCTGGGGCTCTATTTCTTCCTGGATATCCACAGTATCGCCCTGCCCGGCGTGGCGGAGAAAATCAACATGGGCCTGTGGTACATCCCCATCGCCACATTGATCATCGTCTTCATGTCCAACGCCGTCAATCTGACCGATGGGCTGGACGGGCTGGCCGGCTCGCTGGCCACGCTGAGCTTCGTCGCCTATGGTATCATCGCCTTCCTGCAGGGGCAGTACCCGCTCCTGGCTTTCTGCCTGACCGTGGTGGGTGCAGTGATGGCTTTCTTGTGGTATAATGCCTATCCGGCCCAGCTCTTCATGGGCGACCTGGGGGCGCTGGCCCTGGGGGCCACGCTGGGCACGGTGGCCCTGATGACCGGCCAGTGGCTGCTGTTGCCGGTGATCGGGCTCGTCTTCGTCGCCGAGGCCGGCTCGGTGATCCTGCAGGTGGGCTGGTTCAAGTGGACGAAGCGCCGCACGGGACAGGGGCGACGCCTCTTCAAGATGACCCCGCTGCACCTGCATTTCGAGCTCTTGGGCTGGTCGGAAACGCACATCACTCAGCGCTTCTGGCTGGTAGGCATCCTGGCCGGGATGCTGGGCATCGCCCTGGCCCTGCTGTGATAGTCGGGCCGTCGCATGGTCGGATGGTCGCGTGATCGGATAGCCAGAGCAGGCGACGAAGGAGACCAAATGTCCAAGCAGAGAGAACCCGAAACCGGGAACTTTGGAACTCGAAACCGACAGCACTGGCAATCGGCGACATCTTACTATGGCTTTCTGCCGGATGGTGGCCTTTGGGTCTGCGATGATGGCTTCCGGCCGGAGCTGCACGCCCGCCTGCGTCGCCTGCAACCCGAAGTGTGGGCCGCGCTGGAACGGCAGGACTACGCCGGCGCGCTGAGCCTGGCCTACGAGACCCTGGAAGCCCTGGCCCATGCCTTGCGGCCGGCGTGGGCCGATGGTCTGCCACCCGACCAGGCGCTGATCCAGGCGCTGCTGGTGGAGGTGGAGCGCTGTCCCCTCGTCGCCCTGGAAGACATGACACTGCAAGAATTACAGGGCACTGCGGTCTGGGTAAGCCACCGGGCCTGGGCGACGACACGGGAGGAGGCGCTGGCGGTCGCCCGGCGGCTGTTGGCATGCGAAAGAGGCGAAAACAGGAAAGGCATCTTCGTGTTTTCTCCCTTCCGTGCGTAACCGCCGCCGGGGATCGCCCCCGGCAGGCAGTCGTGTGGTCGCCTCGCCAAGGGGGCGCACAGTCAGACAGTCGGTGCAAGCGACGAGAGAGAACCCGAAACCTGGAACTCTGGAACCTGAAACCCGAATGGAGCTAAAGGACAGACGGGTGCTGGTGGTGGGATTGGCGCGGCAGGGCACGGCGCTGGCCCGCTTCCTGGTCGGCGAGGGGGCGCAGGTCACGGTGACCGACATCCAGCCCGCCCAGGCGCTGGCCGCATCGCTGGCCGCGCTGGAGGGTCTGCCCATCCGCACCGCGCTGGGCGGCCATCCGCTCAGCCTGTTGGACGACACGGACCTGGTCTGCCTCAGCGGCGGCGTGCCCACGAATATCCCGCTGGTGGCCGAAGCGCGGCGGCGGGGCATTGCCCTGAGCAACGACGCCCTGCTGACGCTGGAGCGCAGCCCGGCGACGGTGATGGGCATCACCGGCTCCAGCGGCAAAACGACGACCGCCACATTGGTAGGGCTGATCCTGCAGGAGGCCGGCATCCCCGCTCACGTGGGCGGCAACATCGGCACGCCGCTCATTGACCGGCTGGACGAGCTGCAGCCGGGCCAGTGGGCGGTGATGGAGCTTTCCAGCTTTCAACTGGAGCTGTTCGACCGCAGCCCGCCGGTGGCGGCGGTGACCAACGTCACGCCCAACCACCTCGACCGGCACGGGACGATGGCCGCTTACAGTGCAGCGAAAGCCAATATCCTGCGCTGGCAGACGGCGGACGACGTCTGCGTGCTGGGCGCCGACGACAGGGTGACCGGCCAGTGGCTGCGCCGGGGGCGCGTGGGGGCGGGTCCGAGACCCGCCCCCACCTTCCCGATCCGGGCACAACGATTCGGCTTCAGCCTGCAGGAGGAGATGGCTGCCGGGGCTTTCCTGCGCGGTGAGGACCTGGTGCTGCGGCTGCCCGGCCAGCCGGAAGCGGTGATCTGTCGTCGGGAGAGCATCCGGCTGCGCGGCCGGCACAACGTGGCCAACCTGCTGGCCGCCTGTATTCTGGCTGGCATCGCCGGTGCGCCACCGGAGGCCATGGCCCGTGTGGCCGTCTCCTTCGAGGGCGTGGAGCACCGCCTGGAGGTCGTGCGGGTGCTGAACGGCGTGCTGTGGGTCAACGATTCCATCGCCACCTCGCCGGAGCGGGCAGTGGCGGCAATCCAATCCTTTGACGAACCCATCGTCCTGCTGGCCGGCGGCCGCGACAAGAAGCTGCCCTGGGACGAATTTGCGCGCTGGGTGCATCGGCGGGTCAAATGCCTGGTGCTATTTGGCGAGGCCGCAGCATTGATCGAGGAAGTCGTCAGGGGTTACGGGTTAGGGGTTAAGGAGAAGCCATCCCCTCCCCCCCATCCACCGGCCCTTATCCGATGTGCTGATTTGCAGGAAGCGGTGGATATGGCTTATCATATAGCCGAACCCGGCGACGTCGTGCTCCTGGCCCCCGGCGGCACGAGCTTTGATGCCTACAGGGACTTCGTTGCTCGCGGCGAGCACTTCCGTGCCCTGGTGCAGGCTTTGTAGGAGGGAGCAGAGATGGCTTACAGAGACCAGGCCAGGGGCGAACCAGACTACGTGCTGATCATGGTGGTGGCTACCCTGATCGTCCTGGGGTTGCTCATCCTCTACAGCGCCAGCTATGTCCTGGCTATCAGCGAAGGGGAGAAACCCGCCTACTTCTTCCTGCGCCAGGCGGCGTGGACGGCCATCGGGCTGGGGGCCCTATATTTCATGTACCGGATGGACCTCCGTTTCTGGCGACGTTGGGCCATCCCTATCATGGGGTTCACCCTCCTGGCTTTGTTGGCCGTGCTGATCGTCGGAGACGAGCGCCTCGGAGCCCGGCGCACGCTGTTGAACGGACACATCCAGCCCAGCGAGATGGCCAAGCTCGCCCTGGTCATCTACGTGGCCACCTGGCTGGCCTCGAAAGGCGAGAGACTGCAGGAAGTGAACTACGGGCTGGTGCCCTTCGCCTGCCTGCTGGGTCTGGTGGCCGGGCTGATCGCCCTGGAGCCCGATCGCAGCACCGCCTTTCTCGTTGTGGTCATTGGCCTGACGATGTTCTTCATGGCCGGGGCGGACTGGAAACAACTGGCCATCGGCCTGGCCGGCACGGCAGCGAGCTTTGCCGCGCTCCTTTTCCTGTCCGACTACGGGAAAAGGCGAATCGAGATTTTCTCGCAGGCACTGCAGGACCCGTTGGCGGTTGATGCACACCAGGTACGGGAAGCCATCCTGGCCCTGATCAGGGGCGGAATGCTGGGTTCGGGCCTGGGCAGCGACACCCTCGGCAAACAGCCAGGGCACGTGGTTCTGCCGCACAGCGACGGCATCTTTGCCATCCTGGGAGAAGAGACAGGGCTGATCGGCGGCCTGATCATCGTGGCCCTCTACGCGCTTCTCGCCTATCGAGGATTCCGCATCGCCTGCCAGGCAACGGATACGTATGGCATGCTGTTGGCCACGGGGATCACTGTCTGGCTGATCGCTCAGGCGCTGATCCACATCGCCGTGGTGATCGCTCTGATCCCGGTGACCGGCATGACGCTGCCCTTCATCAGCTATGGTGGCTCCTCGCTGGTCAGTTGCCTGGCCGGCGTGGGTTTGCTCTTGAACATCTCGCGCGGCGGGGATGGCCTGAGGGCAGAAGAGGTGACTTTGCGTGAGGCTCTTGATGTCCGGCGGCGGGACCGGGGGACACGTGTATCCGCTGCTGACCGTCGCCGAAGCGCTGCGCAGCGCAATGGCCGGAGGGCCGCCAGGCGCAGTGCCAGCCGTACAGATGGTGCCGCCGGCCGGCATGGGCAGGGAACCCGGCCTCCTGTACGTCGGTAGCGGCGACAGCGTGGAGGAACGTCTGGCCGCCCGCGCCGGGGTGCATTTCGCAGCCATCGAGACCGGCCAACTGCGCGGGCGAGCGCCATGGGTTGTGGCACGCAACCTGTGGCGCATGGGCCGCGGGCTGCAACGTTCGCAGCAACTCATGGTCCGTTTCGCGCCGGATGTGGTGCTCGTCACCGGCGGCTATGTCTGCGCGCCGGTGGTGGTCGCCGCGCGGCGGCAGGGCCGGCCGGTGCTCATCTACCTGCCGGACGTGCAGCCAGGGCTGGCCATCCGCTGGCTGAGCCGGCTGGCGCAACGGGTGGCGGTCACCTGTGCGGAGGCGGCGCGTTTCTTTCCAGGCCAGGCCGTCGTCACCGGTTACCCGGTGCGGGCGAGCCTGTTACAGGCGGCGGAAGATCGGCCTGCGGCGCGGCAGGCGTTCGGGCTGGAGCCACAGGAAAAGACGCTGCTGGTCTTTGGTGGCAGCCGCGGGGCCCGTCGCATCAACCAGGCGCTGACGGTCAGCCTGCCGCAGCTTCTGGCTGTCTGCCAGGTGATCCACATCAGCGGAGAGCTGGACTGGCCCTGGGTGCAGGCGGAAGCGGACAGGCTGCCGATGGATCTGCGCCGGCGCTATCGTCCCTTCGCCTACCTGCACGAGGAGATGGCCCAGGCGCTGGCGGCGGCAGACCTGGTGGTCTCCCGGGCGGGGGCGGCGACACTGGGGGAATATCCCGCGTTGGGGTTGCCCAGCCTGCTGGTGCCCTATCCGCACGCCGGCCGCCACCAGGAGGCCAACGCCCAATACCTGGCCAGCCGCGGCGCGGCGCAGGTGCTGGACGACGCCGCCCTGGGCGAGAAACTGTTGCCGGCCCTCCTGGCCTTGCTGAGCGACGAAGCGACACTGAAGCGCATGGGCGAACGGGCGCAGGCATTGGCCCGGCCGGAGGCGGCCATGCGTATCGTCGAAACGTTGTTAGAACTGGCCCAAGTGAGCGCAAAAGACGAGACCGAAGAGACAAGGTGACCAGCAGACGAGGGGGCAGGCTCCCCCTTGCTCCCTGTCTCCTGGTCACCCCCTCTCCTTATCCCAATGGGGGGTGATAACCGTGCACATCGTGATCCTGCTGGCCGTGATCATGGCCATCTTCGGCATCATCGGCTATCAGCGAGGCGTCTGGCCCGAGGTCGTGAGCCTGGTGGTGCTTCTGGCTGCCTTCACGATGGTGGAACAAAGCCCGCAACGGCTCATCACCTACATGAATGGGCTCTATATCGGCCTCATGCTCGTCATCAAGAGCGGGCTGAGCGACCTGAGCGAGGGCGACATGGCCGCCGCCGCGGCCAAGCTGAAGTCCATCCAAAGACCCTTCGCTGACGAGCGCCAGGGATTTGCCCTGCTGGTGGTCATGCTGGTGGCTGCCGGCATCGGCTACCTGCTGGGCCGCTGGATCAAGAGCAAGAAGTCACCCTTTGGCGCTGCCCTGGGCATCCTCAACGGCTACATCCTCAGCGCCGCTTTCCTGCCCTATCTCACCACGTTCCCCAAAAGCGCGCTGCCGGTGCCTCCTATCCGTGAGGGCGAGGGCCTGGCCGTGGGTGTGGGCCAGCAGCAGGTGGGAGCAGCAGCGACCAGGCTTCCCTGGCCTGCCGTGCTGGACTGGCTCACCGTGAAAGGGGGACTGCCCTTCGTCATCCTGATGGCGCTGCTTTTCGTTTTTGCCATCTGGCGCATGCGGACGAAGAAGGCCTGATGTCCCCAGTGAGGTGCACCCCATGAGCGGCATCGAGTACTTCTGGATCATCATCGTCATGCTGTTCGGCATCGTCGGCATCATCCGCACCTACCCGAAGGAATTGGGGGTCACGACGATGAGCGTGGCCGCGCTGCTGCTGCTCTTGCAGTTTGGCCAGAAGATCATCACAGCGTTGCAGAACCACTTCGGAGACCAATTCGAATGGCTGCTGTCGGCCCGCTTTGTGGCCAGTTTCTACATTGTTGTCTTCTTGTTCGTTATCTACATTTCGTACCAGGGGATCACGCTGACCTTCAAGGGTACCCTGCCCACTGGGGTGCTGAGCTCCGTGCTGGGGTTCGTCGTGGGGTTGCTCAACGGCTACTTCATCGCCGGCACCGTCTGGTTCTATTTGCACAAATACGGCTATCCCTTCAGCCTGGTGGACGCGACGAAGCTCTCCGACCTGGCCAGGCGTATCATCGAATTCCTGCCGCCCAAGGTCTTTGAATCACAGCCGGGCTACCTGCTGGCGCTGCTGCTGCTGTTGCTGATCCTGAGCGTATGGCGATGAGGAAGTCCTGTCATGGAGCAATGGGCCCTCCCCCCTGCCATCGCCAGCCTGCTGCGCCGTCCGTCCGGTCGGCGAGCTGAGGTGCACATCCATCTGGTGGGCATCGGCGGCGCAGGGTTGTCGGCCATCGCCAAGGTGCTCTTGGAACGAGGATACACCGTCAGCGGTTCGGACCTGGCCCCAGGGCCGATCACCGCGCCGCTTTCGGCATTGGGAGCCACGATCTACGCCGGCCACGCCGCTGCACAGGTGGCGGGAGCAGACTTCGTCCTCGTCTCCTCGGCGGTGCCGGCGGATAACCCGGAGGTGGTCGAGGCACGGCGGCGCTCTATCCCCGTGCTCAGGCGTCCGCAGTTCCTGGGCTGGCTGACGGCGGAACACACGACCATCGCCGTGGCCGGCACGCACGGCAAGACGACGACCACGGCCATGATCGCCTGGCTGCTGAGCCGGGCCGGGCAGGACCCCAGCTACATCATCGGCGGCGTGCTGCCGGAGCTGGGCAGCAATGCCCACGCCGGCAGCGGGCTCTATTTCGTCATCGAAGCGGACGAATACGACCGCACGTTCCTGGGATTGCGCCCATACGTCGCCGTGATCACCACCGTGGAATGGGATCACGTGGACTGCTATCCGACGCCGGGCGATTGCCGGGCCGCCTTTGAGGAGTTCGCCGCCCGGCTGCCCGACGATGGGTTGCTGGTGGTCTGTGCGGATGATATGATCGCCAGGGAACTGGGTGAGCTCAGGGGAGCTCAGGGGAAACCCGTGGTCTTGTACGGCCTGGACGAAAGAGGGGACTGGCAGGCGACGGAGGTGAGGGCCAATGCCCGGGGCGGCAACGATTTCGCCGTCTGGCAAGGGGGCAGAAGGCTGGGCACGGCTTCGCTGCGCATTCCGGGACGGCACAACGTGGCCAACGCCCTGGCGGCGCTGGCCGTTGCCGATCACCTGGGCATCCCCTTCGACGTGGCGGCGGAGGCGCTGGCCGTTTTCGCCGGGGCGGAGCGGCGGTTTGAGCACAAGGGCGAAAGCCATGGTATCATCGTAATTGACGACTACGCTCACCACCCCACAGAGATACGGGCCACGCTGGCCGCCGCCCGGCAGCGTTACCCCGGACGAGAGATCTGGGCCGTCTTCCAACCCCACACCTACAGCCGCACCGGGGCCCTGTTGGAGGAGTTCGCCGCCAGCTTCGCCGACGCCGACCACGTGATCGTCACCGACATCTACGCCGCCCGCGAGCGTGACACCTTGGGCATCAGCGCCGTCCAGGTGGTGGAGCGGATGGTTCACCCTGACGCCCGGCACATCGGCGGGCTGCGGGAGACGGCGGACTTCCTGCTGCGGCGGTTGCAGCCCGGCGATGTGCTCATCACGCTGGGCGCTGGCGATGGCTATCGGATTGGCCAGTGGGTGCTGGCCGGGCTGGAGGAGAGAGGCGATGCCCCAGACGCTGCCCGCGTCGCTGCGTGAGCGGCTGCGGCGGGACGAGCCGCTTTGGCGGCACACCACCTTCCGCATCGGCGGCCCGGCCGACCTGTTCCTGGCCGTGGAGAACGAGGAGGAGCTGATCGCCGCCGTGCGCTGGGCCCGCGAGCAAAGCCTGCCCTATCTCCTGCTCGGCGGTGGCAGCAACGTGCTGGTGGCCGATGAGGGGGTGCGCGGCCTGGTTATCGCCAATCGCATACACGGCTGGCGGCAGGGTAGGGGCGCACGGCCATGCGCCCCTACGGGAAGATTTCGAATTTCGAATTTCGAATTTCCATCCTGCCTCTTGCATCCTGCCTCCTGCGTTCCCCTGGGCCGATTGGCCCGCGCTGCCATCAAGTTGGGGTGGGCCGGCCTGGAGTGGGCCGTGGGCATTCCGGGCACGGTAGGCGGAGCCATCGTGGGCAACGCCGGGGCGCACGGCGGCTGCGTGGCCGACAATCTGGTGGCCGTGCGCGTGCTGGATGAGGACGGCAAGGTGCGGGAGGTGCCGGCGGCGGAGTTGGGATTTGGCTATCGCCGCAGCGTCTTCAAGAAGCAGTCAACGAGAGATGAGGGACGAGCGGTCATCCTGTCGGCACAGTTCGTTTTGCGGGCAGGGGACCGAGAGGAGCTGGAGGCGCGGGCTGCTGAGAACCTGGCCTGGCGGCGACGGACGCAGCCCAGGGGGCTGAGCGCGGGCAGCGTGTTCCGTAACCCGCCGGGTGATTCTGCCGGACGGCTCATCGAAGCCGTGGGGCTGAAGGGAGCCTGCCGTGGCGGGGCGCAGATCTCGGAAAAGCACGCCAATTTCATCGTCAACCGCGGCGGAGCCACAGCATCAGACGTGTTGGCGCTCATTGACCTGGCCCGCGAGCGGGTGTGGCAGCGCTTTGGACTGACCCTGGAACCGGAAATCGAAGTCGTGGGCCTTTGACCAATGAGCAAGAAGATCAGAGTGGGCGTCATCTTCGGCGGCAAGAGCAGCGAGCATGAGATCAGCCTGCTGTCCGCTCGCTCGGTGATGGACGCCATGGACAAGAGCAAATACGAGATTGTCCCCATCGGCATTGACAGGCAAGGGCACTGGCTGACCGGCGGCGACCCCCTGCGCCTGTTGAGCCAGGGGCAAGAAGCAAGAGGCAAGGGGCAAGAGACAAACACCCTGCATCTTGCATCCTGCGTCTTGCATCCTGTGCCTCTGCATCCGGGCAGGCAAAGGGCCGCTTTTCCCCAGGTGGACGTCATCTTCCCCGTGCTGCACGGGCCCCTGGGCGAAGATGGCACGGTACAGGGGCTGCTGGAGCTGGCCGACATCCCCTACGTGGGGGCGGGCGTCATCGGCTCGGCGCTGGGCATGGACAAGGCCATCTTCAAAAAGCTCATGCGCGCCCACGGCCTGCCGGTCACGGACTATGTTCTGGTCAAACGCAAGGAGTGGGAGGCGAACCCGCAAACGGTGTTGGGGCAGATCGAAGCCGCCCTCGATTACCCCGTCTTCACCAAGCCGGCCAACCTGGGCTCCAGCGTGGGCGTCAGCAAGTGCTATGACCGGACGGGATTGGCTGCCGGCCTGGCCGAGGCCGCCGGCTACGACCGCAAGATCCTGGTGGAGGCCGCCGTGCCGGCGGCGCGGGAGATCGAAGTCAGCGTGTTGGGCAACGACGATCCCATCGCCTCCGTGCCCGGCGAGATCATCCCCAGCCGGGAGTTCTACAGCTACCAGGCCAAGTACATGGACACGGGCGAAAAAGCGTCCAAACTGCTGATCCCGGCCCCCATCCCGCCGGAACTGGCCGAGCGGGCGAGGGACCTGGCCGTGCGCGCCTTTCTGGCCATTGACTGCGCCGGCATGGCCCGCGCCGACTTCTTGCTGTCCGGGGCAACGGGGGAGCTGTTCATCAACGAACTGAACACCATCCCCGGCTTCACCGCCATCAGCATGTATCCGAAGCTGTGGGAAGCCAGCGGCATCCCCTATGCGGAGTTGATTGACCGTCTCATCGAGCTGGCCTTGGAACGGTACGCGGACAAAAAACGGTCGCGGACATCCTATTGTCCGCCCCAGAAGAACGAGGAGTAAGTTGCCGGCCACCCGCTCACGTCGCCGCCGCCAGATGCATCGCTATGCCATCAGCACCCCCCTGGCGCCGCTGGTCAGGGAGCGGCTGCGCGTCAGCGCCTGGAGCCCGGCCAAAATGGTCAGCCTTTTGCTGTTGGGGGTGCTGGCCTATACGCTCTACATGTTCTCTTATGACTATGCCTTCTTCGTGTACGAGGCCAGCATCCAGGGCCATCGCCTGCTGCCCGCGGAGGCCATCTATGAGGCCAGCGAAGTGGATGGGTGGAGCATTTTCTGGCTGTCGCCACGGGAGATCGCCGAGCGCGTGGAGGCCTTACCTTATGTCAAGAGCGCCGTCGCTCATTGCCAGGTGCCGCACCGGGTGGTCATCGAAGTGACGGAGCGGGTGCCCCGGCTGGTGTGGCGGGTCGGCGCCCAGGAATTCTGGGTTGACGACGAGGGCGTCGTTCTGACACCGCTGGAAGGACAGCGACCTCCCCTTCTGCTCATAGACGACGAGGGACGCGCCGCCGACGGCCGCGAGCCACCGAGGCTGAAAACAGCCCTTGTAGAGGGCATCCTGCTCGTCGCCGACAGCCTGCCGGAGATCACCCAGTTTCGCTACGATCGTCAGTGGGGGCTGTTCTTCCAAAGCCCGCACGGGTGGCAGGTGGCCTTGGGATATGGCGAAGAGTTGCCCTACAAGGTGCAGGTCCTGCTCAGGTTAGAGGAGGACCTCCTGGCCACAGGACAGCGTCCCCAACTGATAGACCTGCGTTTTTCCGGGGGCATGCGGTATCGTTAGGTTTGCTCCCAACAAGCAAGACAACGAGGGCTTCGTGAGCGATATCATTGCCGCCATTGACGTAGGCACCTGCAAAATCTGCGCCCTCATCGCCGAGGTTGTAGACGACGAGCGGGAAGAGCCATTGAACCTGATCGGCGTGGGCCACGCGCCGGCGCGCGGCCTGCACAAGGGCATGGTGGTCAACGTGGCCGAGGCCAGCGAAGCCATCGCCCAGGCGGTGGAAGAGGCGGAAGTGGCCGCCGGGCTGCCCATGCCCCGCGCCTACGTGGGCATCTCCGGCGAGCACATCTCGACCATCAGCAACCGGGGCGTGGTGGCCGTGTCCCGCAGTTCCCAGGGCATTACCCGCCAGGACGTGGAGCGGGCCCTGGAGGCCGCGCGCACGACGGCCCCTGTTCCCCACGGCCGCGAGATCATCCATACCCTGGCCCGCCGCTTCACCCTGGACGAACAGACGGGAATACGAGACCCTATCGGCATGCAGGGTCACCGGCTGGAGGTGGAAGCGCAGATCGTCTTCGGCTCTTCCTCGGCCATCGCCAATCTGGTCAAGTGCGTGCGGGCTTACGACGTGGAAGTGGAAGAGCTGGTTCTGGAGCCCCTGGCCTCCGGCGAAGCGGTGCTTACGCCGGCGGAGCGAGAACTCGGCGTGGTTGTGGTGGACATCGGTGGCGGCACGACGGACATGGCCATCTTCCTGGAAGATAGCCTCTGGCACACGGTGGTGCGCGAGGTGGGCGGCAATCTCTTCACCCGCGACGTCGCCATCGGCCTGCGCACGCCTTTCGAGGTGGCCGAGGAGTTGAAGATCCGCTACGGCCACGTGTTGCCGGAGCGGTTCCCGGCGGAAGAGAAGATCCACGCGCCGGCCTTCGGCGACGGCGGGTCCATCACCGTTTCCCGTCGCACCCTGGCCTACATCCTGGCCGCCCGCGCCGAGGAGACCCTGGAGCTCATTCTCACGGAGATCAAGCGTTCCGGATACGACGGTATGCTGCCCGCCGGCATGGTGCTGTGCGGCGGCACGGCACAGTTGCCTGGCCTCAAGACCCTGAGCCAGAAGATGTTGCAATGGCCGGTGCGCATCGGTTCCCCCAACAGCCTGCCCGGCCTGGGACGAGACATCGCCAATCCGGCCTTCGCCACCGGCATAGGGCTTCTGTTGTGGGGGTGGCGCCAGCGAAAGCAGACGGGCAAGAAACGGCGGTCGCCCGGACATGGGCCGCTAATGGATCGCGTCATAGAATGGCTGCGCAATCTGTTGCCAGGTTGACAACTACGAAAAGGATGTGCTATAATATAGTGGCAATCATTGAAGAGAAAGGAGCAGGCGCATGGTGAGCAAAACACGACCGGCTTTCGCAGACAACCTGGCCAAGATCAAGGTGTTGGGCGTTGGCGGTGGCGGCTGCAACGCGGTCAACCGCATGATCGAGGAAGGCATCCAGGGAGTGGAGTTCGTGGCCATCAATACCGATGCCCAGGCCCTGATGCTTTGTCAGGCCCCCCACCGCATCCGCATCGGCGACAAGCTGACCAAGGGGCTCGGCTCAGGCGGGGACCCGGAGATCGGCAAGAAAGCTGCTGAGGAATCGGTAGAAGAAATCCGGGCTATTGTGGATGGCGCGGATATGATCTTCATCACCGCCGGCATTGGTGGTGGCACCGGCACAGGAGCCTGCCCTATCATCGCCAGGCTGAGCAAAGAGGCCGGTGCGCTGACCATCGGCGTGGTCACCAAGCCCTTCACCTTCGAGGGCAGCCAACGGCGGCAGATTGCCGAACAGGGATTGGAGGTTCTGCAGCCTGTCGTGGACACGCTGATCGTGATCCCCAACGATCGCCTGCTCCAGATCGTGGACAAGAAAACGTCCCTGCGCGAGGCCTTTCGCGTGGCCGATGATGTGCTGCGCCAGGGCATTCAAGGCATCTCCGAGCTGATCACCGTGCCCGGGCTGATCAATCTCGACTTCGCTGATGTCCGGGCCATCATGCGCAGCGGCGGAGCGGCACTGCTGTCCATCGGCCGCGCCAGCGGCGAGAATCGGGCGCAGGAAGCGGCCCGCCAGGCCATCACCAGCGCCCTGCTCGATGTGACCATTGACGGCGCTCAGGGCATCCTCTTCAACGTCACCGGCGGCAATAATCTCACCCTGCACGAGGTCAACGAGACGGCGGAGATCATCCGCCGCACGGCGGACCCCCAGGCCAACATCATCTTCGGCGCGGTCATCAATCCGGAGATGCAGGACGAGATGCAGATCACCGTTATTGCCACCGGCTTCCGCGTGGCCGAAGCGCACGAGCAACCCGACGTCCGTGGGCGGGCGGTGGAGTTCCCTGTGCGTACCTTCGACCGCGACGACCTGGAAATCCCCGCTTTCCTGCGCCGGAAGGGCAGTCCGTAAACCTCAGAATCCCGCCCGTAGGGGCGCACGGCCGTGCGCCCCTACGGGCGGCAGTGTTTCACTCCACTCCCAGGCCCCTGCCTTGCGTCCTTTGACGCCAGGTGAGGGCCTGGTACGCGCTATCCGCCGGGCCCTTCTTTCCCAGCGCCAGGAACCGCCGACCAATCCCGGAAGAGCACCCTCTTCCGAAGCGCAGAGCACGCCGAGACCGTTGAGAAACAGAAGAAAAACTCGGCGAGCTTGGCGTTCTCAGCGGTAAAACGCCCGGCAACACTACAAGAGCACGAAATTCTAAAGTAGCAAAATGGGCGGGCCAGGGCGACACATGGCGCAGCCTTTGGAACAGGCGGGAAAGGCGACGCCGCGGGCGACTCTCGCCCCCCAACCGTGAAGGTGGCACGACGCCGCTTGCCAAGATGGAGATTCCGTGCTATACTTGCCCGTGCTCCAATACCCCAACAGATTGCGGTCTATTGTCATATAACCCCAACATATGGTGTATGTTGAGTCGCCCAGTCCATCTCGCCCGCCGGCACATGGCGCCTTTGTGTGCCTTTGCACAAAGTGAGGTCAAGCGATGAAGTGTCCTTATTGCATGGAGTTCGATTCACGCGTCGTGGACACCCGCGCCGCTGGCGATGGCATCCGCCGCCGCCGGGAGTGCCTGCACTGCGGCCGGCGCTTCACCACCTACGAACAGGTCGTCGCCGCCTTACACATCGTCAAGAGCGATGGGCGACGGGAAGCCTATGACCGACAAAAGCTGCTCAACAGCATCCGGCTGGCCTGCGCCAAACGCCCCATCGCCATGGCCGACATCGAACGCCTGGTCGAGCAGGTCGAGGATCATGTATACAGTCTGGGCAAAGCCGAGGTGCGCAGCGAGGTCATCGGCAGCAAGGTACTGGAGTTGCTGAAGGAACTGGACGAGGTTGGCTACATCCGCTTCGCCACGATCTACCTGGAACTGGCCGACCTGGAAGCGGTGCGCGATGAGATTGACCGGCTGCTGAAAGAAAAACGCGCATAGCATGAGAGGACACGAAAGACACGCTGTCTTCGGCGACCTTTTGCGCCCTTCTGAATTGGAGATGTTTCATGGCCCTACAACGTATCCCAGGCAGTAGGGGCGCACGGCCGTGCGCCCCTACAGCATTCAACACATCCGAAGATGCATTGCCCATCAGCGAGCACGGCCTGACCATCCTGGAGAAGCGCTACCTGCGCCGGGGCAGCGATGGCCGGCCAATGGAAACACCGCAGGAGATGTTCCGAAGGGTGGCGCGTACGGTGGCCGCCCCCGATGCGCTGTACGGCGGGGCTGCTCAGGCCACGGAGGAAACGTTTTACCGTCTGATGACCAGCCTGCGCTTCCTGCCCAATTCCCCCACCTTTACCGGCGCGGGCACGCCGCTTGCCCAATTGGCCGCGTGTTTCGTCCTGCCCATCGAAGACGACATGGGCAAGGAGCCCGGCGGCATATTCCAGACGCTGCGCGATGCGGCGCTCATCCAGCAGACCGGCGGCGGTGTGGGCTTCAGTTTCTCCCGCCTGCGGCCCAAAGGGGACCTGGTGGCCTCCAGCGGCGGCATCGCCACCGGCCCTGTGGGCTTCCTGAGGGCCTACGACATGGCCTTCGGCGTCATCGCCCAGGGCGGCGTGCGTCGCGGCGCCTGCATGGCCGTGCTGCGCGTGGATCACCCGGACATCGAGGAGTTCATCCGCTGCAAGACGCACGAAGGTGCCATCACCAACTTCAACATCTCCGTGGGCATCACCGACCAGTTCATGCAAGCTGTGCAGGAGGATGCCGATTTCGACCTGGTCAACCCCCGCGACGGCCGCCTGTGGAAGACGGTGCGGGCGCGGGAACTGTTCCGCCAGATCGCCCAGCAGGCCCACCACAACGGTGAGCCGGGGGTGCTCTTTCTTGACACTGCCAACCGGTCCAATCCCTGCCCACACCTGGGGAAATACGAGGCAAGTAATCCTTGCGGAGAGCAATTTCTTTTGGGTTACGAGAACTGCTGCCTGGGCTCCATCAACCTGGCCCGGCATATGACCGACGATGATCGGGTGGACTGGGAGAAGCTCCGCCAAAGCGTGGAGCTGTCCACCCACTTCCTGGACAACGTGATTGACGCCAATGGCTACGTGCCCGCCGTGCCCCAGCTCCGCCAGGCCGCGCTGAAAAGCCGGCGCATTGGCCTGGGCATCATGGGGTTGGCGGACATGATGTACCGGCTGGGCATCCGCTATGGCAGTGAAGAGGCGCAGGAGTTCGCCGGCCAGGTCATGGAATTCATCCGCTACCACAGCATGAAAGCCAGCATTGCCCTGGCCCAGGCGCGTGGCCCCTTCCCCGCCATCCAGGGGAGCATCTACGACCCCGACAACCTGCGCTGGCAGCCGCCGCAGCCGCAGTTCCCCTTCCGCCGGGACTGGCAGCGGCCAGCCCTGGATTGGGACGAGATCAGCGCCGGCATCCGCCGGCACGGCATCCGCAACGCCGCCCTGACCACTGTGGCCCCCACAGGGACCGTGGGCACCGTGGCCGGCTGTGAAGGCTACGGCTGCGAGCCGGTGTTCGCCCTGGCCTACACCCGCACGGTGAAGGACAACGACCATGACCTCAAACTGACCTACACCAGCCCGCTGTTCGAGAAGGCGCTGCGCCAGGCCGGCCTGGAGCAGTCCACACGCACGGCCATTCTGGAGCAGGTGAGCATCACCGGCAGTTGCCAGGCCATCGCCGAAGTGCCCGAGGCCATCCGCCACGTCTTCGTCGTGGCCCAGGACATCACGCCGGAGGAGCACGTGCGCATGCAGGCGGCGCTGCAGTCCTTTGTGGACAGCAGCATCAGCAAGACAATCAACTACCCGGCCCAGGCGACGGTGGAAGACGTGGAGACCGCCTATAAGCTGGCCTGGGCGCTGGGCTGCAAAGGGCTGACCGTCTACGTCACCGGCTCGCGTCGGGAGGTGGTGTTGGAGACGCGGGAGACAACCCAGGCCCGCGGCGACGGCGGTCAGCAGCGTCAGACAACCGCGCTGGCCGCCAGGAAGCCGCGTCCCAATGTGCTGCGTGGTTACACCTACCGCAAGGCCACGCCCATCGGCACCGCTTACCTGAGCATCAACGAAAACGGGGCCGGCCAACCCTTCGAGGTGTTCCTCAATGTGGGCAAAGCCGGCTCAGACACGGCGGCGGTGTCGGAGGCGCTGGGACGGCTGGTGTCGCTGATCCTGCGCCTGCCCTCGACGCTGACGCCGCAGGCCCGCCTGCGCCAGATCATAGACCAACTGGCAGGCATCGGCGGCGGGCGGTCGTTGGGCTTCGGCGCCAACCGCGTGCGCTCCCTGCCCGATGCCGTGGCCCAGGTGCTGGCCGAGTATCTGAGCGAAGCGGCGTCGAACGACAATGAGTTGCAGGCCGAGCAGATGGCCCTGCCCATAGACACGCGACAGGTCGGCGATCTCTGCCCCGAATGCGGCCAGGCTACCTTCATCGCCATCGAAGGCTGCCGCAAGTGCACCGTGTGCGGGTTCAGCGAGTGTTGAGGCAAGAGGCAAGGGGCAAGAGGGACAACTATGCCCGGCGCCAAGTATTTCGTCACCGTGGCCGGCAACATCGGAGCTGGCAAAAGCAGCCTCACCCGGCTGATCGCCGAGCGGCTGGGCTGGCATGCCTGGTACGAGTCGGTGGACGACAACCCCTACCTGGCCGACTTCTACCGTGACATGCACACCTGGAGCTTTCATCTGCAGGTCTTCTTCCTGGGCCATCGGGCGGAACAGCACCTGCGGCTGGCGGCACATGCGCAGTCGGTGATCCAGGACCGCAGCATCTACGAGGACCGCTACATCTTCGCCCCCGCTCTGCACCGCCTGGGCAACCTCTCCGACCGGGATTTCCAGGCCTACGCCCGCGTGTATGACCTGGTGGTCGCCCACCTGCCGCCGCCGGCCCTGTTGATCTACCTGCGGGCCTCGGTGGACACCCTGCTGGAACGCATCAGCCACCGCGCCCGGGGCATCGAGAGCGGCATCACCGCCGATTACCTGACGCTGCTCAACGAGCTGTACGAGGCGTGGATACCCACCTTCGACCTCTGCCCCGTGCTGACCGTGCCCGCCGATCGGCTGGACTTCGTGCGCTACGAGCGACATCTGGACGTCATCGCCGAACGCATCCTGGCCCGCTTGTGGGGCCAGGAAGAGATCGTCTTCCCTGACGATCCATAGTACCATAACCGCACCTGTCATGCTTCGCTAGCGTTGCGTGCACAACGGGAACAGGCGTGTAGACCCGCTCAGCCCTGACCTGAGCCTGTCGGAGGCATGATACATACCACCAGGGGCGGTTATAGTAAGCAGGCGAGTAAACGAAGCAGTAGGGGCGCACGGCCGTGCGCCCCTACTGCTTCGTTTACCCTTGTGCCTTGTGCCGGGTGCATTTCAGTTTTTTGGAAATGTCATTGCGAGCCGAAGGCGAAGCAATCTCCTGCCAGCTAGTGGGAGATTGCCCTTCGGCAAAGCTCAGGGCAGGCTTCGGCACAAACCATGCCCTGAGCGCAGCGAATGGGTGCGCGCCTCCTCAGAAACTTGCCTGTCATTGCGAGCCCCGCAGGGGCGAAGCAATCTCCACATAGCGACTTGGGGATTGCTTCGTCGGCAAAAACCGCCTCCTCGCAATGACACCAGGAAGTTTCTGTCCTTTAGAATGGCAGGCCGCGCCATGACCAACTCGCAATGACACAGGCCAGGCTGGCTCTCGCTCTCGTCACTAAAGTGAAATACGCTCCCTTGTGCCTTACAATTTGACAAATTCCGGTGATGGTGATATGATATAGACAAGAGCTGAAAAGTAAGGAGAAAAGCCATGAGCACGGAAATGGCCACCATCACGGCCAAAGGACAGATCACCATTCCCAAGGGGATCCGCCAGGCTTTGGGCATCGAAAGAAGGGATCGCCTGGTTTTCCTGCTGGAGGACGATCGTTTGATCCTGATTCCCGTGCGTCACCGTCCCCTGGGCGAGCTCTACGGGGTGCTGCCGGCAACGCGCCCCTACCCCGGACACCAGGCCATTCGCCAGGAGGTGCGCCACGAGCGGGGAGAACGTCTGGCCCGAGGAGACGCATGAGACGCGCCTACGTTGACGCCAACATCATCCTGCGTTTCCTGACGGGCGACCCCCCGGATATGGCTGCCCAGGCTCGTGCCCTCTTCGAGGCCGTGGAGCGGGGCGAGGTCCGCCTGGTGATTGATGAGATCGTGGTGGCCGAGACGGTGTGGGTGCTGCACTCCTTCTATGGCTATCCCCATCACGACGTCGCTCGGGTCATGCAGGAGCTGTTGAGCCACCAGGGGCTGGAAGCCGACGATAGAGCGGGCCTGCTGGCTGCGCTGCACCTCTTTGCCGAGAAGGGCGTGGATTTCGCCGACGCGCTGGTGGCAGTGCGCATGGAGCGGCGGGGTCTGCGGGAGATCTTCAGCTTCGATAGCCACCTCGACCGCCTGCCGGGCATCATGCGCCGGTCGCCAGGCGAGTAGCCCCATGCCTTGCTGACGATTACCTCCTTCCATGAAACGTTTGCTGCACACGTTGGCCTGCGGCCTGGGCCTGCTGCTCCTCACCGTCCTGTTGGGCTTCGGGCTGCTCTGTTGGCAGGTGGACCGTTACGGACGGCAGGATCGGCCGCAGCAGGCCGATGCCATCGTCGTGCTCGGCGCTCAGGTCACCCCGAGCGGCCAGGCAGGCTCCGACCTCATCAGCCGCACCTACCACGGCGTGGACCTGTACAACGCCGGCTGGGCCCCGCGGCTCATCTGCACCGGCGGCTACGCCGGCGATCCCCTGTCGGCGGCAGCGGTGGCCTGTCGTTTCGCCATCAGCCTGGGCATGCCGCCGGAGGCCGTTTTCGTGGCCGACGGCTCGATGAACACGGCCGGAGACGCCCGCGTGACGGCCGAGTTGATGCGCAGCCAGGGCTGGCAGAGCGTTATCCTGGTCAGCCATCCTTTGCACCTGTACCGTGCCCGCTGGTCCTTTCGCCGCGCCGGGCTGACCGTTTACACCAGCCCTACCACCACGGACACCGGCCAGATCTTTCCCCTGCTGCGGCTGTGGTACGTGGTGCGCGAAGCCGGGGCGCTGACTCTGACCGTTTTGGAAGACTGGGGCGTGATACAGGGGTGGTCGCAGAAGCTGCAACGTTGGGTCTACGGAATTCGTAAATTCGTAATTGGACAGCCCAGATGACGCATTCCGCAATCCGCATTCCGCAATCCGCATTATGAAGTGGGAACAGATCGCCGAAGCCAGACGCCTCCTGCAGCGGGAGAGAGGCACTATCTTCAAGGACTGGGGCGGCAAGCTGGCCGTGGCCCTGATCTACCCCAACACCTACTTCGTGGGCATGTCCAGCCTGGGCCTGCAAACGCTCTATCGGCTGTTCAACAGCCGCGCCGACGTGGTCTGCGAAAGGGTTTTCCACCCGGGATCGGCGATCAGGGAGCCAGGGTGGGAGGTGATCTCGCTGGAATCGCAGCGGCCGCTCACCGATTTCGGCCTGCTGGCCTTCACCCTGTCCTACGAGATGGACTATTTTCACGTCGTGGAGATGCTGCGCCGGGCGGGCATCCCCCCGCTGTCCGAGCAGCGGGACAGCAGTTGGCCGCTGATCATCGCCGGCGGCCCGGCCATCAGCGCCAACCCCGAACCGCTGGCCCCCATCTTCGACGCCATCGCCATCGGCGAAGGCGAAGAAATCATCGGCCCACTGGTGGACGCCTGTCAGGAAACGCTGGGCAGACGAGAGGCGACGCTGGCGGCGTGGGCGGAGATACGGGGGATGTATGTCCCTCAAAGCTCAAAGCCCAAAGCTCAAAGCCCAAAGCTCAAAGGGATTGATGGTTCGGAGTTCGGCGTTCGGAATTCAGCGTTAAACGCCGAACTCGAAACTCCGAACTCGAAACCTGAAACCCGGAACCTGAAACCGGTAAAGCGGCGTTGGTTGCGAGACCTGTCGGCCTACCCAACGCATTCCGTGGTGCTGACGCCGGATACGGAATTCGGCGACCTGTACCTGATCGAGATCGCCCGCGGCTGCGGGCGGGGCTGCCGCTTCTGCCTGGCCGGCTACCTCTATCGCCCGCCGCGAGAGCGGCCTCTGGAACTGCTGCTGGAGCAGGCGCGGGAAGGGCTCAGGCACCGCCGGCGTATTGGCCTGGTGAGTGCCGCCGTGTCCGACTACAGCCGCATAGACGAACTGGCCACGCGGCTGCGGGGCATGGGCGCTCACCTCTCCGTCTCCTCGCTGCGCGCCGACAGCCTGACGGAAACGCTGGTGCGGGCGCTGGCCGAAAGCTCGGCGCATACGCTGACCCTCGCTCCGGAGGCCGGCGGCGAACGGCTGCGGCGGGTCATCAGCAAGACACAGAGCGAGCAGGCCCTGCTGCAGGCCGTGGACTGGGCCGCCGCCTACCGCTTCCCGCAGCTCAAACTCTACTTCATGCTCGGCCACCCTGGCGAGACCGACGAAGACATAGAGGCACTGGTGGACCTGGTGCGGGAAGCGCAACGCCGCTTCCCCCGCCACCTGACCATCAACCTCACCCCCTTCGTGCCCAAAGCGCACACGCCCTTCCAGTGGGCCGCGATGACGCCGGCGGCCACGCTGCAAGCCCGTCAAGATTATGTAAAGCAACAATTGCGGCGCAGCGGGGTTACCGTGAAAGCGGACAGCCCTGCCTGGGCGGAGGTACAGGGGGTGTTGTCGCGCGGCGACCGCCGTCTGGCAGAGGTGCTGTTGAAGATGGAGCGCCTGACGCTGGCCGGTTGGCGGCGGGCGCTGGGCGCCTGTGGCCTGACCGGGGAGGAGTTCTTGCGCCAACGACATCCCGACGAGCCGCTCCCCTGGCAGGTGGTGGATAGCGGCGTCAGCGAAAGCTTCCTGCAGCGTGAGTGGCGGCTAAGCCAGCAGGCAGAAGCGGGGTATGCGTGCCCGCCAGACACAGGGGGCTGCCACGCGTGCGGGGTATGTGACGAATCCGTAAAACGTAAAGCGTAAGACGTGAAACCGGATTACGTTTTACGTTTTACGTTTTACGTTTCACGTTTTACGTTTCACGTTTTACGTTTCACGTAATGCATCTCGGAGGCCTCCTTTTGCGGCTTCATTCTGTCAACGATATACCGTTCTACACCTTTCCCAGCCTGGATGCTTTCCCCGAGCTGGTCCACGCCGTGTCCACACGGCACGGTGGGGTGAGCCAGCCGCCTTTCGCCACGCTTAACCTGACCTGGACGTTGGGGGACGAGCCGCAGGCCGTGGAGGAGAATCACCGGCGGCTGTGCGCGGCGCTGGGCCTGCGGCGGGAGGCGTTGGTCTCGCCGCGGCAGGTGCACAGCGCTGCTGTGCGCCGCGTCGGGACTGCCGACCGTGGGCGTTTCATCCCCGCCTGCGACGGGCTGATCACCGATGAGCCGGATGTGCCGCTGCTGCTGCGCTTCGCCGACTGCGTGCCCATCCTCCTGTACGACCCGCAGCACAGGGCCATCGGCCTGGCGCACGCCGGCTGGCGGGGCACGGTCGCCGGCATGGCGCGGGCCGTGGTGCAGGCGATGGTCGAAGCCTTCGCCTCGCGGCCGGGCGACCTGGTGGCGGCGCTGGGGCCGGCCATCGGCCCCTGCTGCTACGAAATCGGGCCGGAGGTAGCAGCGGCGGTGGAGGTGGCTTTCGGGCCGGACAACGGCCTGCTCAAGGCAAATCCGGAATCCAAAGCTCAAAGCTCAAAACTCGAACGCCTCGACGGGACGCTGTATTTCGACCTGTGGGCGGCGAATGAGCGGCAACTGCGTGCTACGGGCGTGGAGCGGATCGAGGTGGCCGGCCTGTGCACGGCCTGCCACAGCGAGGAATTCTTCTCCTACCGCGCCGCCAAAGGCCGCACGGGGCATCACGGCGCGCTGCTCTGCCTGCGGGGATGGGGAGAGTAGCCACGTCATTTGTGGAAAGCTACCCCCTGTGGTATCATTCGCGCCGCAAGAGACCGGCAACACACTGCACAAGACAGTGTTTTCGATGAAATGGGGATGACGAGGTACCACACGCCGAACACCGAACACCTGACGGTGGCTGTATGAGCAAGCTGCCCATATGATGATCGCAGAGATCGAAGCCAATCTGCAATCCGTGCGCGAACGCATCGCTGCTGCTGCCGGGCGAGCCGGCCGGGATGCAGCGGAGATCATGCTGGTGGCGGTGACCAAGACGCAGCCGGTCGAGGTCATTCGCGCCGCCTATGAGTTGGGCCTGCGCGATTTCGGCGAGAACCGTGTCGAAGAGGCGGAGAGCAAATTCCACCGCCTGCCCGAGGACATCCGCTGGCACATGGTGGGCCATGTGCAGAGCCGCAAGGCAGCGCAGGCTGTGAGGCCCTACGTGCTGGTGCACTCGGTAGATAGCCTGAAACTGGCGCGGCGGCTCGACCGTTTTGCCGCCGAGGCCGGACGCAGATTGCCCATCCTGCTGGAGGTCAACGTCTCCGGCGAGGCCAGCAAGTACGGCCTCCGGCCGGAGGAAGTGGCGGCGACAGTGGAGGCCATGCGCGGCTTCGCGCATCTGCAACTCCAGGGGCTGATGACCATGGCCCCCATCGTGCCCGACCCGGAGGATGCGCGGCCCGTCTTCGCCGCCCTGCGCGAGCTGCGGGGGCGGCTGGCCGTCCGTTTCCCCGATCTCGACCGGCAGCACCTGTCCATGGGCATGAGCGATGACTTCGAGGTGGCCGTGGAAGAAGGCGCCACCATCCTGCGCATCGGGCGGGCCATTTTCGGAGAGAGACGCTGAGTTATGTACATCCTTTTCCGCATCATCACCCTCCTGTTCGACCTGTACACCCTGGCCATCCTGCTGCAGGTACTGGCAAGCTGGCTGCTGGCGGCGCGCTTGCGGCTGCCACTCTGGGCTTACGACGCCTTGCACGTGCTGGAGCGCATCACAGCGCCCGTGCTGAACCCCATTCGTCGTGTCATTCCCCCGCTGGCCGGACTGGACCTGTCGCCCATTGTGGCCATCGTGCTATTGCAGATCGTCGAGCGACTGTTGCTGAGCTTGCTGCTGTGAAAGGGCTGGGGGAACTGAAGCGTCTGGGGGGATCTGATGGGTTTCCCTCAACCCCTTCAGTGCCCTCAGTAGGGGCGCACGGCCGTGCGCCCCTACTTTTGATTGAGGAACGCTGATAATGCCTGCCCCCAACTGGCTCGCCGTGGATGAAGCAAGCATCATCTTGACTGTGCGTGTGGTGCCAAGGGCACATAAGAGCGAGATCGCCGGTGTCCAGGGGGAGGCGCTCAGGGTGCGCCTGGCGGCGCCGCCGGTGGAAGGCGCGGCCAACCGGGCGCTGGTAGCCTTCCTCGCCGATTGCCTGAGCGTGCGCCCACAACAGGTGCGCCTCGAAGCCGGGGAACGGAGCCGGCAGAAGCGGGTGCGCGTCGTGGGCCTGACCGCCGCTCAGGCGCTGGAGCGGCTGCTGCCGAGAGCTTAGAAGGGAACCCCTGCCGTCCGACTGGCGTCACAGGGTGAAGAGCACACATGGCAGGCCACGGAGGTGGTTAGATGAGGCGATATACAGCCTGGACCTGCGGGCTGCTGGCTTGCAGCCTGATGGTTGTGCTGACCACAGGCTGTGAGCCGTCTGCCGCACCAGCGCCCACGGAGGAACTGCAGATGACGGAGAAGGCCACGCCCACGGCTTCTGCTGCCACGCCCGGCGTCGAGCGCATACCGGCCGCGCAGCCGCCGACCGAGGATCGCCCACCGTTCCTGCCCTCCGCATCGCCCACGGAGATGGCGGTGGATGACCTGGCCAAACGGCTGGGCGTGGCCGCTGAGGACGTGGTGGTCATGGACATCCGGGAGACAGCGATGCCCGCCGCTGACCTGGGCTGTCCGGGCGTGCCCAAAGCAAAGGGAGCCGTCGGGATGGTGCTGGGGCAGGAGATCGTGCTCGCCGTCGGCGGCCAGGAATACGTCTACCGGGCTCATGGAGAGCGGGTGGTGCCATGTCCGCCGGCAGGAGTGTCCACCTCTGTGTTGCAGCCGTGTTGCGGCCCGTCCGAAGTCCCGCTGACGCCGGCGCGGCAGGACTTGAGCCGGCGACTGGGAATCGGGATAGAGGAGATCGAGGTGCAGTCGGTGGAAGCGGTGGAATGGCCCGACACCAGCCTGGGCTGCCCGCAGCCGGGGATGATGTACGCCCAGGTGATCACGCCCGGCTACCGCATCCTGCTACGCGCCGGCGGCCAGACCTACGAGTACCACAGCGACCGCCAACGGGCTATCCTCTGCCAGCCCTAAGTGGCGAGGGGGAGACAAGGAGACGGGGAGAGGGAGATCTGTCCCCCGCTCCTCTGCTCCCCTGCTCCCTTGCTCCCCCCGCCCCTCTGCTCCCCTGCTCCCCCGCTCCCCTGCCCCCTTGCTCCTCAGCGCAGCAGCAGTGGCAGGTAGTGCGGGCGCACTGCCAGCGTCGGCGTAGCCGTCACCGTCGGCGTGAGCGTCGGTGTGGCAGTCGGTGTGGGAGTTAGCGTCAGTGTAGCAGTCGGCGTGGGAGTTGGCGTCAGCGTGGCAGTCGGCGTGGCCGTGGGTTCGAGCACAGGGATGAGCAGGCTGCGGCTGCGCGTGCCGAAGGTGGCCGTGACTGCCACCGTGCTGCCCTCTTCGCCGCCCCCGAAGCGCAGCGCAGCCCTGGCCACGCCGTCCACCGTCAGGCTCAAGGTGGGCGTGATCACGGCTCCGTCGCTGTCGAAGGCGATGGCCGCGCCGCCGCCGGCCAGCCGCCCCTGCGCGTCGGCCAGCCGGGCGGTGACCTGCACCTGCCCCCCGCCCGCCGGCAGCCACCCGGGCTCTGCCGCCAGCGTCAGCTCCAATCCCTGCGCTGCCGCTTCGGCCGCCCGCCGCGCGTTGATGCGCCCCCAGCCCAACTCCTCATCCCGGCCGGGGAACGTGGCCCCGTTCACGTCGTCGGCGGTCTGTTCCAGCAGGGCTTCCAGCGCCTCAGGGCCAAGCCACGGCTGTAAGGAGAGCAACAGGGCGGCCAGCCCGGATATGTGCGGTGTGGCCACAGAAGTGCCGCTCTGCGTGAAGTAGTAGCCGAATGCCGAGGTGCTGTAGACATCCACGCCTGGCGCGGCCAGGTCCACCCTGGAGCCGCGGTTAGAGCGATACCAGCGCAAGTCGGCCTGCTCGGTGGCCGCCACGCCGATGACATGCTCGCAGGCCGCCGGGTACAGCACCGGCTGGCCCTGATGGCCGTTGTTGCCGACGGCAGCGGCCAGAAGCGCACCCCGCTGGTGAGCATAGGTCGCCGCATCCTGCAGCACCTGGGAAGCCGACTCGCCCCCCAGGCTGAGGTTGATCACCTTGGCTCCCTGGTCGGCGGCGTAGACGATGCCGGCGGCGATGTCCGAATAGAAGCCACTGCCGTATTCGTTCAAGACCTTGACCGCCATCAGCCGCGCCCCCCAGGACAGGCCGGCGATGCCCACCCCGTTATCCGTGGCCGCGGCAGCGATGCCCGCCACGTGGCTGCCGTGGTTGAAGTCATCCTGCACGTTGCCGTCCCGCCGGGGCACCCATTGGCCCACGCGGCTATCCCACCACTGGTAGAAGTGACAGCCATAGATGTCATCTACGCAGCCGTTGCCGTCATCGTCCAGGCCATTGGCGGGAAGTTCACCCCGGTTGACCCACAGCTTGGCGGCCAGGTCCGGGTGGTCGAGGTCAATGCCGCTATCTACGATGGCGATCACCTGTTCCGGACCGCCCATGGTCAGGTCCCAGGCTGCCGGGGCCTCGATGACCGGCAGCGGCCACTGGCGGTTCCATTGCGGATCGTCCGGCAGCCGGGCGGCGTGAGCCACGTAATCGAGCTCGGCATAAGCCACGGCGGGATGGCGGCGCAGGGCGGCGGCCGCCGCCGCCTCCTGGCCGACAGGCACGGCCAGCACCTGCACGTCCAGCCCGGCCAGCTCCCACAGCGGCTGCACCTGCAGGGTTGTCAGCAGCCTCTGCTGAGCCAGGGGATCGTCCAGGCGGAACTTCAAAAGCACTGCCCCTGGCCGGTGGGGCGGCAATACCTGCGCCGAAGGCCCCTTTGGCGGCAAGGCAGCCGCTTCTCCTCCCCGCAGCGACAGCAGCAAAACGATGGAGCAGAAAGCGATGACCACTCTACGCATGACAGATGACCCTTTCTCCAGCGGCGGGCATTGTACCACCACCAATTGAAAGCAGCAAGTGGCGGTTGACATCTCCGTCCACCAGGAGTAAAATGAGGCCGCTACAGGAGGGAGCGTTCGGTGAGCGGTAACTTTGCTGGTGACCGAGGAGAGGAGCAAGGGAATGCCGGGCGGCCCAGGCGTATCCTCATCGTCTGCACGGGCAACGTCTGCCGTTCGCCTATGGCTGCCGGGTTGCTCCGTCAGCGGCTGGCCGCCGATGGGCTGGATAACACGGTGGAGGTGCGATCGGCAGGGCTGTGGGGGTTGGATGGCGAACCGGCCAGCGCCCACGCCGTGCAGGTGATGGCCGAACGGGGCGTGGACATCAGCGACCACCGGGCGCGCACGCTGCGCGAGCATGACGTGGCGGCCGCCGACCTGATCCTGACCATGGAGGAAAGCCACCGCCGTGCCATTTTCCATGTCCTGCCGGCTGCCCTGCGAAAGGTGTTCCTGCTCAGCGAGATGGCTGGCGAACATGACGATGTGGACGACCCCTACGGCCTGCCCCTCGAGGCCTACCGGGCCAGTGCCGAAGAGTTGGCGCGCCTCATCTCCCAGGGTTACCCGGAGATCCTGCGGCGGCTGGGCCTGTCCACCGGCCCCTCGGCCCGGCACCCCACCTGAAGCATTTGTCAAGCCGCCATCACTCATGGTACAATGTCGCTAAACATTCATTCCAAGTTCATGGAGGTATTGTCATGTGCGCAAAGAAGAAAACCATTGCCATCCTCACCGGCGGTGGGGATGTGCCGGGGCTGAACCCCTGCATAAAGCAGCTCGTCTACCGTGGCATTGACGCCGGGTATCGGGTGCTCGGCTTTCGCCGTGGCTGGGCAGGCCCGCTGTTCTACAACCCAGATGATGACAGCCCACAGGAGAAGCAGGTCATCGAACTGGACAAGGGCAAAGTACGCACCATTGACCGCACCGGCGGCACCTTTCTGCATACCTCGCGCACCAACCCGAGCAACGTGTTCCGCGAGAGCATGCCGGGGTTCCTGCGCTCGCAGTTGGAACCGCTGCCGGAAGAGAAGGAACGCTTCGACCTCACTCCCCACGTGCTGCGGGTGCTGGAGCATCTGGGTGTAGATATGCTGATCGCCATTGGCGGCGACGACACCCTCAGCTATGCCGCCCGCCTGCACCGGGAAGGGGTGCCCATCCTGGCCATCCCCAAGACGATGGATAACGACGTCTTTGGCACCGATTATTGCATCGGTTTCTCCACCGCTGTGACCCGCAGCGTCAGCCTCATCCACGCTTTGCGCACCTCGGCCGGCTCGCACGAGCGCATTGCGGTGATCGAGCTCTTCGGCCGCCACTCCGGGGAGACCTCGCTCATCTCCGCTTACCTGGCCGGAGTGGAACGCGCCATCATCTCCGAGGTGCCCTTCGACCCCGAGAAGCTGGCCCGCCTGCTGATGAAGGACAAGCGCGAAAACCCCAGCAACTACGTGATGATGACCATCAGCGAGGGGGCAACCATGATCGGCGGCAGCGTCGTGGAAGCTGGCAAGCCCGACGCCTACGGCCATAAGAAACTGGGGGGCATCGGCGAGATCACCGCCGAACTGCTGCGGGACCTGACCGGAGAGAACACGCTTTACCAGCGGCTCGGCTACCTGATGCGCGCCGGTGAACCCGACTCTCTGGACCTGATGGTGGCCATTAACTATGCGAATATGGCCATGGACCTGGTCGAGCGGGGCACAGCAGGGCGCATGGTGGCGCTGCAATCGGGCGTCTACACTCACGTGCCCATCGGCAGGAAGACGGAAGGCACCAAGCAGGTGGACGTGGACGAATTGTACGACGTCGAAGAGTACCGTCCCAAGATCCTGCACACCCTGGGCAAGCCGATGTTCCTCTACTAGAGGTTAGTACTACACGCACTTGGCGGTATATGTCATGCCTTCGGCAGGCTCAGGCCAGGGCTGAGCGGGTCTACACTGTTCCCGTTGTGCACGCAACGCTAGCGAAGCATCGTTCGCTGCGCTCAGGACAAGTTCTCGCGTCACCATGCAGGCAAGAGATGCTTCGCTGGAGTCGGCCGGGCAATGGAGTTTGACGCCTGAAACCCGCTCAGCATGACAAGTACGGTTGTAGTATTAGAGGTTGGACGCTAATTCCCCATGTATCGAAAGCTCGCTGAATTCCTGGAGCGAGGCGAAACGGTCGCCCTGGCCACGGTGATCGGCGTGCGTGGCTCGGTGCCGCGGGAGGTAGGGGCCAAGATGATCATCCACCCCGCCGGGCAGCACGCCGGCACGGTCGGCGGCGGTTGCGGCGAGGCCGAGGTGATGCGCGTGGCCCTGGATGTGCTGGCCATGGGGCAGCCGGCCATCGTCTCGGTGGACCTCACCGGCGAGGTGTCTATGGAGAGCCCGGCCATCTGCGGCGGCGTGATGGACGTCTTCGTGGAGAGGCTCCCCAATCGGCAATTTGACTATACGAAGCTACAGGCGTTGCTGGAAAGCGTGACGAGGCGAGAGCCGGTGGCCCTGGCCACGGTGGTTGCTGCGCCGCCCGGGGAAGCCGACCGCATCGGCAACAAGGCCGTGGTCTGGCCGGACCGGGAGGTGCTGGGCAGCCTGGGGTTGGGGGCGCTGGAGGCTCAAGCCCTGGCCGATGCCCGCCAGGCGCTTAAAGAGCGGCGACACAGGTTATTCGACTATACGAAGGAAGCGCCATCATTGCCTGCCGCAAGGCGGCTGCCGGCCCCGGACATGGAGAGGGAGACGAAGGGCAACTTCGGGGCATCTCTTGACTATGCGAATGAGCGCTGGACGACAGGCCTTCGGCAAGGGCAAGAGGCCCTCGCCCCTATCAGGGGGAAAGAGCCCTCCGAACGGCTCCGGGTCTTCGTGGAAGTGCAGCACAGGCCGCCTCACCTGGTCATCGTCGGCGCCGGGCACATCGCCCAACCCCTGGCCGAGATGGGCCGCCTGTGCGACTTCACGGTCACCGTGCTCGATGACCGGCCCCAGTTCGCCAACCGCCAGCGCTTTCCCCAGGCCGAGCAGGTGATCGCCGGGCCGCTGGCCGAGACGCTGCGGGGACTGCCCCTGGACGGAGACACTTATGTCGTGCTCATCACCCGCGGGCATCAGCACGACGTGGAATGCCTGCTGGAGATCCTGGACGCGCCACTGGCCTACCTGGGGATGATCGGCAGCCGCCGCCGCGTGCGGGGGGTGTTTGAACTTCTGGAGAAAGAGAGGGGCATCCCGCCGGAGAAGCTGCGCAGGGTGTACGCCCCCATCGGCCTGGACATCGGCGCCAGGACCCCGGCCGAGATCGCCCTGGCCATCATGGCTGAGGTGATCAAGGTCACTCGCGGCGGCCGGGCGCCCTCGCTCTCTGACAGATGAGGTCAGGGGATTACATCTTCGGGGCGAGCCAGACGGCGCAGCCAGGGCACCTGCTCAAAATCGGGGTCAAAACTGGCGATGGCTGGGATCCCCCGTTCCCGACAGGCCAGGGCAATGAGAGCGTCGTTGAAGTTCAGCGCTCCCGAGGAAGAGCGGATCAGGTCGAGCGCTGCCGGGTACGGGTCTGGCACATCGGGCAGAATCCAGGTGATGACCCCGGCAGGCACCTGCGTATTCAGCCGGTGGAGCAGACTTTCTACTTCGGGCAAGCGGCCCTTCTCGTGTAATCGCCGCACGGCAGCGCTAACGGCCTCAGCAGCAACACAGTCGAAGTAGAGAAGTTCAGCGCCGATGGCAAGCAATGCTTCCCGCAGGGCAAGCGCCTGGTCACGCCAGAGGTCGCGAGGATTGATGAGGCCCACCAGCACAGACGAATCAACAGCTACCTTCAAGTTATACCTCGTCGTAAAGAGCCTCGGTATCGGCCAGGGCGTCGCCCTCATATCCTTCCGGGATCAGGTTCAGCCATCGGTCCAGACTTGAGGCCGGGACAGCAACTGTGGGATAGCGGAAGGCAGGAGGTTCCTCGGCGGGAGTGGTCAGCGCAGGACGCTTCCGCCGTGCCTGTTCGCGCAGGAACCTGACGAACTGCTCGACGGTGGTCAGGCTTTCCGGCGGCAGGTCGCCGAGGAGGGCGAGGATGCGGTTTCGGGTCGCTTGCGCAGCCTGTGCATCGGCGTGTGTGCTCATTTTGTTGGACACCCGTTGATATATTGAAAGCGCAGACCTGTACCCACTGCGCGTAGCTGCTTACCTCATCCTATTATAATCCAATTCTCTGGCAGGTCAAAATGGCCCAACCCAACCACCCATCCCCCCAACCCACCGTTCTGGAGGGTATCACCGTTATTGACTTCACCCAGGCCCTGGCCGGGCCCTACTGCACCATGCTGCTGGGCGACCTGGGGGCCGAGGTGATCAAGGTCGAGCGGCCCGGCGAAGGCGATCAATCGCGCGGCTGGGGGCCGCCTTTCCTGGCCGGGGAGAGCGCCTACTTCCTGGGCTGCAACCGCAACAAGCGCAGCCTGACCCTCAACGTGGCCAGCGAGGAGGGGCAGCGCATCATGCACCGCCTGCTGGAGCAGGCCGACGTCTTCGTCAACAACCTGCCGCGGCACAGCTCGCTGGAGAAGTACGGCCTCGACGCGGCTACCTGGCAGCAGCGCAATCCCCGCCTCATCCACTGCTCCATCACCGGCTTCGGGCGCAGCGGTCCCTACGCCGACCGCAGCGGCTACGACGTGCTGGCCCAGGCCATGAGCGGCACCATGGCCCTGACCGGCGAGCCGGAGGGCGAACCGATGCGCTTTCCTACGGCCATCGCCGACATCACCGCCGGCATCTACGCCCTCATCGGCATCCTGGGGGCGCTCTTGGTGCGGAAGCGCACGGGCCAGGGGCAAACGCTGGACGTCGCCCTGCTCGATAGCCAGATCACCTGGCTGTCGTACGTGGCGGCCAACTACTTTGCCACTGGCGAACGGCCGCCCCGCCTGGGCAACCTGCATCCCACCATCGTCCCCTACCAGCCCTTCCGCGCCCGGGACAAGTTCTTCATCGTCGGCGTGGGCACGGAGCGGCTATGGCAGCGCTTTTGCCAGGTGCTGGGCATCGAGGAGACGGTGATGAGCGACGCCCGCTTTGCCAGCAACACCGAGCGGCTGGCGCATCGGGAAGAGCTGGTGGCGCTGCTGCAACCCATATTCCTGCAGGAGGATGCCGAGCACTGGCTGGAGGTTCTCACCGCTGCCGATATCCCCTGCGGCCCCATCAATCACGTGGACGAAGCCCTGAGCGACCCGCAGGTGTTGGCGCGGCGGATGATCGTCGAGCTGGAGCATCCGCTCTGCGGTTTGGTGAAGTCCCTGGGTTGCCCCATCGTCCTCTCGGCGACGCCGGTCAGCTACCGGCGGCCGCCGCCCCTGTTGGGCCAGCACACGGCGGAGATCCTGGCCGACCTGGGCTACAGCGCGGCGGACGTGGCGCGGCTGCGGACAGAGGGCGTGGTGTGAGGCACAGGCGCCATGGTGGAAATCGTCTGGGAGTTTGTGGTCAGGGAGGAGGCCAGGGGCCAGTTCGAGCTGGCCTACGGCCCGGGCGGCGCCTGGAGCAGGCTGTTTGCACGCTGCCCAGGCTTCCGAGGCCTCACCTTGCTGCGCGACGTGAGGAACCCTCGGCGGTATCTGGCCATAGAGCTGTGGGAGACAGAGGCCCAGCGGGAACAGGCGCTGGCCGAAGCCAGGGCCGGGTACGCTGAGCTGAACGCCGCCCTTGCTGACTGGAGCGAGTCCAGGACCGAGCTGGGGGCCTTCAGGGTGCTGGCCGAGGCCACGGTGCGCCCCCCTGGCGGAGCAGGGCGAAGCAAAGCGGTAGAGGCCGGCCGAAGGGACCACCGAGCGGGAGCGGTTGAAAAGTACCCCAAGGGGTTTGCAGAAACGGGGCACTTCTGGTAAACTTATGGAGAGCGTTGTCACATTCAGTAGATCACAAGAGCTCACGGCAGACTGCCAAGCTTGTCCTGAACAAAGTGAAGGATCCGCCGCTTTCCTGCTGGACTTGACAGTCCAGCAGGAGCAAATTGTGATCCGCTGACATTGCATAGATTTCCCCCCTTGCCGCCGCGGGGGACCATGCGGCGAGAACTCCGCCAGGCAGAAGAAAGGAGGGATGCCATAGCAAGACGTTCTCTGTGTGCGTTTCCCCAGCCCAAACGGGCAGTGTCGCCGGGCGTGAGTCGGATGGACTTGCGCCAAAACCTTTATAGCTGAGGAGGCTACATATGAACAGCAAGAAGTCCCTATTCTTCGTCCTGTTGGCCGTAGCCCTGGCCACCCTCCTGGTCGCCAGTTGTGCACCACCGGCGGGGGCACCGGCGCCCGCAGAAGAGAAGGCGAAGGAATATGAGATCGCCATCGTCGTCAAGATCGGCGGCATCCCCTGGTTCAACCGCCTGGAAGTGGGCGTGAAGGACGCGGCCAAGGAGCTGGGCGTCAATGCCTACATGGTCGGCCCCGCCGAAGCAGACCCCGCTCAGCAGGTCAAGATGGTGGAGGACCTGGTGGCCAAGGGCGTGGATGCCATCGGCGTGGTCCCCAACGACGCCAAATCCCTGGAGCCCGTCTTCGCCAAGGCCAAGGAGAAAGGCATCGTCGTCCTGACCCATGAGTCCCCCGACCAGGTGGGCAACGACTACGACCTGGAGCTGATTGACAACGTGAAGTTCGGCCAGCATCACTGGGATAAGCTGGTGGAGTTCATGGGCGATTCCGGCGAATTCGCCGTCTACGTCGGCTCGCTGACCGTGCCCCTGCACAACCTGTGGGCCGACGAGGGGTTGAAGTACGCCGCCGAGAAGTATCCCAACCTCAAGCTGGTCACCGAGCGAATCCCCTGCGCCGAGGATCAGGAACTCTCGCGGCAGAAGATGCTGGAGCTGATCAAGGCCTACCCCGACCTGAAGGGCCTGGTGGGGTTTGGCAGCCTTGGGCCTCCGGGGGCGGCGCAGGCACTGGAGGAAAAGGGACTGTGCGACAGGATCGCCGTGGTTGGCACGGTGATCCCTGGCCATGCGGCCCCCTACCTCAAGAATGGCTGCATGGACTGGGGCATCCTCTGGGACCCCAGGGATGCCGGCTATGGCATGGTCTGGCTGGCCAAATACATCCTGGACGGGGGCAAGGTCACCGATGGCCTGGAGATCCCCGGCATTGGTGCGGCCGAACTGGAAGGCAACATCCTCAAGTTTGACGCCATGATTGACATCACGGCGGAGAACGTGGACAGCTTTGGCTTCTAGCACGTCACAGAGCAGGGGGCCTCTTTGCCCGTTCCAAGAGGCCCCTTCTCCCATCTCCGGCAGCCAGCGGTCCCCCAGCGGCGAGCAAGCCTTTGCGGCCCTTGCCGACCTGACGCGACGGCAAGGGCCGTCTCGCGTCGTATTCTTCCTTCCAATGACGGGATGAGCATGTCCGAAGACGCCTTCCTCTCCATGAGAAACATCAGCAAGCGCTACGTCGGCGTTCAGGCCCTGGATTCCGTGGATTTCCAGGTCAACAAGGGGGAGATCCACTGCCTGGTCGGCGAAAACGGCTCGGGGAAATCCACGCTGATCAAGATCATCTCCGGTGCGGTGAGCCCCGATGAGGGGGCGCACATCGAGATTGATGGCGAGACCTTCCACGACTATCAGGCCATAGACGCCATCCGCAAAGGGATCGAGGTCATCTACCAGGACCTGTCCCTCTTCCCCAACCTGACCGTGGCCGAGAACATCGCCCTCAGCCACATCATCGCCGAAGGGAACAGGTTCATTCGCTGGGGGGAGGTGCAGCGCATCGCCCGTCAAGCCATGGACCGCATCGGCGTGAACATCCCCCTGACCGAGCTGGTAGGCGACCTCTCGGTGGCCGACCAGCAGTTGGTGGCCATCTGCCGGGCGTTGACCCGTGGCGTGCGGCTGGTGATCATGGATGAACCCACGGCGGCCCTGACCAGGAAGGAAGTGGAGGCGCTGTTCGCTGTGGTCAAGGACCTGCAGGCCAAAGGCATCGCCACCCTCTTCGTCAGCCACAAGCTGAACGAAGTGCTGCAAATCGCCGAGAGGGTCACCGTGCTGCGCGATGGCCGGCTCGTGGGTACCTTTCCCAGCCAGGAGTTGGACGACGAGAAGCTCACCATGCTCATGACCGGCAAAAAGATCGAATACAGCCGCTATGTGCCGGAGGCGCAGCAGGCAGACGTCCTTCTGGAAGTGAGAGCCCTCTCCCGGCGGGGAAACTTCAAGGACATCAGCCTTCAACTCCGTCGCGGGGAAATCCTGGGCATCACCGGCCTCCTGGGCTCGGGGCGCACCGAGCTTGCCCTTGCCCTTTTCGGGGTGAACCCGGCAGACAGCGGCGAGATCCTTGTAGAGGGCAAACCGGTGAGGATAGCTTCCGTGCAGGATGCCCTCCGCCTGGGCATTGGCTACGTGCCGGAGAACCGATTGGTGCAGGGGCTGATCATGCCGCAATCGGTAGGCAAGAACATCGTCCTCACCGTGCTGCGCAGGCTGCTGAACAGGCTGGGGTTGATTGACGCCGACAAAACGCGGGACACTATCAACAGATGGATAGAGGATCTCTCCATCCGCGTTCCGGCCGTGGATTCACCGGTGCAGACCCTCTCGGGAGGCAACCAGCAACGGGTCGTGCTGGCCAAATGGATGGCCACGCAGCCGAAAATCCTCATCCTGGATGGGCCAACGATCGGCATTGACGTCGCCGCCAAGAGCGCCATCCACGAGATCATCCGAGACCTGGCCAGACGAGATATCGGCATCATCGTCATCTCCGACGAGGTCTCCGAGGTGTACCGCAACTGCGGCCGCATCATCGTCATGCACAAGGGACGCTTCATCGCCGAATTCGATGCCGCCCAGTGCACGGAAGAAGAGATCCAGGAGTGCATTAACAGGGCCGGTGAGTGACGAAGGACGAAAGACGAAGGACGAAGGACACATGAAGAAGTTGCTGACGCGCCATGAGACGTACGTCTTCCTGGTGATCATTGCCTTATGCGTCATTATCACGTCCATAACCCCCCGCTTCTTCACGCTGGAAAACCTGTTCGATCTCTTGAGAAGCTACTCCTTCATGGGCATTTTCGCCATCGGGGTGCTCTTTGTCCTGATCTCCGGTGGCATTGACATCTCCTTTACCGCTGTGGCCACGGTGGCTGCCTACACCATGACGGTGGTGAGCATCAAATACGGCGGGAACATGCTCACCGCCTTCCTGATCGCCGCTGTCGTCGGCACCGCGCTGGGCATGCTCAACGCCGCCATTATCTACTTCTTCAATATCCCCAGCATCATCACTACCATCGCCACGTTGAACATCTACTACGGCATTCTGACGGTCGTGTCTGGAGGCAAATGGATTTACTCGCTCCCCACCTGGTTCCGGGAGTTCGGCGAGATCAAGGTGTTCACCCTGACCAGTGGTGAGGGCCTGTCCTATGGATTGTCCCTCGTCACCGTCATCTGGTTCGCCATTGTCATCCTGGCCTGGGTGATTCTGCGCTATACCATCGTGGGGCGAGGCATCTACGCTATGGGCGGCAACCTGACCTCTGCCCAGCGGGCCGGATTCAACATCTTCTTCTTGCAGATGTTCGTCTATTCCTTCATGGGCCTGCTGGCGGGCATCGCCGGCGTGATCCAGGTGCTGCTGGTGCAGACCATGGCCCCCAATTCCATGGTCGGCAAAGAACTGGACGTGCTCGCTGCCGTGGTGCTGGGAGGGGCCAGCCTGGCCGGGGGGACGGGGACCCTGACCGGCACCCTGCTGGGGGTGGCCCTGATCGCCATCATGAGCAATGGCATGACCATGATGCGCATCCCCTCTTTCTGGTACAACGTCTTCATCGGCCTGACCATCATCGCCAGCGTGAGCCTGAGCGCCTACCGGCGGCGGAGGGAAAAGAGACGAGCTATAGCAGTTGAGGTGGAATAGAAGGATAATCAATGCTCAGCCCGCTCGGCCTGGACTGCCAAGTCCAGGCCAAGAGCGGCCTGATTGGTTCTGGCCAGCCAGGCTGTTCCCGCCAGACATGGCTGTCCAGTGAGGGCCTGAATGGTTACGGAGGATAAGGTGTTGCGCAAATACTCGGAAACGATCATCCTGATCCTGGTCATGCTGGCCGCGTTTCTGCTGATGGGGTTGCTCAACGGCCGGGGGTTCTTTCAGTTCGGGAATTTCCAGTCCATGGCCTTCCAACTGCCCGAACTGGGCATCCTCTCCCTGGCCATGATGATCACCATGCTCACCGCTGGAATCAACCTCTCCATCATCGCTTCGGCCAATCTGACAGGTATCGTCATGGCCCTGATTCTGACACATTACGTCAAGCCTGAGGCGAGCGGCCTGGCCTCAGGGCTGATCATCTTCCTGGCCGTCTGCGCCGGATTGCTGGTCTCCGCCCTCATCGGCCTTCTCAACGGCTTCCTGATCGCCACGGTGGACGTCTCCCCTATCCTGGCCACTCTGGGCACGATGATCCTCTTGAACGGCTTTGCCATAGTCCTGACCAAAGGGTACGTCATCTCCGGTTTGCCGCAGCCCATCCGTTTCATTGGCAACGGCCTGGTCCTCGGCATCCCCATGCCCATGATCATTTTCATCCTGTGTGCCGGCTTCATGGCCCTTGTGCTGAACCAGACCCCCCTGGGGGTCAACATTTACATGATCGGCTCCAACCCCGTGGCCTGTTACTTCGCCGGAGTCAACAACGCCCGCGTGCTCCTCAAGACCTACCTGATTTCTGGGCTCTATTCTGGCATCGCCGCCATCATCATGATCTCCCGCTTCAATTCGGCCAAGGCCGACTACGGCGAATCCTACCTGCTGATGACCGTGCTGGCCTCCGTGCTCGGCGGCACCAGCGCAGCCGGCGGTTTCGGCAGGGTCTCCGGCCTGGTCATCGCCCTGATCATCCTGCAGATCGTCTCCAGCGGACTGAACCTGCTGGGGGTGAGCGCCTTCCTGACCATCGCCATCTGGGGCCTGATCCTCATCCTGGTCATGGTGGTCAATACCCTGACGGCCAGGGTGCAGACGAAGAGGCAGACGACGTGAACACGCTTCTGGGCATTGATCTGGGCACCACCGGCCTCAAGGTTGCCCTGTTTGCCGAAGAGGGCCGGCTCGTGGGCTCCGCCACCCGCGAGTACCCCATTCTTTCGCCCCACCCCGGCACCGCCGAACAGGATGCAGAGGCCTGGTGGGACGGTCTGCTCAGCGCCTGCCAGGAGCTCAAGGGCAGGCATCCCTCCGCTTTCGACGCCATCGTGGGCGTCGGCCTCTGTGGCCAGATGCACACCCAGGTCTATCTGGACAGGGAAGAGCGCCTGCTGCGCCCGGCCATCACCTGGATGGACCAGCGCGCCAGCGGCATCGTGGATGACATCAACAGAGACGAAGCGGCCAGAGCCCTCGTTTTCCAGGAGACACGCAACTTCGCCACCACCACCTACACCGCTCCACAGGTCAGATGGGTCCAGGAGCATCAGCCGGAGGTGTGGCGCCGGGTGGCGCGCATCCTGGTGGCCAAGGACTTCATCAAGTACAGGCTCACCGGCCGGGCGGTGACCGACTACGCTGAGGCCAGCGGCACGCTCTTGTTTGACGTGGAAAAGCGGGCCTGGTCCGAGCGGATGTTCGACCTCTTCGGCATTCCCCGCACCCTGTTCCCGGAGGCCTTGCCCTCAGACGAGATCATCGGAAGGGTCACGCCGCAGGCAGCAACGCTCACGGGCATCAAAGCAGGCACGCCGGTGGTCAACGGCAGTTCGGACAACTCGGCCTCGGCCCTGGGCGCAGGCATGATCCACCCCGGCCAGGTCACCCTGATCATCGGCACAGCAGGCGTGGTCACCGTCTGTTCGGACAGGCCCCTGCCTGACGCGCGGCAGCGCACGCTCTGCTGGCACTACTGCCTGCGCGAGCGCTGGGTCACCCTGGGGGTCATCCAGACGGCAGGCGAGTCTCTGAACTGGTTCAAGGGCGCTTTCGACAGGGCGGAAACGGGCCGTAGCGGCGACATCTTCGAGCAATACAGCCAGAGCGCCGGGAACGTCCCCGACGGCTGCGGCGGCCTGATCTTCCTGCCCTACCTGATGGGTGAACGCACGCCCTACTGGGACCCCTACGCCCGCGGCGTGTTCTATGGCATCAGCCTGGCTTCGGAGAAGGCGCACTTCATCCGGGCCATCATGGAGGGGGTGTCCTTTGCCCTGCGCAACGCCATGGAGACGGTGGAATCGCTGGGCATCACAGTCAACGAGGTCAGGGCCGTGGGCGGCGGGCTGAAAAGCCCCGTCTGGCTGGACATCCTGGGCAAGGTGCTGCGCAGGCCGGTGGTCACGGTGAGCGTGCCCGATACGGCCAACCTGGGCAACGTCCTGCTGTGTGGCAAAGCGCTGGGCCTCTACCCCTCCCTGGAGGAGGCAGTGGCCAGGATGGTCACCACGGACAGGCGGGTGTTCAGCGAAGCGGCCAGCGATGTCTACGAGAGGCAGTATGCCATCTTTCTGGAGTTGTATGAGCAACTGAAGGACACGTTCAGGCGTTAGAACACGAAAGGGATGAGGGATGAAGGACGAAAGACGAATGGGGTACCTTCGTCCTTCGTCTTGATGACTTGTATTGTGCTTGCTGACTGGAGATATGTTAAGACTATGCCTAAGATCAACAACGAACTGAAAAAAGCGGTCGCCGGAGCCGGCGTGACCATGATCCAGCAAGGGCTGACGGTGGGGACCTGGGGGAACGTCAGCCTGCGCGACCCCGAGAGCGGCCTGATCTACATCAGCCCCAGCGGCCTGGACTATGAGGACATCCGGGAAGAGGACATCGTCGTGCTCAACGAGGAACTGGAGATCGTGGACGGCTGCCTGCGGCCCTCGATCGAGAAGAGGTTGCACGTGGGCGTGTACAGGGCACGGCCAGATGTCAACGCCATCATTCACGACCACCCGCTCCATTCCAGCGTATTGGGCGTCAACCGCATGGAGCTGCCGGCCATCAGCGAGGATTTCGCCCAGATCGTGGGCGACAAAATCATCTGCGCCGACTATGCCCTGCCGGGCACGCCGGAGCTGGCCGAAAACGCCATCAAGGCCCTGGGCGAGCGCAATGCTGTGCTGCTGCCCAATCACGGCACGCTGTGCGTGGGCAAGGACCTGAAGGCCGTCCTGCGCGTGGCCCATGTGGTGGAGAAGGCCGCCCACATCTACATCCTGGCCCTGACCATTGGCACGCCCCACGTCCTGGCCGCCGAACAGATCCAGGCCATGCAGTACTTCGCCCGCCACCTGTATGGGCAGGTGGTCTGTGCCGAGTAGTGCGATGACCGACATGCTGTGGAGCCGCCGTCGTTTCCTGGCCCTGGCCCTGAGCGCTGCCGCCGGGCTGCTCGTCGAGGCCTGTCGCCGCGGCCGACCGCCGCCGACGCCCACGCCCACCCGTACTCCTCGCCCCCGCCTTACGGGCACACCGACGGCCACAAGTACGAGCGGCCTCACCTCGCCCCTAGCGACGCCCACCCCCCGTCCGCCTATGGTGACGCCCAGCGCCACGGTGACGCCCGGCCCGACGGCGACAGCCACAGCCACGCCCAAACCTACGCCGACGCCCACGGCGACGCCTTTTCCCCCGGGCCCTCCGACCAAGCTGGGGCTTTTCGTCGGCTACAACCACCCCCAGGTCTTCGACCTGCTGCACACGGGCAACGTGGCCCTGGTCAAGACGCTGGAATACGACCCCACCTTCGTGGCCGACATCAAGAAGATCTCGCCCAACACTCTGGTCGTGGCCCGCTACACCCCCCTGCCCCTGCCCAACCTGGCCGATTGGAACCCCGAAGAGGCAGCGCGCCAGTTTGTGGACCTGCTGCTGCCCATCGCCAGCGAACCCCGTCGCCAGGCGCACATTGATGCCTGGGAGGCCTACAACGAGCCCATCCCCAACGATGCCGGGCAGATGGCCTCTCTGGCCACCTTCGAGGCTGAACGCACGCGTCTGCTGGCCGCCGAGGGCATCCGCTCCTGCGTGGGCAACTTCAGCACCGGCCAGCCGGCGCTGGAGCTTTGGCCGGCCTTCACTCCCGCCCTGCAGGCAGTGCAGGAGCATGGCGGCTATCTGGGGCTGCACGAATACGCCGCCCCTTATCTGTGGTTCGCCAGCGGCGCGCATCAGTTGCAGGCGGGCAGCGATGAGGGCGACGAGGGCTGGCTGACCCTGCGCTACCGCAAGGTGTATCGGCAGTACCTGCAACCGGCCGGGCTGGAGGTGCCCCTGCTGATCACCGAGGTGGGCATTGATGGCCAGGTGGGCAATCGCCCCGGCCCGCCGGGGCGGGGCTGGAAGGACTTCACCGACTTCTGGCGGGCCGAAGGCCGGGCCAGCACCACAGGGGCCGGTTTCTACATCGAGCAACTGGCCTGGTATGACGCCGAATTGGCCAGAGATGATTATGTCAAGGGCGCAGCCATCTACGCCCTGGCCGCGCCGGCCGGCTGGGAGACGTACGACATTGGCGGGCCGGCGGCCGACATCCTGCACCAGTACCTGTCGGTGCACCCCCTGCGCACCGGCCTATAGCGGGTTTTCCTTTCCCATCCGCCCTACGCAGGCACGGCCCCCGCTCAAATGTTTTGCCCCAAACCCCCAGGGGGGGTATAATTATAGTATCGAGCCTGGTTCAACTCAGGATCATATGGAAATCATAGCCGGAACCGAAGGCAGCCCATCTGTCGCTCCCAGCGTGAGGACAGCCAGACTCAGTGGATGGAAATTTGCTCTGAGGGGATCGTCAGATCCCCGCTTTTCGCCAGGATCTGACGATCCTGGCGGAGCAATTTTCCATCTACTGGGACTCCTTCTTCGGGGCAGCACTGCGGATTCCGTCCATCGGTTAGTACTACAACGATGGTTTTGTCATTCTGAGGAGCGCAGCGACGAAGAATCTCGTTCTGGAGTGGCAAAGTGTCGGCCCCGAAGAGATTCTTCGCCCCCCTTCGCCTTCGCTCAGGGCAGGCTCTGATGTGCCTCTTTAGTTCAAGCCACGTCGCGCCTGAGGCCGGCGCCTGCGGCCGACCGCTTCGCCTATGGTCAAGGTGGGTGCTCGCTAATTGCCTCGGCGAGCTGGTCGGCCTTGGTTCCACTTTCGCCATTGGCGTCGGCCTCTTCTCCGGCCTATCCGATGCCCCCGGGCCTGGTCCCGCATTGGTCAGCGCCGCCCTCATGACCGCGACGGGGGCCCTGGAAGGGGTCATCGTCGGCCTGGCTCAGTGGTCCGTCCTGCGACGGGCGATCGCCAGCGTCTCCCGGCGCACCTGGGTGGCGGCCACGGTGATTGGAGCGGTCATCGCCTGGCTCTGCGGCTCGATCCCCATGACCCTGGCCAGCCTCTCCGCCGACAGCGCTTCGCCAGCGATGCAGGAACCGCCGCAGGCCATCGTGCTCCTTCTGGCCAGTGGGTTGGGGCTGGTGGCCGGGCTGATCCTGAGTGCCGCACAGTGGGCTGCGCTCAGGAGGCATGTCGGGAGAGCCTGGCGATGGCTGCCCGCCAATGCCCTGGCCTGGGCTGCGGGAATGCCACTGATCTTCGCCGGCATTGACCTGGCCCAGAAGGTTGGCTCGGTTCTGGCGGGCATCCTCGTCGTGGGCGCGGCCATTGCCATCGCCGGTGCGGTTGTGGGCGCCGTTCACGGCATCGCCCTTGTCGCTTTCGCCGCCGAAAGCAGGGAGCAACGCCGCCCAGCAGCCCGCTGAAGCTGAGGCGACTGAATTGCCGGTTTGGTCGGCCTGGTCGCAAAGTACGGTTGTAATATCAGGCGCGAGAGGTGGTCATGAGGTTTCCAGAGGACATCCAGGGCCTTTGCCAGGCGTTGCGGGAAGGTCTGCGGGCCGCGCTGGGCGACAAGCTGTACGGCATCTATGTCTACGGAGCCGCCGCCTTTGCGGAGTCGGAATTCACGGGGGATATAGATTTCCACGTGATTCTGACAGAGGCACTGACGGACGCCGAGCGTCGTGCCATCAACGAACTCCATGACGCACTGGCCAGGGATTTTCCCCCGCTGGGAGCCGAACTGGATGGGTATTACATCCTTTTGGAGGAAGCGCAGCACACGTCACCACCGGTGCATCAGTTGCAACCGGACATCACGGATGAATCGTGGGCGCTGCATCGCGAACACATGCGAGCGGGGCGTTGCCTCATCTTACACGGCCCGGAACCGAAACAGGTGTATCCGCCGGTCACCTGGGCGGAGCTTGAGAGCGCCTTGTGGGGTGAGTTGAGGTATGTGCAGGCACATCTGGATAAGTACCCGGACTATTGCATTCTGAACCTGTGTCGCCTGATGTACAGTTTCCAAACCAGGGATGTGGTTGTCTCCAAAGCCGCGGCCGCGGAATGGGCAGGCAGCGCTTTTCCGCAGTGGAGGAAACACATTGAGGCAGCCAAAAGGTCGTACGCCGGGCAGGCGACAGCAGAAGACAGACAGTGGATGAACTCGGAGGCGAGAAGATTCTTCCGCTTTGCCTGCGAGCGTATAGGGAGAGTGATGACTGAGGAAGGTCACCAGACCCGCCAGATGGCCAGCGCGCACACCACCCCGATGGCCAACCCCACGGCCACATCCAGCAGGTAGTGCACGCCCAGCGCCACCCGCGCCCAGGCTACAAGCAGTGCCACCGCTGCGAAAAGCCCGCCCCAGGCCGGTCCCAGGAGTGACCCGAACACAGCCGCCACGCCCAGGCGCGCCGCATGGCCTGAGGGGAAGGAGTGCACATCATGGCGCAAGGCATAGAAGCCTCGCGCTGCCGTGGGCCGCTCCCGCCGCAGGGCAACTTTGATCGCCGTCACCATGCCGCCAGCCAGCAACGCCGCCCCGACCCAGCGCAGCACCGTGCCCTGCAGCCCCGCATCGCCCAGGGCGTAGGCCAGCCCCCAGCCCAGCAGCCACAGCCAGCCATCGCCCAGATGGGCGGCCACCGTGGCCAGCCTCTGCCAGCGTCGTGCCGTCTCCGGCATCCTCACCCGCGCCGTGAGCCGCTCGTCGCCGGCCAGGAGACGCGGCCACCACGCCTCACCGCTCACGCCGCCTCCGCCAGACGCGACGCCAGCACCTGCCGGGCGATGGCCAGGTGATGGGGCTTGTCCACGTCCATAGCCAGCTCGGCGTAAGGGGAAACGATGGCCTTGCCGCGCACGCCCAGGGCGCGGCTGCCGATCTTCTCTGCTTCGGCAATGGACAGCCGCCGCGACAGCAGCTTGAGCAAGGGGATGATGCCCACCATCCGCGCCTGCCGCAGGGGGCTCTTGCGCCGCGCCATCAACTCCCGCAGCAGCTCCTGCCGGGCCAGGGCCACATGCACGTGCACCAGGACGATGTCCCCGCCGCAGAAGCGCCCGTCGCGCAGGGAGACGCAGGTGCGGGCCGAGCCGGGAAAGGCCCCCTCCATCACCGCCCGCTCCACCACCGGGTAGTAGAAGTCCGCCTCCGTGGCCAGGCAGGTATCCACGAACCAGTTGATCGCCTGCGGGGTGAGGAGCGGCACATCGCCGCTGACAAACAGGGCCAGCTCGGCTCGCGGGTGGAGGGCCGCCACACGTTGCAAGCCGGCCATGACCTTGTCCAACAGTTCGGCCTGCCCTGGCAGGCACTCGGCGGGGCCGGCGACGTCGGCGATGTCCCCTGGCTCGCCGCCCAGGACGATCAGATGCCCCACGCGGCCCGAAGCGCGCAGCGCCCGCAGCGTCCACCAGAGCATGGGTTGCCCACCGATGTCTACCAGCACTTTGCGCGATACGCCCTCGGCCACGGCCAGCGGGTCAGGAACATCCGGCGAGGCGCCGGCCAGGACCAGAGCATCCAACGGTTGCATGTCTCCCCCTCGCATAGTTGGACGCGGGCGAACACGGAAGCACACAGGTCTTCTCGGGCCTGCCCCGCGTTCATCCGTGTTCGTTCGTGTCCCATTCAAGAAGCCTGCCTTTGCCTCAACTCCACCAGTCGCATCTTCTCCAGGAAGCGGAAATATTCCAGCAACTCCGCCCCCCGCCGCTGGCCGCACTCCACTTCCACCAGGTCCACGATGTCCCGCAGCGTGCGTTGCCCATCGCTCCAGTACTCGGCCAGCAAGCGGGCAGTGGCCCAGCCTTCCCCCGCCTGCGCTACCAACTGATGCCAGGCCAGCCGCTCTTCTGGGCTGAGCCGGGCCAGATGGGTGCGCAGCGAGAGCGGTCCCCGGTACAGCCGGCAAGGCACAAGCTGCGCCGCCTCCACCTGCCAGGGCTCCTCCGACGACGGGGAGGAGAACTCCACGTCCAGGGTGGCGAACTTTCGCCTGAGGGCTGTCCTGACACGCTCCTTCTGGCGGAGCAGCGTCTGGCCGGCACGTTTGGACTCCTCCACGAAAAGCTTCACGCTCGGAGAAAGGCGCTCCAGCGTGGTCAGCGCCGCCAGATAACGGTCGTGCCAGAAGTCGGCCTGACGCTGGAAGGCAGTCCAGGCCTGCGCCAGCGCCGCCGGCGTCTCCGCCGCCAGCCCATCTCCGATGGCTTGCTGGGCGCGCTGGGCCAGTCGTACCTCGAAGCGCGTGGCCATCTCCTGCCCCAGCCAGAAGGCTTCCTGTTCTCCGGCCGTGGCCAGCCAGTGAGCATAGGCGGCAGCCAGCACCGCGGCGCGGGCCAGCATTTTGGGATCCACCTTGTCCACCGTGTCCGCCGAGGTGTGCCAGTAACGGTCAGGCCACTGGATGAGCATGGGCGTGGGCACGCCCACGCTGGGGTCGGAGAGCAGGATGTGATCGCTGCCGCCGCTGAAGCTGCTCACGCCGTGGCGGAAGAGGGGGTAACGGCCACGGGCGGCCGGGGCGTCCACGTCGTCGAACAACTCCTCCCGCAGCCGCTCCAGCAGGTCGGGAGCGAAGGAGGCCAGCGCCTCTGGCGGGCGCTCCAGCACGAAGACGCAGTCAATCTGCCGCTGATCGGCGCCGACCATGTCCATGTTCAGGCCGGCGATCCAGTTGGGCAGCTCCGCCTCGTGCGCCGCCAGGTAAGCGTAGGTGCCGTTGATCTCCGGCACCCAGAGGAAGCGAATACCCCGCTGCGGCCGGGCCAGCGTGCCGGCGTCTATCAGGCGGCGCAACGCACAGGCCGCCTCCAGTGCCGCCGCCGAGCCGGAAGCGTTGTCGTGAGCGCCGGGGGTGGGATGGCAGAGGTGGGCGATGACGATGACTTCCTGGGCGGTCTGGCCGGGGATGCGGGCCTCGACGACCTCCATGGCCCCGTCGTAGAAGCGGCTGACGACGTGCGCCCGCACCCGCACGGGGGAAGAGGCCGCGCCGCGCCCGCTGAGCAGTTTGCGCAGCCGGTCGCCCTGCCGCGGCGTGAGGACGAAGCCGAAGCACTTACGCTGTCCGGCGCTCCACCAGAAGGAGGTGTAGCGGCGCAGGTCGGGCATGTCCAGCTTGCTGCGGCCCGGCGCTTTGGCCTCCATGCGGTCGCAGAGGATGCCCAGGGCGCCGCGCTGGGCCACGGCCAGATCGTAGACCTCGTCCAGGTCGCCGTCGCTGAGCACCAGCTTGCCGCGCACGTCCAGCCCTTCGTAGTGCTCCGGCCGCGTGCCGTCCTCCAGCAACACGACTTCGGCTTCGCCGTCGAAGCTGGCGCTGCGCTGGATGAGCGAGGTGGGCACCGCCCGGTAGTCGCACAGCAGTTCCGGCGGCTCGCCCTCGCCCAGAAGATGCAGGGTGGCCTCCTGGCAATCCCACTCCTGCCAGCCGCCCAGGCTCCAGTAGCGAGCGTCGTCGGTGGCCGGGTAGCTGTGCAGGCGCACGGCCAGGCCGGCCGCCTCCAGTTGCCCGGCCACGTAGTTGGCCGCCGCCCGAAAGCCAGGGCTGGCCTGGATGCGGTGGTACTGACTGATGGCAGCCATGTGCCGCCAGGCCGCTTCGCCGGAGATGGCGGAGCGCAGGATGGAGAACAGAGATTGGAACATGGACGATCCTTTCAATTGGGATGTCCGCTCTGTCATTGCGAAAGGCCGGAGGCCCTGAAGCAATCTCCCTCATGGATGAGGGTGGAGACTGCTTCGCTCCGCTCGCAGTGACAAAGCCGATGTTTGGAGACTGCTTCGCTCCGCTCGCAGTGACAAAGCCGATGTCTGGAGATGCTTCGCTCCGCTCGCAGTGACAAAGCCGATGTTTGGAGACTGCTTCGCTCCGCTCGCAGTGACAAAGCCGATGCCGGGAGCCATTGGCGCCCCCTACGGCTCGGCCCCCAGCCGGCGCAGCCCCTCCTTGGCCAGTTGGCGATAGTGCAGGTCATCGCTGATCTCCAGCGCCTGCCGGAAGTCGGCGATGGCCTGCCCGGTGTCGCCCAACTCAGCATGGGCCGCCGCCCGTGCGCAGTACGCCGCATCGTCGTAGGGGTTGAGGGCAATGGCCTGGTCGAAGTCGGCGATGGCCTGCTCCACCTGCCCGCTGAGGAAACGGGCCACCCCGCGGCTGCGGTAGGCGCTGCCATCCTGCGGACGCAGGGCGATGACCTGGTCCCAGTCGGCGATGGCCAGGGCCTGCTCGCCCTGTTCGGCGTGGGCGATGGCCCGGTTGACGTAGAGGTCGGCATCGTCCGGCCGCAGGGCGATAGCGCGGTCGAAATCGGCGATGGCCTGGGCCAGAAAGCCCCGGCGGGCGTAGAGGTTGCCGCGGTTGTTGTAGGCCTCGGCGAAATCGGGCCGCAGGCCGATGGCCCAGCCGTAATCCCTCTCCGCCCGTTCCAGGTCGCCCAGGGCGGCGTGAGCGACGCCGCGATCGTAGTAGGCCTGGGCGTAACCCGGCCGGAGGGCGATGGCCCGGTCGTAGTCGGCGATAGCCCGCGCCAGATTGCCCAGTTCGTGGTAGGCGCGGCCGCGGTTGTAGGTAGCCTCGGCGAAGTCCGGCCGCAGGGCGATAGCGCGGTCGAAATCGGCGATGGCCTGCTTCAGGTCGCCACGGTTGTGATAGGCGCTGCCGCGGTTATTGTAGGCTTCGGCCAGGTCGGGCCGCAGGGCAATGGCCCGATCGTAATCGGCGATGGCCCGCTCCAGGTCGCCCTGGGCGTAGTAGGCGCTGCCGCGGTTGCTGTAGGCCTCGGCGTAGTCGGGTCGCAGGGCGATGGCCTGGTCCAGGTCGGCGATGGCCTGCGCCAGGTCGCCCCGGTCGGCGTAGGCGCTGCCGCGGTTGTTGTAGGCCAGCGCCAGGTCCGGCTGCACGGCGATGACCTGGCTCCAGGCGGCGATGGCGCAGTCCAAATCCCCCCGCTCCTGGCAGCGCGCGGCACGCGCAAAATAGTCCTCGGGCGTGGCCGTCTCCACAGGCCGGGGCGTGGGCGAGGCCGTGGGCACCGGCTCGGGCACGGGCTCCGGCTCCGGCGTGAAGGTAACGGGAATGCGGATCATCCCGCCGACCGGCGTCTCCTGGCGCAGACGGGCCACGGTGGTGGGGTCCACTTCCAGCTTCTGAACCCCGGTAAAGCAGCCGCTCAGGCTCAGGCTGACGAGGGCCAGGCCGAGCACACAAAGAAGCAGGGAACACGGGATGCGGCGCACTGATTGCCTCTTTACTCCACTTTGTTCCGGATGGATCGCCAGACCCAGGCACTGGGCGATGGGTGTGGCGATCCATCGCCAACGGGAAAGGGCCTTTATGCTTGGTGCGATTTGGCCGATAGCTTACCACAAGATGCCGTACAGGGCAAACTGCCCTGAGGCAATCCGTGTGGCCCGAACGTGTCCAGCGTTCTGCCGGAGCCGTTATCACGTCCGCCACTCGTTCAACCAACGGGCCCGGCCAACCCAGCCGGTCGCCTCCGTCTCCGAAAGCAGACGATCCAGGGCGGCAAGCAGGCCGGATAGCGTCCAGCTCTTTTAGACCACGGTTAATACTACAACCGTACTTGTCATGCTGAGCGGGTTTCAGGCGTCAAACTCCATTGCCCGGCCGACTCCAGCGAAGCATCTCTTGCCTGCATGGTGACGCGAGAACTTGTCGTGAGCGCAGCGAACGGATGCTTCGCCAGCGTTGCGTGCGCCACGGGAACAGGCGTATAGTAGGGGCGCACGGCCGTGCGCCCCTACTCAGCCCTGGCCTGAGCCTGTCAAAGGCATGACACATACCACCAGGTGCGGTTGTAGTGCTAAAGGCAGAGCTACCTTATTCGTGCTTCGTGGTGGCCTGTCAGTCCATGATCACTGACTCGAACTCGCAGCCCTTACCACCTGTAGCGCACGGTGTAGGTCAGCTCCGCTTCGCCGTCGGCAGGGACGGCCAGCCGCCACTCCACCGTCTGGGCGTCCAGCTTCTCGTGCTCAGCGCTCTCCCGGGTGATCTCCCACTCCGTCCAGCGGAACAGGTGCTCCACCACCCGCACCTCCACCTCCTCCGCCTTGTGGTTGCGCACACGGATGCGGTAGGTCTCCTCCAACGCCCGATCGCCCAGCCTGTTGAAGCCGGTCTGCGTGCGCTCGCCGACGATGTCGAAGGCATCGCCCAGATACAGCCGCACCTGTTCGTCCTTGGGCGTGTGGTCAATGGAGTCCTCGCCCACCAGCAGATGGGTGCCATCCACGTCTTCTTTGTACACCCGCACCGTGCCCCGTGGCAGCTCGGCGTCCACGCCATCCTTGCCCGTCTTGAACTGCAGCATCACCTGCACCTTGGTGCTGCCGGTCTGTGCGCCATAGGCCTGATCAACGTTCGGAGAACCCCAGAAGCTCAAGCCTCTGGAGCCATCGTAGACGAAGAACTTCTCCGCCGGCACGCCCGTGGCCGTCACGAACTCGATCTGCTTCGTCTGCTTGTCCCTGACCGTGACCGGGCGCTGCACCTCGTACAGGTGATACTCGAAGAACTCCCGCTCCTCCACCGGCGGGGCGGGGACAGCCATGGGCATAACCTCGTACATCATGACCTCTTTGGCCACCGCCACCTGCGGGGCACGGTGGATATCGCCGGCGATGAGCTTCAGTTTGGCATCCCTGTACGTGGCCCCGCTGCGGTTGTCCAGCGTCACCCAGCCGTCCAGGTCCAGGCTCCCCTCGTCCTGGGCCAGCAGCACCACGTAGTTGGCCGACCAGTTGAGGCCGCCGGTCATATAGGTGACTTCCGCCTGATGCTCGCCGGCCGTGACCGTCTCCAGCAGCCAGACCAGCGTGGGCCGGGTGATCAACCCCTCCGGCAACTCAGGGAAGCCGAACTCCTGCACGCGATCGCGCTGCACCACGGTCACGCCGCCATCGGCCCGCTGCAGGATGATGTCCCCGGTGCCGGAGAGCAACGTGCCCTCGTACACCGTGCCGTCCTCGGTCACCAGCCGGATGTCCTGATCCACGTACTTCTCCAGCAGCCGCTCCGAGCCCACGACGTCGTACTCGAAGTTCTGCTCCCAGACAACGGTGCCCTCCGGGTCGGTGAGGGAGCGGAAGTGCACGCTGGTGGGGTCTATGCGCGCCGCCACGTCGCTGAAGTGCACCTCGTTGAGCCCTTCGTCCAGTTGCAGGCTGCGGCGTTCCTTGACCAGGGCCAGGTCCTGGTTGTAGACGGTGAGCTCGACGCCGCTGCCTGTCGCCTGCGCTGTCGGCAGGCCCGCCTGACCACCGGCCAGGCCATTGGCCAGAAGCAGCGCCAGCAGCAAACCACTGACGAGAACCTTGTTTCTGTGCATTTTCTTTCCTCCATGTCATTGAGTTCTGAGTTCGGCGTTCGGGGTTCGGCGTTCGGGGTTGCGCGGCAAACGCCGAAGGTGAAACCCGGAACCTTCAAACCCGGAACCCCTACCCTTTAGCCAGAGCTTTTTTGTAGACGCCGGTCCAGCGTGAAAGGTTCCACCTTGGTGGCTATTCAGCCAGGTAGGGCAAAGCTTCGCTTTGCCCGCGCAAGCCAGAGGCTTGCGCTACAGGCTGAAGAGTGGCCCGTTTTGACAGTTATGCCTTCTTGGACTATACTTCATGTCACAGTAACTACTCAGCCTGCTCGGCCTGGATTGCCAAATCCAGGCCCAAAGTGGCCGAAACCACTCTCCGGCTCGATGTTTCTGGCTCAGAGCATTGAATTTGCCCCGTCCAGCCGCCGGATCTGATGATCCGGCGGGAGCGGCTGAGTAGTTACATGCCACAGTTGTAGCCATGTGGACAGGCTCTCGCTCCTGTGCTATAATCACGCATGACGTTTTACCCATTACGTTTTCTGCCCAGCAGGTAAAACCCGTTAACGGAGATTGACAAGTGCCCCAAGACATTCGCATCGAAGACATCGCCTCGTATGAAGGTCAGGAAGTCACCATCAAAGGCTGGCTGTCGCTGAAAACGGGCAAGGGGAAGTTGCAATTCCTGCGCGTGCGCGACGGCACCGGGGTCGTCCAGGCCGTCTTGTTGCGCAAGGACGTCTCGCCAGAGGCCTTCGAAAGCGCCAGACGGCTGAGCCTGGAATCTTCCCTCATCGTCACGGGCATCGTGCGCGCCGACGAGCGCGCCCCCGGCACCCCCGGCGGCTATGAGCTCAGCGTGACCGACCTGCAGGTCGTGCACGAAGCCCAGGAGTATCCCATCGCCCCCAAGGAGCACAGCGTGGAGTTTCTGATGGATAACCGCCACCTGTGGCTGCGCTCCTCCCGCCAATGGGCCATCCTGCGCGTGCGCGCCACCGTCGTGCGGGCCATCCGCCACTGGCTCGACGGGCACGGCTTTCTCAACGTGGACACCCCCATCCTCACCCCGGCTGCCTGCGAGGGCACCAGCACCCTCTTCGAGACGGATTACTTCGGCGAACCTGCCTATCTGACCCAGAGCGGCCAGCTTTACAACGAGGCCACCATCGGGGCCTTCGGCAAGGTCTATTGCTTCGGCCCCACCTTCCGCGCCGAGAAGTCCAAGACCCGCCGCCACCTGATGGAATTCTGGATGGTGGAGCCGGAGATGGCCTTTGCCGACCTGGAAGAGTGCATGCGCGTGCAGGAGGAATTCGTCAGCTATATCGTGCAGACCGCCCTGCGCGAACGCGCGCCGGAGCTGGACATCCTGGAGCGCGACACCGCTCCATTGCAGCGGGTGCAACCTCCCTTTCCCCGCATCAGCTACGATCAGGCCGTGGAGATGCTCAACCGGGGCGGGGTGGCCATCACCTGGGGTGAAGATTTCGGCTCGCCCCACGAGACCTACATCGCCGAGCAGTTCGACCGGCCGGTCTTCGTCCACCACTACCCCAGCCAGTGCAAGGCATTCTATATGGAGCCGGAGCCGGGACGGCCGGAGGTGTGCCGGTCGGTGGACCTGCTGGCCCCCGAAGGGTACGGCGAGATCATCGGCGGCGGTGAGCGCATGAGCCGCCTTGAGCTGCTGGAAGAGGCCATCCAGCGGCACAACCTGCCCCGCCAGGCTTATGAGTGGTACCTCGATCTGCGCCGCTTCGGCTCCGTGCCGCACAGCGGCTTTGGCCTGGGCGTGGAGCGCACCGTGGCCTGGATCTGCGGCATCAGCCACATCCGCGAGACCATTCCCTTCCCGCGCACGTTACAGAGAATTTACCCGTGACGGGACTTAAGGAGGGCACGAACATGGCCGAATTGGCTTTGGACCAACCCGTCAGCAGTCTGACCGTGGGCGATCTGCTGGAGCTGTTCCGTCGCGTGATGCGAGAGGAACAGCGTCAGAAATGCTATGTTGATGAAGAGGGCTATCTGGTCTTCGCCAGCGAAGAGGCCTACGCCGCTTACCTGGAGCAGCAAGGGGGGAAGCTCCCCAGCGAAGTGAAAGCGTACTGGGTTAACGAGTACGGCGGCAAGTGCTGCTATAGCGACTGGGAGCCCACGCCGGAAAAGCGAAAAGAGCTGGACGAGATCAGAAGAGGAATCGCTCAAGGGCGAGTGCGTGACTTCGATGAAGTTGTGAGGAAATTGGGTCTGGGAGCGACCTGATATGTTCGAAGTCGTCATCTCAGACCAGGCTGAGGATAGGCTGGATAGGCTTCCTCTCGCATTGTCACGCTAGCAGAGTTCCTGCAGATTCTCAGATCGGAGTAGAAGGGGGCGATGGTCTCATTTGCTCTCGTTTTCGGTGTGGCCTTTTTCCTCACCCTGGCCCTGACGCCGCTGGCGCGGTGGCTGGGGCTGCGCTTCAACCTGGCCGATCGCCCCGGCGGGCGCCGCGCCCACAAAGGGGTCATCCCCCGCCTGGGCGGCATCGCCATGTACACCGGTTTCATGGCTGCCGTGCTGGCCACCCTGCTGCTGCCCGCCGAATGGTTCCCACCCCGCCTCGACCCTAACGAACCGATCCACCTGACCGGCCTTCTGCTGGGCTGCACCTTCGTCTTCCTGTTTGGACTGCTGGACGACCGCTTCCAGTTCGGCCATACCCCTCAATACCTGGCCCAGTTCGCCGCCAGTCTCATCGCCATCGCCTTCACCATCTTCATCAAGCACGTCAACAATCCTTTCACCGATGAGTTCTTCTTCGGCCCCAATGGATTCCCCTGGCCCATTGTCTGGGTGCTGACCATCTTCTGGTTCATGGGCATGATGAACACGGTCAACTTCCTCGACGGGCTGGATGGCCTGGCCGCCGGCGTGACTGCCGTCGTCTGCGCCGTGGTGGCCATTCACATGTGGCGGGAGGGACAGCACAGCGTGGTCCTGCTGCCCCTGGCCCTTCTGGGGGCTACCCTCGGCTTCCTGCCCTGGAACTCCCACCCGGCAAAGATTTTCATGGGCAGCAACGGCTCCTATTTCCTCGGCTTCGCCCTGGCCGCTTTGGGCATCATCGCCGGGGCGAAGATGGCCACCATGCTGCTCGTCCTGGCCCTGCCCATCACCGATGTAGCCTGGCTCATCTGGACGCGCCTGCGGCGCGGCGGCGTGCCGGCCTGGAATGGCCGCGATCATCTTCACTACCGCCTGGTGGACATCGGTTTCACCCAGCGTCAGGTGGTGTGGGGCTACTACATCTTCTGTGCCATCTTCGGCGTGATCGCCCTTGTCGCTTCCTCCCGGCTGTTCAAGCTGATCACCCTGCTCGTGCTGGGCGGGCTGATGCTGCTCGTGCTCTGGTGGGCCAGCAAACAGACCCCCAATCTGATCAACTTCAACAACCGGCACAGGCGCAAGGAGCGGTAGTACCTGCCGATGAAACACATCGTCATCCTCACCACCGGCGGCACCATCGCTATGCGTTATGACGAGACGGCCGGTGGCGCTGTGCCCGCCCTCGGCGGCGCCGACTTCCGGGCCGCCCTCGCCGATCTCCCCCTCGCCATCACCGTCGAGGAAATCTGCAACCTGCCCAGCGCCCACTTCACCCTCGACACGCTGTGGGCGATCCGCCAGTGCGCCGCAGCGCACGCCGCCCGGCCGGATATAGACGGCATCGTCATCACCCACGGCACGGACGTGCTGGAGGAGACGGCCATGCTCCTCGACCTGACGGTGGAGGGCGACAAGCCGCTGGTGCTTACCGGGGCCATGCGCACCGCCTCCGAGCCTGGCTATGACGGCTTCGCCAACCTGGCCGCCGCCGTGCGGGTGGCCGCGTCCGACGCCGCCCGTGGCCTGGGCGCGCTGGTCGTCTTCAACGACACGGTGCATGCCGCCCGCTATGTGACCAAGACGCACACGCAGGCGCTCGACACCTTCCGTTCGCCCGGCTGGGGGCCGCTGGGCCGCCTGGATGCCGATGGATTGCACATTGCCTGGCGGGTGGCGCGGCGCACAATCCCCTGCTCACGGCTGGAGCGGCGCGTGGAGCTGATCAAACTGGCCGTGGGAATGGAGCCGGACGCCTTACGCCAGGCTGTGGCCCGTGGCCTGCGCGGCGTGGTGCTGGAGGCGCTGGGCGGCGGACGGGTGCCGCCCTGGTGGCTGCCGGTCATCGGCCAGGCCGTCGAGGGCGGCGTGACTGTGGTCATCGCCTCCCGCTGCCCGGCCGGCCGCGTGGGCGATCGTTACGGCTACGCCGGCGCGCAGCGGGACCTGCGAGCCATGGGCTGCTTGCCTGCCGGTGTCCTCAACGGGCTGAAGGCACGCATCGGGCTGATGGTCCTCCTGGGCGCGGGGCTGGAGGGAGATGCGTTGCGCGCGGCCTGGGCGCAGATTGCCGGTGCCAGCGAATAGCGAAACGGAAACACGACACGCGCCAGTGGGGCAGGCCGAGAGCCTGCCCCACTGCTTTGCAGCATCCGTTCGTCTCAGTGTGCGCTATCCATCGCCTCCGCTCGCCTGACCTCGATGCTGTAGTCGGACGTGGCGAAGTTCGGCAGGCAGGCCGGCTCGCCATCCCAGACGACGGCCACCTGATCCGCACCGCGGGCGGAGACATAGACGCGGTCGCTGAGCTCGTTGACCGCCAGCCCCTCGCGGGGCAAAGCCCCCACGTCCAGCGCATAGGGCCGGGCAAAGCCCTCCGGCCAGCCTTTGGGAAAGACCAACAAGCGATCTACGCCATGCACATCGTCGGCCGAACTGGTGACATAGACGTGGCCGGAAGCGCCCAGGTCCGGGTTGACGCCGATCATGCGCAGCGACACCGGCGTGCCATCACTCCGCCTCACCTCCACCCAACCGAGGAAGCTATCCGTTGCCCCATCCACGACCACGATGCGGTGCGCATCAATCGTCGCCACATAGACCAGATTGCGCAGCGTATCCACAGCCACGCCATAGGGCCCGCCCGATTGCAGGTCAACGCGCCTGCTCAGGGTGTCGCTGACGCCGTCAATCACGGCCAGGCGGTTCTCGCCGTGCAGTGTCACGTACACCTTGTTCGTGCCCGGGTTCACGGCCACCATCGCCGGCTCGTCCCCCACCGGGATCCTCGTCAGCACTGCGCCCGTATTGCCGTGCAGCACGGTCACATCATCGCTGCCGTAGTTGGCCACGTAGAGGTGGCCGTTGGCCGGGTTGTAGGCGATTCCGTCGGGCAGACGCCCCACCGGCACCGTCCAGCGCATCGGCAGCATGCCCATGTACACGCAGGTGACGCTGTCCGTGTTGCGATGGGCAGCACATAGCAGGTTGGCATCGGGGTTGTAAGCCAGGCCATTGGGACTCTCGATGCCCGCCAGCGTTTGCAGCACGTGGAGGCTGCCCATGTCCACCACGGAGATGGTATCCCCCTCGTGATTGGCCACATAGAACTGCCGCAGGGTGTGAGACAGGGCCAGGCCGTGCGGCGCGTCGCCCACTGGCACGAGGGCTTCAAGCACCGGGAAGCACGGCGGCAGCGTGGGCGTGGCCGTGGGCGTGTGGGTCGGCGTGGCCGTCGGTGTGGCCGTGGGCGTAGGCGTCGGCGTGGCTGTCGGCGTCGGACTCGGCGTAGGCGTGTCAGTTGCTGTGGACGTGACCGTCGCTGTGGCCGTGGGCGTACGGGTTGGCGTGGCCGTTGACGTTGGCGAAGACGTGGGCGTGACCGTCGGCGTGGACGTGGCCGTTGCTGTCGGCGTGGGTTCCGGACACGCACGCAGCACCAGGGGGAGGTACACCGCCGAGGGCGGCAGCGTTGCCCGCACGCGGAAGGGTGCGCTGCGCGCGCCCAGGGGCGGCCACTGGATCAGCCCGGCACGGTCGGGGTTGGCGTGGGGCACGAAGCGCAGCACGACGTTGTCGCTGCGCACCTCGTCCACCCCGGCGTTCCAGACGAAGAGATGCGCCGTGCCGCCCGGGCTGGTGCTGAGATCGGCCAGCCCTTCGCCGCCGCCGGGCACCGCCGGCTGCCACTGCCCGCCGCCATCGGTGGAGTAGTAGACGTCCAGCCGGCGCACAGGGTCGGCTTCGGCATCGTACAGGCGATAAGTGACGCTGATCAGTGGTGAGGTGAGCACCTCGGCGGCATGGTAGAAGAAGGCGGCATCGCTTGCGCCTGGCTTGTCCACGGCGGCGTAGGCCGGGTTGTTCACCAGGCGAGCCGGGGCGATCCGCCCATTGCGGTAGAGGCGCAGCGGCTGTGGGCTGGGAAAGCCATTGCCCGTGGCCAGGTCCAGATCACCGTCGCTATCCACGTCGCCCCAGGCCAGGCCCCAGGTCTCATCGGTGGGGGCGAATGGCCAGCCGGCGACGCTGCTCAGCACTCCGTTGCGGTTCTCGTAGAGGCGGTTGGGCGCACCTGTGGGATAGGTCGCCGCGCCGGCTAACAGGTCCAGGTCGCCGTCACCATCCCAGTCGCCCCAGGCCAGGCTGGTCGTCGCTGCCCACTCCGCTGAACTCCACACAGCGCTCGGCGTCAGGGTCGTGCCCAGGTTCTCGTACAGCCGATCGGGGCCGAAGTTGCCGGCGGCCAGGTCGAGATCGCCGTCGTTGTCCACGTCGCCCCAGGCCACGCAGGTGGTAGGATCCCCCTCGTTGGAAAGCCAGGCCGGCACGGGATCGAGATGGCCGCCCAGGTTCTGGTAAACGAAGTTGCGCTCGCTGTTGGCGTTGCCCACGGCCAGGTCGAGGTCGCCATCCCCATCCCAGTCGCCCCAGGCCACGCTGTAGGCGGTCAAGCCGGCGACCTGCCAGACGGCAGCGCTGGAGAGGGTGGTGCCGTTGTTCTCGTACAGCCGCACGCCGCGCAGGCCGCCCCCATCGGCCCAGCGCACGGCCACGGCCAGGTCCAGGTCACCATCGCCGTCGTAATCCCCCCAGGCCAGGTCTTCGCTGTAGCCGCTTTCAGCAGAAGTCCACATAGAGACAAACGAGCCCCCATTGTTGCGGTAGAGCCGATCGGGCGCTCCGCTGTTGGCACAGGCCAGATCGAGGTCGCCATCGCCGTCCACGTCCCCCCAGGCCACCGCCTCCGTGATCTCCGTTTCCGGGGAACTCCAGGCCAGGGTCAACGCGCCGCCGGCATTGGCGTAGACGCGGTTGCGACCGTTGTTGGACACTGCCAGATCGAGATCACCGTCGCCGTCGGCATCACCCCAGGCGACGCCGGAGGTGTAGTCGGTTTCGGGCGAACTCCAGACAGGGGTGAAGGACATGGGACCGGCGCGGTTGGCGTGGACGCGGTTGGGCTGGGCGAAGTTGGCCGAGGCCAGGTCGAGATCGGCGTCGTTGTCGTAGTCCCCCCAGGCCATGCCGATCGTGCGGTCGGTTTCATTGGAGCTCCAGGCCGCGCTGGCATCCAGCCCTGTGCCGGTGTTCTCGTAGACGCGGTTGAAACCGTTGTTGCCTGCCGCCAAATCGAGGTCGCCATCGCCATCCCAATCACCCCAGAGCACTTTCCAGGTGTCGTCGGCCTCGGCGGACGTCCAGACAGGAGACGGCGTGAGCGTGCCACCGATGTTTTCGAAGACGAGATTGGGCTGCGCCGTGCCCACGCCTCCGCCCACAGCCAGGTCGAGGTCGCCATCGCCATCCCAATCGCCCCAGTCGAGGCTGCCGGCAAAGGCGACGAAACCGGACGTCCAGATCGGATCGGCGCCCAGGCTGCCGCCACTGTTCTCGTACAGGCTGACGTGGGTGAAATCGGCAAAGGCCAGGTCGAGGTCGCCGTCGCCATCCATGTCGCCCCAGGCCAGGTCCCAGCTCTGCTCCGAGGAACTGGAGCTCCAAACGGGCGTCAGGCTGAGCGTGCCCCCGACATTCTCGTAGAGCCGGTTGGGCTGGGCGTGGTTGGCCACGGCCAGGTCCAGGTCGCCGTCGTTGTCCACATCGCCCCAGGCCACATCCAGGCTACGATCCGTTTCGTTGGAGTTCCACACCGCCACCGGGCTCAGCATGCCGCCGACGTTCTCGTAAACGCGGTTGGGCTGTTGCCAGTTGGCCACGGCCAGGTCGAGGTCGCCGTCGCTGTCCCAATCGCCCCAGGCGACGCCTTCGGTCAGGTCTGCTTCAGCGGAGAGCCACGCAGAAACCAGATGACCCGCCCCGTCGTTGACGTAGAGCCTGTTGGGTCCGGCGTTGCCCACCACCAGGTCCAGGTCGCCGTCGCTGTTCACGTCGCCCCAGGCCAGGCTGCGAGTGTATTCGCTTAGCGGCGAGCTCCAGGCGGCAGCCGGATCGAGCGTAGCCGTCACCGCCGCAGCGGAAGGGTCAGCCTCACTCTGAGGCGAAGGGTCCGGCAGCGGCGCTGCCGCCAGAGGGAAGACGCCGAAGCAGGATGCCAGCAGTACGCCTGCCAGCGCAGAAAGCCATGTGCGTTTCATCGTCTTATCTCCTACCTGGCCGTCGAAGCCAGTGAAATTGGCCAGTTCTTTGATAACGATGACGCAGATGCTTCGCCAAAAGACACGCTGAGGGCTGGGAAGAGCCAGATGGAAAATCGCTCCGCCGGGATCGCCAGATCCTGGTGAAAACCGGGGATCTGGCGACCCCCTTGGAGCAAATCCCCATCCTCCGAGACTCAGCCTTTCACCACCAACGGCAGCCACCAGCGAGGCGGGGCAGGAGTGGCCGTCGCCGTCGGCGTGGGCGTAGCGGTGGGCGTCGGCGTGGCTGTGGGCGTCAGCGTAGCCGTGGGCGTGGACGTCGGCGTGCCTGTGGGCGTATAGGTGGATGTCGCTGTCGCCGTCGGCGTCGAGGTCAGCGTAGCCGTAGATGTGGGTGTCGGCGTACCCGTGGGCGTGCGAGTGGGCGTCGAGGTTGATGTGGCCGTGGGCGTGTGAGTGGATGTCGCCGTTGGCGTGGTTGTCGGTGTAGCCGTAGGGGTTCGTGTGGAGGTCGGTGTGCTGGTCGGTGTCCGGGTCGGCGTCGGGGTCGGCGTAGTCGTAGATGTGGGTGTCGGTGTGCCCGTTGGCGTGGGTGTATCCGTGGGGGTCGGCGTGGCAGTGGCGACGTAATGGTAGCCCAGGTCCACCATGCCTGTATCCGCTATCCTGTCGGTGCGTGTGGTGCGGCCACCGAGCCCCAGATTGGCCGCCGTGTCGCTCCCGGCATCCATGCAGGGGCTATTGGCCGCCTGCCCCGCCGCCACCTGGCTCAGGTAGTAGTCGCCATCGGGTCCGCTCACGAAGAGGGGATCGGCGGAGATGTCGTGGGGGCCCGCTGCCACGCCCACGTAATTGACCACGTTGCCCCAGACGTCGTTGTAGGAGGGGGCAGGGCAAAGCCGTGATGAACACCAGATGCCGTAGGTGTGGCCGCTGATGATGTTGTTGGTGACGGCCAGCCAGGATGAGGCGTCAATCCCTATGCCGAAGCCATCAGCGCCATCGGGCGAACCACCGCTGCCCCCAGCGGTGTTCAGGATGGTGTTGTTGGTCGCCTGGAGCGATGAGCCTTCTGCAGAATGGATGCCTGCTCCATCACCACCCCTGCCACCGCCTTCTTCTTCACCACCAGCGGCGCCGTTGCCGCCACTGATAGCGAATATCAGGTTATCGAAGGCGAGGACGTCACTGAAAAGCATGCCGTCATTGTAAGGCAAGGTCAGCGGGCGCGCCTCGATGCCGGCTCCTAAGCCTCCAAAGCCTCCCCTCCTATACCGACCTATCCCACCGGTACCGCCACTGATATTGAAGATGATGTTGTGGGAAACAATGGGCGAGGAACCGATGCCGCAGATGCCTGCGCCGGTGCCTCCCCCACCGCCCGGACAGCATGGGCCACTGTATTGACCCTGGCCACCTCTGACCTCCGAAATGGTGTTGCCTGAGATGGCCGGCGCCGAGTTGTTGACGCAGAAGATGCCAGCCCCAACGCTACCTTCCCCACCTTGATCCTCGACATAGCCGCCGAGCCCTCCCTCGATCTCCGAGATGTCGTTACCGGTGATGGTGGGCGAGGAGTTATCGAGGTATATTCCTGCCCCCTCGCCACCATAAGAGCCGCCGACGACATCTGAAATGACGTTGTCGGAGATGATGAGTGAGGGGCTGTCAAGGCAGTAGATGCCTGCTCCCATTCCGCCAAGAAAGCCTGCTTCTCCAGGGCCATGCGCACCGCCGATTACATGGCGGATGCTATTGTAGACGATGGTCGGCGCCGAGTTCTCGACGTAAATGCCTATGCCATCGCCGCCCGCGCCGCCTATGTACGGGCCGTAAGGGTTACCCCAACCACTGCCGCCATCGCCGCCATAGACACCAACGATGGTATTGCCGGTAATGGTCGGAGCCGAGTTGTTTTGAGGCAACGGATGCCATAGGCGTCCTCCCCGGCGGAGATAAACTCCCCTCCAAGGCCATCATCGCCCTTGATCTCGTAAATGGCGTTATGGGAAATCATGGGCGAGGCAGCATCTATGGAGATGCCCACACTGGCGTAACGGATGACGGTGTGATCAAGGATGCAGCCGCTGCTCCCCCAATCGGTGCTGGAATCGCTGAAACGGATGCCATACCAGTCGCCGCCCGCCGGCCTGGACGTGGCCGAGGTGAAGGTGATAAGCCCCTCTGGCTCCCCATCGGCCACCAGCGTCCCCTCCACGATCAACTCGACCTTCTCCGGGTCCACCCCCGAGGCCAAAGCATCCCACGGGAAGAAACGCACCTCCACCCCGGGTTCAATGGTCAGGGTCACTCCCTCCTCTATCGTGAGGTCGCCGGCCACGTAGTAAGGGCTCTGGGCTGCCCTCCAGACGGTATCGGCCGAGATGGGCCCGCTCCAGATGTTGGCGGGGTAGATGATGGTCGTAGAGGCACTCTTTTCCAGGACCGTCCCCGCCCCATCGTCAATGATGGCCGTGTTCGTGATGATCGTCTCTTCTGATAAAGCGGGGCTTACCCTCACGCGGAAGGAAATCGTCTCTGAGCCCGTTGGGGACATCCACACTTCACAGGTGACTAGGCCATCGGCATAGGTGCAGAGCCAGAAAGGCTGGAGAGAGTCAGGGATGTACTCGGTGTGGGCCGGGATGGCATCGGTCACGCGGGCATGGATATCTACTAACTCACCGCTGTTGATCAGGGAAATGGTGTACCCCAGCACCTCACCCGGCAAGGCGGTGGCCATGTCCACCGCTTTGGTGGAGAGACGGAGATCGGGCTTCGGCCTGGGCTGGTAGAGCACATGGAGCCTGGCCGCCAGAGCAGGATTGCCGTCGTAGGCCCACACATTCACGTAATAGGTTGCTGGCGGCGCTGGCCACCAGGAGCGAGAGCGCATTCCCTGCCTGCCAGCCGGGCCGCTCCACAATCTCCTGGATGAGCGGAGCCAGGTCCGGCGTGTCGAACCAGCCGGTGGGAACCTCGGACAGTGTCCACGGCACCGCCGCCTGCGTGCGCGGCCTCAGGTGCGCCAGGGGTTGGCCGTCGGCAAAACTGGCCGCATCGTCCGTCGCCTCCCCGTAGATAGTGAAAGAGACAGGAACGCCGGTGTACCAGCCAGTCGGATGGAAGGAAAGATAGGCGGCGATGATCCTTGCCCCCTGCGGGATGGCCACGTCGGTGAAGCGGAAGCCGCTCAACGTAGTTGTACATGCTCTTCCCCAGGCGGACGTACTCCCAATGCACCCGATTGTCCCCCGTCTCCTCGCGCACGCAGGTGTCATCGTCCCCAGCGACAATAGGGCGGGAAAGGGACGGCGGACCTTCGGATTCGACCTGGGGCAACCATGTAGTGCCGCCGTCGGCCGTGTGTAGGATCGTACCATAATCGCCGACAGCCCAGCCACTCTGGACGTTCACAAAGTGCACCGATGCAAGCCACGCCTCCGTCCCGCTGACCTGAGGCAACCAGGTGCTACCGCCATCGGCCGTGTGCAGGATGAGACCATCCTGGCCGACGACCCAACCGTTCTGGGCGTCCACGAAGTGCAGCGATGCGAGCCACGCCCCTGTCCCACTGGCCTGGAGGTACCAGTTGGCGCCTCCATTGGCCGTGTGCGCGATCAGGCCATACTCGCCGACGACCCAACCCCGGTAGGCGTCCACAAAGCGCACCGAACTGAGCAAGAAGGCCCCGCTGGCCTGGAGGTACCAGTTGGCGCCTCCATCGGTCGTGTGCAGGATGCCACCCTGGCCGACGGCCCAACCTTGGTAGGCGTCTACAAAGTATACATCCCGGAATTCTCTCCCTGCCTGCCACTCCCAGACGCCATCGGCTGAAGGCATGGCCAGGCCAGGGCCCGCCTGGGCCTGGCCCCTCAAGCCGTCGGCGCGCCCTTCCGTCCCGCCCGCCAGCAGGCTCATGAGCAGGACGAACAAAGTGCTGTAAAATATCATCCGTTTCATGGCCTTCGCCCTCCTGTGTGCTCTCGAACGAGAACCCCCTAAAATGCCCAACGCCAGCCGACGGGCTTGAAAAGCCTGCCCATACGGCTGGCGTTGCCGGCCACGACGAGAGTCCTCTGATCGCACCAGTCGAGGGCAAACCTTCAGGCCCTCATTGAAGGAAACGATTTCTTCGCTCTTCCGTTTCCATTCATCTTCGTGTGGATCGCAAATTATTAGACGATTCAGAGGCCGCAATGGTTACGGGCAAGCTATGCCCATGAACTGCCCTGGCGCTGTACACACCCACCAGCGCCCCCGTTTTGCCTTCCCTGGTAACGGGTGCTATAATTGAGGCGGCACCGGCGTAGGGGCGGGTCTGAGACCCGCCCACCGCCGCCAGGCTATCAAGTTTTGCGGAAAGCGGTAACTGCCTACCTTCGGCCTTGCAGCGTGAGATGTAGCGGTGGGTTGGTGTCATTGCGAGCCCCGAAGGGGCGATCCCTCACCCTCCCCGTCGACGGGGAGGGCAGGGGTGGAGACTGCTTCGCTTCGCTCGCAGTGACTGGGTAGGTAGTTACGGAAAGCGAGTGATATGCCGGACATCGAAGGGAGCACTGCGGAGCAACATCAGCCGTCGCAGGCTATGGCTGAAGCGACCTCATCACCGGGCATTTCCTGGACCCAAATGTTGCGTGAGCTGGTGGAGACGCTCATCCTCACGCTCGTCATCTTCCTGCTCATCCGCAACGTGGTGCAGAACTTCCGCGTCGAAGGGAGCAGCATGGAGCCCAACCTGCACAACGGCCAGTTCCTGATCGTCAACCGCTTCGCCTACTGCCCGGGCTTCCATCTGGACATCCCCTTCGTAGACATACACTGGCAGAAGGTGTGGTGTATCTGGGAGCCGCAACGGGGCGACGTCATCGTGTTCCATGCCCCGGATCGGGACAAAGACTACATCAAGCGTGTCATCGGGCTGCCCGGGGAGACCATCGAGATGCGCCAGGGACAGGTGTTCATCAACGGCCGGCCCCTGCAAGAGCCCTACGAGACGCGCCGCAACGTCCTCAGCGCCCCCACCGTCACCCTGGGCCCGGACGAGCTTTTCGTGATGGGCGACAACCGCCCCAACTCCAACGATTCCCGCAACTGGGGGTCCCTTTCCATGGAGCAGGTCGTGGGCAAGGCGCTGCTCTGTTACTGGCCGCCGCAGGATTGGGCCATCATCCTGCACTACCGTTTCGCTTCCGAGGAGTAAACAGAGATGTCCGCACTAGACGAGGGCATCACCTCAGAACTGGCAAGCGCAATTGACCACACGCTGCTCAAGCCAGATGCCACGGAGGAGCAGGTCCGCCGCCTGTGCGCCGAGGCGCGAGAATATGGCTTCGCCGCTGTCTGCGTCAACCCCACCTGGGTGCGCCTTTGCGCTGAAGCACTGCACGGCACCCCCGTCAGGGTCTGCACTGTAATCGGTTTCCCGCTCGGCGCTACCACAACAGAGGTCAAAGCCTACGAGGCAGCGCAGGCCATTGCCCACGGCGCACAGGAAGTGGACATGGTCCTCAACATCGGTGCCCTGAAGTCCCGGGACGAGGACCTGGTGCGGCGGGACATCGCCAGCGTCGTCCAGGTCGCCCATGCCCAGGGGGCCATCGTCAAAGTCATCCTGGAGACCGCACTGCTGAGCGAGGAGGAGAAAGTGAAAGCCTGCGAGCTGGCCAAAGCCGCCGGGGCGGATTACGTCAAGACCTCTACAGGCTTTGGGCCGGGCGGCGCCACCGTGGCCGACGTGGCCCTGATGCGCCGTGTCGTGGGGCCCGAAATGGGGATCAAAGCGGCCGGCGGCATCCGCTCGGCGGAGACGGCCCTGGCCATGATCGCCGCCGGCGCCACACGGCTGGGAACCAGCGCCGGGATCCAGATCCTCCACGAAGCAGGAGCCGCCCGCCGATGACCACCCTCAACGAACGCGTGCTCATCGTTGCCGGCCACGCCTGGCAATGCCTCGCCTGCCGCAGCAAGTTGCTGGCCGACCCCGACGGCGTGCTGACGCAGCAGGGGCTGTCACCCGAGGAACGTCAATTGCTCAGCCAGATCGAGCCTGGAGCGTGGGCCACGGTCACCTCCCTGGCCGAGGCCCTGGGCGTGGCCCGCTGCGATCTCGAGGAGGCCATGCGCCATCCCCGCAGTCGGCTGAGGCATTTCTAGCCTCTGCCCGCATAGGACCTGGTCGCCCGATCCCTTTCAGAGGCACAGGAGCAGCGCCAGATCGAGGGGAGCGTATCGGATGAAGCGGTATAGGTGCTCTGGAGCGCCACGAGTTCTTCTCGTGGTGGTGGCTGTGCTCTGCTGGAGCATGCCCGCCACCTCCGTTGCCGCGGACAGCCCGATCAGCGTCGTCGAGCAGAGCACAGAGAACCATTTTCCCGATGAACTGCTCTGGCACATCACCGTGCGCAGTGAGGCCAGCCAGATCACCCGTATCAAGCTGGTTTTCGGCACGCGGGGAAACCGCTCGCCCACTTCGGTTCCCCTGTCCTTCGAGCCGGCCACAGAGGTCAGCGTGCAGCACCGCTGGTACACGAAGTACCGCGACGTGCCGCCGGGGGCGCCTATCCTCTTCCACTGGGTCATCGGCGACGCCGCGGGCAACGAGTTGGTCAGCGAAGAGCAGATCGTTTATTACGACGACATCCGTTTCTCCTGGCAGCAATTGGCCAACGAACAGGTAGCCCTGTTCTGGTACGAGGGCGACCAGGCTTTTGGCCAGGAGCTGTTCGGCCTGGCCAACGAGGCCATCGAGCGGCTGGCGACGGAGATCGGTGCCCGACCTGCCTTTCAGGTGCGCATCGTCATCTATCCCAGCGAGGAAACGTTTTTCTCCGCCTTCCCCCGCATGCAGGAATGGGTGGGCGGCAGGGCCTTTTCCGAAATGGGGCTTACGGTGCAGATTATCTCCCCTGAGACCAGTATGGGCTGGTCTGAGACCAGTAGGGGCTGGCCTGAGACCAGTAGGGGCTGGTCTGAGACCAGCCCCTGGCCGCGCCAGGTCATCCCCCATGAGATCGCCCATCTGCTGTTCTACCAGGCCACATACCATCCGCTTTCCGATCCGCCGGCCTGGCTGAACGAAGGTCTGGCCCAGCATTGCGAACTCGTGTCGCATGCTCACCAGGAGAAGCTGGTGCGGGACGCGGCGCGCCACGACAGCCTGCTGCCGCTGCCCTATCTGACCGGCAGCTTCGGCTCGGACCCGGAGCAGGTCAGCCTGGCCTATGCGCAAAGCCTGAGCATGGTGGAGTATGCGCTGCGGCGCTTCGGCCCCGAGGGGATGGCCGCGCTGATGGCGGCTTACCGGGAAGGGCAACCGACGCGCCAGGCCATGCCTGCCGCGTGGGGTGTGTCACAAGAAGCATTCTACGAACAATGGAAGGCAGCCACACTGACGGCAGAGGAAGCAATGCCGCTGGATACTGTGAGCCCTGCGGCCGTGTTGCAGCGGGCTCTGCTGGTCTTCGGCCTGACGATATGCTGCTGCAGCACGAGCCTGCTGACAGTGGCCGTCGTTGTCGGCGTGCTCCTGTTCAAACCACGTGAGATGTGAGATCACTTTCCCCAGCTAACGAAAGTGAGGTCAGCCTATGATCCAAAACCTGTGGCGAGAGTTACGCCCGGGCCCCCGGGTCCCCGATGTGGTCTACGCCATTGTGGAGATCCCCAAGGGCTCCCGCAACAAGTATGAATACACCAAGCAAGATGGGCTCATCAAGCTGGACAGGGTGCTCTACTCCTCCCTGCACTACCCCGGCGACTACGGGCTCATTCCGCGCACCTTCTGCGAAGATGGCGACCCGCTGGACATCCTGGTGATGATTAACGAACCGACCTTCCCCGGTTGCATCATCGAGGCGCGGCCTATTGGCGTCTTCCGCATGCTGGACCGGGGCGTGGCCGATGACAAAATCCTGGCCGTGCCGGCCACCGATCCCTTGTTCATCGAGTATGACGACATTGCCGACATCCCGCAGCACTTCCTGAGGGAGGTAGCTCATTTCTTCGAGGTGTACAAGGACCTGGAAGGGACACGGACCAGCCCGGGCTCATGGGAAGGGGCGGAGGTGGCCAAGGCGGAGATCGAGGAGGCTATCGCCCTGTACGAACAGCGCTTCGGCCTGCCCGGATTGTGATGGCGGAGGCGTCGAAAATGGAGGAGATTGTCGCAGGGCTGTGGCGTATCCCCCTGGCCGCTGGCAGCGTTAACGTTTACCTCTGGCAGGGAGGGGATGGCCTGACATTGGTGGATTGCGGCTACGCCGGCAGCGGCCAGCACATCCTGCGTCTGCTTTCCCAGGCCGGCCACACCGCCCAGGATGTGCGGTGTATCGTCATCACCCACGGCGATTTCGACCATGTGGGCGGATTGGCCACTCTGCGAGCAGCGACCGGCGCAGCGGTGCTGGCCCACAGCCAGGAGGTAGCCTTCATTGAGGGGCAGCGCCGGCGGCCCTGGGGACCAACCCCGGCCGGCCAGTTGCTGGCCTGGGCCGACCGACTGCTGACGAGCGCAGGATTGTCGCGCATCGAAGCCGCATGCGTGGACAGGCCCCTGACAGATGGCGAGGTACTGGACGGCGGCTGGCAGGTGGTGCACACGCCGGGCCACACGCCCGGCCACATCGCCCTCTATCATCCCCACTGGCAGGTGCTCATCGCCGGTGACCTTCTCAGCCAGCGGCGGGGGCGGCCGCTCGGCCCTGTCCCTGCCTATGCCGTGGACATGAGGCAGGCCGCCGCCTCGGTACGCCGGCTGGCAGCGCTGGAACCTCGCATCCTCTGCTTTGGCCACCGGCGTCCGCTGACAGTCGGCCAGCCGCAAGCGTTGTATGACCTGGCCAGGCAATTGGAGGAGCGATACGGGAGCGATTCAAGGCCGTAATTCTCTACTCGCCCGACACAGCATTTATGTAACACGGGGTAACTGCTGCCCACATAGTTTACGTAGCAGGACAACTCCTACGGAGTTGTCCTACATCACAGAAAGGAGATCAGACTCTCACATGACTATAGACAGCGAGGTGCGCGAAGGGGCACGCAACGCCGTGCGGGTCTGTATGAACGTGCAGGCGCAGGATCGCGTGCTCGTGCTCACCGACGACGAGACATGGAGCATCGGCCAGACGCTGGCCGAGGAGGCCCTCGCCACTGGCGCAGCCGTCAAGCTGCTCCGCCTGGAAGCCTATGCCCACCGCCCCCTCAGCGCCGTGCCCGAGCGGTTGGTTCCGGACATCGAAGCTTTTGCCCCCACCGTCAGTTTCTTCGCCGCCGGCTCCCAACCCGGAGAAATCGCTTTCCGCATGCAATTGAGCCGACATCTGCGCGGTGTGCTCAAGGTGCGCCACGCCCACATGCCCGGCATCGAGCCGCGCGTGATGCGCCAGGCCATGCGCGCCGACTACCGCCAGGTGCATGCCCTGACCATGCAGGTGTACGAACGGGTGCAGTCGGCACAGGCCATCCGCGTCACCTCGCCCAAGGGCACCGATCTGACCGCCCGCTTCAGCCCCAATCTGAAGTGGATACCCAGCCATGGCCTGTACCACGAGCAAGGGCAATGGGGCAACCTGCCCGAGGGAGAGGTGTACACCTGCCCGGCAACGGCGCAGGGCACCCTCGTCGCCGACGTGCTGGGCGACTACTTCAGCCCCAAATACGGCGTGCTGGCGCATCCTGTGACCTTTCACATCGCCAACGGCTGGGTCGAGCGAGTCATCTGTGCCGACAAGGCCATCGAGGCCGAGGTCTGGGCTTACCTCAACTCCGACGCCAACGGCCGCCGCGTGGGGGAGTTTGCCATCGGCACCAACACCGCCATCACCGAGCTGACCGGCAACCTGTTGCAGGACGAGAAACTCCCCGGCGTGCACGTCGCCTTTGGCAATCCCTATCCGCAAGAGACCGGCGCCGACTGGTCATCCGCAGTACACGTAGACGTCATCCCCACGCACTGCACCATTGAGGTGGATGGGGAGGTGATCATGACAGATGGGAAGTTCCAGCTCTAGCCGGCAAGAGGCAAGGGACGAGAAGGCAACGATAAACAAGGCAACGAGGCACCGGGGCGGGGTGCCCTTGTTGCCGCATCGCCTCGTTGCCTCATTGCATCCTGCATCTGAGCAAACCAAGGAGGTGTAAAAATGCCTACCGACCACGATGTGGTCATCGTCAGCGGCTGCCGCACGGCCATCGGCCGTTTCGGCGGCACACTTTCTACCATCCCCGCCACAGACCTGGGCGCGGCGGTCATCCGTGAGGCGGTGCGCCGCGCCGCAGTGGACCCCTATGCCATTGACGAAGTGCTCATGGGCAACGTCGTCTCCGCCGGGTTAGGACAGGCGCCCGCCCGCCAGGCGGCGCTCAAGGCCGGCCTGCCCGCCGACCACATCCCGGCCACGACGGTGAACAAGGTCTGCGGCTCCGGCCTGAAAACGGTCATGCTGGGGGCGGCTATGATCCGCGCCGGCGATGCCCAGATCATCGTCGCCGGGGGCATGGAGAACATGAACCTGTGCCCCTACCTGCTGATGCAGGCGCGCACCGGCTACCGCCTGGGCCACGGCCAGGTGCTCGACGCCTGCGTCCACGATGGCCTGTGGTGCAGCTTCGAGAACCAGCACATGGGCCAGAGCGCCGAGTGGATCGCCCGTGAGTACGGGCTGACCCGTCAGGAGCTGGACGAGTACGCCCTGAGCAGCCACCGCAAGGCCATCGCTGCCATAGACAGCGGCAAATTCAAGGAGGAGATCGTCCCTGTGCCAATCCCGCAGCGCAAGGGGCCGTCCATCCTCTTCGACAGCGACGAGAACCCGCGGCGAGATACCAGCATGGAGGCGCTGAGCAAGCTGCGCCCGGCCTTCCAGGAGGATGGCATGGTCACGGCAGGCAATTCTCCCGGCATCACCGACGGCGCGGCCGCCGTGGTCATCATGAGCCAGGCCAGGGCCGAGGAGTTGGGCATACGGCCACTGGCCCGTATCACCGGCTATGCTCAGGCAGGCGTGGAGCCCAGAAAAATCTTCACCGCCCCCATCTTTGCCGTGCGCAAGCTCATGGAGCGGCAAGGCACGACCATTGACGATTATGACCTCATCGAGGCCAACGAGGCCTTCGCCGCCCAGGTGCTGGCCGATGGCCGGGCGCTGGGCTGGGATTGGGAACGGGTCAACGTGCATGGCGGTGCCATCGCCCTGGGCCATCCCATCGGCTGCTCCGGCACCCGCGTGCTGGTGACCCTGCTCTACGCCTTGCGCGATCGCGGCCAGAAGACTGGCCTGGCCACGTTGTGCCTGGGCGGCGGCGAAGCAGTAGCCATGAGCGTGGAGATGATCTGATGATGATTGCGCAAGTCAAAGGCGACTTAACACATCAATCAAAGGAGATTGGACACCATGGTCAACACGTGTAGATACGATGGCCAGTACACCTGTGACTGGGATCAGATGCTGGCCCAGCGGGCGGAGCGGATGAAGAGTTCCATCATCCGCGAACTGCTCAAGGTCACGCTCCAGCCGGACGTGATCTCTTTCGCCGGCGGGCTGCCGGCGCCGGAATTCTTCCCCATACGCGAATTCAGGGAAGCCTGCGATTACGTTCTGCAGACCGAGGGCGAGAAGGCCCTGCAGTACGGTCCCACGGAGGGGTATCCCCCGCTGAAAGAGTTCCTGGCGGAAAAGATGCAGAAGTACGGCGTTCCGGCCGAACCCCCCAACATCCTGCTCACCAACGGCTCGCAGCAGGCGCTGGACCTCATCGGCAAGGTGTTCATTGACCCCGGCACGGTGGTGGTCACCGGCCGCCCCACCTACCTGGGCGCTATCCAGGCCTGGAATGCCTACGAGGCGCGCTTCGTCACCGTGCCGCTGGACGACGATGGCATGCAGGTGGACCTGCTGGAGGAAATCCTCAAGCGGGAGCCGGTGCGCTTCATCTACGTGCTGCCCAATTTTCACAATCCGGCCGGCACCACGCTGCCGCTGGAGCGGCGGATCAGGCTGGCCGAACTGGCTGCCGAGCACGGCGTCTTCATCGTGGAAGACGATCCCTACGGCGAACTGCGCTTTGAAGGCGAGGACATCACGCCCATCGTCGTGCTGCACAAGGAAAACACCATCTACCTGAGCACCTTTTCCAAGACGCTGTCACCGGGCGTGCGGCTGGGCTGGATCGTGGCCCCCGAGCGAGTCACGGCCAAGCTGGTGCAGGCCAAGCAGGGCGCCGATCTGCACACCAGCACCTTCATACAGATGGTCGTCAACGACATCTGTCAACGCGGCCTCTTGAGACCCCACGTCCACAAGTTGCGTCAGGTGTATCGTGAGCGGCGCGATGTGATGCTGGCAGCCCTGGAGGAGCACTTCCCCCCAGGCACGAGCTGGACGCGGCCCCAAGGCGGGCTTTTCCTCTGGGCACGGCTGCCCGAAGGATGCGACTCCGAACACCTGCTCAGGGTTGCTGTGGAGGAGGAAAAGGTGGCCTTCGTGCCAGGCAGTGCTTTCTATCCCGATGGCGATGGCCGCAACGCCATGCGCCTCAACTTCTCCAACGCTCAGCCGGACGTGATAAGCGAGGGCATCGCCCGGCTGGGTCGGGCAATCAAGAGGGAATTGGCAAAGTAGGGAGCGGTGAGTCGATCGAGTTGGCTGCAACAGCAAACGCAGCGTATCACCTGGCCTGATACGGCCAACGGCCCCGTCGTGGGCCACGCCCTGCGCCTGTTCTGGTGGAACGGCCTGCTGGACAACCTCAGCGAGGCCTTTGCCGCCTCCTACCTGCCCCTCTTCGCCCTGAGCTATGGGGCGACCAGCAGCCAGATCGGCTTCCTGAGCTCGGCCGGCAACCTGCTGGCCGTGGCCGGTCTGTGGCCCGGCAGCCGTCTGGCCGAGCGCTGGCCGCGCCGCAAACCGCTGGTGATGCTCTCCGGCAGCGCGGCGCGTCTCATGCTGCTGGTGCTGGCCCTGCTGCCCTTCCTTTTCCACGCCCCGCACATCGTCTGGATCATCATCGCCTGTGCCGCGCTGCGCGTCTTCTTCAACAACTTCGGCCTGCCGGCCTGGACAGCCTTTACCGCCAGACTGGTGCCCGAGGCGACGCGGGGACGCTACTTCGGCTCGCGCAACTTCGGCATGCGGCTGGCCACCCTCTTCGGCTATCCGCTGGCCGGATGGCTCATCGGCTGGGCCGGCGCGCCGCAAGGATACCAGCTCAGCCTGGGATTGGCGGGCAGCATCGGTCTGCTTTCCACCGTCCTCTTCTTCGGGCACATCCCCGAACCGCCGCTGACGGCGGATGAGCAGCGGGCCTCCGGCGAACCGTGGGCCTTGCTGCCTGCTTTGCGTGCCCAACCCCTGTTCTCTGCCTTCTGCCTGGCCGCTCTGGCCTGGAACCTCTCCGTGCAACTGGCCGGGCCGTTTTTCAACGTCTTCCTGGTCAGCGAACTGGGCGGGACAACGGCCACCGTGGGCTGGTTGCTGGCACTGTTCAGCCTGTCCAGCATGGTCGGCCAACGGCTTTTCGGCCGGTTGAGCGACCGGCGAGGCTCGTTGTGGGCCATGCAACTGACCGGCTTGCTCATCCCGCTTTTCCCCTGGGTGTGGGCCATGGCTCACACTCCCTGGCACATCGTGCCGCTCTATGCCGTCAGCGGCCTGATCTGGGCCAGGTACGAGATCGGCTCCTTCAACACGCTGCTCTCGCTGACCCCCGAGGCCCACCGGCCGCGCTTTGTGGCCTTCTATCAAACGCTGGTCTTTGTGGCCGGTTTCGTCAGCCCCCTGCTGGGCGGGTTCCTGGTGGAAGCGCTGGGCTTCCGCCTCGTGTTCGTGCTCTCCGGCGTGGGCCGCCTGCTCTCCACCCTGCTGCTCATCCGCCTGGTACGCCCACCCGCCGCCCAGCACGCCGCAGCGTGACCGCCTTCACGTCACCTTGACACCAAGAGCATTTTGTGGTATATGAAGTGTGGTAAATTGGGAAGATTGAGGGAGTGCCATGCCTCGTCTGCTCTGCGACTCCGAGTACCTCTATGGCCTGCACGACCCCGGCGGTGAGCACCTCATGCTCGGCCAGAATGTGCCCGGCTGGGTGCTCATCACCGTGGCCATCGGCCACGACCCCAAAGACCACAGCCCCGGCGATGACCGCACCTTCTGGGGCGATTACCGCCGGCTGTCGGACAAGGGGCTGGGCGTCATCGTACGGCTCAACAACGGCTACGGCAGCGCAGGAACCCTTCCCTGCCAGCGAGATTATGACAACTTCGCCCGGCGCTGCGCCAACTTCGTGCGCAACTCACAGGGGGCCCACATCTGGATCGTGGGCAACGAGCCCAATCACCCCATCGAGTGGCCTGGGGCCGACTGGGACTGGAATGCCGTCCCGCCCCGCCCTCGCAGCCCGGACAAAGAAGGCGAGAAGATCACCCCCCACCGCTACGCCGAGGGCTATCGCCGCGTCCGGGAGGCCATCCACGCCCTCAGCGGCCACGAAAAAGACCAGGTGCTCATCGCCGCCGTAGCGCCCTGGAACAATCTGACCACGTACGAGGGCAACCCCCACGGCGACTGGGTGCAGTACTTTGGCGACCTCCTGAAGCGGCTGGGACCCGAGGGCTGTGATGGCATCACCCTGCATAGCTACACCCACGGCACCGATCCCCGCTTTATCCAGTCCACAGAGAAACTGCGCGACCAGCGCTTCCAGCAGTATCACTGGCACTTCCGTGCCTACCAGGACTTCATGCAGGCCATCCCCGCCAACATGCGTCACCTGCCGGTCTACATCACGGAGACGGATCAGGGCGACGACCCCTGGCGCGATGAGAACACAGGCTGGGTGCGCCAGGCCTACCAGGAGGTCGCCGCCTGGAACAGGGCCCACGAGCAGCAAATCCGCGCCCTCATCCTCTACCGCTGGCCCAGGGTGGGCAACGATAAATGGTACATCGAGGGCAAGGCCGGCGTGATCGAGGACTTCAAGCAGGCCCTGAACGAGCGCCATCGTTGGGGGGTGGAAGCGGCCATTGACCTGGAGGCGCTGCGCAGGCAGGTGGAGGAGCTGTGGGCCCGGGTTAACGAGCTGGAGCCGGCCATCCGGCGTATGGCGGCCCTCTCGCCAGAGGTGACCCGGCTGCAGCCGACGTTGAAGGCTTTGGCCGCTCAGGCTGAGCAGGCTGCCGCCCTGCGCCAGCCGCTGGACGGTTTGCTGGCCAGGGTCGAGCAGTTGGAGGCCGAGATCGGCTTGACACCCGGCGGCATCGTGCCCCAGCCGCCGCTGCAGGACGTGCGCACAACCCTGCCCGTGCACCCCAGCCAGCGCTGGCCCACGCGCCCCGCCGACGCCATCCGCCGTATCATCGTCCACCACACCGTCACCCGTGCCGACGTCACCCCCGAGATCATCGCCCAGGCCCACGTCAAGCGGGACAAGCCAGGCATCACCTACCACTTCCTGGTCACCGGCGACGGCATCATCTACTGGACGCAGCCGCTGGAGGCCGTCGTGGAACAGACGCTGGTCAGCGCCGTGAACGACGATGGCCTGGCCGTGGCCCTGGCCGGCAACTTCATGGAGGCGGTGCCCACGGCAGCCCAGATGGACAGCGCCGCCCGGCTGATCGCCTGGCTGCTGAGCAGCCTGCGGCTGAGCGCGGAGGCGGTGTATGGCCGCAACGAGCTGGACACCCGCGTCTCCTCGCCCGGCACGCAGTGGCTGCAAGGGGC
>JARYMM010000089.1 GCA_029907105.1 Anaerolineae bacterium | reverse complement strand
TAGGCGTGCTCGTCGGTGTCGCCGTCGGCGTGGCTGTGGGCGTGGACGTCGGCGTGGGTGTAGGCGTTGGCGTGAGCGTCGGCATCGCCGTGAGCGTTGGCGTGAGCGTCGGCGTCGCCGTGAGCGTAGGCGTGCTCGTCGGTGTCGCCGTCGGCGTGGCTGTGGGCGTGGACGTCGGCGTGGGTGTAGGCGTGGGTGTACCCGTTGGCGTGAGCGTCGGCGTAGCCGTGGCCGTAGGCGTGCTTGTGGGCGTTGCTGTCGGCGTGGCTGTAGGTGTGGGTGTCGGCGTACTCGTCGGCGTCAAAGTCGGCGTCGCCGTCGGCGTGGGCGACGGTGTAGGTGTAGACGTTGGCGTCGAGGTCGGTGTGAGCGTGGGCGTGCTCGTCGGCGTGGCCGTAGGCGTGCTCGTCGGTGTCGAGGTCGGCGTGTTCGTCGGCGTCGCCGTCGGCGTAGGGGTGAAGGTGGGCTTTGGCGTCCACGTGGCCGTCAAAGTCGCCGTGGCACTGGGCGTCGGCGTCCCCGTAACAGTCGCCGTTGCCGGGTTGGTCCCCGAGGCCGCTCCCATGACCAGGGGCAGATAGCACCGATGCACGGTTGGCGTCTCCACGGCACTGGCCGCAGCGAAACCAGCCCCTGCCCCGGGCATGACGATGATCAGCATAAAGCTCACCAGCACCCGAGTGACCAGGCGTTGCATCAGATGCCCCTTTATCAAGTATCTTGACCCTACATGCTCCGGCAGTCCCCCGAAGCAGGGGCATTCTAACACACCACGCCGTGACTGTCAAACACCACGCCGTTACCCGCCATTGCCGGGTTTGGACACTGGCCAGCCCTGGTGTACAATGCAGGGCAGGCACAACGGATCACCTGCGGTGGGGTTGTAATCCCTGAGACAGCGGCAACTGCGTGGACTGCTGGAGGGGCACATGAGCTGGCTGGCCCGCAGAGCCCAGGTTGCCAGGAGAGCGCTGTCATCCATCGCAAGGGGGCACGGCGATGAAGAGCATATACCCCATATTGACAACCGTGTTGGGTTATCTGCTGGGCTCGTTCCCCGTGGGCTATCTGGTGGGCAGGTTGTACGGCGTGGACGTGCGCCAGCATGGCAGCGGGCGGACAGGGGGCACCAACGTCTGGCGGGCTACAGGACAGCTCTGGCCGCCGCTGTTGACCGTGCTCGGGGACATCGTCAAAGGTGTGCTGGCCGTCTGGCTGGGACGGCGACTGGCCAGCAGTGAGCTGGCGGCAGCCCTGGCCGGCGCTGCTGCCGTCTTCGGCCACAACTGGTCGCTCTTCCTGGGCTTCAAAGGCGGTGCCGGCGGCATGACGGCCGGCGCTTGCCTGGTCATGCTCAACTGGCTGGCCGGCGCCATCACCGTACCCCTGGCCATCCTGGCCCTCTACCTTTCCCACTATGCCTCTGTGGGCACGCTGACCGTAGGCGTGGGCGGGTTGCTCGTCCTGCTCATCCTCCGCCTGGCCACGCCCGGCCTCCCCACCGCCCATGTGTTATACGGCCTGCTGGCCGCAGCAGGGATCGTCTGGGCGCTGCGCCCCAACATTCGCCGGCTGCTCCGTGGCACGGAGCGACGCATCACATTATGGTAGAGGTCAACAATGTCACGCTATGTCATGGCCCTTGACCAGGGCACGACCAGTTCCCGCGCTATCCTTTTCGATCACTCCGGCCGGCCCGTGGCCGCAGCGCAGGAAGAGTTCCCCCAGATCTTTCCCCAACCTGGCTGGGTGGAGCACAACCCTGAAGACATCTGGCGCACGCAGGTGGCTGTGGCCCGCCAGGCGATGGCCAAAGCCGGCGCCACCGCCGCCGACATCGCCGCCATCGGCATCACCAACCAGCGGGAGACGACGGTGGTCTGGGATCGGCGTACCGGCCAGCCGGTGTACAATGCCATCGTCTGGCAATGCCGCCGCACCGCCGACCACTGTGAGGCGCTCAAGGCCAGTGGCTTCGCCGAGACCATCCGAACCAAGACCGGGCTGGTGACCGATGCCTACTTCTCCGGCACCAAGGTGGCCTGGATTCTGGACCACGTGGACGGTGCTCGCGCCCGCGCCGAGGCTGGCGAACTGGCCTTTGGCACGATAGACACCTTCCTCCTCTGGCGGCTGAGCGGCGGCCGCATCCACGTCACCGACTACAGCAACGCCTCCCGCACGCTGCTCTTCAACATCCACACCCTGGACTGGGACGACGACATCCTGGCCGAGCTGCGCATCCCGCGCTGCCTGCTGCCGGAGGTTCGACCATCCAGCGACCTGTATGGAGAGAGCGATCCCGTCCTCTTTGGCGGGGCCATCCCGCTGGCCGGGGATGCGGGTGACCAGCAGGCAGCCGCCTTCGGTCAGGCCTGCTACGCAGTGGGCATGGCCAAGAACACCTACGGCACCGGCTGCTTCATGCTCCTGAACACCGGCGGACAGCCCGTGCCCTCGCAACGGGGACTGCTGACCACCATCGCCTGGGGGTTAGGCGGCCAGGTCACCTACGCCCTGGAAGGCAGCGTCTTCATCGCCGGCGCTGCCGTGCAGTGGCTGCGCGACGAGCTGCGCATCATCGAGAACAGCCAGGAGGTGGAAGCGCTGGCCGCCGCCGTGCCCGACAACGGCGGCGTGTATGTTGTGCCCGCCTTCGTCGGCCTGGGGGCGCCCTACTGGGACCCCTATGCCCGCGGGGCCATCCTGGGCCTGACGCGGGGCAGCAGCCGGGCGCACATCGCCCGCGCCACGCTGGAGTCCATCGCCTACCAGACGCGAGACGTGCTGGAGGCCATGCGCGCCGATTCGGCCATCGAGCTGAACGAGCTGCGGGTGGACGGCGGCGCGGTGCGCAACGACCTGCTGATGCAATTTCAGGCCGACATCCTGGGCGTGCCGGTGCTGCGGCCGGTGGTGACGGAGACGACGGCCCTGGGCGCGGCCACCCTGTCCGGGCTAGCCGTGGGCTTCTGGCGGGATGCGCAGGAGATCGCCCGCAACTGGGCTGTGGACAGAGTGTTCGAGCCGGGCATGAGCAAGGCACAGCGGGAGGCGCTGTACGCCGGCTGGCAAAAGGCGGTGGCGCGTACCCGCCGTTGGGTTGAGAAATGAACAACACGTTGAATATCGCCCACCGGGGCGCCCGTTCCCTGGCTCCTGAAAATACCCTCGCCGCCGCCCGCAAGGCGCTGCAGGCTGGCGCCGACATGTGGGAGCTGGACGTGCAGCTCACCGCCGACGATGAGCTGATCGTGATGCACGACGACACCCTGACCCGCACCAGCGATGCGCCGCTGCGCTTCCCCGACCGTCACCCCTGGCGCATTTCCGATTTCACCCTGGCCGAGATACAAACCCTCGACTGCGGCTCCTGGTTCAACGAGAAAGATCCCTTCGGCCAGATCAGAGCGGGCGCTGTACCGGCGGAGGCGCAGCAGTCCTACGTCGGCGAGCGAGCGCCTGCGCTGCGGGAAGCGCTGCAGTTCACCCTGGACAACGACTGGCGGGTCAACGTGGAGCTCAAACGCCTGTCCAACAAAGATAAGGGGGCGCTCATGGTGGAGAAGAGCGTGGCCCTGATCGAAGCGATGAACCTGCAGGAGAGGGTGATCGTCTCCTCGTTCGACCACGATGTCCTGCGCCAGGTGCGCAGGCTGAACCCACGCCTGGCCACGGCGGTTTTGAGCGTGTACGCCATCCGCAAGCCCCTGCGCTATCTGACCGAAGTGGGGGCTCAGGCTTACAATCCCAGGAAATCGTCCGTGCGAGGGAAGACGGTGCAGGCGCTGCGCTCGGCCGGTTTCGACATCTATGTCTGGACGGTGAACGACGAAAAGGGCATGCGCAGGCTGATCCAGATGGGCGTTAGCGGCATCATCACCGACTTCCCGCAAGTCCTGCGCAGGGTCCTTCATTCCCAATGAGCACCATACGCGGCATCATCTTCGACCTCGATGGCACGCTGTACCGCGGGGAGCAGGCGATCCCCGGCGCGCCAGAGGCCGTGCACCGCCTGCGCCGGGCCGGCTGCCGCACGATGTTCATCTCCAACAAGCCGTTGCAGACGCGGGAGCACTATGCCGCGAAACTCACCCGCCTGGGCATCCCCGCCGAGCCCGCCGATGTGCTCACCTCCGGCCACGTGCTGGGCCGCTGGCTGGCACGGGAAGCTCCCGGCGCCCGGCTCTACGTCGTGGGCGAGCCGCCGCTGCTGGAAGAGTTGCGTGCCTTTGGCCTGCATCCCACCGATGGCCGCGGCGCGGTGGACTTCGTCGTCGCCGCCTTCGACCGCACTTTCGACTATGCGAAGCTGAACACCGCCTTCCAGGCCCTGCGCCGCGGGGCCCGCCTGGTGGCCACCAACGGTGACCGCACCTGCCCCGTGGAGGACGGCGAGATCCCCGACGCCGGCGCGGTGATCGGGGCCATCGAAGGCTGCACTGGCCAGCGCCCGGAGCTGGTGGCCGGCAAGCCCTCGCCGCTGATGATCGGGGCCGGCCTGGCGCGTATGGGACTGCTGGCCGGGGAATGCCTGGTCGTCGGCGACCGGCTGGAGACGGACATCCGCATGGGCGTGGAGGCGGGCACGGCCACCGCCCTAGTGCTCAGCGGCGTCACCCGGCGCGAAGACATCGCGGCGTCCCCCTGGCAGCCGGACCTGGTGCTGGAAAGCGTGGCCGGGCTGCCGGAACACGTACCACGCAACACGTGATGACTGCCATGTTACGCGGTGCGTGCTGCGTATATGAGGAGGTTGGTCCGACGTGCATGTGCTCATCATCGGCGCGGGGGCCATCGGCTCCCTCGTCGGCGGGAAGCTGGCCCTGGCCGGCCATCAGGTGACGCTGGTGGGGCGCCCCGCCTACGCCCAGGCCGTGCGCCAGCGGGGATTGCGGCTGACAGAAGCAGGCGCAACCATCATCGTGCCGCAGGCGACGGTACACACCTCGCTGAGCGAGGCCTTCGCCCACGGCCAGCACTACAACCTGGCCTGTCTCACGGTGAAGTCCTACGACACGGACACAGCCGCCGATGAGCTGGCCGCGGCGACGAGCGCGCCGCCGCCCGTGCTCACCCTCCAGAACGGCGTGGGCAATGAGGAGAAGCTGGCCCAGCGCTTCACTGCCGCCGGCGTGTTGTCGGGAGCCATCACCTCGCCGGTGGAAGTGTTGGAACCGGGCGCGGTGGCCGTGACCCGCGCCGGCCGCATCGGACTGGCCGCGGTGCAGCCGGGTGGCTCGCTGGCCGGTGCCGACTCCGCGCTGCGAGAGGCCGGCTTCGGCGTCACCCTGTACGACGATTACCGCTCGCTCAAATGGTCGAAGCTGCTGATGAACATGATGGCCAACGCCACCTGCGCCATCCTCGATTGGCCGCCGGAGCGAGTTTTCGCCGACCGGCGGCTGTGTGCGCTGGAGGTGCGGGCGCTGCGGGAGGGTCTGGCGGTCATGCGGGCGCAGGGCATTCCCCTGGCCCGCGTGGGCGGCTATCCGCTGCCCCTGCTGGCGCCGCTGCTCAGCGGGCTGCCGATGGCCCTGTTGCAGCCGCTGCTGCGGCGTCTGGCAGGCAAGGGACGGGGCGGCAAGATGCCCTCACTGCACATGGACCTGAGCCGTGGCAAAGGCCGCTCGGAGGTGGAGGTGCTGAACGGGGCCATCGCCCGCGCCGGGGCGCAGTTCGGCGTGGCGGTGCCCGTGAACTGCACATTGTATCGCCTGCTCATGGGCTTAACGCGAGGCGAACTGGCCTGGGACAACTTCCGCGGCCGCCCGGAACGATTGCTGGCCGAAGTGGAGTAGACAATAGCCCCCCGACGGATGTGAAGCTTCCCCAACCCGGTCTTCGATGCCTGCGGGCAACGGAGACCGGGTTGTCTTGTCCGGGCTACAAGTAGCCCGATTCGGCGGGTATCCGGCCCGCCAGTCCGCCGGACATGCCTGTCCGGCGGGAGCTCGAATAGCCAGATGCCCGATTTGACAAACCTTCGTTGTTGTGGTAAATTTGCTTCTGCAAACAATCGCAAGTAAGAAGGGCTGCAACAAGGAGCCGAGATGACCCATCACTACGATCTGCTCGAGCGGCTGCGGGCGCAGGGCCACCGCCTGACGCCGCAGCGGGACATGATCCTCCTGGCCGTACACGATGCCGGCGGCCACGCCAGCGCCGAGGAAATCCACCAACAGGTGCTGCTCCAGAATCCCAACGTAGACCTCTCCACCACCTACCGCACGCTGGAACTGCTCACGGAGATGGGCATCGTCTACCGCACGGACATGGGGGATGGCACCAGCCGCTATGAGCTGGCGGAGGAAGAGATGCACCACCACCTCGTCTGCCGCCGATGCGGGCGGGTGATGGACCTGAGCCACGACGTGCTGGAGCCGTTGCAGGAGCGTCTGCGGGCCGACTATGGCTTCGCCGCCGACTTCACGCACATGGTGTTTCAGGGGCTTTGCGAGGGCTGCCACGGCGAAAGCACAGGCGAGCCCTGAAGCATTCGATGAAAAAGGAACCGGAGGAACCTGGGGAAACTGGAGCCCCCTCAGTTTCCTTGACTTCCCCTGAGTTCCCTCAGAACCTTATACAAGTTCAGACTCAGTAAATGGAGAATCGCTCCGCCAGGATCGCCAGATCCTGGCGAAGATCGGGGATCTGACGATCCCCTCAGAGCAAATTTCCATCCACCGAGATCCTGGCGAAGATCGGGGATCTGACGATCCCCTCAGAGCAAATTTCCATCCACCGAGATCCTGGCGAAAATCGGGGATCTGACGATCCCCTCAGAGCAAATTTCCATCCACTGAGAGAGCAAATTTCCATCCACTGAGACTGTCAATCAACAGATCATCCCAAGACAAGGAGGAATTCCATGCACATTCCCGATGGTTTTCTCAGTGTGCCGGTGGCCACAGCCGGCTGGGCGCTGTCGGCGGGCACGATAGCGCCGGCCGTGCGTCGTACCGGCAAACAACTGGGCGAGAAGCAGGTGCCGCTGATGGGGGTCATGGCCGCCTTCATCTTCGCCGCCCAGATGCTCAACTTCCCCGTGGCCGGGGGCACCTCAGGCCACCTCATCGGCGGGGCGCTGGCGGCCGTCCTGTTGGGACCGTGGGCAGCCACGCTGATCATGACCGCCGTGCTGGCCGTGCAGGCGCTGCTCTTTCAGGACGGCGGCCTGCTGGCCCTGGGGGCCAACGTGCTCATCATGGGCGTGGTCGCCCCCTGGGTCGGTTACGGCGTGTACAGGGGCTTGAGCCGGCTGCTCGGCGGGCGGAGCTGGAAGGGCTCGCTGCCCGGCTTTGTTGCCGCCTGGACCTCGGTGGTGGCGGCGTCCATCGTTTGCAGCCTGGCCCTGTGGCTTTCGGGGACGGTGGTGCTGTCCATCGTGCTGCCGGCCATGGTCGGCGTGCACGCGCTCATCGGCGTCGGCGAAGGGTTGATCACCGCCGCGGCGCTGGCCTTCATCGCCGCCACGCGGCGGGACCTGCTGCCCACTGAGGCGGCATAGGCATCTGTCGCTCGCGGCGGACGGCCACGCTTGTCCTGAACGAAGTGAAGGATCCGCCCCCACCGCTGGACGTGGCCGTCCAGCGGAAGCAAAAGCACGAAATGAGGTGTTCGAATGAAACGCTGGTGGATTGCCGGTTTGCTCATCGCCCTGGCGTTGGCCTTGCTCTCGCCGCTCGCTTCTCCTCATCCGGACGGCCTGGAGCGGGTGGCCGAGGATAAGGGGTTCCTGGACGCGGCCCGCGGCCCGCTGTTCGAGCTTATCCCCGATTACCTCTTCCCCGGCATCGCCAACGAGGCCGCGGCGACCGTCGTCGCCGGGGTGGTGGGCACGCTGCTTCTGTTCGGGTTGGGCTATGGCCTGGCCCACCTCCTGCGCCGACAGCGGGTCGGCTGAACATCCTCGCACCCTGCGGAAGAGCGGAGTGCGGCCGTGCATGTGCATCTGCTCGATCAGTACCACCGCGGCGAGAGCCTGGTGCATCGGCTGGACGCGCGGCTGAAGGTGCTGTTGACGTTGGGATTCGTCATCGCCTGCAGCCTCACGCCGGCCGGGGGCTGGCGCACCTTCGCCGCCCTGGCCCTGCTCTGGCTGGTCAGCGTCCTGGCGGCGCGGGTGCCGCTGCCCTTGCTCCTGCGGCGCAGCCTGGTCGCCTTGCCCTTCGCCCTGGCGGCGATGACGCTGCTGGTGACCACGCCCGGTGCGCCCCTGCTGCGCCCGCCCCTGGCCGCGCTGACCGTCACCGACGCCGGACTGGTGGCCTTCCTCAGCGTGCTCCTCAGATCCTGGCTTTCCCTGCTCATGGCCCTGCTCCTCTCGGCGACGACGACCTTCCCCGACCTGCTGGTGGCCTTGCGGACGTTGCGCGTGCCCAGGACGCTGGTGGCCGTCGTGGCCTTCATGCTGCGCTACCTTTTCGTCCTGGGGGATGAGGCGCTGCGGCTGTTGCGGGCGCGGGAGGCGCGCAGCGCGGCCGCCGCCGGTCAACGGGCAGGAGGCGCCATGCGCTGGCGGGCGCGGGTGGCAGGCGGCATGGTGGGCAGCCTCTTCCTGCGCAGCACGGAGCGCAGCGAGCGCATCTTCCAGGCCATGGCCAGCCGCGGCTATCAGGGGGAGATCAGGGCGCTGACCCCGCCGCGACTGCGGCCTGCAGATGTGCTCGTCGGCCTCCTCTTCGTCCTCTGCCTGGCTTCAGCAATGTGCTTGAAGGTTTGAAGTTTGAGTTTGAAGTCCTGACCATGACCGAGACCGGAGGCCCTGCCGAGGCCGTATTGCACGTCCACGATCTCCACTTCACTTACCCCGACGGCCATGTGGCGCTGCAAGGCGTCACCCTGCACGTGGCACGTGGCGAGAAGGTAGCCCTGGTCGGCCCCAACGGTGCCGGCAAGTCCACGCTGCTCCTGCACTTCAACGGCATTCTGCAGGGACAGCAAGGCCGCGTGCGCGTGGATGGGCTCGACGTGGTCAAAGCCAACCTGGGGATCATCCGTGCCAGGGTGGGGCTGGTGTTCCAGAACCCCGACGACCAGCTCTTTTCGCCCACGGTATTCGACGATGTGGCTTTCGGGCCGCTGCACATGGGCCTGCCGGAAGCGGAGGTGAGACGGCGGGTGGCACAGGCGCTGGCCCAGGTGGGCATGGCGGGCTACGCGGAGCGGCTGTCGCATCACCTGAGCATGGGCGAGAAGAAGCGGGTGGCCATAGCCACAGTGCTGGCCATGGACCCCTCCATTCTGGTGCTGGATGAGCCGACGGGCGGCCTGGACCCCAGGGGGCGGCGGGAGCTGATCGGCCTGCTGCGGGAGTTGCCGGTGACCATGCTCGCTGCCAGCCACGACATGCGGCTGGTGGCCGAGCTTTTCCCGCGCCTGATCGTCCTCGACGGCGGCCGCGTGGTGGCCGATGGCCCGACGGATGAGCTGCTGCGAGACGAAGCGCTGCTGGAACAGCACGGGCTGGAAGCGCCGCCTGCTGAGACCAGGTGACGGGGAGATAGGGAGACGGGGAGACATATGATTCTTCTGGACGACGCCGCTTGCCTTGGGTGCATTTCAGTTTTTTGGAAATGTCATTGCGAGCCGAAGGCGAAGCAATCTCCTGCCAGCTAGTGGGAGATT
>JARYMM010000088.1 GCA_029907105.1 Anaerolineae bacterium | reverse complement strand
GTGTCATTGCGAGGGGGCGGTTTTTGCCGACGAAGCAATCCCCAAGTCCCGAGGCGGAGATTGCTTCGCTCCGCTCGCAATGACATAATGTAACATTGTCGAGCTACCCACCGAATGTCGAACTCCGAACACCGAACCATGAGTCACAGATCACAGCCTGTCAGGCAGCGAGTGTTTAGTCTGGCCATCGCCCTCCTGCTTTTCGCGCTGGCCCTGCTGCCACGCCTCTTCACCCTGGATGCCTTCGTCACCTGGGACGAGCCGACCTGGGTCTTCCGCTCGGCACGCTTTCTGGAGGCGCTACGCCAGGGGCGCTGGGCGGACACGGCGCAGGCCGGCCACCCGGGCGTGATCACCATGTGGGCCGGCGCGCTGGGCGTGGCCGTGCACAGCGCCACTGACCCCGTTGCTGCTCAGGCCCTGGCCGACGTCCTGGCCGCCGGCGAGTTGGATGTGCAGGACACCGCAGCGCTGCGCGTGCTGGGGGAATTCCTGCCCCTGGCCCGGCTGCCCGTGGCCGTACTGACGGCGCTGACCGTCGCCGCCTGTTACGTCCTGGCCCGCCGGCTGTTCGGCCTGCCCACGGCGCTGCTGGCGGCATTGCTCCTGGCCTTCGATCCCTTCTTCCTGGCCCATTCCCGTTTGCTGCATGTGGATGCCCTGGCTGCCAGCTTCATGACCCTCTCGCTGCTCAGTTTGCTGGCGTATCTGGTGGACGGACAACGCCTGCGTGACGCGGCGCTGAGCGGCTTCTGTGCAGCGCTGGCCGTGCTCACCAAGTCGCCCGCCGCTTTCCTGGTTCCCTTTACGCTGCTCGTGTTCGGCGTTCGGTGTTCAGTGTTCGGTGTTCGGTGTTCGGTGTTCGGCGTTCGGCGGGGAGGGCTGGCGGCCACTGGTGAGGGCGCAGCAATCTTCCCCTGGCGCGGCCTGCTGCTATGGGGCCTGGCCGCCGCCTTGACGCTGCCGGCCTTTTGGCCGGCCTTGTGGGCCGACCCGTGGCGTGCCCTGCGCTTCGTCCTGGGCACCGCCGAGCGACACGCCACCACGCCGCACGTCAACAACTTCTGGTTCGGCCAGGTGGTGCGCGATCCGGGGTTGCCTTTCTACTTGCTGTCCTTCGCCTTCCGCCTGACGCCGGTCACCGGTCTGGGGCTGCTGGCCGCCCTGCCCCTGCTAGCCCGCCGCAGGCCCCACCGCACGCTGCTGCTCGTCCTGTTGGGCTACGTCGTGCTCTTTGTCCTGGCGCTCACGGCGGGAGCCAAGAAGTTCGATCGCTATCTCTTGCCCGCCTTTCCGGTGCTGGACCTGGTGGCCGCCTGGGGCATCGTGGCCGGGCTGCGCTGGCTGGCCAGATGGCGAAACCTGGGCCAGCGGGCGAGCCGCGCCGTTCTGGTGGCAGGCATGGCGATTGCCGTGCTGGCGCAGGCGGCAGGCACGTTGCCGCACCATCCTTACTATCTGACTTACTACAACCCGTTGCTGGGCGGCGGCCGCCGCGCCGTGCAGGCCATCACCGTGGGCTGGGGCGAGGGGCTGGATCAGGCTGTGCGCTATCTCAATCGGCAGCCTGCGGCCGAGGAGCTGGAAGTGGCCGCCTGGGGCGTAGCTGGGATAGCGCCTCTCCTGCGCGGCCACGTCCATGTCCTGAACGAACGGAGCGCCGTCCTGGCCGACTATGTCGTGCTCAATGTGGGCGATGTGCAGTTTGGCTCTCCCTACATCTCAGACTACTATGGCCGGGCCGAGCCGGAATATGTCGTCCGCCTACACGGCGTGGAATATGCCTGGGTTTACCGCAACGACCGCTATGTGGAGCACCTGGAGGCATTAGAGGGGCTGGTAGGCGAGGGGGACGTGGTGGTTTTCGCCGGACGCAGCCAGGTGAGCAAGCACTGGCCGGCGGCGCGGCCCCGCCTGGTGCTCGACCCTGCCGGCGACGAGGCACAGATCGCTCAGGCGCTGAACGGCGTGGCGCAACCAGACGGCACGGTCTGGTACGTGGCCTTCGCCGGGGATGATGCGGAGCGGGACAGGGTGCGGCGGCAGCTCGATACGCACGCCCTGCCCGTGGCTCAATACACGTTGCCGCCGCTGACGGTTACGGCCTATCGCATCCTGTCCGAGACAGCCTTTGCGCCGCTGCGGGCGGATGTGCCGGTGGAGGCCAGCTTCGCCGGGCGCTTGAGCCTGGTGGGGCTGGGCCTGAGCGGGATGCGGCTTGCGCCGTCGCAAAAGCTGGACATCATACTGCGCTGGCAGGCCATCAACTCTGTAGAGGCGGACTACACTGCCTTTGTACATCTGCTGGACGAGGAGGGGAAGCGGCTGGCGCAGCACGACGAGTTGCTTTCGGATGCAACGGGCCGTCCGACATCGGCCTGGGCTGTGGGCGAGCCGCACGGCATGCGCTTCTTGCTGGACATCCCGCAGGATGCGCCGCCGGGCGACTACGTGCTGGTTGTGGGGCTCTATCGGGCCGACACAGGCGACCGGCTATGGCTGGATGGGGTCAAGGGGATGCAGGACAATACCGCCTACCCGCTGGCGGTGGTGCATGTAGCTGCGCCGTGAGGTTTGCCCGGCGCACAGGCAGCTTTTCCATAGGGTGGAGCTACAGCAGTTCTCGTTCGATTTCTTCGATCAGGAGAGGTAGATTGGGTTGATCAGATCGTATCCCTGGTGCAGGGACGCGATTGTGCTTGATGTCCGGCGGAATGTGCTTGTGGTGGGGGAAGGTGCTGGCCGGGGAAGAATCATCAGGATGTGGCTGAGGATCGTACCAGTAGAGCTTCTCGCCTCGCTGAGACACCGTGTAGGAATAATGTTGAATGGCTCGGGCATCAAAGTCAATTTGCTCTAGAACCCGCAGGGTAATGTCATTGTCGAATCTGAGCGTGCCCCTCAAGGTTCCAATGGTTGGTCCCATCGGTATCAAGACCAGATCGGAGCTCCGCACAGCCGAAAACCTATCTCTAAGGGCGTAGACGAAGCGGCTATATTCATATAGGGACGAAAGCACGTCAGGCCTCCACTGGTACAGCATACGGCCTCAGAGCCACACTCTCTGGTGCTGACACTCGTAGGGTACGTAACGTACTTTCCTTCAACTCATCGTACTTGCGTCTGCGCTGTTGTCGCATTCTGTAGAACGCGGCCCAGCTACCGTAGTCATCAATCTCCTCGATATTCTCGTCCCGGAGCTTGCCGCTGATGTACAGTTCGTAGAAATCCTCAGAGAGCAGGCTATACTTCTCTTCGTATCTCTGGAGTTCCCTGTCCAGAGCATGAATATCCTGAATAAGCTCGTATAGGGTCATTGTGTCACCATCCTTTCTTTCACAATCTCGGCCGGCATGGATCATACCCTCGTTGCAGCGATTTCGCAAATGGGCATGTTCAGAATTCGGTGAACTCACGCCGCCTCAGGCCTTCCAGGTCCAGTGTCCCGCTCTTGGGATCCAGTCGGATCTCCCATCGCTCCATGGTGAGGGCTCCGATGAGAACATCCAGCTCGTGTCCATCAGCGCGGCCCAATTCGGCCACCGGGATGGCGTCGGTGTCGAAGGCCAGTCCCTCTATCCGGCCGCCGATGAGACAAAGCTCTTGAACCTCGATGCTCTTCCCACCGAATGCCACGGAGAAAGGCTCGGTCACGGGTTTCCTTGGGGCAGTGGCGAGAAGATGCTCTCGAACATAGGTCAGGGCCGCTCCCGTGTCAAACAGTGCCACGGCAGGTTGTCCATTGATCTCGATGGTCTTAATGATGCGGGCCATGTTGTTGCCTCCGCTTCTCTCGTCCTGAGAACCTGCCTGGATTATACCTGCGTTGCGGCGATTTCCCAAAATGAGCAACCCTGTATCGTCTGGACACGCAGTTCGACATGGTGGTCAACATGGTGGAAGCGCACGACGGTGAGCAGGGTTTGTCAGCCTCTGGTGAAAATGCTATAATTGGCCTGCCCATGAGTGCCTACGTCCATCCTCGGTGGGTGGAAAATCGCTCTGCCAGGATCGCCAGATCCTGGCAAAAGCCGGGGATCTGACGATCCCCTCAGAGCAAATCTCCATTGACTGATCCTCAGGAGAAGAACCTTGACCATCACATCACCTGTGGAACGTCGAACGCCGAACGCCGAACGCCGAACGCCAAAGGCATCACGCATCACGCATCTTGTGCTGCTGATTCTGACCCTGCTCGTCGCCTTTGGGCTGCGCGCCTACAACATCCGCTGGGACGAGGGCAAGCTCACCCATCCCGATGAGCGTTCCACCGTGGCCTTCTACGCGCCGACCATGCGCTGGCCCCAGGACTGGTCCACGGCCTTCGATCCCCGCAAGTCCACCTTCAACCCGCTCTGGGACCGGGAGGCCGGCCAGCGTCGCTCCTACACCTACGGCCATTTCCCGCTCTACCTGCTGACCATCAGCGCCGACCTGGCCAGCCGTACGGCGCCGCTTTTGCAGAAGCTGGGCGCTTCGCCGGAGACGGTCAATTTCGTGCGCCTGCTGAAGGGTGTGCCCGGCTACGCCTACGTGGGCCGTTTCCTCATGGCTGTGGCCGATACCTTCACCGTCTATCTGGTCTATCTCATTGCCCGTAAGCTGTACGGTCGCCGGGCGGGGCTGCTGGCGGCGGCCTTTTCCGCCTTCACCGTCACCCAGATCCAGCTTGCCCACTTCTTCGCCGTAGACCCCATCTCGGCCACCTTCACCCTGCTGGCGCTCTATGGGGCCATGCGGATGGTGGAACGGTGCACGGTGGGGGCGGCGGTGCTCACCGGCGTGGGCTGCGGCCTGGCCATCGCCAGCAAGTTCAGCGCCCTGCCCATCCTGGCCGCGCCCGTCGTCGCCGTCTTTCTGAGACAGGGAGACAAGGTGACAGGGAGACAAGGAGAGGGGGAGACAAGGAGAGGGGGAGACAAGGAGACATCTCCCCGTCTCCTTGTCCCCTCCGGCGAAGACTTACTCATGCTCGGCCTCTGCTTCCTCGTCGCCCTGATCGTCTTCACCGTCACTTCCCCCTTCGTCCTCCTCGACTGGGGCAACTGGGTGCAGGCGGTGATCAGGGAGCAGGGAGCTATGGTGCGGGGCGAGGCCGATTTCCCCTTCACCCGCCAGTACCGGGGCACCGTGCCCTATATCTACCATTTCGAGCAGCTCTTGAAGTGGGGCATGGGTTGGCCGCTGGGGATCGTGGCCCTGGCCGGGCTGGCCTGGGTGCTGGTGCGGGCAGTGCTGGGCCGGGCCAGGGCGGGCGAATGGGTCCTGCTCTCCTGGATCGTCCCCTACTTCGGCGTCACCGGCCTCTTCCTGGCCAAGTTCATGCGCTACATGGTGCCGGTGGTGCCGTTGCTTTGCGTCGTGGGAGCTGGGATGCTGTACCAGATGCAAGAGGCAGGAAGCAAGAGGCAGAGGTCAGGCATACATCTTGCTTCTTGTATCTTGCCTCTTGCAAACTTGTTCATCGCTGTGGCTTTGCTCGGAGCAGTACTCTGGTCTCTGGCCTTCGTCAACGGCGTCTACCGGCACACGCACCCCTGGATCACCGCCTCGCGCTGGATCTACGCTCACGTGCCCGACGGCTCGGTGCTGGCCTCGGAGCACTGGGACGACGACCTGCCGCTGGGTTTGCCGGAGCCGGGGGCCGACTGGGGTTCACACGGCTATCGCATCGTGGACCTGCCGCTGTACGAGGAGGACAACGAGGCCAAGTACCAGCTCGTGCGCTCCCGGTTGCAGGAGGCGGATTACATCGTGCTCTCGTCGAACCGGCTCTACGGCTCCATCCCCCGCCTGCCCCAGCGCTACCCGATGACCACGAAGTACTACGAGCTGCTCTTCAGCGGGCAACTGGGCTTCGAGAAGGTGGCCGAGTTCACCACCTATCCCCGGCTGGGGCCACTGGTCTTCCCCGACGACCGTGCCGACGAGAGCTTCACCGTCTACGACCACCCCAAGCCCATCATCTTCCAGAAGGTGCGGCAACTGAGCGATGCCGAATGGGACAGCCTGTTGGGTGGGTCCTGGCAGGGGGCAATCGCAGGCTATGTAGGCCCGCCCATCCTCCTGGCCCGCCTGTGGCCGACGTCGGAGAGGGCCTCCGCGCCGCAGCCGCCGGAGCCGGAAAAGGAACGCAAATCGTTGCTGCTCGACAGGCCGGTGGACGAATTGCCGGTGGTGAACGACTTCCGCTGGAACCGCTGGGCCAGCCGCTCGACCGTAGGCGCGGTGGTGGTCTGGTGGCTGGCGCTGGCCGTGCTGGGGCTGGCCGCCTGGCCGCTGACCTTCGTCGTCTTCCCCAACCTGCGCGACCGGGGTTACCTCTTCGCCCGCGGGCTGGGCTGGTTGATCGTGGGCTATGTCAACTGGCTGCTGGCCAGCCTGCGCCTGATGAAGAACAGCCTGCCGGCCATCTGGCTGGGCATTGTGCTGCTGGCGCTTGCGGGCTTCTGGCTCTGGCGACGTAACCGACAGGAATTCGCTGCCTTCTGGCAGGCGCAGCGGCAGTTCATTTTCTTCTGCGAGGGGCTGTTCGCCGTAGCCTTCCTCGGCTTCGTCGGCATCCGCCTGCTGAACCCTGACCTGTGGCAGCCGTGGCAGGGGGGCGAGAAGTTCATGGAGTTCGCTTTCCTCAATGCCATCACCCGCAGTCCCTATTTCCCACCCTACGACCCCTATTTCGCCGGCGGCTACATGAATTACTACTACTACGGCCAGTACCTGGTGGCCGTGCTCATCAAGCTGACCGGCATCCAGGCCTCCGTGGCCTTCAACCTGGCCGTGCCCACGTTGTTCGCGCTGACGGCAGCGGGGGCGTTTTCGGTGGTCTACAACCTGACCGACGGCTCCCGCCGGACTGTCAAGTCCGGCGGCAAGGCGGCGGATTTGGCAATCCGCCGCGAGCACAAAGGGGCGAATTGGTGGCGGCGGGGGCTAGCAGCGGGGCTTTTGGGGCCGCTCTTCGTGGCCCTGCTGGGCAATCTGGACGGCATGGCGCTTGTGCTGCGCCGCCTGGCCAGCGTGAGTGGCAGCGGCTTCCAGAGCCGCATTCCGGGCCTGCAGACGCTGGTGCAGGCGGTCGGGGGGCTGAAAGCAGTCATCACCACCGGCCAGCGGCTGCCCGGCTACAACTACTGGGAGCCCAGCCGGGTCATCCCCTTCACCATCAACGAGTTCCCCTACTGGAGCTTCCTCTTCGCCGACCTGCACCCGCACATGATCGGCATTCCCTTCACCGTGCTCTTCCTGGCCCTGGCCCTCAACCTGCTGGCCGGCTACTCCACCCGCTGGGACAGCCACGGGCGTGCCGAAGGGGTGTTGAGCTTCCTCGTCCTGCCGTTGACGCTGGGAGCGCTGGCGGCCATCAATACCTGGGACCTGCCCACCTACCTGGGGTTAGGCGTGCTGGTCTACCTGGTGCGGGAGTGGCGGGGTTCCTGCTGGGACAAGGAGACGCTTCCTCGTCTTCTTGTCACCTTGTCACCTTATCTCCGTGTCCTCCTATTTGGCGCCGTGCTGGCCGTCCTCTCGCTGGTGTTTTATTATCCTTTCTTCCACTGGTATGAAGCGGTGGGCGCCGGCGGCGTGGGCCTGGTCAAGGTAAAGACTAGCCTGGGGCAGTGGCTCAACATCTGGGGTTTCTTCGTCTTCCTGGCTTTCACCTTCCTGCTGATCGAACTGCGCCGTCACGGCGAGCGCTTGGGTCTGCTGCGCTGGCTGCGGCTGCTGCTCGACCGCTGGGAGGAAGCGCCTCGCTTCGTTCGCCTGCACGCCTTGCTGGTGCGCGGCTCATCCGGCTACCTGATCGGACGGATAGCGGTCGGCCTGCTGGTCGTCTTGACCATCATCCTGGCCTTGCTCAAGTATACGGTGCCGGCGACGTTGCTGCTGCCGCTGGCCGCCGCCGGCTTGCTCCTCCTGCGCCGCCGGGCTACGGCGGAGGAGTTGTTCACCACCGTGCTCATCTTCACCGCCTTGCTGGTGCTCCTGGGGGTGGAGTTCGTCTACCTCAAGGACTTCCTGCAGGGCGGCGATCACCGCCGCATGAACACGCTGTTCAAGTTCTACATTCAGGTCTGGGTGTTGATCGGGCTGGGCACGGCGGCGGCGCTGCCGCGGGTCTGGCGGGCGGTGCAGGGGTGGCGTTCCCGCTGGGCGACCCCTGTGTGGACGACGGCCTTTGCCCTGCTGCTGGCCTCGAGCCTGGCCTTTCCGCTCCTGGGCACGGTGGATCGGGTGAACGATCGCTTCCCCGGCGCCCGTCCGCCCATCGGCACGTTGGACGGCATGGCCTTCATGACCGTGGGCTCCTACACCTGGCCCGATCCCTCGAACGTCATCGAGTTGCAGTACGACTATGAGGCCATTAACTGGCTGCTGGAGCATGTGCGCGGCACGCCGGTGGTGGCCGAAGGGCGCATTGACTATTACCGCGAAGGCGGCATGCGCGTCTCCTCTTTCACCGGGCTGCCGACCCTGCTGGGGGCGCATCAGTCCGAGCAGCGCTATGGCGACACACAGGTCGGCCCGCGCGATGGGCTGGCGCGGGAGTTCTGGAGCACGCCGGATATCGGCCGCGCCCGGCAGATCATCGCCGACATGCATATCTCCTACATCTACGTCGGCCGGCTGGAGCGCACCGTCTACCCGCCGGAGGGCATCGCCAAGTTCGAGCAGATGGCCGGGCAGGGGCTGCTGGAGGAGGTGTATCGCAATCAGGAAGTGGCGATCTATCGGGTTGAGGGTTAGGGGGGAGGGGGCTGAGGGAACTGAGGGGAACCCCGTGGTCTTCCCCGGCCCTGACTTGACCGCATTGCCTGCCTGGGCTATAATCTGCATGGAAGGCGTCATGGGTGGAGTATGTGACGCCGTGGCCAGCGGTATGACCGAGGATGTGCTCGCGCTATTCGAAGCGCAGATGAAGGAGGATGGGTGAATATGGAATGGAGTAATGATGATGAAAGGCAAGCCCGGTTGGATGCGCTGCGTGCCGCTGAGCTAACAGGCACCTTGGACGAAGCAGGCAAAGCGGAATTGACTGCACTGATCGAGGCTGTTGAAGCAGAAGAACGGGAGCGGTTGGCCCCCGCGTTGGCTCGGATGCGGGCAGAGCAGGTGGCGTTACGCCAACAGGTCCAAGAGAGCGAGGCTGTGAATGAACAACTGGTGATCCTGGCCGCGCAACAGGAACAGTGGCTGTGCGATGCGCGGCGATTGCTGCGCGATCTGCAACGCCGCCACCAGGCCATTCGGGAAGTGTATCAGCACGTCACAGGCGAACCGTTGGCTGTGGCGATGTAATAGTTTCCCAGGCGCTGCGCGAAAACATCCGTGCGTTGTATGGCTTCTGCTGTGGATACTGCGGGGTTACAGAGACCGAGTCCGGCGGTCAAACAGGAGGTGACGAAGGTGCCGATATTCGAATTCAGCACTGACAACATGCCTACGCCTGAAGAGTTCTCTCGCTTACTTGAGTAAGCGGAAAGAGATGTCAATCCCGTTGATGAGCTTCTTGCTCTCAGCCGGAGGCTCGCTCTGTTCGAGCAAAAGTACTGGATGAACTCCGCTGAATTCTACGAGAGGTACCAGCGGGGGGAGATGGGCGATGACATGGATTTCGTGCGTTGGTCAGGGAGATACAGACTGTATCAGGCGATGAAGGAAGAGATCGAGTCTCAGCAGAGGGATCACCGGCTAGCGGGTGAGACGAAAACTTAGAGAAGCTTGGGGGGAATTAACGGGATCACTTACAGTGCATGTTGTAGGCTCGTCGGTTTGAGGCGGAGCTTTGCCAGTGTCTTGAGCAAGTACTCAGGAGGAGGTGTCCCATGGAGAGAAAGAAGACGTTTCCGGTTTTGGACAAGGTCGTGGTTCCTCTGGGTCTGATGATCGTCGTTCTCTGGCTGGCCGGCTGTCCCCCT
>JARYMM010000087.1 GCA_029907105.1 Anaerolineae bacterium | reverse complement strand
CGCTCTGCCAGGATCGTCAGATCCTGGCGGAGCCCGGGGATCTGACGATCCCCTCAGAGCAAATTTCCATCCACTGAGTCTCCCAACTACCCTGCATCCTCACCGGATGCGGGCGATGAAGACATCCTCCAGCGAGGGCGGGATAACGGCCAGGCTGTAGACGGTGACGCCCTCCTCGGCCAGGGTTCGCTCCACCAGCGGCCTGAGCGTTTCGGCGCCGGCGGCGACGGCGTGGACCTGCGCGCCGTAGAGGGCCACCTCGTCGAAGCAGCCCAGGTCTCGCAGGGCCGGCAGCGCCTGTTCTGGCCGGTCGCAGTCAATCTCCAGCACCTGGCCCTGCATCTGCTCCTGTTTGATCGCCTGCGGCGTGCCCTCGGCGACGATGCGCCCCTGATGAATGAAGGCCAGCCGGTGGCAGTGCTCGGCCTCGTCCATGTAGTGGGTGGTGACGAAAATGGTCGTGCCCTCCTCGGCCAGTGCGTAGAGCAGGTCCCAGAACTCGCGCCGGGAGACGGGGTCCACCCCTGCCGTGGGCTCGTCGAGGAAGAGGATGCGCGGGCGGTGCAGGATGGCCGCACCAAGGGCCAGCCGTTGCTTCCAGCCGCCGGAGAGGTGGCCGGTCAGCTCCCGCTCGCGGCCCAGCAGCCCGGCCATCTCCAGCACGAACCGCTTGCGTTCGGCCAGTTCCTGCCCGCGCACGCCGTAGGTGCGCCCATAGAAGTCGAGATTCTCCATCACGGTCAGGTCGTTGTAGAGGCTGAAGCGCTGCGACATGTAGCCGGTGCGCTGGCGGATCTCCTGCGACTGGCGCACGATGTCGTAGCCCAGCACGGTAGCCGAGCCGGAGGTGGGGCGCAGCAGCCCCAGCAGCATGCGGATGGTGGTCGTCTTGCCGGCGCCGTTGGGCCCCAGGAAGCCAAAGATCTCCCCCTCCCGCACGTTGAAGCTGATGCCATCCACGGCGGTGAAGGAGTCGAACTGCTTGCTCAGGTTAACAACCTCGACAGCATACTTGTCCATTCCACACACCACACATCATGCGCCACGCATCACGCACTCGCATCACGCATCACGCATCACGTATCACGCATCACGCCTTGCATGGTGCGTGTTCCGTCCTCCTCCAACCGCCTGCGGATCAGTGAAATGAACGCTTCCTCCAGGCGCGGGCGGGCGCGCTGGAGGGAGATAACCGGCAGGCCCGCTTCTGCCAGCCGGGCCTCGATCGCTGACCGGCGCGTCGCGGCGTCATCCACGAAGATGTGCAACAGGTCGCCGTAGGTCTGCACCTCCAGCACGCCAGGCAACGGGGTGACTGCTGCCCGGGCCTGGGCGAGTTGCGGCGTGCGCAGAGCCAGCAACTGGCCGGGCACCAGGGCCTTGATCTGTTCCGGCCGCTCGCAGACCATGAGCCGGCCTTCGTACATCAACCCCACGCGGGCGCAGCGTTCTGCCTCGTCCATGTAGGGCGTGCTGACGAAAAGGGTCACCCCTTCCAGGTGCAGGCCGGAGAGGATGTCCCAGAACTCGCGGCGGGAGATGGGGTCCACGCCCGTCGTCGGCTCGTCGAGGAAGAGCACCTGTGGGCGGTGGATGAGGGTGCAGGCCAGGGCCAGCTTCTTCTGCATGCCGCCGGAAAGGTGGGCGGCACGGCGCTGGCGGAACTCGGTCAACCGGGCGAAGTGCAGGAGGCGGTTAATGCGCTCCCGCCGTTCCCTTCCCCGCACGCCGAAGACGTCGGCGAAGAAGCTCAGGTTCTCCAGCACCGAGAGGTCACCGTAGAGGCTGAAGCGCTGCGGCATGTAGCCGACAAGGCGGCGGATCTGCTCCGCCTGTGTGACCGTGTCGAAGCCGGCCACGGTGGCCCGCCCTGCGCTGGGCGGCATGATGGCCGCCAGCAGGCGGATAGTAGTCGTCTTGCCGGAACCGTCGGGTCCGATGAGGCCGAAGATTTCGCCGCGGGCAATGCTCAGGTTCAGCCCCTCCACGGCGGTGACCGATCCAAAGCGTTTGGTCAGGTTATCGGTTCGGATGATGGCTTCTGGTTCATGCATCGCCAACATCGTAGCACGGACGGGAGAGTTTGTCAAACGGCCGGAAAAGGCAAGAGCGGGACGTCAGATGCCTGACGTCCCGCTCTGCTCGATGGCAGTTTCCCTGGGCCAGGTTCTACCAGCGCTCTCGACGACCTCCCCAGCGGTCTGAGTCCCGCCGCTCTCGCTCCCGCCGGCCGCCTCCCCGCCGATCAGGGCCCCGCGGCTGTTCTCGACGCGGCTGCGCTTCCGCCACTTTGATCTCCCGACCGTCAAGCATGGTGCCGTTGAGCTCGCCAATGGCCTTCTCGGCCTCTTCGACCGTCTCCATCTCCACGAAGCCAAAGCCTTTCGACCGGCCAGTGTTGCGGTCGCGGATCACCTCCGCTGAGAGCACCGTGCCCACGGTACCGAATAGCTCACGCAACCCATCGTCCGTCGTGTCATAGGATAAACTGCCGATGTAAAGTTTCTTGTTCATCAATCATTCCTCTCGTCTGCCTGCATTGCCGGCGGCAACTTAGGCTGGCGGGCTGGGATGTTGTTACCAGCCCTGTCTGGTGACGTCGGCGGCCTGAAGACCCTTGGGGCCTTCCACCACCGAGAACTCCACCCGTTCGCCCTCTTCCAGATTGCGGAAGCCGCTGCCCCGAATCGCCGAGTAGTGGACGAACACGTCCGGCCCGCCGTCTCGGGAGATGAAGCCGTAGCCCTTGGACGCGTTGAACCACTTGACGGTGCCCTCGATGCGCTGACGGCTATCCTGGGTGCGTTCGCTCATGTGTTTTCCTCCTTTTTGTTCTTCCTCGTGGCCTGAGATCTCGTGGCTGAGAGCAAAGCCGTCGCGGTCAGCAACAAAACGCCGCCAGGCTGGTAAAGCCTGGCGGCGATGTGACACATCCGGACAGACGCTCCCCTTCCACCTGCATCTAAACTATAGCACAGATAAGACGATTTGTCAAATTCCGTATGCAAGGGGCTTGCGCAGCGATTGGGCGCAAGCCCCAACGTGTAGGGGTAGGGGGTAAACGAGGGGGCACCCCTCGTGCTCCCCGGCTTCCGCTGCGCACGCCCGCAAGCCGCTTGCTGGCAGTCTCCCCGCAGAGTGTTGCCGGGTATGGCGTCGTCATGGCTGCTCCCAGCCATGTTTGAGTTGTTTTCCTTCGGCCCGGTAACACCGCCCCTTCCACACCGTGCCCTGCCCCCAGCGGGCGTTCCAGGCGGAGTGCAGGGCAATAGCCAGGGTCAGGGCGATGGTCAGCGGGTGCAAGAGGGCGATCCACTGGCTCATACGGAAACGCCGCGCCACGGCCAGCGCCGAGGCCCAGATGAGCACTATCTGCAACAGCGGCAGCCCTATCCAGACGCGGCCTGTCTCCCCTCGCCACAGCCCGAGGGCCAGGAAGGCGAACGGGCCGAGGAAGGCTGCCCCGGCGCCGAGCAGCGCCGCGCTCAGCGCCGTCCAGGAGTAATGCAGGGCAGCGAAGGTGCTTTTGGAGATGCCTTGCCACAGCTCCCGCAGGCCGTGGTACATGCGCGCCTGCACCAGGCCGGTGCCATCGGCCAGCAGCAGCCGTCCGCCCATGGCCTTCACCTGTCGCGCCAACCCCAGATCGTCCACAAGGTTGGCCTGCACTGCGGCGTGACCGCCGCAGCGCCAGTAGCCCGGACGGGAGAAAAGCATGAATGGCCCCAGGGCCACGGCTGCCCGCGGGGGTCGCAGCCGATGCACGAAAGGCAGCGGCAGGCCGGCCAGCAGGGCAAAGGGGATGATGGGCAGCATCAGCCGCTCGCCCCAACTGCCAGCGACGAACTGCGGGAAGAGGCTCAGCAGGTCTGCCCCTGCTTGCTGGGCCATGCGGACGGTGGCCGAGACGCTGTGGGGGGCGTGCTCGGTGTCGGCGTCGGTGAAGAGAAGCCACTCGCCGCGGGCCGCCCGCGCCAGTTGATGGCAGGCGTAGGCCTTGCCGTGCCAGTCCGGCGGCAGCGGCTGCCCGTGCAGCAGCCGCAGGCGCGGTTCTCCCCGCGCCAGCTCCTCCACGATGGCCGCCGTGCTGTCGTTGGAATCGTCGTCCAAGACCAGGATTTCCAGACGTGGGTAATCCTGGGCCAGCAGCGAGCGCAGGCAACGGCCGATGTTGCGCACCTCGTTGCGGGCGGGCACGAGAATGGAGACCAGCGGCGGGTTCTGCCACCGGGCTGCCGGCAGGGGCCGGCGCAGCAGCCGCAGATTGTTCAAGGTGTTGAGAAAGATCAGCAGCAACACCCAGGTGAGCGCGTACTGATAATGCCATAACATAGGTCACCTCCAGTCTCAGTAGATGGAAATTTGCTCTGAGGGGATCGTCAGATCCCCGGTTTTCGCCAGGATCTGGCGATCCTGGCGGAGCGATTTTCCGTCTACTGAGTCTCCAAAGGGAAAGGCGGAAAAGAGGGAAAGGGTCCCCCTTCCCTCATTCCCCTCATTTCCCTTCTTTCTCATTCCCCTTCTTCCCCTTTTCCGTGGAAACCGGGGGTGGCCCCGTTGGTCCAGCCGCTGTGGGCCCAGACCTGCCGCTCGTGGGAGAGGTCCACGAGCTTCTTGAGGGCCATGGTAAGCAGCAGGGCCAGCACGTAAGCCGACATCAGCGGCGGATGGCCAAAGGCCAGGGGCAGCAAGACGACGGCGGCACAGGCGACGTTGATGCAGCGATTGAAGTCTCGCTGCCACAGGTACATCAGGCCAAAGACCAACGCGCCCAGCAGTGTGCAGCGCGGCAGCAACCCCAGCAGGAAGCCCATACCGGCCGCGACGCCTTTGCCGCCCTGTTTCCAGCGCAGAAACGGGAAACCGTGCCCCAACACGACGGCGAAGCCGCTCAGCAGCAGCGCCGTCTGCGAAGCCTCCAGGTGGCGGCTGACTCCATATGCCAGCAGCCCCTTGCCCACGTCCAGCAGGGCCACCAGCACACCCCAACCCGGCCCCACCACGTGCCACACGTTGCGCGCGCCGGCGTTGCCCTCTCCTACCTGGCGAATATCTTGCCCTGTGCGCGCCTTCGTCACCAGGTAAGCGAAGGGCAATGAGCCCAGCAGATAGGCGATCAACACCGCCAGGATATCTCGATTCATGGCTTTGCCTCCTGTGAAAATGTAGGGCAAATTGGAAATTTGCCCTACGGTTACGTCATTTTCATCCGACCGTTGGTGAACGAAAGTTTCCCTTTTCGATCTGATAGGCCAGGCCGATGACGCCAGGGCCCGTGTGTGCCCCCATCACCGGCGTGAACTCGGTGATGAAGAACTCGATGGGGTGAAAGCGGGCCTGCACGACCTCGGCCAGTTGCTGCGCCTCGGCCAGGGCCTCGGCATGGAAGACGGAGGCGCGCAGCGGGGCGTGGCCCACCCGCCTGGCCATCATCTCCAGCATGCGCTCTCGCGCCTGCTGGCGGGAGCGCACCACCCCGGCCACAGCCACGCGGCCGTGGTGCAGGCGGAGGATGGGATGGATGCGCAGGCGGGAACCCAACAGCGCGGCCGCCTCGCCGATGCGCCCGCCGCGGTGCAGATGCTCCAGGGTGGTGAGGACGGCGAAGAGGTTCACACGAGGGATCGTCGCTTCGGCGGCAGCGACCACCTCCTCCAGACTGCCGCCGGCCGCCGCGACCCGCGCCGCCGCCAGGACGACGAACCCCTCGGCGATGGTGGCCATGCGCGAGTCGATGACGCGCACGGGGGTCGGGGCCATCTCCTGTGCGGCCAGCCGCGCCTGAGCCACGGTCCCGCTCAGCTCTTGGGGAATGTGGATGGAGACGATGCCTTCCATCCCTCGCTCCTGCACCAGGCGGGAATAGAGGCTCAGGAAATCCTGCATGGCAGGCTGCGAGCTGGTGGGGCGGCTGGTGGAGTGGGCGAAACGGCGGTAGAATTCGGCAGGAGTAATGCTGACGCCGTCGAGGAAAACTTGCTGATCCCAGATAAGTCCGAAAGGAATGACATGGATATCGTATTGCCGAACAAGCTCCGCCGGCAGACAGGCGGCGCTGTCGGTAACGACGGCAATCTTAGCCATAGAAAACCCCTCCTTATCTTGTATTCAGTTTCCGTCCATCCCGCTTCAACAGCTTACATGGCTCATTCCTCCTTTCTCCCCCACGTGCCTGCTCACGAGCGGCATCGCCCCTCAATCCTCGGCCCAGAAGGCGATGCCCAGGACACCCGGCCCGGCATGCGCCCCCATCACCGGGGTGAGCTCGGTGATGATCAACTCCCGACAGTCGAACTGAGCGGCGATGCGGTCTCGCAAGGCCTCCGCTTCCGTCAGCGCTTCGGCGTGGGTGACCGCCACGTGCACCGGACGTCCTTTCGTGGCCTCGGCCATCAGTTCCACCAGACGGGCCACGCCCCGCGGGCGTGTGCGAGGCCTCTCCACCGGCACCACCCTGCCGTTGGCCAGGGCCACGATGGGCTTGAAGCGCAACGCCATGCCCAGCCAGGCCTGGGCCCCGCCAATGCGGCCGCCCTTGCGCAGATAGTGCAACGTGTCCAACATCACCAGCAGGTATACCCTATCCATCACCTTCCTGGTTGTGGCCAGTACCTCCCCCGCTCCGGCCCCGGCTTCGGCGGCGCGGGCTGCCGCCAGGACGATCAGGCCCTGCGCGGCCGCCGCCGTCCTGCAGTCCAGCACATGTACAGGGGTATCTATCAAGGCGGCTGCCTGATGTGCCACCGTCACCGTCGCGCTCAGGCTGGCGGCCAGATGAATGGCCACGACCGCTTCGGCGCGGCGCGCGGCTTCGGCGTAGGCGGCGGCAAGCTCACCAACAGACGGGGCGGAGGTCTTGGGCATGACCCTGTCCGTCGCCAGGCGACGGTAGAACTCCGCCGGGGTCATGTCTATGCCGTCGTGGAACGATTCCAGGCCGAAGATCACCTCCAGGGGAACGATGCCGATGTCATAGCGTTGGGCCAGTTCTGCCGGTACCGTGGCCACGCTGTCTGTGACGATGGCTGTCTTGCGCATGAGAGGTCACTCCGGTTTTGATGTGGTGGCTATTGCTCTTCTTCCGAGGGTTGGCCCAGGTTGCGCATACCCTGCAGAAAGCTGGGCACGACTTCTTTGGGGAAGCGCGGCCAGGTGACGATCACCGTCAGGAGGATCCAGGCCACGGCGATAGCGCCCTGCAGGGTGGCATAACGGAGCGCCGTGTAAAGCTTCAGGGCATATGGGGGCGCCTGCACGGCCATCGCCAGGTGGCGGGAGCGAAAATGCCACAGCAGGACGACGGTGATCGCCACGTAGATCAGGCTGGCCCACAGGGGGACGAAGCGGCTGAAGGTCAGGTATGCCAGCACACCCACAGAGACACTCACGTCGGCGTGCAGGTCGCGCTCGCCCACCCAGCTTGGCTGTGGCGATGGATCGCGCCGGGCAAACGTCCCGTCGAGCAAGTCCGTGGCCCAGGCGAAGATGAGGGCTGTGGTGGCGGCCGGCAGCGCCTCGCTGCCGCCGGTCACACCCAGGCAGAAGATCAATAAGGCCAGAAGTACACGCGTGACGGTCAGGCTGTCGGCAATGGTTTTGGCTCGAATCATGCTATCCTTTCGTCATTAATTAAAACAGCCCCACGCGGGGATGGTTACGCCCTCAAACAGGGCCTGCCGGCCCATAGCGACGACGCAGGGGCATCGCCGCATATCTGGGTTTTATCTACCGGCCAGCACGGCGGGCAAGTACACATGGGTAGGATGGCAAACGGTTTCCTCGCCCAGCGCGGCGTCGAGCTTATGCCATTCGGCCAGGAAAGCCTGGGCCAACGGGCGGCTGTGCACGATGAGCAGGTTCTCGTCATTTTGGTCTGTCGCCGAACTGGTCCAGTTGTAGGAGCCCAGGACCACGCGTGGATCATCGCCATCGGCGTCTATGACCATCATCTTGTGGTGCAGTTTGCCCCCGAAGTTCTCGACCTTGGTGGGCACGCCGGCCCGGCAAAGCGGCCGGCTCTGCGAGTAGCCGCTGGCAGCCATCAACTGATCCCAGAGTCCGGCCACCTCCACCCCTGCCTGGTAACGCTCCAGGAGAACATCGGCAAGCTTACTGGAGGTGAAACTGAAGATGGCGAAGCGGATGCTCTCCTGAGCCGCCGCCACGGTGGCCAGCAGCGTTTCGTCTGGCTTGTCGGTGGGGCTGAAGGCGCTCTTCACTTGCTGATCGGCGAAACGGAAGAAGTGGGTGGTGTTGTCCTCCTTATCCTTGCCAAACCGCTGCCCGTAGAACATCTCCGAAAACTCCGCCTGGTAGGTGAGGGCCAGGTGCGGCGAGTCGATGAGCACGGAGTGGTTGTGGTTGTAGCTGAAATCGGTGTCGGTGGCATTGGTGGAGCCGGTCCAGACCCAACGTTTGTCCACGATAAAGAACTTGTTGTGCATGATCCCGGGCTTGCCATCGGGGATCACCCAGATGCCCGCTGCTTCCAGCGCCTGAAAGTGGGGCCGGTAGCTTGCTTCCGTATAGGCGTCGTCATCGCAGACCAGGCGCACGATCACACCACGCTGGTGGGCAGCGATGAGGGCGTCACGTACGCTGGCCCGGTCCATCCCGTACATGGCGGTGTCAATGGAGTCGCTGGCGCTGTTCAGCAGTGTCAGCAGCGCCTGCTCCATGGCCGTAGGCTCCGGCGAAGGGCCGCCGGCGGCGATGTTATCGGTGAAGTACGGCGTGATGCTTACTGCCCCGAAGTCGGGAACCTGGCCGGCGCTGTTTTCGGGCAGGCCATCGCTGGGGCCGGTCTGCCAGCTCGTGGGCCAGGTGCCGGGCCAGTCGAGGGCTACCCGCTGCATGGTGGCATGGCTGGCCAGATCACCGGCGTACCAGCCATCCACAGCATCCACCAGCAGGCCCGCTTCGTCCCGGAGGATCAGCGTCTCGCCGTCATTGCTCAGCGCGCCTGTGTAGATGAGGTCGGCAGCCACGCCGGGCACGGCATCGTCATTGATGCGCTCCAGCAGGAAATGGCCCTTGGCAGGGATGAGGCCGCTGAGGGCGATGTTGGGCGAGCCGTCGGCGGCGGTCAACGTCCAGCCGTTCAGCGAGATGGCCCCCTTCGTCTTGCCGGTATGGCGCAGTTCGATCCACTCGGCATTGGCCGAAGCCGTGGAGCCCATCCAGGCGATTTCGTTGATCACCACCCGGCGCAGTGCCGCTTCTGGTGCGGCCGGCTCGGCTTGCAGCGGAACCGCTGGCAGCGCCACCAGCAGGATCAGCAGCAGGGGCAGCAGGAGCGCTGGCCATCGGGGTCTGCCGTGGACCGGCTGGCTGGCCGGTGCGCTTGAGCCGCTATTTCTTCGCTGGATGGGCATGGCGCAACTCCTTCCAACAGGAACAAATCGTGATGTATTGAGGACAGGTTGCCCACCAAGTATAGCACCAGGTGGCTGAAAGGGCAAGCAGGCCGGGCAGGTTGGGGAACGGCCCTCAGTCACCTCCAGTTACCGGCAATGTCAGCGGTGCGTTGCTGAGGTCGGCCGCATAACGGGGCAGAAGCCGATAGCCGCCCTCGTAGGGCTCACTGCTGGCATACTGGCTCACCACGCCCACCACCGACCAGACCTCGCCCAGGTGAATGAAGGGGCGGCGAAAGCCGGTGCTCTCTCTGACGTACACCCGGGCCTCGCCGCTGCCGTCGTCCAGGGTGAAACTCTGGCCGCTGAAGCGCACGGCTGGCGCGATCACTCGCACCAGCAGCCCCTCGTGGGCCTCGTTGACCTCGCCGCTGCGCACAAGACGTGGCAACACGGGGCTGCCCGCCGCGGTGCGGTACAGGTCCTCTGGGCGGGAGACCCTGACCTCCAGCTCGCCGTGGTAGTTGGTCAACCGCCCGTTGACCCGCAGCCAGTCCCCTTCGGCCAGCGGCGGGTACTCTCCGCGGTTGAGGTAGACGAGTATGCCGCCGGTGTGATCCTGGATGTAGATGGAGCGACCGAACAGCGGCGGCGGCACGGTCACCTGGCCTTCCAGGATGACCCAGGTCTTCACGGGGTAAGTGCGCGCTGTCTCGATGGACAGGTGGATGGGCGTGTCCACACCGGGCTTGCCGGGGCGCGGCGTGGGGGTGGGCGCGGCCGTCGGCGTGGCCGTGGGCGTGGGTGTGGGTGGGGCGGGGCGGTTGGAACTGCCGGGGGAAGGCGGGTACTCCGTGGTCCAGATGCCGCCGCCGTCCACCGTGCGGCTCCAGGCGATGTCCCAACCCGGCGAGGCCCCGTAGATGAAGGCGTCCAGCAGCAGGCCGTCGGGTCCCAGCAGGCGCACGCTGTCGCCGTCGTTGTTCAGGGCCAGTTGGGTGTCGCGGCGGAAGAAGAGGAGGAAGCCGCCGGG
>JARYMM010000086.1:8884-11368 GCA_029907105.1 Anaerolineae bacterium | reverse complement strand
AGCCGACACTTTGCCACTCCAGAACGAGATTCTTCGTCGCTGCGCTCCTCAGAATGACAAAACCATCGTTGTAGTATTAGGACAGAACAGGGTTTCCGCCAAACACAGTATCTACCCAGCGAAGCTTCGCCTCAAACCGACAAGCCCCTTGCTCCCGCTGGACAGCCATGTCCAGCGGTTTAGCAGCGGACGTGGCCGTCCGCTGGGAGCAGTGCGAGCTATTATGATCTGCTGACATGACCTTGACACTTAAGGTAGCGGACCAGGGTCCGCTGCGAGCAATGGCTGAGCGATACCAAAGGCACGGCTTTTGACAGTTCTGGCCACCGCTGCTAAAATGGTCTCCAGTTGATACACAAATGGACGTCCAGTACAACTTCTGCCCTGCCTGTGCCCATCCCCTGGAGGATGGGGAACGTTTTGGCCGCACGCGGCGCATCTGTCCCCGCTGCGGCTTCGTCTACTTCCGCGAGCCCAAAGTGGCCGTCGCCGTGCTGGTGGAAGACGAGCGTGGCCGCGTGCTGCTCGTGCGGCGGGCGGTGGTGCCTGCCCTGGGCCGCTGGGCTCTCCCCAGCGGCTTCATGGACTACGACGAGGAGCCGCGAGCCGCCGCCCAGCGCGAGGTGGCCGAGGAGACAGGGTTGCAGGTGCACATCGGGGAGGTCCTCGACGTGGCCACCCTGGCTCAGGAAGACGGGCGACAGGGCGTGGTCATCTTCTTCGCCGGCCAACCCAGCGGCGGCAGGCTGCGCCCCGGCGACGATGTCAGCGAGGTGCGCTGGTTCGCCGCCGACGAGATCCCCCGGGACGAGCTGGCTTTCTCGGGCACCCAATGCCTTCTGGAGCGTTGGCAGGGTCGCATCGAGGACAGAGGTCTTCGGGCAGGAGAGGGGTAGAGCAAACTTCCATCCACTGAGTCTCCTCATCACCTCGTTGCCTGGTCTCAAGCCTCCGGCGTAGTGGCCTCTTCTTCCGAACTCTCCGCTGCGGCCGCTGACTTTTCCCACGAGGCCACCAGCTTGCTCAGCTCGCGGTTGATCTGCCGCAATCCCTTCAGCAACCCCTCGCGGATGTCCTGGGCCGGTTCGCTCTGGCGAGCGGTCTCCACCGCCTTCTGGAGGTCCGCCCTCAATTCCTGCAGCGCTTCGCTCTCGCGGGCCGTCTGCACTGCCTCCTCGAGTTGATCGCCCAGGGCAGCCAGCCCCTCGCGGATCTCCTGCTGCAGCTTTTGCCGCTCCTCGCTTTCCCAGGCCGCTTTGAACGCCGCGCCCAACTGACGCCCCAGTTCGCTGAGTTCCTCGACGATGGTCCGTTCCTCGGCCTCTGGCGCTTTCGTTTCCTCGGTCATGACGTCTCCTTTCCTCACGAACATGTGCTTCTGCTGGACAGCCATGCCTGTCCTGAACCACTGCTGCGAGCCGCAGCCGCGGGCGAAACGTGGTGGGCAGCGTGGCAGGCTCCGTGAAGGATCCAGCGGCTGAGCAGCGGACGTGACCGTCCGCTGGGAGCAATAGCGCAGAAAACCCTGATTCGCAGGTTCCGCCCGTCACTCGGCCCAGAGCACACGCCCACAACTGGAACAGAAGCACAGCTCCGGGCTGTGGCGCACGCGCTGCGCTTCGCCGGTGGGCAGGGCCATGCCACAGGTCTGGCAAACGCCGTCTTTGAGGATGGCCACCGGACGGCCCGCCCGGCGGCGGTAGAGGTCCTGGTAGACAGGCAAATAGGCTTGCACGGCCGCCGCCTGCTGCTGCCGCCGGGCCCGCAACTGGCGCTGCCGGTTTTCCAGGTCCGCCTGCTCAGCGCGCAGAGCCTCCTGCGCCGCCTGCCACTCCGCCTGCAGGGCATCCAGCGCCTCCATCTGCGCCGCGAGCACGCTCTGCAGCCGCTCCACCTCCAGCAGAGCCTCCAGTTCGGCTTCCTCTACGCTCTCCCGCCGGCGGCGCAGGCTTTCCAGTTCCTCCTCCATGCCTTTCAGTTCCTTCGGATTGCGCACGCGGCCGCTGTACAACTGGTCTTCGCTCGTTCTGATCTTGTCGTTCAGGCTGCTGACCTCCAGTTCCCGATCGCGCCGTGTGACCTGCCAGCGCTGCAGTTCCGCCTCGGTGGACTGCACCACCTGCCGCGCCGCCCGCAGTTCCTCCGTTTCCCCCAGAGCCATGGCGATCTCCGCCAGCCGCCGGGCCACAGCGGCCAGGCTCTGATCGGTTTCCCACAGTTGATAAAGCTGCTGAGCTGGATGCATGATCCCCTGCCTCCTGTTGGCCAAAGAAAAGGAGCCCACGCCCAAGGCGTGAGCTCCTGTGTCACGGCCAAACGGATGCGCGGCAGCGCGGCCGGCCGCAACAGCGCAATGACAGGCCGAGAAGATCACCCCGATGCCTCACCAGCAACCACGCCGGTGCGCTGCTTTGCCTTGCCCTCTGCCACATCCGTCGGTTCACCATGTGCATATTATAGCACAGGCCCGACGTGCAGGCAAGC
>JARYMM010000086.1:8516-8786 GCA_029907105.1 Anaerolineae bacterium | reverse complement strand
GCTGCTTTGCCTTGCCCTCTGCCACATCCGTCGGTTCACCATGTGCATATTATAGCACAGGCCCGACGTGCAGGCAAACGCCCATCTGCGAACCATGCGCAGCGAAAGCCTGGGGCGTGCGAGGGGTGTCCCCTCGCCCATCACTCCCCCTTGCCCCTCGCCCCCATCGCCGGACGGCCCGTTTGCCCGGCGGGCGCAGCGAAAGCCTGGGGCGTGCGAGGGGTGTCCCCTCGCCCATCACTCCCCCTTGCCCCTCGCCCCCATCGCCGG
>JARYMM010000086.1:0-8416 GCA_029907105.1 Anaerolineae bacterium | reverse complement strand
ACGGCCCGTTTGCCCAAAACGGCGAAGCCGACTATAATGTGGTAGACTGGTCAATTGGTAATTGGTAAACTGGTACATCGGTAAATTGGCAGATTGGTCAGCAGGTCATGGTCTGCCGGTGATTCAACCCACTAATGTACCAATCTACCACCCTACCGACCAAGCGACAAGACAAGGAGCTTTGGCGCATGCCTACCGAGATTCTGAACAACGTCGGCATCGTTCTGCAGGTGATCGTCGCCCTGAGCGGCGCTTTTTTGCTGGCCTTCTGGCTGAGCATGGTCATCTGGACCTTCCGTGACATCCGCTCTCGTTCCCGCGACATCTTCGCCGCCCTCCTGGCCGCGTTGATGGTGCTGCTTTTCGGGCCCATCGGCCTGTTGCTCTACCTGTTCCTGCGGCCCCGGGAGACACTGGCCGAGGCCTACGACCGCGCCCTGGAAGAAGAGGCCCTGCTGCGGGAGATCGAGGAGCGGGTGGTCTGCCCCACCTGCGGCCAGCCCCCGCAACCCGACTGGATGCTCTGCCCCTATTGCCACACGCAGTTGAAGAAGCCGTGCGCCGAGTGTGGCCGGCTGCTGGAGATGGAATGGCGGCTCTGCCCCTACTGCGGCAGCGCACCGTCGCCGCCCGAACTAGCCGCCGTCCCCGAACCGGCCGCAGCAAGCCAGCTCTGACCGGGCACGCCCCAGACCTGTCCCGCCCTGCGGAGAAAAAGCGATGAGACGCAGACGTTCCACTTTGACCATACTGCTCCTGGCTGCGGCCGTGCTCCTGGCCCTGGTCGGCCTGACCCTGGTGGGTGTGTACGTATTCTACTTGCGGCAGCCGGCGTTGCCCATGGCTGTGCTTCAGCGGCCCTGGGCTGTGGTGGAGGCCGAGGCGATCAACCCGCCGCTGGCCCTGCGCTCACTGGCCGGCGAACCGCCGGCGGACACGATAAAAGCCGTGCTGTCCGTTGATGACCTGGACACCGCCTATGCCACCCTGGTCTTCAGCCCCTCCCTGAGCGATGCCGAACGCGTCGGCCACCTGTTGCTGCTGGCCCAGCGTTTCATCGCCACGGAGCAGGTGGACAAAGCCACGGCCTGTTTGCGACAGGTGCACGCTCTGATCGTCCTCAGCCCATCCCTGGCCGACGTGGCGCGGGCGGATGCGACGTTGCAGGCCGCTTCCCTGTGGAGCCAGTTGCAGCGCCAGGACTCCGCCCGCTGGAGCCTGATCCAGGCCCAGGTCATCGCCCAACACAGCCCTCGCCTGCGGCCAGCGCAGCGACGCGACCTCTGGTTGCGGCTGGCGGCGGTATACGCCGGGTTGGGGGACGAGGAGAGATCAGCGGCGGCCCGCCGGGCGGCGGACCGGCCATCCAATGTAACCCCTCAACAGGCGCCGGTCACGTTGCTGCCCACCTTTCGGGCAGAACTCCCCCTCCCTCCGGAAATCGCCGAGCTGCAAGCGAACCGGCAGCGGCGAGCGGTCACCCTCATCGAACAGTGGATTGCCCTGGAGGGGGGCGATGTAGGGCCAGAGGCGGCTGACCTGGCGGAGTTCCTGCGCCGCGAAGATGCTGCCCGCCTGGCCTACTACGACCAGGTGGCCGAGACCACGCCGCAGTTGGCCGTGCAGGCAGCTGCTGCCTGGGAACGGGCGGCCTGGCTGACGCTCAAGTATCGCCTGGCCAGCCGTGGCTTTGGCCTTTCCCTGGTGCCGGAATGGGAGGAGAAGGCGCCGCTCATCCGCACCGAACTGAGCAAAGCCTGCGAGACGTTGTTCCAACTGTACGGCGACCAGGCCACAGCCCTGCCTGCCGCGGCCGAGGTGGACCAGGCCTGGGTGGAACTGCTGCGGCAGGCGATCCTTCTGGGCCAGCTGGACCTGTACCCGGACGCCCCGGAAGATCAGCTTGTGGAGCGATTGCAGGAGGCACAAGAGCGGCTGCTGGCGATGCAGGGGGGCATCTTGCGGGTCTCCTCGTACTTCGAGGATGATCAACGCCTTTTCACCCTGGAGGGGGTGGGCGGTGAGTAGCAGATGGCAGCAGTGTATTCACTTCAAGTCCGCCGGATGGCAAAGAGGCCGATTTTCAGCGGTCAACCTGCGCCAGGCTGATTTCGAGAAGGCTGCTCTGGGCCTGGCCAATCTGAACGAGGCTAACCTGGAGGGAGCCAACCTGCAACCTGCGAGAAGCTGATGGGCTATAACCGGGCCTGGACCCGCCACTGGTGCAAGAACATGGCTAGGAGTCGCCACTATCAGCGCGATATCACCCAGGGCAGCCTGGCCAGCAATATCTGGGGCCTGACCTGGCCGATGACCATCAACCAGGCGCTCTTTCTGTTGCCCGGCCTCTACGATGCCATCTGGTTGGGGCGACTGGGGCCCGACGCCCAGGCTGCCGCAGCACTCACCATGTCGGTACGCATCACGATGGTCAGTGTCTTGATGGCGCTGAGCCTGGCCAGCGGCGCGGTGGTGGCCCGTTACGCCGGCGCCAAAGACTGGGACAGGGCCAACCTGGCCGTGCTTCAGGCAGTCATCCTGATGGTCACCGCTGCCGGCAGCCTGGGGCTCGTGGGCCGGGCCTTCGCCCGGCCCCTGCTGACGCTTGCCGGCGCCGACGCCGTCACGCTGCCGCTGGCCTTGCGCTACGCCCGCATTATCTTCGCCGGTCTGATAGCAATGGAGATGGTGCCCAGCGTCGGCTTCATGATCAACGCCGCAGGCGCACCAGGCGTGATGCTGGGCATGACGCTGCTCAGCACGGGAACGCTGCTCGTTGCGGAGCCGCTGCTGGTGAGCTGGATGGGACTGGAGGGCGCAGCATTGGCGCTGATCGGCTCGAATGGGCTGGGGATGCTCTGGGGACTGGGCATGCTTGTCACTGGCCGGGCACCCGTGCGGCTGGACTTGCGCAAGGTGCGGCTGGATCTCCCCATGATGGCCCGCATCCTGCGCATCGCGCTGCCCGCCGTTGTACAGCGCGGCACGCCTAACCTGACGATGTCACTCCTCACCCGGCTCATCTCCTCCTATGGTGCGCCGACACTGGCAGCGTGGATGATCGTCCAGCGGATTTTCAGCTTCGCTCTGATCCCGAGCCTGGGGGTGTCCGGCGCCACGCCGGCCATGGTGGGACAGAACCTGGGCGCGGGTCAACCCGAACGGGCCACCCGCTCGGTCAGCCTCATCGCCCGCGCCGCGCTGCTGGTCGGCGGCTGCATTCTGGGGCTGCTGGCGCTTTTCGCTCCGCAGATTATAGCGCTGTTCAGCCGTGACGCAGAGACCATGGCTATCGGCGCCCATGCGGTTCGCCTGCTCAGTATCGGGCAGTTCTGCTTCGTGCTGAGTTGCGTGTTGGACTCGGCCCAGGCAGGGGCAGGTGATACACTTTCGCCAACGGTTGTCAATCTGATCGCCCTGTGGCTCACCCAGGTTCCCCTGGCGTACCTGTTTTCCCGGCCGGCTGGCCTGGGAGTGGACGGAATCTGGCTCGCTTTGGTGCTGGGATGGGGCGTGCAGGCCGCGCTGATGCTGCTGCGCTTTCGCCAGGGACGCTGGAAGCTGAAACGGATATGAGATACTCAAAAGCCCGACTTTGACAAATTCGCCCCGATGTGGTGTAATGTCGGGGGCAAAAGGCCTTCCCACTGACCGCGTCAGTGAAGCATCAAAATCAAGGAGTGAAGAACATGGCAACAACAATCGGCATCAACGGTTTCGGCCGCATCGGCCGGCAGGTCTTCAAGGTCATCGAGGAACAGTACGATGGCGTCCTGGAAGTCGTGGCCGTCAACGACCTCTTCCCGCCGGAGACCAACGCCCACCTCCTCAAGTACGATTCCAACTACGGCCGGTACGAGGCCGACATCTCCGTGGACGGTGGCGACCTGATCGTCAACGGCGAACGGATCAAGGTCTTCCAGCAGAAAGACCCCAGCCAGCTCCCCTGGGGCGAGCTGGGGGTGGACATCGTGGTCGAATCCACCGGCGTCTTCACCAAGCGGGAACAGGCCGCCGTGCACCTGGCGGGCGGGGCGAAGAAGGTCATCATCACCGCCCCGGCCACCAATCCGGACATCACCATCGTGCTGGGGGTAAACCAGGCGGCCTATGATCCGGCACAGCATCACATCATCTCCAATGCCTCCTGCACCACCAACTGCCTGGCGCCGGCAGCCAAGGTGGTCAACGACGCCTTCGGCATCGTCAGGGGCCTGATGACCACCGTGCATTCCTACACCAACGACCAGCGCATCCTGGACCTGCCGCACAAGGACCTGCGCCGGGCACGGGCAGCAGCCCTCAACATCATCCCCACCACCACCGGCGCGGCCAGGGCGCTGGCCCTGGTCATCCCCGAACTGGCCGGCAAGTTCGACGGCATCGCCCTGCGTGTGCCCACGCCCACGGTGTCCATCGTGGACTTCGTGTGCGAACTGGAGAGGCCTACCACCACCGAGGGCCTGCGCGCCGCCTTCCGTGCTGCCGCCGAAGGCGAACTGAAGGGCATCCTGGGCTACAGCGAGGAGTCGCTGGTGAGCATGGACTTCAAGGGCGACACCCGTTCCAGCATCGTAGATGGCCCCTTCTGCCAGGTGCTGGACGGCACCATGGCCAAAGTCATGGCCTGGTACGATAACGAGTGGGCCTATTCGCTGCGCGTCGCCGACCTGGCCGCCTACATAGCCAGGCAGGGCCTCTAGCCAGGGCAGGGTGACGGGGAGACAAGGAGATGAATTCCCTCTCCCCGTCGCCCCCTTTTCTCTACCTTGGAGGAAGGGTTCGTGAACAAGAAAACGATCAAGGACATAGACCTGCGCGGCCGGCGCGTGCTGGTGCGCGTGGATTTCAACGTGCCCCTCAAAGAGGGCGAGGTGGCCGACGACACCCGCATCCGGGCCGCCCTGCCCACCATCCGCTATCTGCTGGAGCAGGAGGCCGTCGTCATCCTCATGTCCCACCTGGGGCGGCCCAAGGGCAAGGTGGTGCCTGAGCTCTCCCTTTCGCCCGTCGCCGCTCACCTGGAAGCGCTGCTGGGGCGGCCTGTGGCCTTCGTCGAGGAGTGTGTGGGGCCGGAGGTGGAAGCCCTCGTGGCCACGCTGCACCCCGGCGACGTCCTGCTGTTGGAAAACCTGCGCTTCCACCCCGAGGAGACCGCTAACGATCCCGACTTCGCCGCTCAACTGGCCTCTCTGGCCGACGTTTACGTCAACGACGCCTTCGGCGCCGCCCACCGCGCCCATGCCTCCACCGTCGGCGTGACGCAGTATCTGCCGGCGGTGGCCGGTTTCCTGATGGAGAAGGAACTGGCCTTCCTGGGGCAGGCATTGCAGAACCCCCGGCGTCCTTACGTGGCCATCCTGGGCGGGGCCAAGATCTCGGACAAAATCGGCGTCATCCGCGCGCTGCTGGGCCAGGCGGACACGCTGCTCATCGGCGGCGGCATGGCCAACACCTTCCTGCTGGCCCAGGGCTACGAAGTGGGCGACTCGCTGGTAGAGGCGGACAGCGTGCCCATGGCCCGCCAGTTGATGGCCGAAGCCGGCCAGCGGCTGCTGCTGCCCGAGGATGTGGTCATCGCCGACCAGTTTGCCGCCGAGGCCGAAAGCCGCGTGGTAGCCGCCGATGCCGTGCCCGCTGGCTGGCGTATTTTGGACATCGGCCCGGCGACGGTGGCGCGCTACCAGCAGGCCCTGGCCCCGGCCAGGACGGTGGTCTGGAACGGCCCCATGGGCGTGTTCGAGTTCCCGCGCTTCGCCGAGGGCACCTTCGCCATCGCCCGCGCGCTGGCCGGGCTGGATGCCGTGACCGTCATCGGCGGCGGCGATTCGGCGGCGGCCGTGCAGCAAGCGGGGCTGGCGGATAAGATGACGCACATCTCCACCGGCGGCGGCGCCTCCCTGGAGTTCCTGGAGGGCAAGGAATTGCCTGGTGTAGTAGCGTTGATGGACAGGTAGAAGAGACATCTGACCAGCGGCGTGGCCCGGGAGGGATGAGGATGTCCGTCATCGTAAAGGAGATAAGGCTTCAGGGTTCCAAAGGCGAAACCAGGAGAGAGGCCATATTCGATTCGGGTTCCACCTATTCCTGTATTCATCCCGAACTGGCCAAGAGCCTCGAGATAGTGATACCCCTGCCCGAGCCTATGGAATTTGACACGGCTAAGGAAGGCGAAAAGGTGACAGCACGAGAAAGGGTCCCGATGAATTTCTACATCGGGGACTATCGCTTCTCAGACGAGTTCATGGTCATCGAGGGGCTATCCAATGGGGTGATCATCGGGGCGGCTACGCTCCAGAAATGGCGCCTGAAGCTGGATTTCGAGGCTGATGAAATCATCATAGACCCCAGGGTGACAAAGCTCTGGTTGCTGTAGGATAGGAAAGGGATATGAGCCTCTCTCAACGATTAGCCAAACTCTTCGGCGGCGAACGGGAGGACGCCGACGTCCTGCGGGTCTATGTGCGCTGTCGGCGCTGTGGCGAAGCGATCAGCACGCGCATCAGCCTGCGCAACGAGCTTTCCATCCGCTACGACGAGAGCGGACAGGTCAGCGGTTATCACGTGCGCAAGGTGCTCATCGGCAGCAAGCGCCGCTGCTATCAACCCATCGAGGTACACCTGACCTTCGACGCCCAGAAGCATCTGCTGGAACGGGAGATCGGCGGCGGTGAGTTCATCACCGCCGAAGAGTATGCCGCAGAAACAGGGTAGGAGCTCACCATGCGCAAACCCATCATCGCCGGCAACTGGAAGATGTACAAGACCATCGGCGAGGCCGTGACCCTGGTGGAGGCCATGCGGGCCAGCCTCGATGAGATCGAAGGTGTGGAAAGCGTCGTCTGCCCGCCCTTCGTGGCCCTCAGCGCGGTGGCTGCGGCGCTGCAAAGCAGCCGGGTTAAGGTCGGTGCACAGAACATGCACTGGGCGGAGCAGGGCGCTTACACCGGCGAGATCGCCCCCGCCATGCTGGTCGGCCTCTGCCAGTACGTGATCCTGGGGCATTCGGAGCGGCGCGCCTACTTCGGCGAAACGGACGAGGGGGTGAACAGGAAGGCCAAAGCAGCGCTGGCCCACGGCCTCTCCCCCATCATCTGCGTGGGCGAGACGGAGGCGCAGTACGATGCCGGCGAGACAGACAGCGTGGTGCGCCATCAGGTGACTGCGGCGCTGGGGGGCCTCACTGCCAACCAGGTGTGCTCTCTGGTCATCGCCTACGAGCCGGTCTGGGCCATCGGCACGGGCAAGGCGGCCACAGGCGAGGCAGCCAATCGGGTCATCAGGGACATTGTGCGTGCCACCATCGCCGAATTGTATGATGAGGAGACAGCCCAGGCGGTGCGCATCCAGTACGGCGGCAGCACCAACCCGGCCAATATCGCCGAGTTCATGCAACAGCCGGACATTGACGGCGCGCTGGTGGGCGGGGCCAGCCTGCAGGCGGAGGGCTTCGTGCAGATGGTGCGCATCACAGCCCGTCTGCGGAGCTGAGCGGCGTGAACGGCTGGGGGGCGCTGCTCTGGTTCCTGGTCGGCCTGACCATCCTGGCCGGGCTCAGCCGCTGGATGAGCGGGTTGGTGCAGGGGGTTGGCTGGCTGCTCTTCGGCGACGAGCGGGCCGCTTTCCTGCTCACCTACGTGGTCTTCTTTCCGGGCATCGTCCTGCACGAATTGAGCCATTGGGTGATGGCCTGGCTGCTGGGCATGCGTCCCCGGCAGCTCAGCCTGTGGCCCAGAGTGTACGGCAGGCGGGTGGAGATGGGTTCGGTGCGCATGCGTTCCGGCGGGCCGCTGCGCGATAGCCTGACGGGGCTGGCCCCGCTGCTGGTGGGCAGCCTCATCCTGCTCCTGGTCAGCTATCGCATTTTCGACGCCGCCGTGTTGCGACAGGCCTGGTCGAGAGATGGTTTCGGCGCTGCCTGGGGCGCTTTCTGGGCGGCCTTCCGCGTGCCCAACGCCTGGCTGTGGGCCTATCTGGTGTTCGCTGTCAGCAACGCCATGCTGCCCAGCCCCGCCGACCGCCGGCCGCTGCTCCCCTTGTTGCTTTACGTGGTTATCGTGGGATTGGCTTTCTATCTGATCGGCTGGCTGCCGCGGCTGGTCCTGCCGGCGGACGTGATGGTTCAGGTGGCCGGCGCGCTGCGCACGCTGAGCACCGCCTTCGCCTTCACCATCGCCCTGGATGTGCTCATCGCCTTGCCGCTGCTGGCCGTGCAGCTCCTGTTTTTGCTCTTCAGGCCAGGTGACAGTCGCCTTATGAGGTGACTGTCACCTGACCGTCCTGCTCCGAAAATGTCACCCTGAGCGCAGCGAAGGGTCTCCCGCTCATGTAACCGGGAGATTCTTCGCTCCCCTTCGCCTCCGCTCAGGGCAGGCCCCTTCGCCTTCGCTCAGGGCAGGCCCCTTCGCCTTCGCTC
>JARYMM010000085.1 GCA_029907105.1 Anaerolineae bacterium | reverse complement strand
CACGATGGCCACTATCTGTACCCGCTGTTGGGCGCTATACAACGGTGGCCGGCCACTACGGGGCAAATCCATTAGAGCAGCGACCGGGCCTTCTGATCGGCGCTCCAAGAACCGCTTGCGCCAGTTCAAGACGGTCTGTTCGCAACAGCCCAATAGAGCAGCGGTTTGGGCAATCGTTCGACCCTGGTCGGCCCACAGGATAATCAGAATCCGGATGACCAGCCGAGCTTCTTTGTACCCTTTCTTCTTCGCTTGGCGCAGTTCTTGCTTCTCCTTGCCACTGAGCCTGATTCGGTATTTGTAAGGTTCGCGTCCCATCGCATTGAGGCCTCCTTTCCCTTCAGGGTGGCCTCAATGATACCCTAAAAACTTTTGGAATGCACCTCTAGAGGAATACTGGCAGTGGCGAGAGCGAGGCAGCCAAAGAAGGCAGTGACCATTTACCCTCGTCCGGCCCTGGTCTTCTCCAAGAACCGAAAGCCCCTCAGTCCCATCAGCCTCCAATTGGCCAATCTACCGGTCACCAACAACCAATTCTACTCGTACCGTAGCGCCTCTGCCGGCCTGAGGCGCGCGGCGCGCCAGGCGGGATAGAGGCCGCCCAGCATGCCCAGCAGCAACCCCATGCCCATAGCCTGCAGGAACAGCCGCGGCTCGTAAACCGGCTGCAGAAGCGCTCCCACCAGCGGCGCCCGGCGAGCCAACTGCGCCAGGCCCACCCCCATCAGCAAGCCCACAATCCCGCTCAACAGACTCAGCAGCAGCGATTCCCATAATATCAGGCCCAGGATCCTGCGGCGCCGCCAGCCCAAAGCGCGCAGAGTGCCGATCTCCCGCCTGCGCTCGTAGACGTTCATGATCATGGTGTTCATCACCAGAATGCCGCCCACGAACAAGGCAATGGCAGCAATGGCGCTGACGTACTCGTCCAACTGGGCCATGTCGTTGGTGTGCTCGGCGAATTCCGTGGAGAGCGAGGCCAACACCTCGGGGAAGCGCTGCTCGATCGCTCGCCGCACGAACTCCACATCCCTCGGGTCGCGCACCTTGATCTGGTAGAAACTCACCTGGCGCGGCTTTCCGAAAAGCCGTTGCGCCTCCCTCAGATCAATCACCGCTCCCCCGTCCTCCATGCCCACCTCGCTCTCGTAGATGCCCACGACGCGGTAGCGGTTGTTGTACACCTGGAAGGTGTCGCCGACTTTCTTGTTGAACATCCTGGCCGCCGAGCGGCCCAACATCATCTCATTGGGACGCTGGATGTATCTCCCCTCCACAATGGGAAACTCTTGCATGCCCCGCCCGGCCGGATCCAGTCCAAAGGCAATGAAGAAAGGCAGGTCCTCCGTCATGGTGAAGCCCAACACCATTCCGGTGACATCCTCCACCTGCGGCATGCCGGCGATGGCCTGCCCGATGCGCTCGTCAATGGTGGACAGGGAAGTGTCGGCCACGTCCGCCTGGCGCAGCGTCAGGTCGCCGCCGCCGGCGCTACTCAAGCGGTTGAACTGGGCGATGAACCCGCCCCCCAGGGCATTCAAAGCCACGATAGAGGCCACCCCCACGCCAATACCGACCATGGTCAACACTGTGCGCAAACGCCGCCGCCACAATTGCCTGAAAATGGAAGATGAGAAACGAAGTCTCACCCTTTGGCTTCTGGCCTTTGGCCCCTTGCCTCTTGCTTCTTGCCCCTTGCTTCCTGCTTCTTGCCCCTTGCTTCCTGCTTCTTGCCCCTTGCCTCTTGCCTCTTGCTTCTTGCCTCTTGCTTCCCGCCTCTTGCTTCCTGCCCCTCCTTCGTATCGCAATGCTTCCACCGGCTGCAAATTGGCGCCCCACCAGGCGGGGTAGATGCCGCCGATGGTCCCCAGGGCCAGCGCGGTGACCACCCCCTGGGCAAAAAGCTCTGGAGTGTAGCGACCGGCCATCATCGCCCCCATGCCGGGCGAGAGGGACACGGCGCGACTCAGGGCGACGCCCAGCCCGATCCCCAGCATGGCCCCCAGCGCACTCAGGGCCAATGCTTCGCCCAGGATCATGCGCAGCACCTGCCCGCGCCGCCAGCCCAGTGCCCGCAGCGTGCCGATCTCCCGCGTGCGCTCGAAAACGGTCATGATCATTGTGTTCATCATGCCCAGCCCACCGACAATGACGGCGATGAGAGCGACCCCCCAGGCCATGCTCTTGACTATGGCCAGCCAGTCCTTATCCAGGCCGTAGTCTTTGGCCCGCGAGGCGGAGAGCTTGGGGAAGAGCTTCTCGATGCGCTCCTGTACCGCTGCCGCCTGTTCGACGTTGCGCAGATACACCTGGAAAACGCTCACCTGGCGACGCTTGTTGAACAGGCTCTGCGCCTCCTCCAGGGCGATGACGCCGCCGCCATCTTCCAGCACCTGGCCGGTCTCGAAAATGCCCACTACCTGATAGGGAGCGCCGTAGATACGCAGGGTGTCTCCCACCGATTTCTTCTGTGCGGCGGCGGCCGCCTTGCCCAACAGGATCTGCCGCCCGCCGCTGAGCGGCATCCCCTCCACAAGTCGGAAACGCTCGATGGCCCGCGAGCGAGGCTCATGGCCGAGGACGATGAAGACATCCATCCTGCCCGATGTGAGCCAGCCGTAGACGACGCCATCCACTTCCACCACGTCGGGCAGGGCGGCGATACGCTCGGCCACGGCTTCATCCACGGCGCTGAAGGCCACGTCCATGGCGTCGGCCTGCATTACCAGCAGGTCGGCGTCGCTGCTGGAGACCAGGCCGGTGTAATTCTCGATCAACCCCTCGGCGATGGCCCCCAGGGCTACCACCATGGCTACGCCGACGGCAATGGCCAACACCGTCAGAAGGGTACGGGTTTTGCGCCGGAACAAGTTCCTGAAGATCATTGAACTCGGTCCTCGATGGAAGGGGTCTGAGGGGGCGATACTCCCCTCAGACCCTTCAGGGGCCTTAGACCCGTCACTTCCTCCTGGCCAGTCAGGAGGTCGGCCGGGAACTCGCGGCAGGCAGGTGGCTTTCCAGCACCTGGGTGAACAGCTCACGGTCTTCGGCGCGGATCACCCGCAGCGCTTCATCGCCCAGCAGGGCCAGGAGGCGGGGCAGGTACAGGTCGGTGCGCAGGTGGTGTTCGGCGATGAAGACCAGCAGCGAGCTGCCCGTCCAGGAGGCACGGGCGGCTTCGCCCATCAGTCCTTCGCTGATCAGCACCTCGTCGCCGTCCATGACCAGGATCAGGGCCAGGGCGCCGGCCTGATCCAGCGCCTCGTAAGACAGGGTCGGCGCCACCACCACAGCGCCGGGGAGCTGGAGGGCGCCGGTGGTGTAGAGGACGACTTCGACGCCGCGCGCCACGGCCTGGCTTAAGGTCGGCTTGAGCAAGTCGAATGTGGTGGGCAGCAGGGCCAGATGCAGGCTGCGCTGGGCCTGGTCAATCATCTCCCGCGCCTTGGCCAGGATGTTATCCGCCCCCTTGATGTTCCAGACGACATCCAGCTCCGAGTCGACAGCCAGGGAGGTCAATTCCTGGCGCGTCCGCTGGATGAGCTCTTCATGCTCCCGTTGCAGCCGGTCCAGCAATTCGTCGGCAGGAACAGGGGCGTAGAGGGCCGTGCCCTTGACGGGCAGGCTCCGGGCGGCGCCGCGGGTTGTCAGCTTGCCCAGCACCTCGTAGATCATGGAGCGGGGGATGCCGGAGAGCTTGCTCAGTTCGTAGCCGGAGACGGGGTTCTTCTGCAACAGGGCTACGTAGGCCCGGGCCTCATACTCCGAGAAGCCCAGGTCCTGCAAATGGGTGATGATCTGGGCGTTGTTCATGTCCTGGCCTCACAGGGATTGCCCGGCCCCCAGGGGGCGATTGCGAGCGACCGGGCACAAGGATGTATGAGTCGTTTGACTCCCGAAAAGCTTTAGTAGTTGTTAGACTAACGACTACTACTGTAGCACAGAAACCTGTAATTGTCAAATCCGACTCGTCAATTCGTCCAGGATCTACAGTCGCCGATAGCAGCTTGGAGGCAGCGAAGGGATGGACATGCCAGTGGCGGGTCGGGCACGTCTTGCACCTTTGCTATCGGCGATTTGACAACTTCGGTATGTCTAGATATAATTCTTAGGAGAGAATGATTATCAGTAAAGAATAACGCTTGGAAAGCAGCAACACCAAATAAAAACATGAAAGGAGAAAAATCATGGCAAAGGTAGCACGAGAGATGGTGGAGAGGGCGGGGATCAATGTAGACCAACTGTTGGAACTGCTGGTCAAGAATGCCGCTGCCGAACTCACCACCTACTACTACTACACGATCCTGCGGGTCAATTTGATTGGCCTGGAGGGAGAAGGGATCAAGGAGATTGCCGAGGCGGCGCGCATTGAGGACCGCAATCACTTCGAGGCCCTCGTTCCTCGCATCTATGAGCTGGGCGGGGAGTTGCCGCAGGATATGAAGGAGTTCCACGACATGTCCGCCTGTCCGCCGGCATACCTGCCTGAGGACCCCACGGACATCAAGGCTATGCTGACCGTCCTGGTGGAGGCGGAGAGATGTGCCGTGCGGGGATACACGCAGATCTGCAACATGACCGCCGGCAAGGACCATCGAACCTACGACCTGGCGCTGGCGATTCTCAACGAGGAAATCCAGCACGAATCGTGGTTCTCCGAGTTCCTGGGTGAGGGACCATCCGGCCACTTCATGCGGCACGGCGAGACTTCGCCCTTCGTGTCCAAGTTCCTGCAGTAGGCCCCAATCAGCAAAGGGGGACCAGTCATAGGGGCGTAGTGTGCTACGCCCCTACTTTTAGTTGTCGGCGATGCGAGAGTTCACGAAAGAGGAACTGGCCCGTTACGATGGCCAGGACGGAGCTCCGGCCTACATAGCCTACCAGGGCAAGGTGTACGACGTATCCGACAGCTTCCTGTGGCAAAAAGGCCGTCACCAGGCGTTGCACCATGCTGGAGCAGACCTGACCGACGAGCTTGACCAGGCGCCTCACGGCGCGGATTTGTTGGCCAGGGTGCCTGTCATTGGCAGATTGCGTGAGGATTAAGGTCGCGCCTGAGGCTGAAGCTCAGGGCTGGGCTCGGCGGGGAGGTCGCTGCTCGCTGCGCTCGGCTCGCCGCGCCGCGTAGCGAGCAAAGCGCACATCCTGGTCGGATATCTGGTAGCCGGCCAGGAACTCGGCTTTGAACTGCGTGAACGTGCCGGCGGCGATGGCTGCCCGCACCTGCTCCATGAAGCGCAGCATGAAGTGCAGATTGTGCAATGTGGCCAGCCGCAACCCCAGGATCTCCCCGGCCTGGAAGAGGTGGCGCAGGTAGGCGCGGGAGAAGTGCTGGCACGCATAGCAGGTGCAATCGGCCTCGATAGGCAAGGGGTCGTCAGCATACTGGGCGTTGCGAATGTTCAGGCGGCCCCCTTGTGTCAACAGGCCACCGTTGCGCGCCACCCGCGTGGGCAGCGCGCAGTCAAAGATATCCACACCGCGGGCCACGCTCTCCAGGATGTCCTCCGGCGTGCCCACGCCCATCAGATAGCGAGGCCGGTCGGCAGGCAACTCTGGCGTCGTGACTTCCAGAGTGGCGTACATCTGCTCCTTCGTCTCGCCTACGGCCAGGCCGCCGATGGCGTAACCGGGGAAGTCCAGCGCCGTGAGAAAGCGGGCGCTCTCCCGCCTGAGGTCGGGAAAGATGCCGCCTTGCAGGATGCCGAAGAGGGCCTGATCGCCCCGCTGCTGTGCTGCCCGGCAACGTTCGGCCCAGAGGTGTGTGCGGCGCAGCGCCTGCACCAGGACGTGGCGATCCAGCGGGTCGGCGCATTCGTCCAGGCACATGATGATGTCCGCCCCCAACTGCTCCTCTATCTCGATGACCCGCTCCGGCGTGAGGCGCTGCTCGGAGCCGTCAATGTGCGAACGAAAGGTGACCCCGTCGTCGTCCAGGCGGCGCATGTGGGCCAGGCTGAAGACCTGGAAGCCGCCGGAGTCGGTGAGGATGGGGTGCTCCCAGCCCATGAAACGGTGCAGCCCGCCCAGCCGGGCGATGATCTCGGCGCCCGGCCGCAGGTAGAGGTGGTAGGTATTGGCCAGGATAAGGTCGGCGCCCAGGGCCTCCAGCTCGTGCGGCGTGAGCGTCTTCACCGTGGCCTGCGTGCCCACGGGGGCGAAGACTGGGGTGGGGATGACACCGTGCGGCGTGTGAAAGCGACCGCAGCGGGCCGCGCTGTGCGGATCGCTGGCCGTGACCTCGAAAACGAAGTCGAAACTCATACCTTCACCTCAGTCCTTGTCGCCTCAGTACCCCCGTTGTCTCGTTCCCTCAGTACCTCGTTGCCTCGTTGCCTCGTTGCCCCGCTGCCTCATTGCCTCATTGCCCCGTTGCCTCATTGCCTCGTTGCCCCGTTGCCTCATTGCCTCGTTGCCCCGTTACCTCAGCGCCTCAGTTCATCCATGAGCCGATCAATCTCCCCCGCCGTGTTGTAGAAGTGCGGCGAGACGCGGATGCACGGCCCGCGGGCGGAAACGACGATGCCGGCCGCCTTCAGCCGCCTGGCCAGGGCTTCAGGGTCCTCCCTGGGCACGAAGGAGACGATACCCGAACGCTCGGCATGGCAGGCGTGCGGCGTGACGATCTGGTAGCCTTCGGCGTGCAGGTGCTCCAGCAGGCGGTCGGTGAGGGCCATGATCTGCGCCTCGATGCGCTCGATGCCCACACCGAGCAGCAATTCCAGGCTGGCCCCCAGGCCGATGATGCCCAGGATGTTGGGCACGAGTTCGAAGCGGCGGGCGTCGGGGAACCACTCCGAATCGTAGCAGAAGTAATCCTTCTGGTTGACCACCCCTCGCCAGCCGCCCATCACCAGATCGAGCTCCGGCAGCTGTTCCTGACGGCAATAGAGGAAGCCGATGCCGGTAGGGCCCAGCAGCCACTTCGGTGCCTGTGCGGCCAGGTAATCCACGCCACACTCGTTCACGTCCAACGGCAGCGCGCCCAGGCCCTGAATGCCATCCACGCACAGCCGGGCGTGGTGCAGGCGACATAATTCGCTGACCGCGGCCAGGTCGTGACGGTAGCCGGTGCAGAACTCGACGAAGCTGATGGCCACCAGCCGCGTGCGGCTGTCCATCTGCTCGGCGATGGCCGGCAGCGGGATGCGGCCTTCCTGTGCCTGGGCGAAGCGCACCTCGACCCCCTTGCGGCGCAGGTTGAGCCAGGGGTAGACGTTGGCCGGGAACTCCATCTCGGCGCAGACGATGTTGTCGCCGGCCCGCCAGTCGAATCCGGCGGCCACGATGTTCAGCCCGTGCGAGGTGCTGCCCACGAAAGCGATTTCCTCGGGCCTGGCCTGGATCAGGCAGGCGATCAGACCGCGCACCTCGGCCACGCGCTGTTCCCACTGCTCGTAATCGCTCTCTTCTCGCCCGGCGCACTGGGCGAGGTGGCGGGTCATGGCCTCCACGGCCGGCGTGGGCAGGGGGCCGGTCGAGGCGTGATTAAGATAGGCATAACGCTCGGTGACAGGGAAAAGACGGCGGTAATCCTGTAAGTCGTCCACGATACACTCTCTTTCCTGGCGGTGCGCAGATTCAGGCCAGCTCTGGTTGCAACAGGCCGTAGTTGCCGTCCTTGCGCCTGTACAGGACGTTGATCTCCTCGTTTTCGGCGTTGAAGAAGACGAAAAAATCGTGGCCCAGCAACTCCATTTGCTCGATAGCTTCTTCGGCAGTCATGGGAAGCATGGGGAAGCGCTTGGTGCGCACGATGCGGGGTTCTTCCTCCTCGGCCATCTCCACAGGTTCCGGTTCCCTGACCCCTTTGCGCTCCCAGCGCTTGCCCTTATAGCGATCGATCTGGCGCTGCATCTTGTCCAATGCGGCGTCCACTGAGGTGAAAATGTCGGCCGAACGCTCTTCCGTGCGCAGGATGATGCCCTTGCGGCGCAGGGTGATCTGAGCCCGCTGACGGCGCTTGGCGTTCCTGGTGTTTTCCGTGGACAGTTCGACCCGTGCTTCTTCGATTCCTGGCAGGTAGCGGTCCAGGCGACTGACTTTCTCTTCCACACGCTCGTATAGCCAATCGGTGACCTCCAGATTCTTGCCGGTGATAATCACTTCCATGAGGGGATGCTCCTTTCGGTGAGTTGAATTGAACTCCATACTCTCAGACCGTGGTTTGAGGTTTGGAGTTTAAGGTTTGAGGTTTGGTTGCCCGTCGTCCAGTCCCCAGGGCCGGGCCACGACCAACGCCCACACTGATGCCGCTTCGCCTTCCTGCCGCAGGGCGGTGGCGCAGGCTTCCAGCGTGGCGCCGGTGGTGCATACGTCGTCAATCAGCAGCACACCGCGGCCGCGCAGCGCGCCGTTGGAGCAGTGAAACGCATCGGCCACGTTCTGGCGACGCTCAGTAGCGGTCAGTCCAACCTGGGGCCGGGTCTCTCGTTCTCGCCGCACAGCCTCTTCGACGACGGGCAGGCCGAGCCCTCGGCCCAATTCCCGTGCCAGCAGCGCCGCCTGGTTGTAGCCTCGCTCGCGCAGCCGCCGCTCGTGCAGGGGGACAGGGATCAGGACGTCGGCGGGGAAGGGTTGGCGTTGCCAGCACTCGTGTAGCAGGGAGGCAAGCGGCCCGGCCAGAGCCTGTCTGTTCTCGTACTTGAAGTGGTGGATGGCCGAACGCAACGGTTCGGCGAAGAGGGCGGCAGCACGGATGGCGTCCAGGGCGGAAGAGGTGTGACGGCAGAAGGAACAGAGGCCGGCCACAGAGACAGGGCGTCCGCAGTGCTCGCAGATGGGCGGCCGCAGAAGCTCCACCCGGGCCAGACAGGAGGCGCAGAACAGGGAGCCGAGGCGGCCACAGCCTGCGCAGCGCGGCGGATAGAGCAGATCGAGAGCCCCGCGTGCCCACTGTGCCAGGCGTTCTCGCACTCCCGGGGTCCGTGGACGAAGGAGCAAGGCAGGGGACATTGGAGAAGACGCAAGCCGTTGCACTTATTGGCCAGAGATCAGGCTGAGGACCTTGTCCCACAAGCCGATCACGAATACACGGATATCATCGCCCATGATCAGCAGGATGGCCAGGACGACGATGGCGATCAGGACGATCATGAGAGCATACTCGAGGAAGCTCTGTCCCTTTTCGCTATCCGTTGATGGTTGCATGACCCATTCTCCTGAACGACAAGCATTCTGGCCACAGTATACCATCATTTGGGCCAGTGCGCAACTTGCCGCGAGGCGCTCACATGTTCATGCCAGTGATCATGGCCTGACAAGCCACCACGAAGCGCGAAAAATGTCATAAGGTGACGTTTTTCGGAGCAGAATCGAGGGTGGTCTGGAGAGGCGAGCCCCTCCAGACCACCCATTGGGTTACCGACATTCGCCTTCAGCGCTTGAGCACCAACGGCAGGTAGAGGTAAGTGCGGTAGGGCGTGGCTGTGGGCGTCAGGGTTGGCGTAGGTGTCGCTGTAGGCGTAAACGTGGGTGTCGCCGTGCCGGTGGGCGTGTGCGTAGGCGTCGTCGTAGGTGTGAGCGTCGGCGTCGCTGTGCTGGTGGGCGTGTGCGTGGGCGTCGCTGTCGGTGTCAGCGTCGGTGTCGCCGTGGCCGTCGGTGTGGGCGTCGGCGTAGGTGTGGGCGTGAAAGCACCATACCAGTAGCCGGCTCCTGCCCGGTAGCTGCTGCTGACCGAACGGCCGATAGCCGACGACTGGCCCAGCGTGCTGTTCATGGCATAGTGGGCCGACTGCATGGGGCCGCCGCTGCTGGCCAAGACGCTCCGCTTCAGATCACAGGTTGGCGAGCCCTGGGCCAGCACCACGCTGACCAGGAGGAGACAGCAGAGGAGCGTCGCTGCTGGCGCTATCGCTTTTCTCTTGTTCATCTCGTCCTCCTGGCTAGCGTCCGTTTCGCCGCTGGTTCCACCACGTTCGCCCCTTCGGCAGGCTCAAGACCAGGCCCAGGCCGAGCAGGAACGCCCCTGGCCACAGTCCGAAGCGCACGGGGCTGGCCGACTTCGCTTCCAAGGCCGCCAGACGGGTTTCCAGGTCGGCAATCTGCTGCTGTTGGGCAGTGATTTGGGTCTCCTGTGCCTGCACTATCTGGTACAGCCCCTGGATAGCGGCCAGGGCCACGCCGTCGGCATCTTCCATGTTGATGGCCCGGTCGCTTTCCCCGTAGCCAAAGGCGGCGTAGAAGTCCTGGGCCACCGGGCCGAGGTGGCGGATGGAGGGATCCTGGCTCTTGAGGTTGTACTCCTGCAGCGACAAGGCGGCCAGGCGCTCCAGGATGGTCTGGCCATCCACCGGGATGAGGTTCTCTTTGGTCGCCCGGTCGCTGACGGCGTTCCAGGAGTTGCCGCCGGCGGCCAGATAGGACCCCGTGGTGAGGCCGCTGTTGGTGTAGAAGTACACGCCGCCGCTGGCGCGGGCAACCCAGCGGTTGTCGTTATTACAGGTCACGTCCGCGCTGCTGGAATCGCCCCAGACGAAGCAGCCCTTATTGTTGGCCTTAGCCCGCCGTCCGGCGGCGAGACTGTAGTCGCCCTGAGCGGTATTGAACGTGCCACCAGGCACGGTAGCGGCAAAGCCACTGGCGGTGTTTTGGTAGCCGCCGCCGACGGTGGCGTCACTGCCGCTGGCGGTGTTGGCCTCGCCCCCGCCGATGGTAGTCTCACTGCCGCTGGCAGTGTTGCCCTCTCCCCCGCCGATGGTGGCGTCACCGCCGTTGGCGGTGTTTTGGTAGCCGCCGCCGATGGTGGCGTTAATGCCGCTGGCGGTGTGCCAGTGGCCGCCGCTGATGGTAGCATCATTGCCGCTGGCCGTGTTGTGGTCTCCGCCGCCGATCGTGGTGTAGTGAGCGCTGGCGACGTTGAGCCAGCCGCCGCCGATGGTGGTGTAGATGGCGTCTGTGGTGCTGGCATTGGCATTGCCGGCCTGGTTGTTGCCGCCGCCGCCCACCGTGCCGTAGTTGTCGGTGACGCGATTGGCCGTAGCCGCGTTTGCGGGATCGGAACGGCCGCCGCCGGCGATGGTGGCATAGTCAGCGATGGCCTCGTTGCCGTGGCCCCCGGCAATAGTCGCGTAGCTTCCGCTAGCGCTGTTGCTTGCACCTCCACTGACGGTGCTCCAGTCTCCGCTGGCAGTATTAGGGACCGGTACGGTTCCGAGCCCGTGGAAAGCATAACTGCCACCTCCACCGACCGTCGCGGCCCAGCCGCTGGCCGTATTGCCACCGCCTCCACTGACAGTGCTCCAGTCCCCGTTGGCGGTGTTGAAGTTAGCCATGAAATCCCCATAGCGGCCTCTGTAATACGCGCCCCCGCCGCTGACGGTGGCGGCCTTGCCGCTGGCCGTATTGCCACCGCCGCCACCCACGGTGCTCCATTCCCCGCTGGCCGTGTTGGGGAGCAAGTTTACCTCCTCATCAACAACGTCATAGTAGACGTGACCACCGCCTCCTCCGACAGTAGCATAGGAGCCGCTGGCGGTGTTCCATGAGC
>JARYMM010000084.1 GCA_029907105.1 Anaerolineae bacterium | reverse complement strand
GGGAGCACCGGGCAGTCCAGCGGGAGCACCGGGCAGTCCAGCGGGAGCACAGGCCTGGCCGAAGCGCAGGCTGGCGATGCCCCGCCCCTCGGCCCTGGCCCGCACGATCTCGCCTAACTGCTCCTCGTCCAGGCCCTCCTCGGCCCAGGCCAGGCCGCGGCTGTCGGCGAGGGCGGCGTAGGCCAGCCGCAACCCCAGTCTCTGCTCGATCTGCCGCCGCTGTCTCTGCACCATTCGCACCAGGGCCAGCCCTACCCGGCCGACGCCCAGTTGCAGCAGTGCGATGCGCTTCATTTCCCGTCCCCTCGTCCCCTCATTGCCTCATTGCCTCGTTGCCTTATTGCCTCGTCCCCTCATTGCCTCGTTGCCCCATTGCTCCATTGGCCTCGTTGCCTCGTTGCCCCATTGCCTCATTGCCTCATCCCTGAATCTCCCCCAGCCACAGGTCCTGATGGATAGCCCGCACGGCGTCGTCGGCGTCTTCCTCCCCGACGACCAGGGAGAGATTGTACTTCGATGAGCCCTGGGCAATGGAGATGACATTGATCCCCCTCGTCCCCAGCGCGCCGAAGACCCTGGCTCCCACGCCGGGGGTCTCTTTCAGCCCCGCGCCAACCACGGCGATGATGGCCACGTCTTCCTGTGCCCAGATGCGGTCCACGTTGCGCCGCGCCCGCTCCAGCTCGAAGGCCGCTTCCAGCGCCGCCAGGGCTTGAGCGGTGGTCTCTTGCCGGATGACGAAGCAGATGTTCTGCTCCGACGAGGACTGGGAGATCATGAGCACGCTGATGCCTTCCCCGGCCACGGCGGCGAAGAGCCTGGCGGCGATGCCCGGCACGCCGATCATCCCTCGCCCCTCGACGGTCACCAGGCTCAGTCCTTTGATGGAGGTGATGCCTTTGACGGCACAGGTGTTGGGCTGTTCTTCAGCCACGACCCGCGTGCCCGGATGGTCGGGCTTGAAGGTGTTGAGGATGCGCAGCGGGATGCCCCGTTCCACCGCTGGCAGGATGGTCTTGGGATGCAGCACCCTGGCCCCGAAGTAGGAAAGCTCTGCCGCCTCGCCGTAGGAAATCTCGGGCAGCGTGCGGGCCTCGGGCACCACCCGCGGGTCGGCGGTGAGCACGCCATCCACGTCCGTCCAGATCCAGATTTCGGGGCTATCCAGGCAACTGCCCAGGATGGCCGCGCTGTAGTCACTGCCGCCGCGGCCCAGCGTCGTCGTGGTGCCCTCAGCGGTAGCGCCGATGTAGCCGGTCACCACCGGCGTCGTGCCCTCGTCGAGGAGGGGCAGCAGCACGGCCCGCGTGCGCTCTCGCGTGGCCTCCATCAACGGGGAGGCCGCTCCGTAGTTGTCGTCGGTGACGATGAGGTTGGTGGCCTCCACGGCCTGGGCGGGCACGCCGCGCTCGCGCAGGGCGGCGGCCACCAGGCGCGCCGAGAGCCTTTCCCCGAAGGAAGCCACAGCGTCGAGGCCGCGCGCCGTCAGCTCGCCCAGGACGAAGATGGCCTGGCAGAGGTTCTCGAAGTCGCCGACCAGGGCGTCAATCTCCCAGAGCAGGGAAGCCTGCCGTCCGGCGCTGTCCACCAGCGTTTCCACCACAGCCCGATGGCGGCGACGCAGCTCGCCGGCCGCCTGGCGGAAGGTCTCGCCGTCCCGCTGCCCCGCCGAGCGCGCTGCCGAGATCAAGAGGTCGGTGACCCCGCTCATGGCGGAGACGACGATAACAGGGACGTGATCCGTGATGCGTGATGTGTGATCTTCCGCTGATGAGAGGCGCAGATTGCCCTGACGAAACCGGGTCACGATCTCCGCTACCTGGGCGATTTGCTCCGCACCGCCCACCGAGGTGCCGCCGAATTTCATGACGATCATCGCGTCCTCCTGCATGTACGAAACAGGCCCGAAAACGAACTGTGATGTGCGATCGTACTGCGTGTTGCGTGATGCATGGCACATCACACGGATCACGCATCACGGATCACGCATTTCAAGCGCTCTCGGCAAGGGCCTCCCTCACCGCTTCCAGCGTCGGCTCGATGACCCGAGGCCGGTTGGCGTAGGTCGCTTCAATCCCCTCCAGCCGGTTCAGGTGATAATCCACGGTCGCCCCCGGGTCCTTCAGCAGATGGCCGGTGAGGATGGCCACCACGGCCCGGCCGCCTTGGATGACCCCCTCCGCTGCCAGCCGCCGCGCCCCGGCCACCGCCGCCGCCGAAGCCGGCTCGCAGCCGATGCCCGCCCTATCTACCTGCGCCTTGGCCTCCATGATCTCCCCGTCGCTCACCTCGGTGACCAGGCCATCGGTCCAGCGCAGGGCGCGCACGGCCCGCTCGTAGCTGACCGGGTTGCCGATGCGGATGGCCGTGGCCACCGTGTGGGCGGTCACCCGCTCCCGTTGGCGGAAGCCGCCGAGGAAGCTGCGGTAGAAGGGATTAGCCCCGCCGGCCTGCACTGCGGCCAGCCGCGGCAGGCGGGCGATGAGCCCCACCTCTTTCAATTCGTACAGCGCTTTGCCGAAGGCAGCCGTGTTGCCCAGGTTGCCGGCGGGGAAGACGATCCAGTCGGGCGGCTGCCAGCCCCGCTGTTGCAGCAGCTCGAAGATGATGGCCTTCTGCCCTTCGATGCGGAAGGGGTTGAGCGAGTTGAGCAGGGTGATGCCCAGGGCGTTGCAGACCTCCCGCACCAGCCGCATGGCGGCATCGAAGTCGCCTCGCACCTGCAGGGTCTGAGCACCGTAGGCCAGGGCCTGGGCCAGCTTGCCATAGGCGATCTCCCCCTCGGGGATGAAGACCACGGCGCGCAGCCCGGCCAGCGCGGCGTAGGCGGCCATAGAGGCCGAGGTGTTGCCGGTGGAGGCACAGGCCACGGCCTGCGCTCCCAGCCGCACCGCCTGCGTCACGGCCACGGTCATGCCCCGGTCCTTGAAGGAGCCTGTGGGGTTTTCCCCCTCGTGCTTGAGCGTCAGGTCGTCAATCCCTACCCACTGGCTGAGCCGCGGGCTGCGGTAGAGGGGCGTGTTGCCCTCGGGCCGGGAGACGATGGCCGCTTCGTCCACGGGCAGGATCAGCTCCCGGTAGCGCCAGACGCCGCTCCGGTAGGGCAGCGCCCACTCCCCCCGACGGCTGTCGAAGAGCTGGCGGCTCACGCTCCCTCGCAGCGCGGCCAGATCGTGTGCCACGTCCAGCAGGCTGCCGCAGTCGCAGAGGGCCCGCGGGTCATCCGCCGGGTAGCGAGCGTTGCACATCAGGCATTGCAGGCGGTAGTGCATGACTTCCTCTCCAGGAAAACGAAAAGGCTGCGCAGGGGACGTTCCCCGGCAGCCTCATTGCTCACCTCTCTGGCGATAGAAGTATAGCCCAGGCCGGGGAAAATGTCAAAGGGGCAAAATGGCGATTTCACCATTCTCTCACCCCATCTCCACGAGATTTCCACAATCTTGTGCTATGCTGAAGATGGGAAATGGGTGAGTTCCACAGATGGTCGGGGACCACCCGAAAGAAAACTCTCAAACAACTGGAAAGGAGCAGAATATGAGGAACTGGAAACGTATCGGTTTGTTCGCCGGGCTTATCGCCCTGGTGGGTGTGCTGGCTCTGGGCACTGTGGCCTTCGCTCAGTCTTCGGATGACAAGACGAACTGGCCTTTCGACTTCGGCCAGAAGCTGCGCGAGGCCATCGCCGAGGCCCTGGGCATCAGCGTGGACGAGTATGATGCGGCCGTGGAGACAGCCCAGGAGAAGGTGCTGGAGCAGGCTGTGACCGATGGCTGGCTGACCCAGGAACAGGCGGACTTGCTGCGGTGGCGCATGGAGCAGGCCCCTGGCCCTGGCCTCCGGGGCATGATGGGCAAAGGGTTTGGCCGCTTTGGCTGGGGGATCGGCCCCTGGGGGGAGTCTCTGGTCAGTGTGGCTGCCGATAAGCTGGACATGTCGCTGACTGACCTGCTCACCGAGCTGCAGGACGGCAAGAGCATCGCCGAGGTGGCCAAGGAAAAGGGCGTGGACCCGCAGACCATTGCCGACGCCTATCTGGCCGAGTACAGTGAGAACCTGAGCGAGGCTGTGGAGAAGGGACGCATCACCCAGAAGCAGGCGGACTGGATGTTGGAGACCATGAAGGAGCAGGTGACGGCGCAGTTGGAGAGCACCTGCGGTGGTTTCCGGGGGTTGATGCCCGGGGGCTTCCGCGGCTTCCGCGGTGGCGGCCGGGGAGTCCCGTTCGGCGGCTTTGGCCCCATGGGCTTTGGTGGCCGTGGCCGGATGGCTCCCGATACCTCGGGTGGGTCTACCAGCTCTACCGCCAATCAACTGTAGCTGATCGCGTTGCGGACATGAAGTGAGTATGTCAACGGCGAGGGGCGGACACCGTGTTACCACGTTCGCCCCCCGCTGCGCGTTCTAAGGTTCTCATGAACAATCTCGGTCACGCCGTTCGCAAGTTCAATCGGTGCCCAGGTGGTCAGCTTTACCATTTCGTAACCGGCGCAGGCTTCGGTGGTTTCCCCGGCGGCCGGGGTGGTGGCCCTGGTGGCTTTCGTCCCCGTCAGCCGTAGGCAGGCCAACAAAGCGGCTGGATCTGCCAGTCCAGTGCAACCGTCGCGGCCGATGAGAGATAGATGGCCGACCGATGAAATTGATCATCCAGATTCCTTGCTGGAACGAAGAGGATGCATTGCCTTTGACCCTTGCCGACCTTCCCCGTCAGATCGCTGGAGTGGATGAAGTCGAGATTCTGGTCATAGACGACGGCAGCATTGATCGGACGGTGGAGGTCGCTCAGGAAGCCGGGGTGGATCATGTTGTCCGCCTGCGAGAGCATCGCGGGTTGGCCGCAGCCTTTGCGGCGGGGCTTGATGTCAGCCTGAGGTTGGGGGCAGACATCATCGTCAACACCGATGCCGACCATCAGTATCGGGGCCGCGACATCGAGCGCCTGATCCAGCCCATTCTGACCGGTCAGGCTGACATGGTGGTGGGCGACCGTCAGACGGACTCGATCCCTTACTTCTCGTGGGGCAAGAAACTGCTGCAGCGGATTGGCAGTTGGGTTGTGCGACAGGTCTCTGGCACCCATGTCCCCGATGCCACCAGTGGCTTCCGGGCTTACAGCCGGGAAGCAGCGTTGGCCCTCAATGTGATTTCCGATTATACTTATACTTTGGAGACGATCATCCAGGCTGGCGCGAAAGGCATCGCTCTGGCTCACGTGCCCATTACCGTGAACAGGCCGATCCGGAAGTCGCGCCTGGTGCGCAGTATCCTTGATTACTGCTGCCGCTCAGCAGCCACCATTTTGCGCATTTACACCATGTATAAGCCGCTATGGATCTTTTCCATCTTCGGATCCGTAGTGCTGATGGCCAGCCTGGCCCTGGCCATCCGTTATCTGTATTTCCTTTTCCTGGGCGAAGGGACGGGCCATATCCAGTCGGTGGTGCTGGCCGGGGTATTGTTGGTGTTGGGCGTGCAGATGCTGCTCATCGGCCTGGTGGCTGACCTGGTGTCCATCAACCGCTGTCTCAACGAGGAGGTGCTGTTACGGGTCAAGAAGCTGGAGTTGGCACAGGCTCAGGGGACAACGCCTCAGCGATCGGCGACAGAGGAGCCCTCGGCACAAGAGAGCGGCGGTTGAGTTGGAGCCTCGTTTTCCTCAGGAGGATGCTCCCGCTGCTGTTCAGTGTTGGCCTTGTGGCCCTGTTGCTGTCGCAAATCTCGATAAACGAAGTGATCGCGCTGCTGGCCGGCGTGTCGCCGTCCTGGCTGGCCGTGGGCGGGCTGTGCTACGTGGTCACCAACATCTTCCGAGCCTTTCGCTTCGCCCATCTGCTCCCCTTCCGTCCCGCCCGCTTTCTGACCCTGCTGGCCATCGCCTTCGCCCTGAGTATGTTCAACAATGTGCTGCCTTCCCGCGGCGGCGAGGTCACCTTCATCTATATGATGCAGCGGCAACATGACATGCCGGCGGGCGAGGCGGCGGCGGTGCTGGTGGTGGCCCGCATCTTCGATGTCCTGGCGGTGGCCGCGTTGTTCGTGGTCACGGCGCTTTTGTCCCTATCTCGCCTGCCTGGCTACGCTCCCTGGATCGTGCTCACGGTGACCCTGTTCCTGACCTTGACCATGGCGGTGCTGGTGGCTATCCCCTGGCTGGGGCAGAGGGTTCTGGAGTTGCTAGAGCGGCTGCTGGGACAGCGTCGCCTGAAGGCCCTGACCATTTCCGCTCTTATCCTGCGGGTCAGCCGGGCTGCGGTGCGGGCTTTCCAGGCCATTCGTTCTGTACGCACCTACGCTCTGACCGGGCTGTGGTCTCTGCTGATCTGGCTGGGCACTTTTGTCTGGTTCTGGGCTTTTCTGGCCGCCACAGGGATGCGGACGGACGCCGCGCAGGTGATCGTAGGGGCCACCTTCGCCGTGCTGTCCAAGGCTATTCCTTTCATTACTGTGGGTGGTCTGGGGGCTCACGAGGCAGGTTGGGCGGTGGGGTTCATGCTGGTGGGTTTCGACAGGCGTGCGGCCATCGCCAGCGGTTTTGCCGTCAACATCCTTACCCTGTTGGTCTCGTTGCTTTGCGGTGGGCTGGCGCTTATCGGCCTCCTGCTTGATCAACGGCGGAAACATGACATAATATGAAGCGACACGCGGCCATCGTTCTTATTCTGATTGGTTTCCTCGGCCTGGGGGTAACCTACAGTCTTGTCAACCCCATCTTCGAGTCGCCGGATGAGGTATGGCATTACGAGTATGTTCGTTATCTGGCCGAAGGCCACGGGTTGCCGGTCAGCGATCTGGTTGCGGAGATGCCCTGGCATCAGGAGGGAAGCCAGCCGCCTCTTTATTATCTGCTGGGAGCCGGGCTCACTTTTTGGATTGACACCAGCGACGCCGAAGCGGTCATCCGTTACAACCCTCACGCCGCTGTGGGTCTGGCCGATGCTCCAGACAACAAGAACATGGTGGCCCACAGTGCGCCGGAGGCTTTTCCCTATCGCGGCACCGTTCTGGCCGCGCATGTGGTGCGCTTGCTCTCTGTGCTGATGGGGGTGGCCACGGTAGCCTGCACTTATCTGATCGCTCTGACCATCTTCCCCGGGCGGCGCACTCTGGCGGCGCTGGCGGCGGCGATCGTCGCCTTCAACCCCCAGTTCATCTTCATCAGCGCCTCGGTGAACAATGATAACCTGGTCACTCTTTGCAGTGCGGTGGCGTTGCTGTTGGTATGTATCTGGTGGCAGGGGGACAGGCCAGCTTGTCTTGCCCTCCCCCCAACCCTCTCCCAGGGGGAGAGGGGGAGAAAGAGGTGCCCTCTCCGGCTTTCGCTGCCGCTGGCCCTCACCCCGGCCCTCACCCCAATTCTCTCCCAGGGGGAGGAGAGAGCGGTTCTGCTGGGTTTGGTGGCTGGGCTGGCAGCCATCTCTAAGCTGAGCGGATTGCTGCTGTTTCCTTTCATTGCTCTGGTATTGGCTGTGATGGCCTGGCGGCGGCGATCGTTCCGCGCCCTGATGGTCTGGGGAGTGCAGGCCGGCCTGCCCTTCCTGGCCGTGGCCGGTTGGTGGTACTGGCGCAATTGGCGCCTTTATGACGAACCTCTCGGCCTGACGGCCATGTTCGCCGTGTTGCCGGCCCGCACGAAGGGCCCTGATCTGGCGGAGTTGCTGGCCCGGGCCGAAGGCGTGTTCCGCTCTGCCTGGGCCGTCTTTGGCTGGTTCAACGTGGTGGCTGACCCCTGGCTCTACGCCGTCTATGGCGGGCTGACCCTTGCCGGTGTCCTTGGCCTCGGGGTTCTATTCGTTCGGCGGCTGCGTCGGGGTGACCGGGCGGGGCTTGCCACGTTGGTCTGGCCTGGTCTGTGGAGCTTGATCGTCGTAGCGGGATTGGTGGGTTGGAGCCAGAAGCGCTACCCGCAGGGGCGTTTGCTTTTCCCGGCCATCTCTGCGGCCTCAGTGCTGCTGGCCGCCGGTCTGATCCAAGGGGTTGGGCGGCTGCCCGATCGCTGGCAACGGGCAGGGACCGGGGTGTTGGTCGGCGCTCTCTTTGTGCTGGCCGTGTGGGCTCCCTTCCGCTACATCGTGCCGGCGTATGCTCCACCCCCTCTGCTCGCCGAGCTCCCCTCTCGGGCCCTGCCGCGGGCAGCGGATTTCGGAGGTCAGGTGCGGCTGCTGGGATACGAACTGAGGGAAGAGAACGTGCGGCCAGGGGAAGCGCTGCATGTGACGCTTTACTGGGAGGCACTGGCCGCCATGGATCGAGACTATAGCGTTTTCATCCATCTGGTGGATGACCACGATCTGATCGTGGCCCAGAGGGACAGTTACCCGGCCGGAGGGAACGGCATCACCAGTCGTTGGCCGGCAGGCGCGGTGATCTCCGATCGCCACGTTATCCAGATCCCCGTCATCGCTCCAGCGCCTTGCCAGGCCCGGCTGTTGGTCGGCCTTTACGACTATGGAAGCGGGGAGCGATTGGAAACTGACCATGGGGGCGATAGCGTGGACCTGGCGGGCATTTACATCCTGTCCGCCGAGGGAATGGCGGGAGTGTCCAATCCCGTTTACTTCGATTTCGAGGGCAAACTTGCCCTGGTGGGTTTCGATCTGGACCGCCGGCTGGTGCATCCGGGCGAGACATTGCACCTGACCCTCTACTGGCAGGCCCTCTCGCCGATGGCCGAAGATTACACCGTCTTCACTCATTTGCTGCTGCCGCCGGACCAGGTCTGGGCCCAGGATGATCAGCAACCTGGCGATGGCCAGATGCCCACCTCGACCTGGCAGCCGGGGCAGATCATTGAGGAGCGGTACGAACTGACCCTGCCGCCTGAGACGCCATCTGGGGTCTATGAGATCGAGGTAGGTTTGTACCTGGCGGCCAGCGGTGATCGGCTGAGGGTTGGCCTCAGCGATGCGGGGATCGTGGTAGGCAGGGTGCGGGTTTCAGGGCCCTGACATTTGTGCCCCTGGAGTTCGCGATTCCCTCACCTCGCCTCCACAAAATCTCCACAAATACCTGCTATACTGGTCATGCGGAGTGAGAAACGAAGACAGGCAGCGGCGCAGCGTATGGCCAGGCCGCTTAGTACTACAAGCGCAAATGACGCCAACCCACCGCCATATCTCACCTTGCAAGGCCGAAGGTAGGCCGTTACGGCAAATCAGCAAACGCGGGTTAGTCTTATGAGCAGCAACCATCCTCTCATTGAAGTTGAGAATGTCACCAAAGTCTATCAGATGGGCCAGGTGCAGGTGCACGCGCTGCGCGGCGTCTCCTTGCAGGTGCATCCGGGCGAGCTGGTAGCCATCATGGGCGCTTCGGGCTCCGGCAAGTCCACGCTCATGAACATCCTGGGGGCACTGGATGTGCCCACGAGCGGCGTGTACCGGCTGGAAGGGCAGGATGTGGGCCGTATGAACGATCGTCAGCTCGCCAACGTGCGCAACCGCCGCATCGGCTTTGTCTTTCAGACCTTCAATCTGCTGCCGCGCACGTCGGCGCTGGCCAACGTCGAACTGCCGCTCATCTACGGTGGGGTGTGGAATCGCCGCCAACGCTGCCTGGAGGCCCTGGAAATGGTCGGGTTGGGCGATCGCATCCACCACAGCCCCAATGAGTTATCGGGTGGCGAGCAGCAGCGCGTGGCCATTGCCCGCGCCCTGGTCAACGAACCAAGCATCATCCTGGCCGACGAGCCCACGGGCAATCTCGACTCCAAGGCCGGCGCCGAAATCATGCGCATCTTCCAGCAACTGAACGAAGAGCAGGGGATCACCATCATCCTGGTCACCCACGAACCGGACATCGCCGAGCACACGCGGCGCATCATCCGCCTGCACGATGGCCTGGTCGTGGGCGATGATCCGGTCAAGAATCCGCGCCAGGCCGGCGAGCATATGTATGCCCGTAACGCTCGCCATCTGGTGAACAATGGTAAATCGTAACTACCTACCCTGTCACTGCGAGCGAAGCGAAGCAGTCTCCTGGAATCGAAACAGGAGATTGCTTCGCCCCTTCGGGGCTCGCAATGACGCCAGCCCACCGCTATATCTCACGTTGCAAGGCCGAAGGTAGGCAGTTACGGTAAATCAGCAAATCGGCAGATTGATCAAGGAGGTGTTCTCACATGAGCCGGACATTGCGTGTGGTCCTGGGGGTCATCGTTGTGCTGATCCTGGTCGGAGGCAGCTTTTACGGCGGCACGCTCTACGGCAAGCAACAGGCTCTCGCCCAGCTACCTGAAGCGTTTCGACAGCGCCTGGCCCAGTTCGGCCAGCAGAGGGCTCAGGCGGGTACCGGCACGCCGCAGGCGCAGCCGGGCCAGGGGGGCTTTGCCCGCTTTGGCGGGCAGGGCGGGGGGCTCATCGGCCAGATCGAAGAGATCAACGGGGATACCCTTATCATCACGAACTTCGAGGGTCAACAGACCCGCGTTCAGGTCACCGAGACCACCTTGATCGAGAAGTATGCCTCGGTGACGGTGGCAGAGCTTGAGCCGGGCGAGCAGGTGATTGTCTCCGGCAGCGAGAACGAGGACGGAAGCATCACGGCGCGCTCCGTGCAGGTGGCGCCGGCGGGCCGCTTTGCTCCCGGCGGGCCTCCTCCAGCCTCGGGAAGTGGCCAGTAAACAGGGGAAAGGCACCATGAAATCGGTGATGCGTGCACTCATCGTTTTGGCCGTGGTCATCGCCGTCGGGGGCGGGGGCTTCTGGCTCTATCAGACCCGCCTTGCGCCGGCCGCCGGTGCCGCCACGGACGGTTTCACCCAGGTGGTGGCAGTGCAGCGAGGCGACCTCAGCGCCAGCATCAGCGTGGTGGGCGAGCTGTATGCCGTGCAGCAGGAGGACCTGTACTTCCATCGGGCCTCAGGCACCACGATGCTGCTGACGTTGGACGTTGAACCCGGCTACGTAGTCGAGGAAGGGCAGATACTGGCCACCATTGATCCGTCACCCTATCAACAGGCCCTCGATCAGGCCAGGAGCGAGTTGCAGGAGGCCGAGGAGGTGCTGGCCGACCTGCAAACGCCGGTCACTGAGCTGGAGATTGCCCAGGCCGATCTGGCCGTGGCCCGCGCGCAGCTCAATCTGCAGCAGGCAGAAAAGGACCTCAGCGATTTGCTCAACCCGGACATCGCCGACCTGCAATCCGACGTGGCCAATGCCCGGCTTGATCTGATGCAGGCCCAGACTGACTTGAGCAAGCTGGAAGCCGACAGCGCTAGCGCCGACGAGTTGTATAAACTGCGGGAAACAGAGGCCAAGCGCTCGGCGGAATACACGCGGCTGGCCAACGAAACCTATTCGGATGCCTATTATCAGGACCGGTTGCGGGTGGCCTACAACGCCCTGCTGGACGCCCAGGATGCCGTGCTCAGGGCCGAGACGCAGGCCGAGATCAATCTGCTGAATGCTCGCCAGCAGGTGCGTCGGGCCGAGGAGAAGCTGCAGAAAGCGCAGGAGGCGCTGGCGGAGGCGCAGGCGGGGGTGGACGAGCTGGAGCTGGCCAGGGCCAGGTTAGCCGTGGCCGAGGCGGAGGTGGCCCTGGCTGAAGCGCGGGAGAAGCGTGCCGGGCTGGATAAGGGCGTGGACGCCGTGAAGCTGGCCGCGGCCAAAGCGAGCGTGGACAAGAAGCGGCTGGCCGTGGCCG
>JARYMM010000083.1 GCA_029907105.1 Anaerolineae bacterium | reverse complement strand
CCGCCTCCTCGCAATGACACCAGGAAGTTTCTGTCCTTTAGAATGGCGGGCCGCGCCATGGCCAACTCGCAATGACATGGCACCAACACGCAAACCGATAGGGGAAGAGCCCATGTCCACGCTGGAATACTACCCGCCCACACAGGCGGTGAAAAAACAGACGCAGCGCTCCCTGGCCGTGTTCCTGCTTATCTTCGCCGTGATGGCCGCGGGCATCGCCGCGCTGGGCTATCTCTCCTACCGAAACTACGAGCGCCAGTTCCGCGCCCAGGCGGAGAGCCAGTTGTCCGCCATTGCCGAACTCAAGGTCAACGAGCTGGTGAACTGGCGCGCCGAGCGGCTGGGAGATGCCCAGGCCGTGGGCCAGAACCCCCTCTTCGCCGCGCTGGCCGAACGCTATCTGGAAAATCCCGCCGATACCCAGGCCCAGGCACAGATGCAGGCCTGGCTGGATTCGCTGCGCCGGGCGCACGATTATGAGCGGGTCTTTCTGCTGGATGTGGACGGCGTGGAGCGGATGTCATCTCCCGCCACGCCCGAGCCGGTCGCCGCGCACCTGACCCGGGAGGTGACCGCCGCCCTGAGCGCGAGGCAGGTGACTTTTCTGGACTTCCACCGCCACAGCGCCGATGGCCCCATCTACCTGTCACTTCTCGTCCCCATCTATGCAGAGCAAGACAGCCGTCCTCTGGGCGTTCTCGTCCTGCGCATTGACCCAGGCCTGTATCTCTACCCCTTTATCCAGCAGTGGCCCGTCCCCAGCGCCAGCGCCGAAACCGTGCTCGTCCGCCGCGAGGGAGATGAGGCCCTGTACCTCAATGAGCTCCGCTTCCAGGCCAACACCGCCCTCAACCTGCGCGTCTCCCTGGAGAATACGGAACGCCCGGCCGTCCAGGCTGCGCTGGGACGTGAGGGCATCGTGGAAGGGGTGAGCTATCGCGGCGTGCCGGTGATCGCCGCTGTGCACCCCGTGCCCGGCTCGCCCTGGTTTCTGGCGGCGCGTGTGGACGCCGCCGAAGTGTACGCCCCGCTGCACCAACGGCTGTGGCAGACGGTGGTTTTCTTTGGCGCGCTCATGGCCACATCCGGCGCCGGACTGGCCTCGCTCTGGCGGCAACAGAGTGTGCGTTACTATCGCCAACAGGCCGAGACAGCCCAGGCATTGCGCGCTTCGGAAGAACGCTTTCGCCTCGCCGCCCAAAGCGCCAGCGATTTGATCTGGGAGTGGGACATCGCCAACGGCAGACTGGATTGGTTCGGCGCGATTGACGAACTGCTCGGCTATGCCCCGGGCGAATTCCCCAGAACGATTGAGGCGTGGGAAGGGATCATCCATCCGGACGATCATGACCGCGTGATGGCGACGCTCGACCGACATCTCAAGGCCGGCGCCCCTTACGTCGAGGAATATCGCGTGCGTTGCAAGGACGGAACGTTCAGGTACTGGACCGATAAGGGCGAGGCGGTGTGGGATGGCGAAGGCAACGCCTACAAAATGATCGGCGTTTGCAGCGACATCACCGAGCGCAAGCGGGCGGAAGAGCAACTTCAGGCAACCCATGCCGAGTTGCAACGACTGCTGGCCGAATCCGAGCAATCGCGCCGCGCCCTGCTCAGCGTGGTGGAAGACCAGAAAGCAGCGCAGGAGGAAATCCGCCGCCTGAACATCGAGCTGGAACAGCGCGTCCGCCAGCGCACCGCCGAACTGGAGGCGGCCAACAAAGAACTGGAGGCCTTCGCCTACTCCGTCTCCCACGACCTGCGCGCCCCCCTGCGCGCCCTGGACGGCTTCAGCGCCGCCCTGCTCTCCCAATACCGGGACCGCCTGGACGAGCAGGGCCGACACTACCTGGAGCGCATCCAGGCGGCCTCGCAGCGCATGGGAGACCTGATCAACGACCTGCTCGATCTCTCCCGCATCACCCGCCAGGAGATGCGCTATCAGCGGGTGGACCTGAGCACCCTGGCGCGGGAGGTCGCCGCCGAACTGCAAGCCCAGAACCCGCAGCGGCCGGTCGAGTGGGTCATCGCCGACGGGTTGGCCGCGCAAGGCGACCCGCTCCTGCTGCGGCTGGCCCTGCAAAACCTTCTGGGCAACGCCTGGAAGTTTACAGGCGGGCGAGAATGTGCTATCATTGAGTTCGGCCTCCTCCCCTCCTCCCCTCTCCCTCTGGGAGAGGGGTCGGGGGTGAGGGCCCCTCTCCCTCTGGGAGAGGGGTCGGGGGTGAGGGCCCCCTCTCCCCCTGGCAGAGGGGTCGGAGATGAGGGCCCTGTCTACTTCGTCCGTGATAACGGCGTGGGCTTCGACATGGCCTACGCCGACAGGCTCTTTGCTCCTTTCCAACGCTTGCACAGCCAACACGAATTCCCCGGCACGGGCATCGGCCTGGCCATCGTGCAGCGCATCGTCACCCGCCACGGCGGACGCGTGTGGGTCGAGGCGGAAGTGAATCGGGGGGCGACGTTTTATTTCACACTGGGAGGTTAGACTCGCGAAGTCCTGGAGGCTTCGGAAGCCTGAAAGGAGACACAGAATGAACGAGAAGATCATCCTGCTGGTGGAAGACAACCCCGACGACGAGGAGCTGACCCTGATGACGCTCGAGGACAGCAACATTGCCAACGAGGTCGTCGTCGCCCGCGACGGTGTGGAGGCGCTGGACTATCTCTTCGGCACCGGCCAATACGCCGGCCGCGATCCCTCGCGCCAACCCACGCTCATCCTGCTCGACCTCAAGCTGCCCAAACTGAGCGGGCTGGAGGTGCTGCAGCGGCTGCGCGCCGACCCGCGCACGGAGTTGATCCCGGTGGTGGTGCTGACCTCCTCCAGCAAAGAGGAGGACATCGTGGCCAGCTACCGGCTGGGGGCCAACAGCTACGTGCGCAAGCCGGTGGAGTTCCACCGCTTTGCCGACGCCGTGCGGCAGTTGGGGCTGTACTGGCTGCTCCTGAACGAGGCCCCGCCGATGCCAGAAAGGTGACCCTATGACCACACCCTTGCGCGTGCTGATCGTCGAAGACAACCCCGACGACGCCGAACTGATGGTCCTGCGGCTCGTGGAAGAGGGCTTCCGGCCGCAATGGCAACTCGTCGGCACCGAGGCGGAGTACCTGGCGGCGCTCGAACCGCCCCCTGACCTGATCCTGGCCGATTGGCGTCTGCCGCACTTCAGTGGCCTGCGCGCCTTGCAGCTCCTGCGCCAGCGCGGCCTGGACATCCCCTTCGTCATCGTCTCCGGCAGTATCGGCGAAGAGGCGGCCGTAGACGCCATGCGCCAGGGGGCCTACGACTACGTGCTCAAAGACCGCCCGGCGCGTCTGGGCCTGGCAGTGCGGCACGCGCTAGAAGAGAAACGCATACGGCAGGAACGTCAGCAGACGGAGGAAGCCTTGCGCGCCGCGCTGGAGACGGCCAACCAATCGCGCCGGGTGCTGCTGGGTGTGCTCGAGGACCAGAAACAGGCCCAGGAAGCGCTGGCGGCCGAACGCAACCTGCTGCGCACGCTGATAGACAACCTGCCGGATGCCATCTACGTCAAAGACACCGCCGGCCGCTTCCTGGCCGCCAACACGGCAGTGACCCGCCTCATGGGCGCGGCCAAGCCAGATGAACTCCTGGGCAAGACCGATTTCGACTTCTATCCCCAGAACCTGGCCGCCCAATTCCTGGCCGACGAACAGACCGTTATCCGCACCGGCCGGCCGCTGATCAACCGCGAAGAACCGCTCATGGACATGGCCACCGGCGGGCAGGGCTGGCTCTCCACGACCAAGGTGCCCCTGCGCGATGGCCAGGGACAGGTCGTGGGCCTGGTGGGCATCGGCCGCGATATCACCGAGCGCCGACAACTGGAGGAACGGCTGAACACCATCCACGCCCTGGGGCAGAAGCTGGTGCTCACCAGAGACATGGCCGAAATCGCCCAATCAGTGGTGGACGCTGCCCAACAGGTGCTCCGCTTCCCCATCTGCGGCCTGTGGCTGGTGGATGAGGAGCAGAACAGGCTGGTGCTGTGGGCGCACACCCTGGGCCCGCAGGCACCGGAGATACCGTCTTTGCCCCTGGACGGCGAACGGGGCATCACCGTGGCCGTGGCCCGCAGCGGCCAGCCCATCACCCTGCCCGACGTGAGCCAGGACCCGCGCTACGTCAACGGTGGAACTGCGACCCGCTCCGAGCTGTGCGTGCCCCTCAAGGTGGCCGGCCGGGTCATCGGCGTGCTCAACGCCGAGAGCGAGCACCTCGACGCCTTCGGTCCTGGCGACAGACAGCTCATGGAGGCCCTGGCCGACGCCACAGCCATCGCCCTGGAGAACGCCCGCCTCCTGGAGGCCGTCACCACGCACCGGGAAGAGCTGCAAAGGCTGTCGGCCCAGCTTATGCACGCCCAGGAGGAGGAACGCAAACACATCTCCCAGGAACTGCACGACGAGATCGGCCAGTCTCTGACGGCGATACGCATCAACGTGGCGACGATGAAAGAGCAATTGCCCGCCGAGGCCAGCCCGACGGTCAGAGAGCAACTGGAGGAGACCCTGATGCTGGCCGACGAGACGCTGGAGCGAGTGCGGGAGATGTCGCGCAGCCTGCGGCCTTCCATGTTGGACGACGTGGGGTTGCCCTTCGCCCTGCGCTGGCACGTGAACCGTTATGCCAGGAGAGTCGACCTGGAGGTCGCCCTGGAGATGGTCGGCCTGGAGGAGAGGCTGCCGCCGGAGGTGGAGACCGTGCTCTACCGCCTGGTGCAGGAGGCCCTGAACAACATCGCCAAACACGCCCAGGCCAGCCAGGTGCACATCCGTCTGGAGCGGCACAATGGCACCGTCTATGCCTCCATCGAAGACAACGGCCGTGGCTTCGACATGCAGAGCCTTGCCCGGCGCAAGCCGGCGGAACGGGGGATCGGGCTTCTGGGCATGCGGGAGAGGGTGGCCTCGGTGGGAGGCCGCTTCCGCATCCATTCCTCTCCGGGGCAGGGCACCCGGGTGTCGGCGGAAATCCCGCTGCCCGCCACACCAGCGCCGTAATGACCTCTGGAATGCACCAGCTCTGCTGGTGCTGGAGCAGAGCTCCAGCACTATAAAGAGGCACACGAAGGCTTTTGACAGTTTTACCATTTCATGCTATCATATTAGCTCGACAATGTTACATTTCGCCAGTCATTGCGAGGAGCGGGGTTTGCGACGAAGCAATCTCTTGCTTTGCGAAGGGGATTGCTTCGCTCCGCACCGCGAAACCCGTGCGGTGCTCCGCTCGCAATGACTAATCTAACATTGTCGAGTTAGAGGGTTGCTTTGCCAGGGAGAATTTGCTATGTCTACCAAAACAATTGATGTGCATCAGACACGCCCCTCATTGAAGGAATCGCTGTCTCAAGTCCTGGCAGGTATGGAGACTGTCCTTTGGCTTCCCATCCATCATCATAGGAGCACAGGATGAGACCCGACGCGCCGGCGGCGGCGCACCGTGCTGCCGGGCCTCATCCTCAAAGACTGGTCAAGCGACCGGTCTTTTTTGTTATCACCGTCTGGAAGCTCGCGGTGGACTGTCAAGTCCACCGCCTTCCCGCCGGACTGGACAACCTGGCAGGAGCAAACAGAGGACACCGGTGACCGAAAGACAGACCCTGCGTGGGCATCTCCCCCACGGCGTGCAGGAACTTTTTCAGGGCGAGGCAGCCCGCCGCCGCCAGGCCGAGGCCGCGCTGCGCGACCTCTTCTCCCGCTGGGCCTACGGCGAGCTGATCCCGCCCACCTTCGAGTACGACGACACCCTGGCCGTGGGGGCCGGCCCCGAGCTGCGCCAGGCCATGTACCGCTTCTTCGACCGGGAAGGGCAGACCCTGGCCCTGCGCGCCGATTTCACCACCCAGGTGGCACGCATGGCCGCCACCAAGCTCTTCGACCAGCCGCTGCCCCTGCGCTGCTTCTACATCGGCAGCGTCTTCCGCTACGAGGAGCCGCAGGTGGGCCGCCAGCGGGAGTTCACCCAGGCCGGCGTGGAACTCATCGGGGCCAACACCCCCGCCGCCGATGCCGAGGTGGTGGCCCTGGCCGCGGCCGCCCTGGAGGCCCTGGAAGTGCGCGACTTCCAGATCAACCTGGGACAGATGGCCCTCTTCCGGGCGCTCACCGCCGACCTGCCGCCGGACGACCTGGAGCGCATCCGCCAGGCCACCGACCAGCGCAACCCCGCCCGCCTGAGGCTAGCGCTGGACGCCGCCGGCCTGGCCGGCCCCCGGCGGGCCCTGCTCGCCGGCCTGCCCGACCTGATCGGCAGCCTGGAGGTGCTGCAAGAGGCGATGGCTTTCGGCGGCGCGGTGGCGGAAGCGGCGGAGAGGCTGGCCCAGGTCTACCGCCTGCTGGAGGCCCACGGCGTGGCCGGGCACGTCATCCTCGACCTGGGCGAAGTGCGCGGCATGGACTACTACACGGGCATCACCTTCCGCGGCGTGGCCCCCGGCCTGGGCTGGCCGCTCCTCAGCGGCGGCCGCTACGACGAACTCATCGGCCAGTTCGGACGGCCTCTGGCCGCCGTGGGCTTTGGCCTGGGCATCGAGCGGGCCCTGCTCGTCCAGACACCCCAGGCTCAGCCCCCCTGGCCGGCCCCCCACCTGGTCGTGCAAGGCTGCGACCACCCCGCCTGCCTGGGTCTGGTGCGACGGCTGCGTCAGGAAGGCTATCGCATCGAGATGGACGTGTTGGGCCGCCAGGGGGAGGAGTTGCTGGCCCACGCCCGCCGCCAGGGCTGCCGTCACGTCTTGCGCTGCCAGGACGATGGCCGCTCCTGGCTTCTGGGCGACGAGAAGGGCGAACGAGCCGTCACCGCCCATCGGTTGTTGGAGGAGATGAAGACGTGGAACGGCTGACCGTGGCCCTGCCCAAGGGCCGCCTGCTGGAACCGAGCGTGGCCCTCTTCCAGCGCCTGGGTTATGCCTGCGCCGTCGGCAACGGCTCCCGCCAACTGCTGGTGGACGAGCCAGCGGCCGACCTGCGCTTCCTGCTGGCCAGGGCCGACGACGTTCCTGTTTATGTCGAGTATGGCGCGGCCGACCTGGGCATCGTCGGCCAGGACGTGCTGCGGGAAAGCGGCCGCGACGTGTACGAGCCGCTGCACCTCGGCTTCGGCCATTGCCGGCTGGTGCTGGCCGGAGCCCCCCACCAGCAGGGGCGCGATTTCCGGCTGGTCAGCAGCGTGCGCGTGGCCACCAAATACCCGCGCCTGGCGCGGGCCTACTTCCTGCAGCAGGGCATCTCCGCCGAGATCATCCCCCTCACCGGAGCCATCGAGCTGGCCCCCCGCGTCGGCCTGGCCGACCTGCTGGTGGACGTGGTGCAGACCGGCCGCACACTGCAGGAGAATGGCCTGGTGGAACTGGCGGAGATCATGACATGCCAGGCCACGGTGATCGTCAACCGCGTCGCCCACCGGCTGCGGCTGGCGGAGATCCGCCGCCTGCTTTCGGCCATCGAGTTGAGCAGGGGAGCAGGGGAGCAAATGCTCACGGCGGATTGCCAGAAGAAGTTTCTCTGAGTTCCTTCCAGTTTCCAGGAGCAGCCAAGGGGAACTCAGGGGAACTCAAGGAGGCTCAGGGGAGCTCAGGGGGAGGGGAGCGGGAGAATGAGCCAGACCATGCGCATCGTTGAGGGGGTGGCAGCGGGGCGGGAGCACATCGCCCGGCTGCGGGCGGCGACGGAGCCGCCGCCGACGCCGGCCCTGCGCGCCCGGCTGGGGGAGCTCTTCGGCCGGGAGCTCTCGCCGCAGGAGGCCGTGGCCCAGATCGTGGCCGACGTGCACCAGCGAGGGGACGCAGCGCTGCGCGACTACACCCGCCGCATTGACGGCGTGTCGCTGGACGCCTTCGCCGCCAACGCTGCCGCCATCGAAGCCGCCTACCAGGCCACGCCGGCGGCGCTGCGCGAGGCGTTGCATCTGGCCGCCGACCGCATCCGCGCTTTCCACGAGCGCGAGCCACGCCGTTCCTGGCTGGAGTGGGACGAGGAGGGCGGCGCGCTCGGGCAACTGCTCCGCCCGCTGCGGCGGGTGGGGGTTTACGTGCCCGGCGGCCGCGCCGCTTACCCTTCCTCGCTGCTGATGACCGTCATCCCGGCCCAGGTGGCGGGGGTGGAGGAAATCGTGGTCACCACGCCGCCCGGCCCCGAGGGCAAAGGCTCGCCGGCCATCCTGGCCGCGGCGCGGGTGGTGGGGCTGGAGCAGGTGTTCCTGCTGGGCGGGGCGCAGGCGGTGGCCGCCCTGGCCTACGGCACGGAGAGTGTCCCCCGCGTGGACAAGGTCGTCGGCGCCGGGGGGCTCTTCGTCACCCTGGCCAAGAAACTGGTCTACGGCGACGTGGGGATTGACGGCCTCTACGGGCCCACCGAGACGTTGCTCATCGCCGACGAGACGGCGAATCCGGCGCTGGCCGCCGCCGACCTGCTGGCCCAGGCCGAACATGACCCTCTGGCCACGGCGCTTCTGATCACGACATCGCCGCGCCTGGCACAGGCGGTGCAGGCGGAGGTGGAAAGGCAGCTCCCGGCGCTGGAGCGGGCGGAGACCATCGCCGAGGCGCTGGGCGGGCAGGGGGCGATCATCGTCGTCGCCAACCTGGACGAGGCGTTGGACCTGGCCAACGAGGCCGCGCCGGAGCATCTCTGCCTCTCGGTGGCCGATCCCTGGCCGCTTCTGGGGCGGGTGCGCAACGCCGGTGGGGTCTTCGTGGGCCAATGGGCCGCGGAGGCCCTGGGCGATTACATCGTCGGCCCCAGCCACGCCATGCCCACAGGAGGCACGGCCCGCTTCGCCTCGCCGCTGCATGTGCGGGATTTCCTGAAGGTGACCAGCCTCTTCGCCCCGGCGGAGACGACGGTGCGCAGGCTGGCTGCGGCGGCGCAGGCCCTGGCCTGCGCCGAGGGGCTCACCGCCCACGCCGCAGCGGTGCAGATGAGAGCAGGCTGAGCGCTTAAGGCATCAACTGCACGCAAACGTTCAACGCTGTGATCTCGCGGGGACACAAGTGAGTCAGAACATTCATAGTGCTCCCAAATCCCTGAGGCGATGCTCTATGTAGTTCACAAACCGTTCGGCGCGGTTCAGGTCGCGCTCTGCGATGGCCTCATTCAGGGCTTCCAACTCGGCGTAGTCACCCCAATGCCGATCTTCCATCACTGCACCGTAGAAATCACTGTCTCTGTCATCTTGTATTCAATTATACCATTCGCCGCCATGCCAGACAAATTATACCATTCAAGCTCCTGGTTGATTCGGCCCCACATCGTAGAGCAACTGATCCGCCTGGATGCCAACGAGAACCCCTTCGGCCCATCGCCGCGCGTGGCCCAGGCGCTGGCCGAGTTCGCCGGGTACCATCTCTATCCCGATTACCGGCCACTGCGGGAGGCAGTGGCCCGCTACGCCAGCGTCAGTCCGCAGCAGGTGGTGCTGGGCAACGGCTCCGATGAGCTGATTGACCTGCTGATGCGGCTCTGCCTGGAGCCGGACCAGGGGGTGATCCTCTGCCCACCAGCCTTCAGCATGTACCGCTTCTTCGCCGACGTGGGCCGTCACCCGGTGTGGGAGGTTCCCCGCGGCGACGATTTCTCGCTGGACATGCCGGGCATCGAAGCGGCAGTCCGGGAAAGCGACGGGCGGGCGCGGCTCCTCTTTCTCACCTCGCCGGGCAATCCGGACGGACAGGTCATCCCGCAGGATACGGTGCGGCGACTGCTGCGCCTGCCGCTGATGGTGGCCGTGGACGAGGCCTACATCGAGTTCGGCGGGCCGGGCGTGTTGCCGCTTCTGGCAGAATACGAGAATCTCATCATCATCCGCACCTTCAGCAAGTGGGCCGGGCTGGCCGGGCTGCGGCTGGGCTACGCCTTGCTGGCGCCGGAGCTGGCCGACGGCCTGGAGCGCATCCGCGCCCCCTACAACGTCAACGCCGCAGCGCTGGTGGCTGCCCTGGCCACGCTAGAGGACCTGGAAACGGTGCAAGCCAACGTGGCCCGCCTGGTCGCCGAGCGGGAGCGGCTGCAGGCGGCGCTGGCCGCCATCCCCTGGCTGGAGCCAATCCCCAGCCAGGCCAATTTCATCCTCTGCCGCCTGCGCGGCCGCAGCGGTCAGGAGGTGGCCGAGGCCCTGGCCGGGCAGGGCATCCTGGTGCGCAGCTTCTCCGAGCCCAGGCTGGAGGGCTACATCCGCATCAGCGTGGGGCGGCCGAAGCAGAACGAGGCGTTGCTAAGAGTGTTGTGGGAGTTATGACGACGAAGGACCAACGACGAAAGACGAACGCCGAATTGCTTCGTCCTTCGTCTGGCGAGGTAAGGCAATGGACGAGGAACAGCGCAAAGCGCAAGTGATGCGTAAGACGAAGGAAACCGCCGTCGAAGTGACCCTGGCGCTGGACGGTCAGGGGCGTTATCAGGTGCAGACCGGCCTGGGGTTCCTCGACCACATGCTGGCCCAACTCGCCATGCACGGGCTTCTTGATCTGGAACTGCGGGCGCGGGGCGACCTGGAGGTGGACGAGCACCATACCGTCGAGGACGTGGCCATCGCCCTGGGGCAGGCGCTGGACCAGGCCCTGGGCGAGCGGCAGGGCATCGTGCGTATGGGGCACGCTTATGCGCCGATGGACGAAGCGTTGGCCCGCGTGGTGGTGGACCTGAGCGGCCGGCCCTACGCCGTCGTGGAGGCCGCGTTCGCCGCGCCACGCCTGGGGGCGGTGGATAGCGACCTGATCATCCACTTCCTGGAGACGCTGGCCATGCACGCACGGATGAGCCTGCACGCCCAGGTGCTCTACGGGCGCAACGACCACCACAAGGCGGAGGCGCTGTTCAAGGCCCTGGGCCGGGCGCTGGAGGCGGCCACGCGCCTCGACCCGCGCCGTGAAGCAGTTCCGTCAACCAAAGGTGTCCTGTAACCAAGGGAGGTCGCAGTATGATTGCGATCGTGGACTACGGCATGGGCAACCTGCGCAGCGTGCAGAAGGCGATCGAGCGGGTGGGCGGTCAGGCGGCGATCACCGCCGAAGCGGAAGCGCTGAAGGCAGCCCGGGGCGTGATCCTGCCCGGGGTCGGCGCTTTCGGCGATGCCATGCAGAACCTGCATGACCGCCGCCTGGTCGAGCCGCTGCGGCGAGAGAGCGCCGCCGGCAAGCCGCTCCTGGGCATCTGTTTGGGCATGCAGCTTCTGTTCGAGGAAAGCGAGGAGATGGGCCATCATCAGGGGCTGGGCCTCCTCCCCGGCCGGGTAGTTCGTTTCGCATCATCTACGCCGGGGGTAACTATTCAGGCCCCCGCCGGACAGCCATGTCCGGCGGTTCGGCTGGCCGGATACCAGCCGAATCAAGCTGCTTTGGGCCTGGACCTGGCGGTCCAGGCCGAGCAAGCTGAGCAGTCACCACTGGGGAACGAGGTGCAAGATGGCCCCCCTGCTCCCTTGCTCCCCTGCCCCTCCGCCCCTTTGAGGGTGCCGCACGTCGGCTGGAACCAGCTCCATATCCGGCGGGAGAGCCCGCTTCTGGCCGGCGTGCCCGATGGCGGCTACGCCTACTTCGTCCATTCCTACTACGTCCTCCCCGCCGACGAATCCATCGTGCTGGCCACGACGGACTACGGCCTGGAGTTCGCCTCGGTCGTGGGGCGCGGCAACCTCTTCGCTGCCCAGTTCCACCCGGAGAAGAGCCAGGAGGTGGGGTTGACGCTGCTGCGCAACTTTGTGCAGATGGTGGGGGGGCGAGCCAGCGAGTCAGCGAGTCAGCGAGCCAGCGAGACAGCGAGACAGCGAGTCAGCGAGACAGCGAGACAGCAAACCGGCAAGACGGATGGGAGGTGACGGGGTGCATTTCAGTTTTTTGGAAATGTCATGGCGAGCCGAAGGCGAAGCAATCTCCTGGTATGAAAATAACCCATTTTCAGCCATTGGGATGCGGAGCAGCGCCCGGCATGGGGACTACCTCGAAATAGATGCCTGGACCATTTCCACCTGTGCGGTTGGTAGTAGGACAACTGCGAGCAGTTGTCCTACTATTGCTCGC
>JARYMM010000082.1 GCA_029907105.1 Anaerolineae bacterium | reverse complement strand
TCCCGAGTCGGAGATTGCTTCGCTGCCCCTTCGCTTTGCTCAGGGCTTCGGCTCGCAATGACAGGCAAGTTTCTGATTAGTACTACAACAGCGCTTCGCTGCCATGTCACGCTGAGCGGGTCTGACGGCCAGATTGCGGCCTCCCAGGCCACCAGCGAAGCGTCTCGCGTCGGGAAACAAGATGCTTCGGCCCAAACCATGTCCTGAGTGAAACGAAGGAGAGGGGCCTCAGCATGACAAGTGCGGTTATAGCATTAGCAAGATCCACGATGTCTTTGCAGCAAGGAGAAGATTGACCCTGGCCCTCATCCGGGCGGCCGTGGAAGGGCGGGGTTCGTGGAATGTGCCCGTCCATCGGAGAGCAAAGTGATCATGCGTTATCGCATCGGAGTAGATCATGATCATTGCTGAACGCAAACCCATAGATGAACTCAAAGCCATCGTCGCGCCGTACGAGCGGATATTGCTGGTCGGCTGCGGCACGTGCGTCGCCGTCTGCTTTGCCGGCGGCGAGCAGGAGACGGCCATCCTGGCCTCCCTGCTGCGCATGGCCACGCGCCTCGATGGCCAGGAGAAGACCTTCGACGAGGTCACCGTGCAGCGGCAGTGCGAATGGGAGTTCCTGGACGAAATCGGGGATCGGGTGGACAATTACGACCTGATCCTCTCCCTGGCCTGCGGCATCGGCGTGCAGGCCATCGTCGAGCATTTTCCCCAGGTGCGGGTGGCCCCGGCGCTCAACACCAGCTTCCTGGGCCTGCCCGTCGAGCAAGGTATCTGGGCCGAGCGCTGTCAGGCCTGCGGCAATTGCATCCTGCACCTCACCGGCGGCATCTGCCCCATCGCCCGCTGCGCCAAGAGCCTGCTCAACGGCCCCTGCGGTGGCTCCCAGAACGGCCATTGCGAAGTAGACCCCAACGTGGACTGCGCCTGGCATCTCATCTACGAGCGCCTGAAAGCGCAGGGGCAATTGCACTTGCTGGAGGAGATCCAGCCGCCTAAGGATTGGAGCACAAGCCGCGACGGCGGCCCGCGCAGAATCGTGCGCGAGGACCTGATAAAAGTTAAGAAGTAAAACGTGACTTTGATTTTTGCGCTTTACACACTCTTGGGGGATTGGTATGCTTGTTAGCGTAGAGGATCTGTGCCCCTTCTCCTTGCTGGAAAGGCTGAGCGATGCGGAGCTGGCAAAGCTCGTCCCTCTCACTCGCAAGGAGAGCCGGGAGCGAGGCGTCTTCATCTGCAAGGAGGGGGAAAAGGCAGAGGCGTTGTACCTGCTTGTGCGGGGCAAGGTGGCGCTGGAGAAGATGATCCAGTTGAGCCCCCGCAGCAGGCCGCGGCCGGCCACCACGGAGGTTCTGGAAGCCGGCGATAGTTTCGGCTGGTCCACGGTGGTCGAACCGCACATGTACACCAAGTCGGCGATCAGCCTGGGTCAGGTGGAGCTGCTGCGCATCGAGGGGGAGGGCTTGCGGCGGCTGCTTGAGGAGGACCATCACATCGGCTATGAGTTGATGGCCAATCTGGTCAGGGTGGTGGCCTCCCGCCTCAAGGACGCCACGGATACCCTGTCCTATTTCGTGTCCATCATCTCGCACGAATTGCGGGCGCCCATCGCCGCCGTGGACAATTACCTGCAGGTCATGCTGGGCGGCTACACGGGGCCACTCAGTTCGCAGCAGCAGATGATGGTGGAGCGCTGCTGTGTGCGGCTGCAGGAGCTTTCGGACATGCTGAACAGCATCCTGGACCTGGCCCGCATGAGGCCGGAGCAGATCGAGGGCGATTTCACACAGATTTCGCCACAAGAGGTGTTCGTGTTGTCCATGGAAGACGTGCTGTTGTCGGCCAAGGAGAAGAGCATTGCCCTGCACACGGACGTGCCGGAGGATTTGCCCCCGATCATTGGCGCTCCCAACCGCTTGCGCCAGGTCTTCACCAACCTGCTGAGCAATGCCATCAAATTCACGCCAGAGGGAGGACAGGTGACCCTGCGCGCTCAGGATGAAGCGGACCACCTGCGGGTGGAGGTGGTGGACACCGGCCCTGGCATCGCCCCCGAGCACATGCCGCACATCTTTGAGGCTTTCTACCGCCCACCGGACACGGAAGAGAAGGGCCTGGGGCTGGGCCTGTCCATCGTCAAGCGCATCGTGGAAGCCCATCGGGGGGTGATTACCGCCGAGAGCCCTTATCCGCCCGAAGGTGAGGGGGGCACGCGCATGGTGGTGCTCCTGCCTAAGGATCCTCTGGCCCACCCTTTGCAGGAGGTCAGCGAGCTTGCCTATGGCAGCATTGCCAGCCTGCGTTCAGTGGTCAAACAGCCTGACATGCCAGAAGCCCAAAGCTCAAAATCCAAAGCCCAAAACCCTTCTTGAGCTTTGAACTTTGAGATTTGGAATTTGGGCCGCAGGCCCGGTCTGTAGGAGGTTCTATGAAAAGCGGCAGCCATCTGGAGAAAGTGTTGACCGCCGGCCACTTCGCCGTGACTGCGGAACTGGGGCCGCCCAAGGGGGGCGATGCCGGTGTCATTCGCCACGGAGCGGCCATGCTCAAGGATGTCTGCGATGCCCTCAACGTCACCGACAACCAGACGGCAGTGGTGCGCATGTCCAGCGTTGCTGCCTGTGCCATCCTCAAGCAGGAGGGGGTGGACCCCGTATTGCAGATGACCTGTCGCGACCGCAACCGGTTGGCCATCCAGTCGGACATCCTGGGGGCCTCGGCGCTGGGCATCCGCAACATCCTCTGCCTGACCGGCGATCACCAGAAGTTCGGCAATCACCCCACGGCGAAAAACGTCCACGACATCGACTCCATCCAGCTCGTGCAGATGGTCAAGAGGATGCGCGACGAGAGGAAGTTCGATTGCGGCGAGGAGATTCAGGGGGAATTGCCCTTCTTCATTGGCGCAGCAGCCAACCCCTTCGCCGACCCTTACGAGTTCCGACCTATCCGCCTGGCCAAGAAGGTGAAAGCAGGGGCGGACTTCATCCAGAGCCAGGCGGTTTTCAACGTGGAGAAGTTCCGTGACTATATGGCCCGGGTGCGGGATATGGGCTTGCTGGAGAAAGTCTACTTCCTGGCCGGCGTCATCCCCGTCAAGTCGGTGGGCATGATCCGCTACATGAAGGAGAGCGTCGCCGGCCTCGATATCCCCGATGAGCTTGTGCGCCGCATGGAGAACGCCGAAAAGGCCAGGGAAGAGGGCGTGCGCATCTGTGTCGAGCTCATCCAGCAGATCCGGGAGATCCCCGGCGTGCGCGGTGTACACATCATGGCCGTGGCCTGGGAGTCCATCGTCCCCCGCATCGTGGAGGAGGCCGGCCTGTTGCCGCGCCCGGTGGCTTCGACAGGCCCAACCCAGGGGGAGTGACCGCGTTCGGCGTTGGACGTCGTCTTTACCTTGTTTACTTGTCTGCTTGTTTCCTTTTCGGGGAGGGAGATCATGACCAAGGCGAGAATCCTCGTTGTAGACGACGACCCCGACATCCGCATCATGCTCAGCACTGTGCTGCAAGCGGAGGGCTACGGGGTGATTACGGCCAAGGACGGCGTGGAGTGTCTGGAGCTGGTCCGGGAGATGCGGCCCGATTTGCTGATCCTCGACCTGCTGATGCCGCGCAAGGACGGCTTTGCCGTGGTGCGGGAGCTGCGCGAAGATGCCGAATATGCCGCCCTGCCTATCCTCATCCTGACCGCCGTGCCGGAGGAGGCCAGCCGCCGCCGCTATGAGCTGGAGGTGGGTGTGGCCATGGATGTGCAGGACTACGTTGTGAAGCGCATTCGCCCGCCGGAGCTTTTGCGGCGCGTGGAGAAACTGTTGAAAGCGAGCGGGAGGTAGCCGGTGGCGAAAAAAATAGATATCCTGTTGATTGACGACGACCCCGATTTCGTGGCCGTCACGCGCCTGGTGCTGGAGGAGGCTGGCTACAGGGTGCGTACCGCGCTGCGCGGCCAGGCCGGGCTGGACCTGGCTCGCCAGAAGAAGCCGGACCTCATCATCCTGGACATCATCATGCCCGATCAGGATGGCTTCATGGTCTGCGAGGCGTTGAAGAGCGATCCGAAATTGCGCCATGTGCCGGTGATGATGCTGACCAGCTTCGCCGAGCGGGTGTCAGAAACCTCGCTGGCCCTGAGGCAGGGCATGATGTTAGAAGCGGAGGACTACGTGGACAAGCCCGTGCGTCCGCCGGAGCTCTTGCGGCGCATCGAGAAGCTGTTGGCGCGCCTGAAGTAGGGGCAGGTTTGAAACCTGCCCCTGCTGGTCACCCATACGGGAGGCGGAGCGATGATCATCACCGAACAGAAGCCCCTGGACGAGATCCTGGCCATCCTGGAGGGCCACGAATCTGTGTTCCTCGTCGGGTGCCCGATTTGCGCCACCACCTGGGGCACCGGCGGGGAGCCGCAGCTTCGGCAGATGAAGGCAGCATTGGAGGCAGCCGGCAAACGCTGCGTGGGGACGCTCATGCCCGAGGAGTCCACCTGTGACCAGCGTACGACACGGCTCATGCTGCGCCGCTCGAAGGAGGCGCTGGAGCAGGCCGACGCGGTGCTGGTGTTGGCCTGCGGCGCGGGCACGCAGACCGTCGCCGCGTTGGTGGATGTGCCCACCTATCCGGCCAACAACACCCTCTATCTGGCCCGCTTGCAGAGCCTGATGGTGTCTGATGAACGCTGTCGGCTGTGCGGGGAGTGCGTGCTGGCGGAAACGGGCGGCATTTGCCCGGTGACCCTTTGTGCCAAGGGGCTGGCCAACGGGCCTTGCGGCGGCTACAGGGATGGCAAATGCGAGGTGGACGGAACGCAGGATTGTGCCTGGGTCCTGATTTACCGGCGGCTGCACGAGTTGGGCCAGGAGGAGCGTTTTCAGGTCATCCGGGAGCCCAAGGACTGGAGCAAGGCCCGCCATCCACGGCTCATTGATAAGCGCTTAGAAGGCGAAAAGGGCGAAAGCACGAAAGGGGGTGCCCAGCCGGCTCCCTCCCCTGGCCCCTCCCAAAGGGAGGGGAAGCGTAAAGGGGGTGAAGCATGAGCCACCTGCAAGCTGCACTGGAAGCGGGTCAGTTCGTGGTCACGGCGGAGGTTGGCCCGCCCAAAGGGGTGGACGTCACCGAGTTTCTGGAGACCGCCGAGGCCATTCGCCACTGCGTGGACGCCATCAACGTCACCGACCAGCAGAGCTCGGTGATGACCCTGGGCTCGCTGGCTGCCTGCCATCTGCTGCGAGAACACGGCATCGAGCCGGTCTACCAAATGACCTGCCGCGACCGTAACCGCATCGCCCTGCAATCGGACCTGCTCAGCGCCCACGTGTTGGGCATCGAGAACGTGCTCTGCCTGACTGGCGATTACGTGACCCTGGGCGATCATCCCCAGGCCAGGCCGGTGTTCGACCTGGATTCGGTCACCCTGTTGCGGGCGGTGCAGACGTTGCAGAGCGGACAGGACCTGGCCGGCAAGCCGTTGAAGGGCACGCCGCGCTTCTTCCCCGGCGCTGTGGTCAGCCCGGGCTCGAACCCACTGGAGCCACAGATCGCCAAGATGGAGAAGAAGGTGCGCGCCGGAGCCCGCTTTTTCCAGACCCAGGGGGTTTACGACGCCGAGCAGTTTGCTCATTTCATGGAGCAGGTCAAGCCCCTGCACGTGCCGGTGCTCATGGGCATCATCCTCCTGAAGTCTGCCGGTATGGCGCGCTTCATGAACCGCAACGTGGCCGGTGTACACGTGCCGGAGCATTTGATCGAGGAGATGGCGGCGGCGGAGGATCGGGTGAAGACGAGCATCGAGATCGCCGCCCGGCTGATCCGGGAGGCGAAGCATCTCTGCCAGGGGGTGCACATCATGTCTCTGGGCTGGGAGCGCCATATCCCGGCCATCCTGGACGCGGCGGGGGTGTAGGTGTTTGCTCGGGGGGAACTTACTCGGGAATCTCGGTCAGCACGATTTCCTCGATGAACTCGTAATGTTTGCGATTTCTGGTCAGAAGCTGACCAATCGCCCTTTTACTCTTGCGCGGCTGCCAGCTCTAACTGGCGACGGTAGAGCTGGCTGTACAGCCCGCCGCGCTGCATCAGTTCGTGGTGATCGCCCACCTCGATGATGCGCCCTTCCTCCAGGGCGATGATCTTGTCGGCGTTGCGGATGGTGCTCAGGCGGTGGGCGATGACCAGCGCCGTGCGCCCCTCCAGCACCGATTCCAGCGCCTGCTGGATCAGATACTCCGCCTCGGCGTCCACCGACGAGGTGGCCTCGTCCAGGATGAGGATGCGTGGATCGGCCAGGATGGCTCGCGCCAGGGCCAGCCGCTGCTTCTGTCCCCCACTCAGCTTGACCCCCCGCTCGCCGATTTCGGTGTCATAGCCTTGGGGCAATGCCTCGATGAACTCATGGGCATAGGCGGCCCTGGCCGCGGCGATGAGTTCCTCATCCGTGGCGTCGGGCTTGCCATAGAGCAGGTTCTCGCGTACCGTGGTGTTGAAGAGAAACGTGTCTTGCAGCACCACCGCCACGTGGCGACGCAGCGAGGCCAGCGTGATCTGTCGCAGATCGTGACCGTCCAGGGTGATTCGCCCTTCGGTGGGATCGTAGAAGCGGCTGAGCAGATTGGCGATGCTGGTCTTGCCCGCCCCACTGGGGCCGACCAGCGCCACCACCTCGCCAGGCCGCATGTCAAACGTCACCCCGCGCAGCACCTCGTCGCCTGTGCCGTAGCGGAAGCTCACGTCCTCGAAGACTACCTCGCCCCGCACGTACGGCAGGTCTATCGCCCCCGGCGCATCCTCGATGTCCGACGTGGCATCCAGCAACTCGAAGATGCGCGAGCCGGCGGCGATAGCCTCCTGGAAGACGTTGTCTATCTCCGTCAGGCGGTTGATGGGCTGATAGAAGGAAGTGATGTAGGAGAGAAAAGCCACCATCGTGCCCAGCGACAGTTCGCCGCGCACGACCATCACTGCTCCCGCGCCCAGCACGATCACCGTGCCCAGCGCAGCCACGAAGCGCATGGCCGGGAAGAAGGTGGCCCAGTAGCGGATGCCCCGCACCCGCTCCCGGTAGTAACTCTCGCTCTCGGCGGCGAAGCGTTCCAGCTCGCGCTCCTCCTGGCCAAAAGCCTGGATGACCCGGATGCCGGACAGGCTATCTTGAAGCCGGGCGTTGATGTCCCCCAGCCGGTCGCGCACGCGGCGGTAGACAGGGCGAATGCGAGTATTGAAGGTGCGCAAGGCCACGGTCAATATGGGCACTGGCAGCAACACCGCCAGCGCCAGCCGCCAGTCCAACAGGAAGAGGATAACCGCTGCGCCCAGCAGCCGCAGCAGGTCCACCGCCGTTAGCGCCGAACCGTGGGTGACGAAGTTCTCCAGGGCGTTGACGTCGTTGGTCACGCGGGACATCAGTTCGCCGGTGGAGGTGCGCTCGAAGAAGGAGAGCGACAGCCGCTGCAGGTAGGCGTAGAGGCGCACCCGCAGGTCGAAGATGAACCTCTGGCCCAGCGCATGGCGAACGTAAAGGTCGCCTGCGTTGACCAGTTGCTGCAGCGCGTATACGCCCACCAGCCATGCGACGAATGTGCCCAGGCGGGCCAGGTTTCGGGCACCGATGACTTCGTCTACAATGGCCCTTTGGAACAGTGGCGGCACAAGCTCCAGGCCCGTCAAGGCCAGCAACAGGATGGCGTTGAGCAGCAGGGTCTTCCAGTAAGGGATGAGGAAGAGAAAGAGCCGTTTCAAGATTCGCATGGGCCATTCCCCAATCCGCAATCTGCATTCTGCCATCGGCCAAGCCAGCGGCTGCCCAACAGACCCAGCACCAGGCAGGCCAAGGCGGTCAACCCGAAGGTGGGTCGGATGCCCACGGCATCGGCCAACAGACCGCTCAGCCAGGGGCCGCCGAACATGCCAAAGGCATACACAGCCTGGTGCAACCCCATGGCTGTGGTACGCTCGCCGTCGGCCACCTGCTCGATGCTCATGCCCATGAGCAGCGGATAGCCGATGCCCTGGCCCAGCCCGATGCACACCTGGGCGAGGAAGATCACCGCCAGCGAGCGAGCTATCGCCGCCCCGCCGATCCCGGCAGCCATCAGCAGGAAGCTGATGTACACCAGCCGACGCGCCCCGACGCGGCGCACGGTGGCCGTGGCCAGCAGATTGCCCAACAGGACCACGCCGATGTTCAGACTCACCAGCAGGCTCAGGGCCACATCCGTCGCCCCCAGGTCCCTGGCCAGCACGGGCAGAAAGCCGAAGGTGGCCGCCCAATTGGCATACTGACTGACGGCTTGCAGCAGCGCAGGCAGCCACACATCCCGCCGCACGATCAGGCGGCCGATGGATTGCGCCGATGGACGTTGCGCTGGACGGCGGGTTTCCCTGGTCGGCAGCACGATGAACAGGGCCAGCGCGGCGGCCACGGCGGCCAGGAAGAAGGCCAGCGAGTAGCCCCCCAGTCCGTTAAGTGAACCGGTGACGCTGGAAGCCATGGCACGGCCGGCGGAGGCGACCAGCGTGAGCAGGGAACTGGCGCGCACCGCTTCTTCTGGTGGAAACAGGGTGCTGAACACGGCCACCAGCGGCACCCAGGTGCCGGCGGCCAGTCCGGTGATGGCCCGCCCAACGGCCAGGCCGCTGGCGCTGTCGGCACTGCCCATGATCGCCGCGCCCAGCCCGGCCAGGGCCAGGCCGACGAGGATGAAGGGCTTGCGCCAGCCCAGCCAGTCGGCGCCGATGCCCAGCGGCAGGCGGATGATGGCCTGCCACAGGCCGTACATGGAAAGGACGACGCCCACCAGCGCCAGGTTGTCGCTCTTGCTCTGCACGTAGACGGGCAGCGTGGGCACGTAGAGGTAGAGCGAGGCCCAGTAGAGGAAGACGGCTGTGGCGTACAGCCCGATCATCACTCGTCGGCCACCGGCGGCGACGGTGCGCGCCGCTGAAGTTCCGTCCATGTTCATATCTCCTCCCCGCCGAGAGCGCGGGTCATCAGTTCGCGGATCTCCAATGGCTCGCCCTTGTTCGGATCGCGCGCCAGCGATAGCGCTCCTTGCTCGCACTTGGAGACGCACACGCCGCACCCCATGCACAGCGTGGCATCCACGACGGCGGTGCTGTCATTCATCGAGAGCGCCCCGAACTGGCAGAACGCAACGCAGGTGGAGCAGCCGATGCACAGCTCCGCATCCACCCGGCTGACATAGCCGGAGGGAGCCAGCATGGGCGTGCCATGCTGCCAGGCTTGCATGGCCCCGCAACAGCAGCTACAACAGTTGCAGATGGCGTAGAAGCGGCCCAGCATGGCGTCCTTGAAGAAGGCGTGGTGCACGTGGCCTCGTTCGTGTTCGGCGCGCAGGATCTCCACCGCTTCTTCCTGCGTGATCCAGCGGGAACGGCGGGGGTGATGCTCGGCGACGAAGCTGGCGAAGGGCTCGCCTATGACCAGGCAGACGTCCAACGGCTGGCAGGGGTTGGGACGCGAGGCACGGCAGGGGCATTCCAGCACCACGATGTGGTCGGGGTTGCGCAGCACGATGTCGCGAGCCTTGGCGTAGGGGATCACCTGCTCCAGGTCGGTCAGGGTGATCTCCTGCTGGACGGTGACCAATCGCGTGGCCGCCTCCAGGGGGACGACCTTGCCGTGGTAAGTGTCGGCGAAGGTGACGCGATCGGGATTTTGGCCCTCGTTCGCTTTGGATGGGAACAGCCGGGCCAGGAAACGCACCAGGGGTTTGAAGGCCCGCGCCAGCGGATGCTCGTCAGTGGCGATGCCGATGTAGAGGTAGGGCCAGCGGGCGTAGACGTATCCGTGGAGCCAGTCGAAGAGGGAGTAGCCTCGTGTGCGCCGCGCCTCTTGGATGAAGGCACGGGTGGAGGGGCGTAACAGCCTGGGCCGAGGTCTGCGTTCCATGGGGGTGCCCTCCTTGCCGCTCATAGGCGCTTCACGATCTCGCGCTCATACTCTGGGAAGTAACGGCCGATCACCATCAGATCGAAGGAGCGCAAGATCGCTTCCTTGGGTTCCCGCTCCAGGAGGAAGCGGAAGGACTCGGTTACCAGGGCTTCGGGGCTGGCTCTGCCGCCGGCCAGCCGCTCGTAGTCGGCCTTCCGCAACGTCACCCGGTGATGGGTCTCGCTCCCCCTCTCGCTGACGATGACCTGGAACTCGTACCGGTCATTGTGTTCCGCTGTCTTGATTTCAATGTTTGCCATGGTTCACTTGGCCTCCTTTCCGAAGCTATAACGTCTCCACTTATTACCGTGCTTCCAGCCTGTCCAATGCCAGCAGGATGCCGGCCACCGAGGCCAGGGTCTCGATCTCGCCCCGGCGCACCATGGCCCGCAATTCGTCCGGCGTATGCAGCGTGCAGGTGAGGCTCTCTGTCTCGTCCAGATGCGGCTCTGCGACGCGCCGCGCCCCCAGGGCCAGAAAGAGATGGGCGCGGTCGGCGCTGCGGTTGCTGTTTATGAGCAGGCTGCCCAGTGATTGCCAGCGCGTACAGGCGTAGCCGGTCTCCTCCGACAGCTCCCGTCGGGCGCACTCCAGCGGCTCTTCCCCCTCGTCCAGATAACCGGCGGGCAGTTCGCCGATCACCTTGCCGACGCCGTGCTTGTACTGCCATACCAGCGGCACGCGGCCATCCTCGGTCAAGGCGAATACCATGGCATATTCCCGCCCCTCGGTCAGCAGGTAGCCCTCGATGCGACTGCCGTTGGGCAAGGCGACATCCTGCTCCCATACCCGCAGCCAGGGGGCACGGTCTAGCAGGAGATGGGATTTGATCACCGTCCAAATTTCTGTGGTCAATGCGCGGCCTTTCTGTCAAGGAGGTTCAAAGGTTTGAAAGTTCGAAGGTTCGAAGGTTCGAAAGTTCTGGGTTCGGGGGTTTCATGTTCGACGCTGAACCCCAAACCCGAAACCCTAAACTCGGAACTCCGAACCTGGAACCCTCTGACTTGACATATCGGGCGTTTTAGTGTATGGTATTACCGTCGAATCGATCGCAGGAGAGCAGACCATGAGCCGTTGGATGCGTTTGATGTTGGCCTTGGGCCTGTTGGTGGCCCTGTGGGCCGGGAACGCGGCCCCCAGCGCCGCCGACTCGCAGGTGCATGTGGTGCAGCCGGGGGAGAGCCTCTCCGTCATTGCCAGCCGCTATGGCGTGAGCGTGGCGGCGCTGGTGCAGGCCAACGGGCTGCGCGATGCCAACCTCATCTGGTACGGGCAGCGGCTGGTCATCCCCGGTGGCAGCGCCACAGTCCCCACGGCCTCCTCGTCCGTCTACGTCGTGCAGCCGGGCGACACGTTGAGCGGCATCGCCGTCCGCCACGGCGTCAGCCTGACAGCGCTGGCGCAGGCCAACGACATCACCAACTCTGACCTGGTGTACGTGGGCCAGCGGCTGACAATCCCCGGTGCAGGAAGCACCCCTGCACCGGCTGGCGCGGAGCGCATCCACCGCGTGCAACCTGGCGAGCACCTCTCCGGCATCGCTGCCCGCTATGGCACGACGGTGGCCGCCATCGCCCAGGCCAACGGCATCAGCAATCCCTCGCTGATCACCGTGGGGCAGGTGCTGCGCATACCGGCGGCTGGCTCTGGCAGCGCCGTGCCGCCGGGGACCGGGTTGCGCTTCGTGGTCTACATTTCCCAACAGCGCTGCTACCTCTACCAGGGCGACAGCCTGCTCTACAACTGGCCCTGCTCCACCGGGCGGCCGGGCGCCGGCACCCGCACCGGCACATTCAGCGTGCAGAGCAAGATCCGCAACGCTTATGGCTCCTCGTTCGGCTTCTGGATGCCCTGGTGGCTGGGCATCTACTACGCCGGGGGCAGCGAAAACGGCATCCACGGCCTGCCGGTGAACGCCACGACCGGCGTGACCATCTGGGCCAATGCTGTTGGTGCTCCGGTCACCTTTGGCTGCATCATGCTGAGCAACGAGGCGGCCAGCACCCTCTACAACATGGCCTACATCGGCATGCCGGTAATCATCCGCCCCTGATGGAGACAAGGTGACAGGGGGACGGGGAGACATGCTGAGCGGGTTTCAGGCGTCAAACTCCATTGCTCGGCCGACTCCAGCAAAGCATCTCTTGCCTGCATGGTGAC
>JARYMM010000081.1 GCA_029907105.1 Anaerolineae bacterium | reverse complement strand
TACAAAGGGCAAGGCGTGGGGCCGGAGCGAGGCTTTCGTTTTCTGAAAGACCCGTGGTTCTTTGCCGACAGTCTCTTTTTGAAGAGCCCCCGGCGGATGATGGCGCTGGTGATGGTGATGGGACTGGCGTTGTTGGTCTATGCCCTGGCCGAACGGAAAGTGCGTACTGCTTTGCAGGAGAAGGGAGAGAGCATCCCGAATCAGGTCGGCAAGCCCACGCAAAGCCCCACTATGCGCCGCATCTTCCAGATGTTTGAAGGGATTGATGTGTTGCTGATCCCCACAGAAGGGGGAGTTCAGCAACGGGTACTCAACCTTCAGCCTGTCCATCGCCGAATCCTTCGCCTCCTCGGCTCCCACGTGGAAAAATGCTATCAGGACACCGGTTAGGTGCGGAATGTGGGGTGTAGATTAGGAGGAACGGTTTCTATGGAATCTCGACTTTCGTACGATGGCAGAGGAACTGACCTGCGTCGTTACCTCCGTGCCGTGATACGGCTCTGGCCGCTGCTGCTCATTTTCGCCCTGCTGGCCGCCGTGAGCGGCTTCCTGTACAGCATATGGCTGGAGCGCAATCCCACGTATCAGGCCACCGCCGTGGTGGCCATGGGCCGGCCGCGCTACGTGTTGAACCTCGACTCGCGTGTGGACACCGAAAAACTGGCCCAGGCGGGCCTCACGGATGGCTCCCTGACCACTTTGGCCATGAGCGACGAGGTATTGTATCAGGTGCTGGAGAAGGTCAATCAGGCCTTTCCAAACGCCGGGCTGACTTTGGGCACCCTCAGACCCATGCTGACCGTCACTGTGTCCAAAGATGTTCAACTGGTGACATTACAGGTGCGTGGCGAAATCCCGGCCTTGGTGACAGAGGTGGCCAATGCCTGGGCTCCGGCCTTTGTCGTCGAGGCCAATCGCCTTTATGGCCTCAGTGACGTCCTGGCCTTCTTCGAGGCCCAGGTGGCCCGCGCCAAAGAGGAGCTGGATCGGGCGCAGCAGAGCAAAGTCGCCTTCGAGGCCTCGAATGATCTCACCGCATTGGAAACCGAGCACGCTGCACTGAAAAGCGCACACCAGCAGTACCTGGCTGAAAAGCAGCGCCTTCAGGCCCTGTTGCAGGATGTGGACTTGTTGCAGAGTCAGTTGGATGCCCAGACACATACCCGGCCCATGACAGCTACCCTCAACTCGGAAGATCAGGCGGCCGTGCTGGGTCTCGTCCTGAAATCTCAGGATGCCAACGTGAAAACGTCTATTCCGGCCAGCATCGGTGGCCTGAGCGTTCAAACAGGGCGTACCCTGGAGGAGGGTCTGGCTATCCTGACCACGTTGCGCGAGGGCTTGCAGACGAAGCTGGCCAATCTGGATGCCCAGATCGCTGGCGTAGCCCCTGCGCTGGCCAGCCTGCAAGAGCGCATGGAGATCGCACGCGGAAAGAAGAAAGAGTTAGAGACGGCTGTGACCCTGGCAGAGGAAACCTACAATCTGGCCCTGGGCGGGTTGGAAGAAGCGCGCATCATGGAGGCGGACACGGCCAGTCGGGCCCGGGTAGCCAGTTCTGCCACGCTTCCCACGAGCCCGCTGCGGCCGCCGCGCCGGTTGCAGAACACGCTTCTGGCGGCGGCCTTGGGACTGGCCGTGGGGGCCGTGATAGCCTTGTTGCTGGAATATCTGGCCGAGGGGCGTCAGCCTGCTGCCACAGGTGAGCGTTCTCTGGCCCGCGAGACGACAAGCGAGTAGGCGATCTCACGGCTACACCAGCCGCAGCGCCGGGTCGCCCAGCAGGACGAAGGTTCTGAGGACGTCTCTCAGTCCCGGCTGGGTGGGATCCATCTCTTGTCTGGCGCGCAGGATGGCCTCGCCCAGGGTCGGCTCGGCGAAGAGATAGCGGAATAGCGCATCGGCCAGCAGTTGTTGATCGGCAGCCATCGTCTCGCCGGTGGGCACCAGGGCGGCGATGGCTCCTTTTTTCTCGGCCAGCAGCAGTCTTTCACCCAGGCTCTCCGCCTGGGGGTGGTGGAAGTAGCCGCTGAGACAGGCCCAGGCGATGACCAGGGGCAGCCTTCCCTGCTGGTCGAGCGCGGCCACGTCGGCCGCTCGGAAAAGCTCCTCTTTGGCCCACACATCTATCGCCCCATGGCCCACATAGTTGACCACGCTCACGCCCCCATTCAGCGCGGCAAGCAACCCGGCCCGCGGGTCAGCATCACGTCCCACCACGATGCGTATGGCCTGGTAGCCCGACGGTAAGGCGGCGATCAGGCCATCGTTGAGGGTGACGAAGAAGGGATCATCATCGTCACTGACAAAGAGGAGGCGATGACGCCACTCGCCGCCAGGGGCGCCTTGCTCGTAGGCCAGGATCTTGTCCACCATGGCCTGCATCTGCTGCGCCTCCTGCGCCGGCAGCCGCCCGATGGCCAAATCGGCCCGCCCATCTTCGTCCAGGTCGGCGAACCAGTCATCGCTGGCCGTCTCGCCTATGTGCTGCGTGGGCAGCAGCCAGGTGGGCAGCAGGCTCTTGAAGGGGCCATCCAGCCTGTCGCAGGGGTCGGTGCTGGCATCGCCGGCCAGGAGCACAAAGCGCGGCGCCGGCGGTGGCCATTCTTCGTGGGCCCAACGCAGGAACTCGCGCAAGGCTGCCGCATCGGGCAGGCCGTAGCTGAAGCGGTCGTACACCTGCTCTGTAGTCACCACGGCGGTGCGTAATCCCTGCGCCGTTCGCCACTCCACCAGCGGCATGACCGCTTTCTGCAGGCTGGGGTGGGCGATGACCACGTAATCGGCCCCGCCCGGGGGGATTGTCAGGGGAGGGGGCGCCGGGCGCACAGCGGCCGGGCGGAGCAGGGCAGTCACGGCGGCCGCCTGATAGCGGTGCTCGCCACCGTCGCCGAAGCGCAGGATGTAGCCGTCAGCGGCGGGTTCCACGATGTGGCCTTGCAGCCGCACCGGTCGGGCCGTATCGGTCACCTCCCACAGCTCGATGTCGCCATGGCGAAAGCCGGAGAGAGCGTAGCTGCCCGCCTGGCCAGCAAAGGCCAGGCTATCCCCCTCGGCCACCAGGGCCCGCCGATAGGTGATCTCTACCCAATCCAGGTAGACCGCCTCCAGACGAGCCCCTGTGTCGCCAGGGGCATCCAGGTCCAGGATGTGCGTATCGCCCTGCAAGGTACCGGGAGGCAGATCGGCTTCGATCAGGTGAGGGCCAATACCGTCCCAACGGACGTCGGCCACGGCCTGGCCGTTCAGGCGCAGCCGCAGGTGGTGATCCGGCGCGGCAGGCGACTGGCTGGCCGCCCAGAGCTGCACACGCAGCGTGGCTGGCCCCTCCACGAGATGCGGCGTTGTCAGCGGAACCGTGATCATCCCCGGCGCATAGAGCCGGGTACCCAGCCAGGGGTCTCCTTCTCTCACCTGGGCGACGTAGGTCAGGTCTTCCTCGAAACGGACGGTGTGGGCTGCCTGATGCGCCGCTTCATCACCCGTCGGAGCCACCCTTCGCTCGGGCAGCGGGGTTGCTCCGCCGTTGGCCATTTCCAGCCAGTAGATGTTGTGGTCGTAGTAGCGGCTGGGGGTGACGTGGCCATAGAATATGAGCTGCCGTTCTCGCCCCTGGCCGCGCAGGGCGAAGGGCACGACGCTGCCGCCTTGCGACAAACGCCAACGGGCGTGATCGAGCGGAGAGACATCCCAACCCAGCGGGTCTAGCTCGGCTGCGCTCAGGCGATACAACCCGTCCCTCTCCACGCGGATGGCCAGGCGCTCTGGCCGTTCCACGGCCGCCGGCGCCTGGGCACAGCCGCTCATCGTCATCCCTGCCACCAGAGCCCAAACCAGTAGCAGGAGCTGCCGGCGGGTCATTTAAGGCCTCCTGGGCCTCCCTGTCGCCCCACTCGCCAGGCCAGGGCGGCCAACAGCGCCGCGCCCAGGAGTGTGAACATCCCCAGTCCCAGCGCCAGGCGGCGTGGGCCGGCGCTATCCGGCGATGGTGAGGCTTCTCCCGCCGACGGAGGAGGGGAGGTGGGAGGGGGCGGCAGGGCCAGGGTGGAGGTCAGGCGTGGGCGAGAGGGCACGGTCGGCGTGGGTGTCGAGGTGGAAGCAGGGGCGGGAGTCACCGTGGCCGTGTTCGTCGGCGTGAGCATGGCGGAAGCCGTAGGGCTGGGCGTTGGAGTCGAAGGTATGGGCGTAGGTGTTGTGCTCATCGTGGGTGTTGCCGTGAGCCTCGGCATGGGCTGAGGGGTGGCGGTGGGCGTTGCCGTAGGCCCCCTCCCGGCCTCTCCCGCTGGCGGTGGAGGAGAGGTGGGGGTAGCCGTCGCCGTAGGCGGCGGGAGAGACGGGACGGGAGTGGCACTCGCTGCAGGTGTCGCCGTGGCCGTCGGCGTGGGCTGAGGGGTGGCGGTGGGCGTTGCCGTGACCGTCGCCGTAGGGGGCAGGGGCGATGGGGTGAAGGTGGCGCTGGCTGTGGGCGTTGCTGTGGCTGTCGGCGTGGCCGTGACCGGCAGGGGCAGTGTCACCGAGACCGGGCCGTGGAACTCGCTCCTGCCATTGGCGTCCAGGCTTTCCAGTGTGTACCAGCAGGTGACGCCGGGCTGTGTGGCAGTGTCGGTGTAGGTGTAGACGGCGCCGGTCACGCCGCTGCCCTCCGCAGGCCAGAAGCCCACTTCGTCTCCTCTGACTCCCTCCTCGAAGCTGCGGTAGAGCACGAAGCCCAGATTGTCTATCTCCGTGGCCGTCTCCCAACGCACGAGGATCATCCCTTCACCCGGCGTGGCGGTGAAGGAGACGAGGGTCACCGCGGCGGCGGCAGGGCGCACGCGGGCTGTCAGCGCCAGCAGCAGGATGAACGAGATGGCGACACCCCTGGTTCGTTCTGACCTCTTTGTGTCCACAGGGCCCTCCGTCAAGGCTTCGCCCCTTCGCTTCACTCAGGGCAGGCCCTTCGTTTCACTCAGGGCAGGCCCTTCGCTTCACTCAGGGCAGGCCCTGAGGGGCTCGGCCCGAAGGGTCGCAGGTCGCAAGGGAGCAGGGTCGCACGGGGTTCCCTTGCGCCTTTGCGACTACGCCTTTGTGACCTTGTGCCTTTGCACCCTTGCGACTTTGCTCCTTTTCGAACGACTATGGAACCAGGGTCTGCTGGCCCACGCCAGGCCCCCCAGTATTGCCGCTATGACCACTGCCAGCGGCCATGCGACGCCGACCGCGCTGCGGGCAGGGGAAGCCGTAAACAATGACAGGGTGACCGCATTGGGGTTGGATCGGTAGCATTGAAACGTGCCCCCTGTGTTCCGACATGCGATGCCGTTGTTCCCTGTATCATCTTTTGGTGCCTGTGCTGGCCCACTGGGATACGAACCAAATTGCAGGAAGATGAACTGGCCATCTTTCCATGCTGCTTCTTCGATTCCCTCATCGTACTCCTCCTTGAATCTGTCCCCTCGCCGTCTCAGTGGAAGGGAATCTGCTCTTTTAGACGTTACCCGAAGACGGGAAGTCACGCCGCAGCCAGCAACGGGAAGGTGCGGTGATGAGCCGGGCTACGGCGAGCAGGCAGCGGCAAAGCCTGTCTCCTGGCAACCGCCGCTTCAGCACCCGGGCCAGGTGGCAGGCCCGAAGCTCGATCTGCCATAGCCACCGCAAGGCCCGCGGCACGTGGCTGGCTGTCAGGGCGATATGCCGCCCATCGCCTTTGAGCACACTCCGCACGCGGCCCAGGAGCTGTTCCGACGCCCAGGGGTGGTCGGGAGTCGCCATCCTGTCGCCGCGAGTCACCAGCCGCCCTGCCTGCCGGGCCAATAGCCGGTGCATCAGCAGGCCGTTGCCCGAGTCGAAGACCACCACGTCGCCAATGTGCAACTCGTCCACTGCGGCGGCCTCCACGATCACCTCGTCCCCTCGCCCGATGAGCGGGGCCATGCTGTCGCCGCTGACCCGCAGGCGCGCTGTACCGCCGCCGGCCAGTTGCTGGCGCAGCAGGTCGTGGGTGGTTGTGGCCAGATTGGTGTACATGGTCGCCTGCCCCGAAAATCGTCACGCTTGCCCCACGCCGCAGCAGGTTACCGCCGGGCCAGCCAGGGCAGGTACGTGCAGTGCGCTGGCTGTTGCAGCCTCAGTCCCGGGTCGCCGAAGAGGGTCTGGGTGTAAATGAGTTCATTTTCGCCCAGGGCAGCGAACAAGGCGACTTTGGCTGTAGCCGCTGCCACGCCCAGTGGCGGCCATCCCTCCTGGAAAAGGGCGTCATGGAAGGCGGCTTGCAGGATCTGCTGCACCCAGGTTGTGCCCAGGCCGGCGGGCGACCAACTGGCGATGGAGCCTTTGCCTTCGGCACGGGTCATCTCCTCGGCGATGCATGGCCGGCCAGGGTAGATGAAGTAGCCGTCCAGACAGTTGAAGGTAAGCACCAGCGGCAGCCGGTCGCCGTTTTCAAGATCAGCGATGTTTTGCGCTCCCCAGATCCTCTCGTGTGCCCACCAGTCCACGGAGCCGTGGCCATTGTAGTTGGCCAACAGCACGCCTTCGTTGAGGTTCTCGATGATGGCCTGGGTCACGTCGCCCGGCTGGCTGTGGGTCACGCCCAGGGCGACGCGGCGGGCTTCGTACTCCGGCGGCACGTGGTGGGCGATGATGTCGTCGGCGACCGCGGGGTAGTCGCCCGTGTCGTCGCTGTTATCGGCGACGAAGAGCAGGCGACGCGGCCAGGGATCGGCGCAGGCTTGGGCTGTGGCCTCGTAGCCGATGATCTTGTCCACCATGGTCCGGGCCTGGGCGGGAGAGTTGACCGCCAGCCGGCCGAGGAGCAGGTCGGGCAGGATATCGTCGCCATGCACACAGGCAAAGAGGTGATCGGCCCCCACCTCTCCCTGCCAGGGGTCCACCCAGGCCAGATAAGGCGGGATGAACACCGGATCGGGCGAGCCGTACTCCCCCGGGTTGAGGTTCTTGAAATTCCAATGGCCATCGCCCACCAGGAGCACATAGGCCGGCGCTGGCGGCTGCCAGTGGTGGTAGGCAAAGTCCAGGAAGTTGCGGATGGCCACGGGATGGAAGATGCCATCGTTGAACTCGTCGTACAGCGCGGCCACGTCCACCACCTTGACCCGCAACCCCTGCGCCGCACGATACTCGGCCAGTCGCTGCGTCTCGGCCATGAAGGCGGCATGGGTGATGAAGATGACGTCAGCGCCGTTGGACGGATCGCGCAGGCCAGAGGGCGTGAAGCGCTCGACCCGCTTCGGCACACGCACCAGGGTGCCGCTCAGCGCCAGGTACTCGGGCTTGCCCTGGCCCGTGGCTTCGAAGGCTAGACGGTAGGTGTCCGCTTCGGCGCTGATGGTCGGGCTGAGGATGCGAGTTGGACGCCAGGGGTCGGTGATATCATAGGCCAGCAGGTCATCGCTGCTGAAGCCCCCGATCTCGAACTGCCAGGTGCCCGGCGTATCCACGGAGAAGCGCAGCAGGTCGCCGCTGGCGGAGTAGGTGCGGCGGTAGTCCACCTCGAACCAGTTGAAGTAGATGTCGTCCGTGCTCAGCCCCAGGTCGTTGACGATCTCGAAGTGCAGGCGGTTTTCGCCCTCGTTCAGCGCTGTCTGAGGCACTGTAGTCGTGAGTACCTGGCGCACCTTGCCGTCAAAGAAACTCTCGTCAATGGGTTCAGGAAGGTCGTTGAGGTAGAGCCGGGTGTGGTGGTCGGGATTGATGTCGGCGACGCGGCGGGACACGACCTCGGCGCGCACGGTGGCGGTGTAGGGCACGGCAGCTACACCGCTCAGGGTGGTGGTGAAGGTGGCGCGGCCGCTGGGGCCGTATACGGTGAGCCGTTGCCACCACCAGGTATCGCGGGTATCCAGCGTGGTGGTGTGGTGCGTCCACCAGATGACGTCCTCTTCGGCGTGGTGGGTGGCGACGAAGCTGGCCGGCACAGGGGCAGAGCCTGTCGGTGTACCGTCAACATCGTCCATGCGCGGTCCCGGCTCCCCGCCCCATTCCAGCCAGTAGACGTTCTCGTCGCTGTACTTGGTGACCATGGGGTCGCCGAACAGTTTGCGGCCATAGAACTCGACATAATCCTGTGGATCGAAGTGCCCATCGGCCTCGCCGGCCACGTGGATGGCCACAGTCTGGCCCTGGCTGGAGAGGGCGAACGTGCGGGGGTCTAAGCCTGCCGGATCAAAACCTGCGGTGGCGACGTCGGCGGGCCTCAGCCGGTAGATGCCGTCGGTGTCCACGATGAGCTTGAGGGCATCGGTTGGCGGCCCGGCGTTTCTGGCGCGAGAACTCGCCGGAACTTGGGGGAACCCTGGGGAAACTCTGGGGAAGTCGGGGCTGCGCCAGGCGCGGGCGGCCTCATAATTCAGGAGGGTACTGCGCAGCAGCGGCTCGAAGACGTCGTTCGGCGTTCGGCGTTCGGCGTTTGGGGTTCGGCGTTTGGCGTTCGGGTAGCGAAAGCGGAGGGCGATGCGCAGGCGCCGGTGGTAGCGCAGTTCGCCCGTGGCCTGGTTGACCTGAAATGGGTACAGGGCCAGGCGCACCACGCGCTGGTGGCGCAGCCAGGCGGGCGGGCCCAGTGCAGCCGGAGCGGGGGGATAGAATTGCGGATTGGCTACCTGGAGCTCCTCATTCGAACTGGGAGCGGGTGGCATGGTCGAAAGGGTCTCTTCGTCGGGCACCCCAGGAGGCGAGGTGTAAGTCAGGGGCGCGGGCAGGGGCACCGTGTCCAGCTCGTCGGCCAGGATATGCAGGGTGACCTCGGCATCAGGGGGAATGCCCAGCAGGGCGCCAACGACAGGCAACTGTGGCTGGCCCGGCTCGCTGCTGGTGGGGAGGCCAGGTGTTTGCAGCCGCAGTCGCTGGCCGTCGTCGGCGGGGGTCAGCGAATAGGTGGGCGTGTTCAGCTCGAGGACGATGCTGGCCTCGCTGCTGTGAAGGATGCGCAGAGGCGGCATGGCCGCCGCCGGAGGCAGAACGGGCAGGGCGGCGAGGGCGAAAGTCGCCAATAGCGCTGGCCGTGCGAGTTTGGGTAACCGCATCTCACCAACGAGGGGGCGGCTCTACGGGCCGAACATACCGCCCAGATCAAATGGGTTGGGAGGCACCCCCAGCGGCGAGCCGGCCCGCACTTCCAGCTGGGCTTCGTACACAACCCTGGGCTTCTCGTAAGGCTTCTTGGGCGGTGTCTCCGTTGTCTGGACCGGCAACGGGTGTTCTTCTTCCAACATCGAAGTGACCCTTTCTGCATTCTTTGATGGCAGAGGAGGCGAAAAGTCACCTGCGGGCGGGGGACTATGCACGCAACACGGTCAGTGCGCCTCCCTGGACGAGTTCCTCAACAAAGGCCAGGGCATCGGCTTCGGCCTGTGCTGGCGTGACCTCATACTCCTGGCAGATGGTCTCCACGATGCTCTCCAGTGTGCGGCACTCATCGGCCAACGCCCAGATGCGCGAGCCTACCTCATTCAGCACCTTGACCCGCCCCTGTTCCGGCAGGACGATCACCGCTTCTCCTTCGATGACACGGGAGACAACACCCGGTGCGGGAGCGATCACGTCAATCAGCGATACCGTCATGGTCAATCAGAGCCCAAAATGAAGGATCGGGCCGGAAGTGCAGGTCGCACACCGGCACTTCGGCCAGCAGACGTTGGTGAAGGTCGAGCAGCCGGGGCAGCCGTTCTGGATGGGCGGCGATCAGCGGCGTGCTGGCGATCAGCCTGGCCAGGGCCTTAGCCTTGGGCAGCGGTTCGAGATACACTTCCCTGTCCTGCACCAGATGGTACAGCGCACGCAAGGGGGCGTGGGTCACCTTGCCGGGTCGCACCTGCGTTGGGTTCCAGAAGGGCGTGCCGTGGACGTGCCATTGGCCTTGCTCCTGCTGCAATAGCACCAAGTCGTCGTTCAGCACCTCGGCGTCGGGTGACAGCCGGGCCACGGTGGTCTTGCCGCTGCCGGAAGGGCCGAAGAAAGCGTAGCCCTGGCCGCCCCGCCGCAGTCCGGCGGCGTGGAGCAGCACAGAGCCGTGTTCGAAGGCCAGCAAAGCGGTGCACACTCGCAGGAAGTACTCGATATCTTCCAGGGGGTCCACGGAGGAGAGGTGCTGCCAGGCCCGGCCCTGGGCCACATCCACTTCGCCTTCGTATCCCCCGGCGGCAAAGCGCAGCACGCCGCCATCGAAGTGCATCGCTTGCTCTGAGGGTGTGTTTTCTCCTCTCGCTTCCTCCGTCGCGGTGCTCATCTGTCCGACGGTTTCAATCTCAACCTCCAGGTGCGGCGGGCCGAGGGAGCGGAAACGGCGATAGCGGCAGGCCAGTTGATGCAGTGATGTTGTGTCAGGGCCATACAGTGCCAGCCGCAGGCCGGCGATCTCGAAGATGAAAGAATGCTTTGCTGCCTGTAACGCCATTTTCCCTGTCGCCCACTCATGATGCCCTCGGCTGTCGTCGGATCCACAGCAATGCGCCGAGACCTGTCGCGGCCACACCGGCCAAAGCAATTGAAGGCCATGCGGCCGGGCCAGCTGCTGGTTCTGCGTTGGCTGTGAATGCGGAGATCGTGACCGCATTGGCATTCGAAGGGAAGAAGCTGATGTCGTCGAAATAGGCGTAAGCGCTCCCTGAGCCGCTCTTCCTCACATAAAGTCTCACCTCGACTGATTGGGCAGTGCTTACTGAGCTGGTGTTAACTATTTTCCTCACAAACGTCCAATCTGAGCCCACACTCACGGTATTTGTGTCGAAAGTATCAGCTAGTTGGCTACCACTGCAATTGGTGGTGCTGTAGAAACCCAGCTTGATGTAGCCCGTTGCTGTCGAGTTGGACTGCGTGGGGACTTTCACCCATCCTTCAATCATGTAGTAGCTGGATATCGGCAATGGCAAGCTCACGCACTGTGCCCCTCCATTCGAAGTTGTGGAAGTACTCGTGGACAGGTTTTGAACATAAGCAGCGCCGGTTGCCGTGTGCCCCTCAGTGCCTTCGTACGTTATGGAGCCTACAGTGCTTGGAAGGTTGTACCACCCATTCGTGTTTGTGTCGAAGGTCCCGTTGGTGATCAATTCCGTCTTCGCCACCACGATGCTTGCAGAAAAAAGCGTGATGGCCAGTACGATGGCCGGAACAAGGCCAGGCTTGTGGTAAGTTCTCATGGGATCAGCCTCCTCGAGGGTTTCGTATCGTCAACTCCTTCCGGGTCGCCGTGCCCACCACACACCGCCCAGCATGGTGGCAATCAACACCACGCCGGCTGGCCACCAGCGCCACAGGTTGCTCGGAGTCACAACCCTGGCCTCGATTGGCCCGTGGCGGGTGCTGGTGCCATCGAATTCGACGTCTTCCAGTTGGTAGAAATACACACGCCCGGGCAGCACATCCGTGTCTGTGTAGACATAACGGCCGCCCAGCACGGGATCGGGCGCGGCGGGGATCAGGTCGGCAGTGATGCGCTCAAAGGGGCCTTCGGGGGTTTCGCTGCGGTAGAGGTGAAAGCCAGCCGTATTGATCTCGCTTTCCGTTGTCCACTCCACGATGATGGCCTGCTGAGGGGAGAGAGTGCAGGCGGCCAGGAGGCTGGCGAGCAGAGCTCCCCACCACCCGAGGGTGAACAAAAGGCGACAACGGGGTTTGACTTCACCTGCTCTCGTCGGTATGCAGCACATCAGCGTTCCCGCCTCGAAGCTCAAAAGCGGTCCGAAAACCCACCGTGCAGGTTTTGGGATGGCACTGAGACAGGGTGCCAGGGCTGGAATAGGCTGAAGATGTATGACAAGTTCCTTGGACTTTGGACAAATAAACGTGTTAACCTGATCCATCTCGACCTTGGACCTTAACAAATCGCCCAATCTGTGGCATAGTAGGGGTATGGAGACACAAAAGACCATATCCCAACTACAGCAGTTTCGTGAGGAGTTGCACCAACTCCTCCCCGCCCGCGCCGATGCCCTGCTGGATCTGCTGGACGCTTTGTCCGGCAGCCCGAATGCTCGCTCGGTGGTGGAACTGAGCCTGAGCCCTCTCTTCCGCCGGGAATACAGTAGCATCAGCGACGCCATTGACAGTTTCTGCCAGGCCAGCAGCCCGGAAACGGAGGCAGAAGAACGCCGGGCCTGGGAGAAACAGTTGGCGCAGCTCATCGGGGGCTATCTGC
>JARYMM010000080.1 GCA_029907105.1 Anaerolineae bacterium | reverse complement strand
GCAATCTCCCACTAGCTGGCAGGAGATTGCTTCGCCTTCGGCTCGCAATGACATTTCCAAAAAACTGAAATGCACCCAACGCGAGGTGGCCAGTTGGCAAGAGAGCCAAAACCAGGTATACTTTCGTCACGATGGAAAGACGGGCACCGCAACGCTCACTGCAATTGACCACACCACTGCCCCTGGCCCTCGTCGCCCTGCTGCTTTTCCTGCAGCTCACCAACCCCGCCAGGGTCTGGAGCTGGCTCCTCGTTGGCCTGACGACCATTCTGGTCATCGCCTACCTCTGGGCGCGCCAGATGCGGGATAACGTCATCGCCCGCCGGGAGCTGCGCGGCACCTGGGTCGTGGTGGGTGACGTCCTGCAGGAGCATTTCCGGCTGCAAAACGGCTCCTTTCTGCCCGTGCTCTGGGCCGAGGTGGTGGATGGCTCCAACGTCCCCGGCTACAGTGCCAACCGTGTGGAAACGGCTCCCGCGCAGGGCGCCCGGTACTGGCAGACGCGAGGGAGATGCCAGCGCCGCGGGCTGTTCACCCTCGGCCCCTGGGAACTGCACCTGGGCGACCCCTTCGGCCTCTTTCGCGTCGTTTACCGTTACGCCGATACCCGTACCCTGCTTGTCTACCCCCGTGTCATGCACCTGCCGGTGCTGAACCTGCCCCGCGGGGCGGCCGAGGGCGCTTCCCGCACCAGCCAGCGGTCGGTGGAGCCCACCGTTGCCGCCTCCGGCGTGCGCGACTATGTGCCCGGCGACGCGCTGCGCCGTGTGCACTGGCCCATCACCGCCCATCGAGACGCCCTCATGGTGCGCGAATTCGACCTGGAGCCCTCGGGCAATCTGTGGATCGTGCTCGATCTGGAGCGTGGCGTGCAGGCAGGGGAGGGGCAGGAATCCACGGAGGAGTACGGCGTCGTCCTGGCCGCCTCGCTGGCCGCCGAGATGCTGCGCCAGAACCGCGCCGTGGGCCTGGTGGCCTTCGGCCAGGAGCCCGCCTTTGCTTTGCCTCAGCGGGGCCAGGCGCAGCTCTGGCGGCTGCTGCACCTGCTGGCTGGCGTCTCGGTCGGCTCTGACCGGCCGCTGGCCGGCGTGTTGGAGGAGATCAGCCCTACCCTGGGCCGCGGGCTGACCCTGGTGGTCATCACCCCTTCGCCGAACCCCGATTGGATCGCCCCCCTGCTGCCGCTCATGCGCCGGGGCATCGCCCCGGCGGCCATCCTGCTCGACCGGGCCTCGTTCGATGGCCGCGAGCAGGATGGGGGCAGCGTGGCCGCGCTGCGCGGCCTCCTGGCCGAACAGGGGGTGCCCAGCCACGTCATCGGCAAGGGCTTTCCCTTCCGCCCTCTCGTTCCCTACCGGCGACAGCAGGTGGTGTACCGGGTGCTGAGGGGAACGGGGAGGGTGGTGGCGATGGAGGTTGAGGAGGAGGTTTGATTCAGTGATGCGTGATACGTGATGCGTGATGCGTGATGCGTGATACGTGATATGTGATGCGTGATGCGTGATGCGTGAAACGTGAAACGTGATTGGTGGGGATGAAGTGTTGGGTTTGCTGTTGCGGCTGTTGAGGCGAATACGTCCGAAGGAGGGTTGGCTGATCCTGCTATTGTGCGTGACAGCCGTGCTCTGTCTGCCCGCCTCGCTGTTGCAGGTGGGTTGGGTGCAGGGGAGCGGCGTGCTGGCAGGGCTGGCCCTGCTGGCGGCGTTGCTGGGGATGGCCCTGGCCAGGTGGCGCTTCCCCGGCTGGCTGGGCGGCCCGCTCATGGCCGTGCTCGGCCTGGCCACCACGGTGGGCTTCGTGGGGCGCACGCTGCCGCCAGTGCGCCTGGCGCTGAACGAATGGGCCTATCTCCTGATCTGGCTGGGCGGCCGCGTCGCAGGGGCACAGGGCCCTGCGCTCCTGCCTTTTCAGACGCTGCTCAGCGATGTGACGCGGCGGCTGGGGAGCTTCGGCAGCCGGCTGTGGTGGTGGGCGCAGGGGGTGGCGCGGGGCGGCGCGCAGCAGGACAACCTGGTCTTCCTGTTCCTGGCCGCCCTTCTGGTGTGGGGAGCCAGCGTCTGGGCCGGCTGGTGGCTCATCCGCCGACGGCAGGCGCTGGTGGCGCTCCTGCCCACGGGCGCCTTGCTGGCCACCAACGTCTTCTTCGCTGGCGAAGGAGGGTCGTGGTCGTTGGTGTTCCTGGGTTGCCTGACCGCCCTGCTGATGGCCATGCACCTGGCAACGCTGGAACAGCGGTGGATGGCCGTGGGAGCGGACTACTCGGACGAGATACGCCTGGACCTGACCCTGGTGGGCGCGCTGCTCACGGTGGCCGTGGTGGGAGTGAGTGTGGCCGTGCCCTCTATCGCCTCGCGGCGCACGGTGGAGTGGTTCTGGCGTCATTTCTCCCGGCCGTGGGAGCAGGTGGAAGAGACGGCGGAGCGGCTGTTCCCCGAGTTGGAACGGCCAGCCCGCTCGCCGGCCGGAGCGGGCGTGCCGTCGGGCGCTGAAGGGCTGCCCCGTGCTCACCTGCTGGGGGGCGGTCCGGCGTTGAGCGCGCGGCTGGCGCTGCGGGTGCGGGTGGACGAGCCGCCGCCGCAAGAGGGAGGCGAGCAGCATTATTGGCGCGCACGCACCTACGCCGTCTACAACGGCCGCGGCTGGGATAAAGAGGAAGTAGAGGCGCTGGAGCACGGCGCAGGGGAATCTTGGACAGAGGAATGGCCGGCCGGCCGACGGGAACTCCTGCAGACAGTGCAGGTCATCGGCGCGGCCGGGAACGTGCTCTACGGCGCTGGCGAGCCGCTGGCCCCTGACCGTCCCTATCGGGCGCTGCTGCGCGATGGCCAGGACCTGGTGGGACTGGAGCCGCTACAGCGGGCGCGGGAGTACACCCTCCTCTCCGCCGTGCCGGCGGTGAGCGAAGACGAGTTGCGAACGGCCGGGGAGAGCTACCCGGAGTGGGTGCTGGAGCGCTACCTGCAGTTGCCGCCGCTGCCGCCGCGGGTGACGACGCTGGCTCAACGCCTGGTGGCCAACGCGGAGGCGCCATACGATCGGGCTCAGGCGCTGGAAGCGTACCTGCGCACTATCACTTACACGCTGGAGGTGGAACCGCCGCCTCCGGAGCGGGATGTGGTGGACTTCTTTCTGTTCGACCTGCGCCGGGGCTACTGCGACTACTACGCCACGGCCATGGTGGTGTTGGCGCGTGGTGTGGGGTTGCCGGCACGGCTGGCCGTGGGCTATGCTGCCGGCCGTTTCGACGAGGAGGGGGGGCTTTACGTGGTCACTGAAGAGGATGCCCACTCCTGGGTGGAGGTATATTTCCCAGACTATGGCTGGATCCCCTTCGAGCCCACGGCGGCGCGGGCCACGTTCGAGCGGCGAGGCCTGCCGCTGGCCGGGCGTCCGCCCGACCTGGACGAGCAGTTGCGGGGGTTGAAGGAACAGGGGGAGTTCCAACGCTTCCGCCAGGCCGTGCAGCGCTGGTCGTTGGGACTGGGGGTAGGGGGCGCTATGTTGGCACTGGGCGTGGCGGCGTGGGCCATCCGACGGCGGCGGTCGGAAGCGGGGTTGGGGATGGCGCAGCGGCTTTACCTGCGGCTGACCCGCTGGGCCGCACGATTGGGGCGGCAGCCGGCGCCGCATGAGACGCCGTCGGAATTCGCCCGCGGCCTGGAGGCGCGGCTGACGGCGCTGGCCACGGCGGCCCGTTGGGGCCAGCCGCGTCTGCTCGAACAGGGCCGGGCCGCCGGCCGGGAAGCAGGAGAGCTGGTCGCCGTCTTCGTGCGGGCACAGTACAGCTCCCACCCGCTGACAGAAGCAGAGCAGTGGCAGGCGGAAGCGCTCTGGCAACGCTTGCAGCGCCGGCTGCGCATGCTGTGGATGACCCAATGGCTGGCCAAGACCAAAGCTCAAAACACAGTCCTCGGAGAGCTTCTTCAGATTTTGAGCTTTGGATTTTGGATTTTGGTTTTCTCTTGTGTTATACTGGAGGCGGATTGGCGGTGACGATGGCTTCAGCTTCGGGCAAGGTGATCCTCTTCGGCGAGCATGCCGTGGTTTACGGACGGCCGGCCATCGCCGTGCCGGTGGCCGAACTGCGGGCCTGGGCCACGGTGGACGATGCGCCGCCGGGAGCAGGGTGCACCGTCGTCGCCATTGACCTGAAGCGACGATTTTCTCTCGCCGACGCCCCGCCGGACGATCCGCTGGCCCTCATCGTCCGCCTGACGCTGGCCGGGTTGGGCCTGGTCGCCGAGCCAGATTGGACGATCACGCTGCGTTCCGATATTCCCATCGCCAGCGGGCTGGGCAGCGGTGCCGCCGTCTCTACGGCCATCGTGCGGGCGCTGGCGCAGCATGCCGGACGTTCCCTGCCGCCGGATGCGGTTTCGGCGCTGGTGTACGAGACGGAGCGGCTGCACCACGGCACGCCCAGCGGCATTGACAACACCGTGGTGGCCTATGAGCAGCCGGTCTACTTCGTGCGCGGGCAGCCGCCGCAGCCGTGTCGCGTCGGCGGGGAGTTCTGGCTGGCCATCGCCGACACCGGTGTCGCCAGTCCCACGAAACTTGCCGTGGAAGACGTGCGCCGGGCCTGGCAGGCCGATCCGGCCCGCTACGAAGCGCTCTTCGACGAGATGGGGCGCATCGCCGAAAGGGCCCGCCAGGCCATCGAAACGGGCCGGCTGGACGCTCTCGGCCCGCTGATGGACGAAAACCAGCGGCTGCTTTCGGCCATCGGCGTCTCCTCGCCGCTTCTGGAGCGACTGTGCGCCGCGGCGCGGCAGGCCGGCGCCGGCGGGGCCAAGCTCTCCGGGGCCGGCCACGGCGGCAACCTCATCGCCCTGGTGACGCCGCAGACGGCAGAGAAGGTGGCCGCCGCGCTGCGGGCTGCGGGAGCGGTGCGCGTGGTCATTAGTCAGGTGGTCAGGTAGTCGCATGGTCGGGTGGTCGCTTATCGCCTATGGCTTATCGCATATCGCTTATCGCATATCGCCAAGCGCGATAGGCGATATGCGATATGCGAGCCGGCGACCATCGGACCAAGGACCGCCAGACCATCCGACTAACCGACAAAGGAGTCATGGATTTGCGCGGGTTTCTTGCTAAGGCCGAGAGCGCCGGGCACTTGTTGACCATCACCCGGCCTGTGGACCCGTACCTGGAGATGGCGCGGGTCATCGGCGCGCTGGAGGGGCGGCCGCTGCTCTTCACCAACGTGAAGGGCTCAGCTTACCGCGTCGCCGCCGGCCTCTGCGCCGGCCGGCATCTCTTCGCCCTGGCCCTGGGCTGCGAGCCAGAAGAGCTGCTTTTCCGGCTGGCGGAGGCGTTGGCCCATCGGCAGCCGCCACCGCTTGTGGACTCCGCCCCCTGCCAGGAGGTGGTTGAGCCGGAAGTGGATTTGCGCGCCTTGCCTTTCCTCACCCACTGGCCGGGGGACGCCGGGCCCTATGCCACCGCTGCCGTGACCTTCATCGAGGACCCGGAGACCGGGCCCAGCATGTCCTTTCACCGCTTGCTGCGGCTGGACGAGCGGCGAATGGTGGGGCGGGTGGTGGAGGGGCGGGGCACGCACACGGCGCTGGGCAAGGTGCGGGGTGACCTGCCGGTGGCCATCGGCATCGGCCTGCCGCCGCACGTGCTGTTGGCGGCGGCTATGTCCCCGGCGCCGGAGGTGGACGAGCTGACCATCGCTCAGGCGCTGGCCCCGACGCCCCTTGTCCGCTGCCGCACGGTGCCCCTGCGGGTGCCGGCGGCCGCTGAGTTCGTCCTGGAGGGGCGCATCACCCGACGCACCGCCGCCGAGGGGCCTTTTGTGGACCTGACCGGGACCTACGACACCCTCGTGCGGCAGCAGCCGGTGTTCGAGATTGATTGTATCACCCACCGCCGGGAGGCCATCTACCAGGCGCTGCTGCCGGGCGGGCTGGAGCACAAGCTGCTCATGGGCCTGCCGCGCGAGCCGACCATCTACGCCGCCGTGAACCAGGTCTGCGACTGCCGCAACGTGTACATCACGCCGGGGGGCACCTCCTGGCTGCACGCCGTGGTGCAGATCGAGAAGCATGGCCCCGATGACGGGCGGCGGGCGGCCGAGGCGGCCTTCCGCGGCCACACGTCGCTCAAGCACGTCGTCGTCGTGGATAGCGACGTGGACATCTTCGATCCACAGCAGGTGGAATGGGCCATCGCCACCCGCTTTCAGGCGGCACGGGACCTTCTGGTCTTCGAGGACCAGCCGTCCAGCTCGCTCGATCCTTCGGCAGAGCAGGTGCCGGGGCGCAAGGCGCGCACCAGCAAAATGGCCCTCGATGCCACCATCCCCTGGGACACGCCGCGGGGGCCGAGCGAGGCGAAGGCCTTCCGGCGGGTGGCGCTGGAGTTGATTGACATAGCCGATTATGTCGAGGCAGGGGATAAGGGATAGGGGTTACGGGGAGGAGGGCCGTCCCGTAACCCTTATCCCCTAACCTCTGACCCTTTCGCAAACCGGAGCCGAGCCATGCATCATTCACAATCTCGTGGCGGTACCCTGCGTACCTTCATCGCCATCGAACTCGATGACCAGGTGCTGCGCGCCCTGGCCGCAGTGCAAAGCAAACTGGAGGCTGCCCTGCCGCCGCGTAGCGTGCGCTGGGTGCGGCCCGAGGGCATCCACCTGACGCTCAAGTTCCTGGGCGACACACCGGCAGCGCGGCTGGAGGAGGTGCAGCGGGCGCTGGCTGCAGCGGCAGCAAGGGTGGCTCCCTTCTCCTTCAGCGTGGAAGGGCTGGGCTGCTTCCCCAACCCGCGGCGCCCACGGGTCATCTGGGTGGGAGTGAAGGAGCCCACGGGAGCATTGGCCAGGCTGTGGCAGGCGGTGGAAGCGGAGGTGGCCCCGCTGGGCTGGCCGACGGAGGCGCGGGGCTTCCAGCCGCACCTGACCCTGGGCCGCGTGCAGCGCCATGTCAGCTCCGCCGACCTGCGGGCGCTGGGCGAACTGGTGGAGAAGAGCGAGGTGGGGCGGCTGGGCAGCATGACCGTGCGGGCGGTGAGCTTCATCCGCAGCGACCTGAAGCCGACAGGGGCGGTGTATACCACGCTGGCGGAAGCGCATCTGGGCGGAGGAGCAGGGGAGACAGGGTGACAAGGAGACAAGGGGACAGGGAGACGGGGTGACAAGGGGACGTCGGGGAAGCATCTCCCTGTGCTCCCATCCCCGTCTTCCCCTCACCTTGTCTTCCCCTCCTGCGCACCCCAGCTCCTCAGTCCCTTTGGAGGTGATATGATCATTGCCGTAATCGGCAGCGCAACATGCACACCCGCTGAAGCTGCTGCCGCCGAAGCCGTGGGCCGTCTGCTGGCCGAGGCGGGAGCAGTGCTGGTCTGCGGTGGGCGGGGCGGGGTGATGGCGGCGGCCTGCCGGGGGGCGAAATCGGCCGGCGGGCTGACCATCGGCATCCTGCCGGGCGTGGACGCCAGCGAAGCCAACCCCTGGGTGGACGTGCCCATCGTCACCGGGCTGGGCGAGGCGCGCAATGCCATCGTCGTGCGCAGCGCCGATGCGGTCATCGCCGTGGGCGGCGGTTACGGCACGCTTTCGGAGATCGCTTTCGCCCTCAAGTGGGGCAGGCGGGTGGTGGGGTTGGACACGTGGGAATTGGCCCGCGAAGGCGTACCCGACCGGGGCATCCTCCGCGCCGAGACGCCGGAGGAGGCGGTCAAGTTAGTCCTCAGTCCATAGTCCCCAGTCCTCAGTCTGGACTATGGACTGCGGACTGGGGACCATCAGATGAATAACGAGACCAACCGACCAGGCGACTAACAAGACCAAGTAGACCAAAGGCCAGGCTGGCGACGAGGAAGGCGAAAAGGCCAATGGCGGCCAACCCCACCGCCTGCGCCTGAAGCTGCCCCGGCCAATCAGGCTGGAAGCCGACCGCCGTCCAGAGGCCGCTCACGCCCTGGCCGGCCACGTGCAGGTATTCCTCAGCACCGATACGGTTCCAGCCGGCGCCGAGCGTGCCGTCGGCGAAGAGGGCCGTGGCCAGCAACCCCCACAGCCCGCTCAGCCCGTGCACGGTCAGCGCCGCCGTGGGGTCTTTCCAGCGCAGGAGGTGGTCTACGAGATAGCAGGCCAACGGCGTGAGCAGGCCGGCCACGCCGCCGATGACGGGGGCTGCCCAGGGCGGCACGAAGGGCCCGCTGGCGCTGATAGCCACCAGCCCGGCAGCCAGGCCACGGACGGCCATCAGCGGGTCGGGGCGGTTGGCCACGAACCAGGTGTAGGCCAGCGGTAGGAAGGCGCCAGAGGTGGCGGCGAGCAGCAGGTTCACCGCCAGCCGGGCGGGGTCGAGGGCATTCCAGTCGAGGAGGGGGTTGGCCCAGGCCCAGGCCAGGCTGCCGACAAGGAGCAGGATGGCTCCCAGCGTGGCCAGCAGCGGCAGGTGGACGGGGGGGAGGCTCTGAGGCACTGAGGCACCAGGGGACGAAGGCACCGAGGCACCGAGGGACGAAGGCATTGAGGCACCGAGGGGCGGAGGGGCGGAGGTGCTGGGGTGCTGGGGTGATTCTCCTCTGCTCCTCTGCTCCTCTGCTCCCCGGCTCCTCTGCACAAAGGTGAGGATGCCGGCACAGGCCACGGCGGCGCCGAGCAGGTGCACCAGGCCGCTGCCGGCGAAGTCCACGAAGCCGTGGCCCAGGCCCAGGTTGTAGCCCAGGTTGGCCAGCCAGCCGCCGCCCCAGACCCAGTTGCCGACCAGCGGGTAGATGAGCGCGCCGACGAGCAGGCCGCCAAGCGCGGCCACGAGGGTGGGGGCCCGGCCGCGCAAGCTCAGCAGCGGGATGAGCGTGGCTGTGGTCAGCCAGGGAAGCTGGGAAAGGAAAAGGGCCAGCGCGCCGGGCGTGGCGGCGCCGCCGGTCAGGCCGAAGCCGTGCAGCCCGGCCATGCCCCAGCCGGTGCCCCAGCGGATATCCAGCGCCGACCACTCCCAGACCAGTTCTTCCAGGCCACCGCTGCGATAGATCAACCCCACGCCGCCGAACTGAAGGGCGAAGCCGCAGGCCCAGTAGCCCAGCGTGGCCAGGGCCAGGGCGGCCAGGGCAGCCAGCGTGACCTGACGCGCTTCCTCGGCGGGAAGGCCACCGGCGGCGATCAGGGCGAAGCCGAGGGGGACGAGGAAGGCCAGGCTGCCGGCCAACAGCGGCCAGCTCAGGGCAGCGTCCGGGGGAGCGGCGGCTTCCGGCGCGGCGACAGCGCTGCTGACTGCCAGAAACATGAGCAGCAGGGCGAGGATGAGGGATAGGAGGCAAGAGGCAAGAGGCAAGAGGCAAGAGGGGATGCGGCGCAAACTGGAAACGAAGCGAGCTTTGGACATCTTCTTTTTCCCTGGCGAATCGGAGGTTGCAGATCGGATATTGGATACTCAATAGACGGAAAATCGCTCCCCAGGATCGTCAGATCCTGGCGAAAACCGGGGATCTGACGATCCCCTTAGAGCAAATTTCCATCCACCGATACTGGCGATTTGCTGAACCAATGTTACCATAGATGAACGAATCGGACAAGCCGACGGGTGAAGTGCGTTTGCTGGCCGATGCCATGCTGGGCAAGCTGGCCAAATGGCTGCGGTTGCTGGGCTATGACACGGCCTACGACCCTGCCTGGGACGACGCTGCCGTGGTGCGCTTGGCCCGCGCCGAGGGACGGGTGGTGTTGACGCGGGACCGTGTGCTCTCGGAACGACGGGGCCTGCGGGCCCTGCTGCTGACCAGTGATGAGCTGGAAGAGCAAATGGCGCAGATCATGAACGAGCTGCACCTGCCGCCGGCGGAAGCGGGCAGCCGTTGCTCCATCTGTAACGCGCCTTTACAGCCTGTCGCCAAAGCGGAGGTGGCGGAGCGGCTGCCGCCGTATGTATTGCGCACGCAGGAAGTCTTCCACCGTTGCCCGCGCTGCGACAGAGTCTACTGGCCTGGCGGCCACTGGGCACGCATGCAGCCGGTGCTGAACAGGCTGCGAGGCGAGGAGTAGGAGGCAAGAGGCAGGAAGCAAGATGCAAAAGGCAAGGGGCAAGAAGCAAGAGGCAACGAGGGAGGAGGCAACAAGGAACGGAAGGATTCCGCAATCCGCAACCTGTGGTGAGCGAAGTCGAACCATCCGCAATCCGCAGCCTGTGGTGAGCGAAGTCGAACCATCCGCATTCCGCATTCCGCATTGGGTCAGTCTCCTCGCGCCTCACGTAAGCAACATCATCGCCGGTCTGCTCTTCCTGCTCAGCCTGGCTCTCTATGTGCGCACGCTGGCCCCCTCGGTGGCCGATGTGTTCAGCGACACGCTGGAGTTCCAGCTCGTCGGCCCCACGCTGGGCATCGCCCACGAGACCGGCTACCCGCTGTACACGCTCCTGAGCTGGCTTTTCGCCCGTCTCCTGCCCCTGGGCGACGCCGCCACCCGGGTGAACCTGCTCTCGGCCCTCTGCGCCGCGCTGGCCGTGGCCTTCGTCTATCGGGCGGGGCAGTTGCTGACTGGACGACGATTGGCCGCCCTCTGTGCTGCCGTTATCTTCGCCCTGTCTCCCGTCTGGTGGTCCCAGGCGGTCATCGCCGAGGTATATGCCCTCCACGGCCTCTTCGTCGCCCTCATCCTCTGGCTCATCCTGCGCTGGGAAGCCTCGCGCCACGAAACACGCAACACGGATCACGGATTACGCATTACGCATCATGCATCACGCATCACGCATCACGTGTTACGTATTGCCTGTTGCGTGTTTGGCCTCTCCCTCACCCACCACCGCCTGACCCTTCTGCTGGCCCCCGCCCTGATTGTGTTCGTGCTGTGGACGGAGCCGGGGCTCTTGCGCCGGCCGCGCCGTTGGCCGGGATTGCTGGCTGCGCTGCTCCTGCCGCTGCTCCTCTACGCTTACATCCCCCTGCGCGGGCGGGTGACTACCTCGCTGGATGGCAGGTACGAGAACACCTGGGCCGGCTTCTGGCGCTGGGTGACGGCCAGCGAATATGGCGCCTTCCTCAGCGGCAATCCCTTCGCCGTGCAGCGGGACGCGGCTTTCTATTTTGGCCTCTTCCGGGCGCAATTCGGCTGGACGGGGCTCGTCCTGGGTCTGCTGGGCCTGATCGTCCTCCTGCGCCAGCCCAAACGCTGGGCGCTCGTGGTCCTGGCCTTTGTCACCAACCTGGTCTTCGCCCTCGCCTATCGCGCCGCCGACGTGGAGGTCTTCTTCATCCCCGCCTTCCTCCTCTGGTCGCTGCTCATCGCCGCCGGACTGGGTGGCCTGCTCGATTACGTTTCACGTTTCACGCATCACGCATCACGCATCACGCATCACGTATTACGTATCGCGTGTTGCGTGTTACTGATAGCCCTCTGCTTGCTGGAACCCCTCGCCATGGCCAGCGCCAACTTCCCCGCTCTCGACCGCAGCCGCGACTGGGCTGTGCACGACTATGGGCGGGACATGCTGGCGCAGCCGCTGCCGGAGGGGGCGACCGTCGTCGGCCTGCTGGGGGAGATGACGCTTGTGCGCTATTTCCAGCGCGTGGAAGGCTTGCGCCCGGATGTGGTCACCGTGGCCGCCGACGCCGAGGAGGCCCGCCATGCCGCCATTGCTGCGGCGCTGGCTGCGGGAAAGGCCGTGTACATCACCCGGCCGCTGGCGGGGGCGCCGGAGCTGTACTCGCTGGCCGCCGTCGGGCCGCTGGTGCGGGTCTGGCCGAAGGGAGAGGCGCAACTACCACCGCCGCAGCATCTGTCGGCGCTTCCTTTCACCGAGGCCGTGGAACTGGCAGGCTACTCCGTGGAGACGCGGCGGACGCACGCCGGCCCCGTGGTGCGTCTGACGCTGCACTGGCGGGTCACCGCGCCGGTGGGCGACGACCTTTCGGGCTTGAGCCCGTCAGGGCGAAGCCTGAAAGTGTCCGCCCGGTTGCTGGACGGGGCGGGGGAGGTGGTGGTGGCCACGGACGACGTGCCGGTGCACAACACCTACCCCACCTGGGCCTGGCAGCCGGGGGAGATGGTGGCCGATGGCTACGACCTGCCGCTGCCGCCGGGCGCCGGGCCGGGGCCGTATCGGCTGCTGGTCATCCTCTACCGCGCCGCCGATGGGAGCGAGGTAGGACGGGGAGAATTGGGGATGGTGGACGCTGTTGCTGCTCTTGGCGGCGGAACTGCCCGCGCTCAAAGGTCATGCTAGTGCATGATCAAGCCTGACTATCGGTAAGCGCGAGATGCGCTTCGTGTTGACAACCAAAGTGGTCGCATACCCGGTCG
>JARYMM010000007.1:55339-84873 GCA_029907105.1 Anaerolineae bacterium | reverse complement strand
ACTCCTGGTCTTGTCTTCCCTCTTGGATCGCCGCATAGATACTGGGCCACCGGCGACGAAAAGCTGGCGAGAGGCTCAATTCGGGAAAGGAACGGACCGGCGGACTCAAGAGCAAGGCATCCAACAGATCAAACTGCGCATCCCTGGCATAAGTGAGTCCATGGTCATAGATGGCTTGACGAAACTCGATTAAGTTGGTAAACTGCTCCATGGTAGAAACCTCACGTGTTTGGGATAGCATGAGTTTCTACCATCGGGCGGTTTTGCGCAAGTTGCGGAACCGCCCTTATCGTTTTCATATCCTAGACTGACAAACAGGCTACATCTAACTCGACAGATTATAGTCTAAACTCAAATTATACCACAACTGCGCATATTTGTCAAATTCGGGGTTGGCGGCAAGTTTGGGCGGCGATTGGCTAAATCGCCAAAATCTGGTAACTGCCTACCTTTGGCCTTGCAACGTGAGATATAGCGGTGGGCTGGCGTCATTGCGAGCCCTGAAGGGGCGAAGCAATCTCCTCCTAGATTCCAGGAGACTGCTTCGCTTCGCTCGCAGTGACAGGGTAGGTAGTTACAAAATCTGTCAAAACCCCCGAACTCCGAACGCCGAACTCAGAACCCTGCCCCCAATATCTGCCGGGCGATCACCAGACGCTGGATCTCCGACGTGCCCTCGCCGATGGTGCACAGCCGCTGGTCACGGTACATGCGCTCCACATCGTATTCGCGCATGTAACCGTAGCCGCCGTGGATCTGCAGGGCCTTGAAGCAGGCCCGCTCGGCCACCTCGGAAGCGAAAAGCTTGGCCATAGCTGCCTCCTTGGTGAAGCGCACGCCCTGATCCTTGAGCCAGGCAGCACGATACACCATCAGCCGGGCGGCCTCGATCTCCGTGGCCATATCCGCCAGCATCCACTGGATGGCCTGAAATCTGGCGATAGGCTGGCCGAACTGCACCCGTTCCTTTGAATAGGCCAGCGCCCGCTCGTAGGCTCCCTGGGCCAGCCCCAGGGCCATAGCGCCGATGCTGATGCGCCCGCCGTCCAGCGTGATCAGGAACTGCTTGTAGCCTTCGCCGGGCTGGCCCAGGAAGTTCTCCTGGGGCACGCGGCACTCTTCGAAGAAAAGCTGCGAGGTCACGGAGGCCTTGAGGCCCATCTTCTCCTCGTCCCGCCCGGGGCGGAAGCCCGGCGTCCCCTTCTCCACGATGAAGTTGGAGATGCCGCGCGGCCCTTTGTCGGGATCAGTGACGGCAGCCACGACCACCACGTCGGCGATGGAACCGTTGGTGATGAAGATTTTCTGGCCGTTGAGGACCCATTCGTCGCCGTCGCGCACGGCGCGGGTCTTGATGGCACCGGCATCGGAACCGGCCTCCGGCTCGGTCAGGCCGAAGGCGGCCAACCCCTGGCCGCTGGCCAGCCGCGGCAGGTACTTGCGCTTCTGCGCTTCGTTGCCGAAGCGGTAGATAGGGTAAGTGCCCAGCGAGGTGTGGGCGGCGACGGTGATGGCCGTGGAACCGCAGACGCGGGCGATCTCCTCGATGGCAATGGCGTAGCAGACGGTGTCCGCCCCCGCGCCGCCGTACTCTTCGGGGATGGGCAGCCCCAGCAGCCCCAGCGGGCCCATCTTGCGGATAAGCTCCCAGGGGAACTCGCCTGTGCGGTCGCGCTCCTGGGCCAATGGCCTGATCTCGTTCTCGGCGAAGTCCCGCACCATCTCGCGGGTCATGCGCTGCTCTTCGGTGAGCTCGAAATGCATCATTGCCTCCTTTGAGCAAGTAGGGCAACTGCTCGCAGTTGCCCTACTCAACTACTCCGCAGCGAACACGCCGAGGATCTCGCCGTAGAAGACACGGTGGAGGTCCCCGCGCGGATAGTAAGCGGAGATAATCTTCGGGGCCAGGGTTTCGGGCAGAACGTCGTTCTTCTGCACCACGCGGCATTCGTAGACCCAGGGGCAGGCGTCTATGGTCACGCTGCTCACCCGCCGGCCGGGGCTGGTGGCGATGTGGAACTGGGCGAACTTGTCCACCTCCCGCCCGCTGTGCGAGCCGCAGAAGTCCACGAACCTGCGCAACTCCGGCGAGGGCACATTGACCGTGAACTCCCCGGAGTCTTCGATGAATTGATAGGTGAAGCGGGAGGGGCGCACCAGCACGGCAAAGATAGGCAGGCCCCAGACCACACCCACCATGCCCCAGCCGATGGTCATGACGTTGGATTCGCCGGAGCGCTTGCTGGCTGCCAAGAGCAGGCCGGTGTCATCCAGAATCCTCACCATCTCGGCAAAGCGGTGAGTGTAGGGTACTTCGATGCGTTGAATCATATTTTTCTCCTTTCGATTGTCCTGTCATGGCTTTGCCTCCTGATAAACGGCCAGCAGCTTCTGGGCGGCCTTCTCCCAGGTGAAGCGTCGGGCCTGGGCGAAGCCTTTTTCCACCAGCCTGGCCCGCAGCGCTTCGTCTTCCAATACCCGGCGCATGGCCACGGCCAGTCCCTCCACGTCTTCGGCGTCCACCATCAGAGCGGCATCGCCGGCCGTTTCAGGCAGAGAGGGACGATCGGAGCAGACCACCGGCGTGCCGCAGGCCATGGCTTCCAGCGGTGGCAGCCCGAACCCTTCGTATAGTGATGGGTAAACGAAGAGCTCGGCCAGCGTGTACAGGGCGGGCAAGGCCTCATCAGGCACGAAGCCGAGGAAGCGAACCCGACCACCCCCCGATTTTTCGGCGGCAGCGAAGATGCCTTCGTATAGCCATCCTTTGCCTCCGGCGATGACCAGGCCGGGGGCAGAGGGCAAGCGTCGTCGGAGCAGGGCGTGAGCCTCAATTAGGCGGGTAAAATTCTTGCGTGGCTCCAACATGCCCAAGCTCAGGACGAATGGTTCGCGTAGTGAATAGCGGCTTCGCACCCGTTCCAGTTCCGCCTCGTCGTCCACGGGGCGGAAACAGGGGTCGACCCCGGCGGGCACCACGCGGATGCGCTCGGCGGGCACGTCCAGCAGCTCCATCAGGTCCCGCTTCGTGTTTTGCGAATCGGCCAGGATGCGGTGGGCGCGGGCCAGGGAACGGGGCACGGCCTGGCTCAGGTAGGCGCGCAGGCCGGGATCGGCACACTCAGGCACGCGCAGGAAGGCCAGGTCGTGCACGGTGATCAGGCCGCGGGCGCGGCGCAGGGGCGGCAGCACGAAGTCCGGCGAATGGAAAAGGTCTGCCGCGCCGGTGAAAACCTCTGCCGGCAGGGGCAGGCGCAGCCGATGCCACAGGATGGTCAACAGGCGGTGCGGCAGGGGGATGTGGCGGAGGCGGAAGTTGGGGGGCAAAGACGCAAGATGCAAGATGCAAGATGCAGGAGCAATTCCTGGTTTCCTGTTTCGTGTTTCGTGTTTCGTGTTGCCCTCTTGCCTCTTGCTTCTTGCCTCTTGCTTCTTGCTTCTTGCTTCTTGCTTCTTGCCCCTTGCCCCCTGCCCCTTGCCCACCACCAGCAGGACGTACTCGTTTTCGGCATCCAGTTCCATGAGGGCCCTGACCAACCCTCTGGTGTAGCGGCCAATGCCGGCTCCCTGGCGTATGGCGGGGGTGTAGTCAATGGCGATACGCATAGTCATAGTCCGCGGTATGTCCACACCCTGTTGGCCCCGAAGTTCCAGAAGAGCACGATGACGATGGCCACAGCCTTGGCCAGGTTGTAGGCCAGGGTGAAGTGGGTCAGGCCCAGGATGCCGGCCAGATGGGCCATCGGCGTGGCCAGCAGGCCGGCCTCGCCCAGCACGAAATGGTCAAGGCCCAGGAAGATGGCCTGGTTGATGCCCAGCCCGATGACGTTGACCAGGGCGAACTGCCCCAGTTGCGAGAGCAGCGGGCGTTCCCGCGATTCGGGGAACGTCCACAGCCGGTTCCAGGTGAAATTGCTGATGACGGCGGCGGTGAACGAGCAGGTGTTGGCCCAGACCTTCTGCAAACCGGCCAGTTGGATGAGCAGGTTGAGCACGCCGAAATCCACCACCGTGCCGATGGCGCCGACGGTGGCGAACTTCAGGAAGCGGGTCAGCTCCCTGGTGTTATTGCGGGCGAGAGCGAGTAGTCTGGTCAAGGATCTGTTGCCTCTCGGAGCGGATCGGCTGTACCAAATCTGCCGACTACTGGCAAACCCAGCAGGATGGCCACGTGCAGGTACATGCCCTGCACGTACAGGTTGTCCACCAGATTGTGCACGGTCAGGTGGGCGATGACGCCCAGGACGCCGATGGCCACCGCCTTCGCATAGTCATTTTGTGGCGCCCGGGCTTGCCAGATGCGCACGATGGCCACCACCCAGAAAATCAGATAAGCAGCCAGGCCCAAGAGCCCCGTCTCGGCCAGGACGTGCAGGTAGATGTTGTGGGCGTGGCCCAGCGCATCGCGCCAGTGGGGCAGGGAATAGGCAGAGTAGGCCACCGCATAGTTGCCGATGCCCACGCCCAGCCAGGGGTGATCGCTGAACATCGCCCATGCCGCCCGCCAGTGGGCCACCCGCTCCAGCACGGCGAAGTTGGCATCGGTGATCTCCACCCGCGCCAGGTTGGGGTCGGTGGCGTACTGGACGTATTCGCCCAGGCCGGCCAGCCGGCCACCCAGGGCGCCGGGCAGCACTCCGGCGCGGCCAAGGATGGCGAAGATGCACACGACTATGGCCAGCAGGGCGAACCCCAACGCTGCCCGGCGGCTGCGCAGCCCGCCCACCACGACCACAGCGGCGGCCAGCCCCAGCCAGGCTCCCCGCGACCAGCTCATGCCCATGCCGGCGATCAACAGCACCATCGCCGCGCCGAAGAAGCCGAGCGTTGCCCAGCGACGGATCATGTCTGCCGGCAGCCGTCGCGGCCCCTGCCGCAGCCCATCCCACACCCGGCCCAGCGCCCACAGGGCCAGGCTCAGGGCCAGCGGGGCGATCAGGCCCAGGTAGCCGGCGTAGGGGTTGGGCTGGCTGAAGGTGCCGTAGGCACGCATGAAGCGGCCCAGGAGCACAAAGGCTTCGGGGCCAACCTGGCGCAGGAACTGGTAGGCTCCCAGCAGGGCCTGGGCGCTGCCGGCCAGCAGCATGGCGGCGACGATCCAGGGCACATGGCGCGGCCGCACCTGGCTGGCCACGAACAGGTAGACCAGCAGCATCTCCACCCATTTCAACAGCTCGGGCAGGCTTTCGCGTAGCGAACGGCTGGCCAGGAGCGAGAGCAACTGCACGCCGATGAGGGCCAGGAAGGGCAGCAGCAGCGGCGGATGGGACACACGCACCTCTCGCCGGGCGGCCATGCGCAACAGCCACGCCGCCAGCGTCAGCGCCAGCAGTGCCTCGGCCAGGCCCACCTGGGCCCCGGCCAGCGACACCTGTCGCACCTGGCTGAAAGGCAGGATCAGGGCCAGCAGGCCAAGGCCGATCACCGGATGGCACAGGACGAGCAGGGCCAGGCCGCCGCCAATCAGCAGCGCCAGCGTCATCTCCAGCGGGGCCAGGGCCACAAGCAATCCCAAGGCCAGCAGCGCCGCACCGCCAGCCAGCTGCTTCAAACGGCCCGGCCCAATCAGGTTGTGCCAGCAGAGCCGGCCAAAGGGGGCGGTTCGTATGTTCACAACAGTATCCCCATCCATCAGCTATCCGCCACCGGCCATGATACGGCAAAGCGCGACTTTTGTCAATCTGGCGTTGTCAAGGAAAGTGAAAGGGGGTATAATAGGAGAGTAGTGGGTTTGAGGGAACTGAAGGAACTGAGGGAAGTGAAGGAACTGAGGGAACTGTGGAAACTGAAGGGACGAGGAGGGGCTGAGGGTGTAGACCCTCTCAGACCCCTCTGATGGAGGGTGGGAATGATGGCTGAGCGTATGTTGACCAATCGGGAGGTGGCCTCTCTGTTGCGACGTATCGGCGACATCCTGGATATCCTGGGCGAGGACCGTTTCCGCGTGCAGGCCTATCGCCGGGCAGCCGACAACATCGAGGCCCTGGGCCAGGATCTCGCTGATCTCTGGCGGGCGGGCCAGTTGCAGGAAATCCCCGGCGTGGGCAAGGCCCTGGCCGAGAAGCTGGATGAACTCTTGCGCACCGGCCGTCTCGGCTACTACGAGCGGCTGCAGGCTCAGGTGCCCGAGGGGGTGGTGGACATGCTGGCCATCCCCGAGGTGGGGCCCCGGACGGCGCGGCTTTTGTGGCAGCAGGCCGGGTTGACCAGCATCGCCGAGGTGAAGGCGGCCGCCGAAGCAGGGAAGTTGCGCCAGTTGCCGGGCCTGGGGGCCAAGTCGGAGGCCAACATCCTGGCCGGCATCGAGGCCCTGGCCCGGCGCTCCGGCCGCACACCGCTGGGCATGGCCTGGCCGCTGGCCCAGGAACTGCTGGCCGCGCTGCGCGCCACGGCCCCCGGCCTTCTGCGCGCCGAGGCCGCCGGCAGCCTGCGCCGCTGGCGGGCCACCATCGGCGACCTGGACCTGCTGGCCGCGGCCCAGGACAGCAAGCCGGTGATGGCCGCCTTCACCGCCCTGCCCCAGGTGGCGGAGGTGCTGCTCAGCGGGGAGACCAAGACCTCGGTGCGCACCCATGCCGGCCTGCAGGCGGACCTGCGCGTCCTGCCGCCTGACCGTTGGGGTACCGGCCTGCAATACTTCACCGGTTCCCAGGCCCACAACATCGCCCTGCGCGAACTGGCCCTCAAGCGCGGCTACAGCCTCAGCGAGTGGGCCTTGAAGCGGCCGGACGGCAGCGAACTCCTGTGTGCTGAAGAAGAGGCTGTCTACAGCGCGCTGGGGCTTTCCTGGATCCCGCCGGAGCTGCGGGAGGATCGGGGCGAGATCGAGGCGGCGGATAAAGGGACTCTGCCCGAGTTGCTCGAGCTGAGGGACATGCGCGGCGACCTGCATGCCCACAGCGACTGGAGCGACGGCGCCGCTTCCATCGAGGCGATGGCCGAAGCCGCCCGGGCGCGGGGTTACGCCTATCTGCTGATCTCCGACCACAGCCAGGGGTTAGGCGTGGCCCGAGGCCTCACGCCGGAGCGGTTAGCGGCACAGAGGGCGGAGATCGAGCAACTCAACCGCCGCTGGAGCGACTTCCGGCTCCTGCACGGCGTGGAGGTGGAGATCCGCAGCGACGGCACGCTCGACCTTCCCGACGAGACGCTGGCCGGGCTGGATATCGTCATCGCCTCCGTGCATTCGGGGCTGCGCCAGGAGCGGGAGCGCATGACCGCCCGCGTGGTGGCCGCCATGCGTAACCCGCACGTGGACATCATCGGCCATCCTTCGGGACGGCTCATCGGCCAGCGGGAGGAGAGCAGCGTGGACCTGGACGAGGTGCTGAAGGTGGCGGCGCAGACGGGGACGGTCCTGGAGGTCAATGCCCATCCCAGCCGTCTGGACCTGGACGATGTGCACATCCGGCGGGCGGTGGAGATGGGGATCAGGCTGGCCATCAACTCTGACGCCCACAACCCCGGCGGTCTGGAGGTGATGGTCTATGGCGTGGCCACGGCCCGCCGCGGCTGGGCCACTGCCGCCGATGTCGTCAACACCCGTCCTCTGGATGAGGTGATGGGCCTGTTCAAAGCATGAATCCGCATCTCGCATCTCGCTTATCGCATATCGCATATCGCCTCTCGTTTTTATCGTCTGGAGCGATAGGCGATCAGCGATAAGCAATCCCCGATAACGGAGGTGACATAACATGGTTGAGAAGAGCGTAGAGGAACGCATCGCCGAACTGCGCAGGCAGATTCATTACCACAACTACCGCTACTACGTGCTCAACGACCCGGTGATCAGCGATCACCAGTATGACCTGCTCTTTCGGGAACTGCAGGAGCTGGAGGCGGCACATCCCGAACTGATCACCCCCGATTCGCCCACCCAGCGGGTGGGGGCCGAGCCCCTGGAGGCTTTCAGGAAGGTGAGGCATCCGGTGCCCATGCTCAGCCTGAGCAATGCCTTCGACGAGGCGGAGCTGCGCGCCTGGCGGGAGCGCTTCCTCCGCTTGCTGCCGGAGGAGAGCGAGCCGGCCTACGTGGTGGAGCCGAAGATTGACGGCCTGGCCGTGGCGCTGACCTACGAAGGAGGCCGCTTCGTGCACGGGGCCACGCGCGGCAACGGCCTGGTGGGCGAGGACGTGACGGCCAACCTGCGCACGATCAAGTCGTTGCCCTTGCGCATCCCCGTGGACCCTGGCGGCCCACCGGCGCCGCCGCTGATCGAGGTGCGCGGCGAAGTGTACATGCCTGTGGCCGCCTTCGAGGAGCTGAACCGCCGCCAGGCGCAGGCGGGCGAGAAGCTCTTCGCCAACCCGCGCAACGCCGCCGCCGGCTCGCTGCGTCAACTCGACCCCCGCATCACCGCTGCCCGGCCGCTCAGCCTCTTTGCCTACCAGATCGGCATCATGGAGGGCCGGGAAGCGGCCAGCCAGTGGGAGAGCCTGCAATTGCTGCGCGCGTTGGGGTTCCCCGTCAATCAGGACATCGCTCGTTTCGACGATTTCGAGGCGGTGGTGGCCTACTGCCACGAGTGGATGGAGAAGCGGGACATCCTGCCCTACGAGGCAGACGGCGTGGTGGTCAAGATTGACGATCTGGCCACCCAGGCGCGGCTGGGGTTCGTGGGACGGGAGCCGCGCTGGGCCGTGGCCTACAAGTTCCCGGCGCGCGAGGCGACCACCCGCCTGCTGGACGTGCAGATCAACGTCGGCCGCGTGGGCACGCTCAATCCGGTGGCCATCCTGGAGCCGGTGGAGGTAGGCGGTGTGACCATCCAGCATGCCGGTTTACATAACTTCGACGACATCGCCCGCAAGGACATCCGCATCGGCGACATCGTGCGCCTCAAGCGGGCGGGCGACGTCATTCCGCACGTCATCGGCCCCGTGGAGGACCTGCGCACGGGGGAGGAGCGGGTCATCGAACCGCCAACGCACTGCCCTTCGTGCGGGGAGCCGGTGGTCAGGCCGGAGGGGGAGATAGCCATCTACTGCCTCAACCCGGGCTGCCCGGCGCAGCGGGTGGAGCGCATCACCCACTATGTGCAGGTTATGGATGTGGAGGGCATGGGGGCGCGCACCGTGCAGCTCTTCGTGGAGAAGGGGCTGCTGCGCGATGCCGCCGACCTGTACAGCCTGCGGCGGGAGGACATCCTGGCCCTGGAGGGCTTTGCCGACAAGAGCGCCGACAACCTGCTGGCGGCCATCGAGGCGAGCAGGGATCGGCCGCTGCAGCGGCTGCTGACGGCGCTGGGCATCCGCGGCGTCGGCTGGATGGTGGCTGGTGAGCTGGCCACGCATTTCGGCTCCGTGGATCGGCTGATGGCCGCCTCAGAGGAGGAGTTGCAGGAAATCGAAGGCATGGGGCCGCATACGGCGGCCAGCATCGTGGAGTGGTTCGGGCAGGAGCGCAACCGCCAGTTCATCGAGCGGCTGCGGGCGGCCGGCGTACGGATGACCGAGGCAGGAGCGCCGCCTGAGCGGCCGCAGCCGCTGGCCGGGCTGACCTTTGTCATCACCGGGACGCTGCCCAGCATGAGCCGGGAGCGGGCCAAGGCGCTCATCGAGGAACACGGTGGCAAGGTCAGCGGCTCGGTGAGCAGCAAGACCAGCTATCTGCTGGTGGGCGACAAGCCCGGTGGAACGAAGTACAACGCCGCCCAGAAGCTGGGCGTGCCGATGGTTGACGAAGCAGGATTGTTGGCCATGATCGGAAAGGGATAAAGGGGCTGAGGGGTCTGACGGGTTCGCTGGTGTTAGACATTCCAGCCCGCGTGGCGGGCTCGGTGAACGAGGAGCAGCGGGGGCGCATTCGCCACGCGGCGGAACATTATGTGGAGGCGGCACGGGTATATCGGGCCACGAGTTGCCCTTTTTCGCCATCTGTGTAGAATAGTGTTGTCAGGCGGAACCTGGCACCACGGTGATTGTGCCAAGTGTCCGATCAGGAGCTAGATAGGTATCACTCTGATCGGCAGCGGTAGGGCCAGGAGCACCGGCTTTGTTGGAGGGAAACATGGATATTCATGAACTGGTTATCGAAATGAAGCTGCTGGAGCGTCGTCTGACGCTGTATGAGGAGAAATATGGCATCCTCAGCGAAGATTTCTATGCGGCTCTCATGTCTGGCAAGTTAGCTCGCTACGACGAGTACGACGAAACTCGCACCGATTTCAGCCGTTGGAAGGGCATCTACGAGACATGGTTGCGGCGTAAGCAAGCCTATTCTGCACAACTCCAGCAATGCGAATTGGTTGAAGCGTTGCGCTTGCAGCCAGCATACTGACTCATGAGCCATAATCCACTGAAGTCCCTCGCTGACTATAGTCGTTTTGTTGCTGAGTGGCTTGACCATCCCACCATAGAACACTCCACAGTGACTGTCTGGTCAGACAGTCCGTACACGGGGGTGGCCGAAGGTGAGGTGTTCTTTTTGCATGGTCTCCGATTGCGGATGCGAGAGGAGTTGGATTTCGACGCGGGTTTGATTACAGCGTACGGGTGCGAGGTCTATCGAGGTGACGAACGACTATACTGGTACGACGATTTTCCCCACCCGAATGAGCCTGTATTGGCTTCAAGCTTTCCCCACCACAAGCATGTTCCGCCGGACATTAAGCGCCATCGCATCCCTGCGCCGACGATGAGTTTCGCTCGACCCAATCTGCCGGTGCTCATTCGAGAGATCGAGCGTTTAATCGAGAAGGCTGAGAGCTGGTCCGGGTTAGGGGGTGAAAGGGCGTTCCCGGTCGAAATCGGGCAGGTAGTGATCCTGGCTTTCCAGTTCCTGGATGAAGGCATTCTCCAGACCCAGATCCAACGCATAAGCCATGATCTGGTCGTATTCGTCTTCGGATAGAGGCCGGTTGATCTCAGGATAGTCACACGCCTTGTATTGGGGCGAATACTGGGACATGATGCTGACCACCAGGTCCGGAGACAGGTCGGCCAGAAAGCGAAGACATTTGCGGCTGTTCTCCAGGTGGCCTGGCAACACCAGGTGCCGAACCAGCAATCCCCGCACGGCGATGTCTTCGTCATCCACTTCCAGGTGTCCTACCTGGTCCAACATCTCTCTGAGCACGTCGGGGACGATATTCGCATAGTCACTCACGCCAGAAAGTCGTTTTCCCAGCTCGTTCTCCAGATACTTGATGTCCGGGAGGTAGATGTCCACCAGGCCCCGGATCTGGCGGAGCGCCTCCACGGAATCGTAACCGTTGGAGTTGTACACCACCGGGACAACAAGCCCTTTTCGCCTGGCCTGCACAATGGCATCGGCCATCGGGAAAATCATATGCGTGGGTGAGACGAAGTTGATATTGTGAGCCCCCTCGTCCTGGAGACGCAGCATTTCCCCCACAAGCTCGTCCGTGGTCAGAGTCCGGGTGCGCCCCTGGCGAAATTCCTGGCTGATCTGATAGTTCTGGCAGAACACACAGCGGAGATTGCAGCCGACGAAGAAAATGGCCCCGGAACCTCTCGTTCCGGAGATGGGGGGCTCTTCTCCGTAATGCAGACCGGCATGGGCGATCTGGATGGTGGAGCCGATGCCGCAGAATCCGGTCTTCCCCTCCAGTCGGTTGACCCGGCATTGGCGGGGACAACATTCGCATCTCACCAATTGGTCGCTGAAGGCCATATGTTTTCTCGGCGAGTAACTACTCAGCTGCTTCCGCCGGATCATCAGATCCGGCGGCTGGACGGGGCAAATTCAATGCTCTGAGCCAGAAACATCGAGCCGGAGAGTGGTTTCGGCCACTTTGGGCCTGGATTTGGCAATCCAGGCCGAGCAGGCTGAGTATTACCTCGGCGAAAAGGCGGTGGACTCGGTAGTCCACGGCGGGCCTCTTGGGTCCACTGGGGCTACTCGATCAGCCGGTGGATCAGCGGTGGCGCCGGCACGGGTTCGTCGCTGAAGGTGAAGGCGGCCAGGAGCTGCTGTCGGGCCTCGGCCAGGCGTTCAGCGCTGTTGGCATGCACGGTGCAAAGCGGCTGGCCCTCAGCTACCTCATCTCCCACCTTGACGTGCAGCACGACCCCTACGGCATGATCCAGGGAATCTCCCTTCTTCGCCCGCCCGCCGCCGAGCCGCGCTGCCGTCAGGCCCACCCGCATGGCGTCAATGGAGGCCACGTACCCGGAGCGTGGTGCGGGCAGGGTCTCCACCAAACGAGCCCGCGGCAAGCGCTCCGGCTGGTCCACACAGGCGACGTCGCCACCCTGAGCCCGGATCCACTGGCGGAACTTGGCCCAGGCCCGCCCTTCGCCAAGGCTGGCCGTGAGCAGGGCTCGCGCCTCTGTCTCGTCGGCGGCTCGCCCGGCCAGGAGCAGCATCTGTCCGGCGATGATCAGGCAGTGCTCCAGGAAGTCCTCCGGCCCGCCGCCATGCAGCGTCTCAATGGCCTCTTTCAGCTCCAGGGCGTTGCCCACGGCGCGGCCCAGCGGCTGGTTCATGTCCGAGATGGCCGCCCGCACCCTCCGCCCGACCCCGCGGCCGATTTTGACCATCAACTCGGCCAGGGCCACGGCCTCTTCTTCTGTCTGCATGAAAGCCCCGTGGCCCACCTTGACGTCGAGGACGATGCCGTTCGAGCCGGTGGCAATTTTCTTGGACATGATGGAGGCGGCGATGAGGGGCAGGCTTTGCACCGTGCCGGTCACATCGCGCAGGGCGTACAGCTTGCCGTCGGCAGGGGTGAAGTCGGCCGTCTGTCCGGCCACGACCAGGCCCACCTGGCGCAATTGGCGTTTGAACTCCTCCAGGGTCAGTTCGGCGCGGTAACCGGGGATGGACTCCAGCTTGTCCAGCGTGCCGCCGCTGAAGCCCAGCCCGCGGCCGGAGATCTTGCCCACGGGAATGCCCAGGCTGGCCACCAGCGGCCCGACGACCAGGGTGGTCTTATCGCCCACGCCGCCGGAGGAGTGTTTGTCCACCACGAAGGGGGCGATGTCAGAGAGGTCGAGCATCTCCCCGGAGCGGGCCATGGCCATGGTCAGATGGATGGCCTCCTGCTCGCTCATCCCCTGGAAGTAGATGGTCATCAGCCAGGCGGCGGCCTGATAGTCGGGGATCTCGCCCCGCGTGAAGCCCTGGATGAAGAAATCAATCTCGGCGGCGCTCAGCTCGCCGCCGTCTCGTTTCTTGGTGATGATGTCCACAGCGCGCATGGCTAAGCTGTTCCTTCTTCCTCCAGAAGCTTCTGCCATACGCCTTCGATGCCCTCTTCCGTCACGCCGTAGTAGACTTCCAGTGAGCCATCGGGCGTGCGTTGTACGAAGTCGTAGCGCGTGCGGCCTGCCCGGGTGCGCTTCTGCCACAGCCCCACGTCCCCGATCCATTTCACCTTCTCCGCCACCACGGGGTTGGTCTCCTGTTGGGTGATGGCGTAGCGCCAGAGTTTGCGGGCCGATTCGCGGGTGACGTTGCGCACCACGTTGCCATTGCGCAGGTCTTTGACGCTGTGATAGAGCACGCCCTTGCGTTCTTCCGTCTCCACAATCTGCACGCCAACGGTGGGCGGTTTCACGGGGCGCTGTTCCTGCCATGACGGTGGGGCGGCCGCGGGGCCAGGCACGCCGACCCCGACGGAAGGTGTTTCCTCGGCCAGGGCCTCTCGTACCAGCTGGACGATCTCATCACGCACGGCCAGGTTCGTTTCGGCCTCTTGCCGCACGTAGACCTTGATGTCATCTATCATGTATGGCTTGTCCGGCCCTTCGGGCACCACCACCCGCAGCACCTGTTTCCCCTCGCTTTCCAGCGTGTCCACGGTCACCTCCAGCGGCGGGGTGATCTTGCGCTGCACCTCGGCGCGCAGGGTAGCGATGGCCTCCTCGGGGTTGGCGACGCCGGTGGGAGGGCTCTTGCGCGTGGCGCTGACGCCGATGTAGATGGTGCCGCCCTTGGTGTTGGCGAAGGCCACCACGTCGCAGAGCACCTTGTGCAGCCGCCCGCCGCGGCGGCTCATGCTCTCGTGGAACGATTGCACGATGTTGGGTCCCTGCTCGCGGGCGGCCCAGACGTGGTCGTAAGGCGCTTTCGCCGCCCGATAGGGGCGGGTCAGGGTGAAGTCGTTGTCCTCGAAGACTGACTTGAGAGCCTCGAAGCTGACGTCTGTCAACAGCATCTCCGTGGTGCGGTCGCCGATGCCCAACTGTGTCTTGTCTTTGGGATCGCGGCGCAGGCGGTGGGCGTCGGAGCCCTGGATGCAGTGCATGCGGCGGGGGTACTCCGGCTTGGAGCCGTTGTAGAAACGGGCTGTTGTGCGACGGCCTTTGCTCTCCAGGTCGGTTACCTCCAGGGCGTGCAGGTGCGGGTCCTGGGTGTAGGCGATCTTCGTCTGGCCGCCGAAGGGGAAGTTGCGCATGGCCACGCCGTTGCTGGAATTGGCGTGGGCGGCGATGACCAGGCCGCCGGCCTGGTGGATCAGACGATAGGCCGTCAGCACATCGGCAGTGGGCCCTACTTCGGTGGAGCCTTCGTCCAGCTTGTCGGCAGGGACGTTAAGCTGCAACAAGAGCAATTCCAACTGACGTACCGAGGTTTCCGGCGGGAAGATGGCCAGCACGTGAAACCCAAATGTGGCCGTGAACTCGAATCCCGGGAGCACCAATATCCGTTCTCCCAGGCGGCGAAATTCCTCCAGCGCCGTCTTCTCCTCGGCCTTCAACCGCCCGTTCTGGGCCAACCAGGTCAGCCGTTCCAATTCCTGTCGCAAGCGTGCGACCCCGGCGACCGTGTTGTGGTCGGTGATGGCGACGATGTCCAATTCCCGCCGCTCAGCCTCGTGCAGCCAGTCCAAAAATGTAATCCCTGGCTCGGCCCAATCGGCTGAAGCTGGCGTGTGCAAATGCAAATCCACCTGTCGCCATTGCCGCTTCTGTTTTCTTTTTTTGTTCGATGTCACTTATGCTTCATGTCTCCTTTCCTCTGACGAGCAATCTCAGCAGATCAATGGTGCCTCCATTGGTAACCGCTCGGCCTCCTGCTGATGGAGTGCGTTTATCGTCACCTGAGCGCAGCGAAGGGTCTCGTTCTTCGCATGAGCGAGATTCTTCGCTTCGCTCAGAATGACTGGCTGGGCAGTTATCTCCATTGTATCATGTCCTGCTGTTTATGTCCAAAGCGGGATGAAGGAAGTGCAGACCAGGCAGGTGTGTTTCGCGTTTTACGCTTCCGGCGTCGGCGTCGCCGTCGGCGTGGGGGAGGGCCAGATCGGTGGGCAGTGCCCCGACTTGCTGTAAAATTCGCTCGCCGGCGGGACGTCGAAGAGCGTCTCGATGACCTCTTTGATCTCCTCCATTTCGCCGGACAAGGCCATACCGCCTGCTTCGGTGATGTAGTCCTCGGTCATCGTCTCGTCAATCACCCGCCCGTGGATGTCCTGGGGGTCAATCTGCGTGGCCAGATAGGCCAGCCGCACCCAATCCAGCAGCGACAGGTCGCTCTGCACCGAATCCTTGACGATGTCCCAAAGGGCGGGGATCTTGGGCAGCATGTTCAATTGCAGGGCCTGCTCGCGCAGGGCCAGCAGGAGCAATTGCTGGCGCTTGGCCCGCTCCCAATCGCCGAAGCGATAGCGGTAGGTGACAAACTTCAGCGCCGTTTCGCCGTCCAGATGGTGCGTCCCGGCCTCCAGGTACAGCTCTTTGTAGAGCGCATCCGACCCAGGGTCAGCCGGGGCGAACTCCTGCAGGGGACACTCGAGGGTCACGGTGATGCCACCGATGGCGTCAATGGCCTGCACAAACCCCTGCTGCTTGAAGCGCACGTAGTGGTCAATCTCCAGCCCAAAGGTCTCCTTCAGCGTGTCGGCCAGCAGCGCCGGCCCTCCGCCGGGATACTCGTACAGTTCGCCCAGGTAATCTACCTGGTTGATTCTCATCTCCCCCAGCGTGGGCGGGGTCACTATCAGGTCGCGGGGGATGCCCAACATGCCGATGCGCTTGTTTTCGGCGTCCACGGTCACCACCATGATGGCATCGGTGCGCCAGGTTTTGTCGGAGGAACCCGGCCTCTCGTCCGTGCCCAGGAGCAGGATGCGCTGTATGGCCGGCAGGGCCGGCGTGGGGGTGGGGGTGAGGGTCGGCGTGGGCGTGGCCGTCGGTATGGGCCTGGCCGTTGGCGTGGGCGAGGGCGGGACAGCCGTCGCCGTGGCCGTCGGCGTGTCCGATGTCGTCGGTGACAGGCCGGCCGTTTCGGATCCTCTGGCCAGGGCGGCCTGCCGCTGCCCCGGCAGGGTCAGACAACCGGCCATCAGAGCCAGGGCTCCAAGGGCCAGCCACAACAGAAACACTTGGCCTTGCTTCATTTGCTCATTCCTGATACCCGATGTCCAGGTCAACCTTCAGACCTGGAGCCTTGAATCTGAAACCATCGCAGGATGGCGGGTGTTACGTCGGTGATGGCCTGGGCCTGGGCGAAGGCCGCCGCGCCGGGGCCGACCACCAGCAGCGGCACCGGATTGCGCGTGTGGGCCAAAGTGCGGCTATCTTCCAGGTTGCCATGGTCGCTGCTCACCACCAGCGTGGCCTCGGCGGGCCAGGCTTCCAGCAAGCCGCCCAGGAAGCGGTCGAGCAGCGTGAGCACCTCCGTTGCCGGCCAGGGCAGCCGTCCGTGTCCGGCCAGGTCGGTGAGGAAACTCTCGAACAGGACCAGGTCGTGGGCCGCCGTCAGCCGCGCCAGCCGCCGGCCGGCCTCCTCCGGTTCCAACAGAGGCACATCCTGCTCCAGCAGCGAGCGCAGCACGGCGTGAGTGATGTCCCAATAGACCGCCTCGCCGCGGGCCAGATCGTCCAGGGTGCGGAGGGGCAGGCCGGCGGCCATGGTGGTCAGCGTGCTGGCCGAGTGGCGCAATTTGCCCTGGGCCACGCGCTGCCAGTAGGTGGGCGTGTAAGCGTTGGCGAAGGTGGCGCGCAACCCCTGGTCGGTGATCTGTTTCAGCAGGCTGTGCCGGGCGATGATCTCCTGCAAGGGCGCGGTAGGATAGGCGGCCATGTGTCCGCCGGCCACCGCCGCGGCGTTGACGCCGGTGAAGAGGGCCGTCTGCCCGGTGGCGCTCTGCGGCAATCCCTCCACGCCCAGGCAGGCGTCCAGCGCTCGCAGCAGCACACCGTCCTGGGACGTCCGTTGGCTGTCTATCAGGGGCCCGCCGAGCAGGTTGCGCAGGGTGGGCATGGCCGCCCGAGCCAGCGGATTGTGCTCGTCTGGCGGTGCCAGCCCCACACCGTCCAGGAAAACGAAACACACCGGCCTGGGCTTCTCGGAAGAGGCTGGCCGGTTTGCCTTGAGATCTTGTTGCCCGGGCGCCCTATCGCCTGGCAACCCTGCTATTGCCGTACACATAAAACACATTATAGCACCAATCGCCGTTTCAGGCAAAGATTCCAGGTGAGCGAAATCCTTTTGATATAAGTGGTCACCTTCGTTTGGCAAGCCTGAGGGAAGTGGGTATAATCTGTGGCCAGAATCATTGGAGGGAGCGATCACAACGTGTTTCAGCGCAAAACGCAAACGGCAGAATACTGGGGAGCAACCTTTCGCTTCTCCGAAGAGGACGTGCTTCACCTGTACGAGACGTTGATGGACAGGGGGGTGCCCTGCAGCACCGACGACCTGGTCCTGGCCCTGATTGACTTCCGCTGCCAGCAGGAAGAGGCATATCTCCGCGCGGAGCTTTCCAAAGGCACACTCTATCAGCCTAAGGAAGATTACGAGATAGGCCAGCGGTTGGTCTTCGCCGCCTTTGATTTCGCGGTCGGCACCGTCGTCGAAAAGCGCGCCGGGCGGAACCCCGAACACGGCGAGTTCAACGTGATCGCCGTGCAGTTCGAGGGGCAGCCGCATCCTCGGGAGTTCGCCGCCGCCCTGCAAACGCCGCACAAGCTCAATCTGGACGACGGCCGCCAGGCATTGCTGGAGCCAAAGGGCTTGCTTTCCCCCGCCGAACTGAAGGAGACGGTCGCCGCCGATCTGGGGCCGCGGCTGGCCGCTTACCTGGAGACGATGGCCGGCGATAGCTTCGTGCAGAGCGACGGCCGGTGGCTGCTGCGTGGCCTCCTGGCCGACGTGAACATCGGGCATCTGAACATCGCCGAGGCCTTGATCGAGGTGGAAAATCGGCCCTTGCCCGCGCAGAGGCTGTTGGAGGAGCTTCATCTGCCGGCGGAGATACCGGCGGAGATCGCCCTCTTTTCCCTCAACTACGCCCTGGAGCACGACGAGCGTTTTGACGACCTGGGCGCTGCCGGCGAACGTCTCTGGTACCTGCGCCGCCTGGAGCCGGAAGCCGCGCTGGTCACCCCGGCCCCCTTGCGCTACACGCCGCAGCCCTACGACCGGCTGCTTTTGAGCATGGAATGGCTGAGCCTGGAATGGGAGTTGGGCGACGAGTGGTCGGAGGAAGTCGTTGAGATCCCCGTCCAGGCGCCCAGTGTGACCATGGTGCTGACCTATCCCCATCGCCGGGCGGGGACGCTGCCCCTCTCCTTCCGCACGCGGCCCTTCTTCCCTCCCGGCGAGAGGGGGCGCGGCATGGTGACCCTGATAGACGGCCGCTGGGGACGGCGCTTCAATGCCATGGTGGTGTATGAGCGTCGCTACGTGGTCGGGTTGGGGGATTGGTTCGAGCAGCACAACGTGCCGGTGGGCGCGTACATCGTTCTGGAACGGGGGAAAGAGCCCGGAGAGGTGGTCGTGGACATCCGCCCTCGCCGCATGCGGCGGGAGTGGATGCGCCTGGGCCGGGTGGAGGCCGATCAGCTTGTCTTTGAGATGCGCAAACTGCCCGTCTCCTGCGAGTATGACGAGCTCATGGTCATGGATGCCCTGGATCCGGTGGCCGTGGACGATTTGCGGGAGAAGCTGAGCTGGAGGGACGTGCCGTTGGCAACGTTGCTGGATCGGCTTTTGCCGGAACTGCTCAAGCTCAGTCCCGAAGGCAAGGTGCATAGCAAGACGGTCTATAGCGCCGTCAATATGGTGCGGCGCTGTCCGCCAGGGCCCATCTTCGCCACGCTGCTTTCGAGCAGGCGCTATCGGCACGTTGGCGACGGCTTCTGGGCGCTGGCCTAGGCAGTCCACGCCGGGCGATGGGGAAAACAGGCTAAGGGATTGTAAAGCAGTATGACTGACTGGTTCATTCCCACGATACATACCAAATTCCACATTGATTTTGAGTGGTGGGAGAAGAGCGGCAAGGATTTCCGCCTCTACCTGCGCGATCAGCTTTGCCCGCAGTGCCGGCAGCGCTTCTCCGATCACCGCGATACGGAGATGGTGGATTGGGTGGACCCGGAGACGGCGGAGGTGAAGCGCACCGATGCCCTCTGGCAGTGCCTGCGCACCATGTGTGCCCAGGAGCCGGACTACATCCATCCTCGCCTGCCTCTGGTCACGGCCATCTTCCGCGTGTTCCTCAAGAACAACAACGCGCCGCTCTCGCCTGCCGAGCTGCACGAGGAGTTCATCCCCTGGAAAATGCCGGAGGTCATCCTGCGCACCCTGGCCGGTAGAGAGGTGCAGTTGGGTCTGCGGCCTGTGTCTGGCGAATAGACACCGCATCGGCCTGGGGAAGCGGCCCTGTGGGGGCCGCTTTTTGCTTGAGGATGGGCTATGCCTGCTGTGGAGATCATCGCCATCGGCAACGAACTGCTGCTGGGGGATGTCCTGGACACGAACACGCACTGGCTGTGCCGGCAGTTCAGCGGACGGGGCGGGCGCGTGCAGCGTGTGGCGATCGTCCCCGACGAGCCGGGGGCTATCGCCGAAGCGCTGGAGGCGGCGCGGCGCCGTCGCCCCGACCTCATCGTCCTCACCGGCGGCCTGGGGCCGACCTCCGACGATAAGACGCTGTTCTCGGTGGCCCAGGCGCTGGGGAGGCCGTTGGAGTTGAACGAGCGGGCGCTGGCCATGGTGCAGGCCACCTACGAGCGGCTCGCTGCCCACGGCCTGGTGCGGGACGCCGCGCTCACCGAAGAGCGGCGCAAGATGGCCTGCCTGCCGCGCGGGGCGGAACCGCTGCATAACCCCGTGGGCGCGGCGCCGGGGGTCCTTCTGCGAGAGGGAGAAACGGCGGTGGTCTGCCTGCCGGGCGTCCCCGCCGAGCTGAAGGGCATCTTCGCCACGTCGCTGCAACCGCTGCTGAGCGAGCTGTTCGGCGGCAGAGTGTTCCTGGAACGGGTGTTGGTCACCGATTGCGGCGACGAGTCGCTTCTGGCTCCGGTGGTCAACCGTGTGGCGGCCGATCACCCGCAGGTATACGTCAAATCGCGGGCCCAGGCCTACAGCGAGGGGGTGCGCCTGCGCATCACCCTGTCGCTTTCGGGCGAGGATGTGCAGGCGGTGCAGGCGGCCATCGAAGCTGCCGACCGGGACCTGACGGCCAGCCTGGCGGCGGTGGGGATTGTGGTGCTGGAGAGGGTGGAGGGCGGGTAGGGCAGGGGAGCAGGGGGCAAGGGAGCAAGGGCGCAGGGGAGCAAGGGAGTAGGAGTATGCGCTACCCGCTCATTCCCCTCGATTTCCCTCATCTCCCTTGATTTCCCTCGTTTCCCTCAGCCCCTTCAGCCCCCTCTGTCTCCTCAGTCCCTTCGTATCCCCCGGCCACGTCTCGATCTACGTCTGCTGCCGCCGTGGCCACGGCCCAACTGACCACGCCCCAACTGCCGCCGGAGATGAGCAGGGCCAGGAAGATGGAGAGCGGGTTCGGCGGCACCATGCCGCGCAGGATGCCCACGATGGCCAGCACAAGGCCCAGGCCAGCAAAGATGATGCCCACTTTCAGCGGCCCGCTGAGCCGGCCCCACAATCGGCCAGAGGAACGCTCTTTGGCTGTGGTCATTGCCGCGTCTCCTCTTCCCATTCCTCCCACTCGCCCCATTCCTCCCACCCCAGCCAATCCTCGGGCAAGGAGAGGCGATCGGGGAACTGGCTTGCTTGCCGGTCTGCCTTGATCAGATAGGGTGCGTAATCCTCCGGTGCGGTGGTGAGGATCACGTGGCTGCCGTGGATGACAAAGTATAGGTCGTCACCGGGAAGCAGGGTCAGCGCCGTCAGCACCTCGTCGGGCAGCGTGATACGTCCTTCGGTGTCCAGACGAACTCGAGCCATGCGCATCAGGGTCATCTCCTCCTATGCCTTGCTGGGCCGCAGGTCTTGCACGTTCAGTTGCAGGCGCAGTTGGTCGTTCCATTCGTTCACTTCCAGCGTGTAGGCCACGTCAATGCGCTCCGGCATCTGCCCGGCCCACTCGCCTTGCTGGAAGGCGATCCCATCCCACACCATGCGGCCGTCGCTGAGGGTCAGCTTCAGGTGCTTGCCTTCGCTGCCCACGCGGCGGTGGTCCCGCACCTGGACGCCGCGGCTTAAGAGCAGCGGCGCAGGGTTGGCGTAGCCGCACGGTTCGAATTGCCGCAGCAGCTCGTACGTCGCCCAGTCCAGTTCCTCCAGCCTGATCTCGGCATCAATGGTCAGCGTGGGCGTCAACTCCTCTGCAGCCAGCTTTTCAGCGGCGATCTCCTGCAGCCGGGCCTTGAGCGCCGGCAGGTTCTCGGTCTCCACCGTGAAGCCGGCGGCAGCGGCATGCCCACCGTGCCGCTTCAGGAGGTGCACACAGCGGTCCAGGGCGGCGGTGATGTCGAATTCGGGGATGCTGCGACAGGAGCCGCGGCTGAACTTCTCGCCGCGCTCCACCACCACCATCGGGCGGTACAGCTCCTCGGCCAGGCGGCCAGCCACCAGCCCGGCGATGCCGGCCGGGATGTCCTCGCCGGCTACCAGGTGCAGGAAGGCGTCGCCTTCGGCCTCGATCTGCGCCCGCACCCGCTCCTGCGTCTCCAGGGTGAGCTTCTGGCGGCGGTGGTTCAGTTCGTCCAGCTTCTGCGCCAGCTCGCCGCCTACTTTCTCGTCGCTGCTGCGCAGCAGGTCGTAGCTGAGCATGGCGCTTTCCAATCGCCCGGCGGCATTCAACCGTGGCCCCAGCAGGAAGCCGATGGCCCAGGCATTCACCCCGCCCGGCTTCAGCCCGGCCTTCTGCATCAGGGCTCGCAGCCCAAGACGCTGGGGGTAGTCCCGGCCCCCGCCAGCGGGAGGAGGAAGAGGCGGGTTGAGCCGCTCCAGCCCGCGTTGCACCAGGTAACGGTTCTCCCCCAGCAGGGGCACGACGTCGGCCACTGTGCCGACGGCCACGAGATCGAGCAACTCCTCTTCCTGCAGCGGGATGGCCGGCGCCCCGCGGCGGCGCATGGAGTGTTCCACCCGCAGCAGCGCCTGGGCCAGTTTGTAGGCCACCCCTACGCCGGCCAGCTCCTTGAAGGGATAGCGGCAATCCTGACGTTTGGGATTGATGGCTGCCACTGCCGGCGGCAACTCCCGTCCCAGGGAATGATGGTCGGTGACGATGACGTCCAGCCCCAGCCGCCGGGCATGGGCTACTTCATCCACCGAGCGGATGCCGCAATCCACGGTAACCACCAGCCGCACGCCCTGGTGGGCCAGCCTGGTCAGCGCCCCTTCGTGCAGCCCGTAGCCCTCGTCCACGCGGTGGGGGATGTAGGGCTGCACACGGGCGCCCAGCGCTTCCAGCGTCTGCGTCAGCAATGCCGTGGCCGTCACGCCGTCGGCATCGAAATCGCCGTAGACGGCGATGGGCTCGTCGCGGGCGATGGCCTGGCGGATGCGGGCCACAGCCTCGTGCATCCCCTGGAGCTGGAAGGGGTTGTCGAAAGCCAGGCGACCGCCCAGAAAGGTCTCCACCTCGCCCGGGTCGGTGAGACCGCGGTTGTAGAGGAGTTGCAGCACGAGGGGAGGGAGGTGGGGGAAGCGGGCGCGCAGACTATCGGGCAGCGGCGGGCACACTTCCCAGCGTTTGCTTGGCACGGGCACAGCTTGACTTGGCTCCTGGATGTTCTGGATGTTGTGGGTCGGATCGCCCAACGCCCATTATACCCAGAAGCGGGGAAAAAGGCAACTGCTCCCGTGTGACCTTGCGACCCTGCGACCCATCAGACTAGGCGACTACTTCACAGCCAACCCTGCCCGCGCATGAACTGGGTCAGGTAGGGGATCTCGAAGCGCTTGCCCTGGTAGGCCAGAACGCCGTAGTAGATGGCAGGGATGACCGGCAGGACGAAGAGCACCCACAGCACCAGGCCCAGGCAGCCCAGGGTGATCGCCGTCAGCACGCTGAAGACGATGCCGGCCAGGATCTCATAGATGATCTCCGCCACCAGGAAGCCCAGCGACTGCACGGCATGATACCTCTGGAAGGGGCGATCCTTGTTCGGCTCCAGCACCAACATAAGCACGGGCACGATGATGGGCACGATGAACTGGCTGATGTAGGCCAGAAGGCCCCACAGCCTGTCGTTGCTGTCGGCTTCGGGGTCCTCAGTGATGTTGCGGGCCAGGATGTTGCCCGCCTTGCTCACGGCCTCGGCCACCTTTTCCTCGAAGGGTTCAGAGGCCTCTTCCGCTGCCCCGGCGACCTTCGCAGCCGCCTCTTCGGCCAGTTCCTCCGTCTGTTGCGCAGCCTCCTCGGCTGCCCTGGCCACGTCCTCCATGGCCTCCTCCAACGGTCTCTCGTTCATGTGCTGCCTCCCAAGTGTATGGTTTGCTGCGGACCTGGAACAACAAGATACATCAATTGTACCACATCATCGGCCTACGTGCAAGACATCTACCAGACAGCAGGCTGACCGCCGCTTGCCGGCCCACCCCGCCTGTGCTACAATGAATCCGGCAACCCGGACCCAAGACACGCATCACGCAACACGGATCACGCATCACGTATCACGTATCACGGATCACGCATCACGCCCTGAGGTGTAGGCATGACAACACGTGTCGTCTTCATGGGTACTCCCGATTTCGCTGTGCCATCGCTGGCCGCGCTGCTGAGCGACGGCTACCAGGTGGTCGGCGTGGTCACGCAACCCGACCGCCCCGCCGGGCGCGGCCGCCAGCTTGCCTCCTCGCCCGTCAGGCGCTTCGCCGCCACGCACGGGCTGACCGTGTTGCAGCCGACGACGCTGCGCCAGCCTGAGCCGGTGGCGGAACTCCAGGCCCTGGCCCCCGACCTGATCGTCGTCGCCGCTTATGGCCTCATCCTGCCACAATCGGTGCTGGACATCCCGCCCCATGGCTGCCTGAACGTACACGGCTCGCTCCTGCCCCGCTATCGCGGCGCAGCGCCCATCCCCGCCGCCATCCTGGCCGGCGACCGGGAGACAGGCGTGACCATCATGCTCATGGATGCCGACATGGACACCGGCCCCATCCTCAGCCAGGCGGCCTGCTCCATTGAGCCGGACGACACCACGGGCACGCTGACGGCCAGGCTGGCGGAGCTGGGGGCGGCGCTGCTTTCGCAGACCCTGCCCCGCTGGCTGGCCGGCGAGATCGAGCCGCAGCCTCAGGACGACGAGCGGGCGACCTACGCGCCGATGGTGCGCAAGGCCGACGGACAGATAGATTGGACCCTGCCGGCGGAGCAGATTGCCCGCCGGGTGCGCGCCTATCAGCCCTGGCCGGGGGCCACTACCTTCTGGGAGGGCCAGCCGCTCAAGCTGCTGAAGGTGCACGCGGTGCAGGGAACGACCGTCGCGCCGGGACGGGTGGTGGCGTGGGGCGAGGGGGCGGGCGTGGGCACGGGCGAGGGGTTGCTGCTGTTGGAGGAAGTGCAACTGGCCGGCAAGCGAGCCATGTCCATCGCCGACTTCCTGCGCGGCCGGCGCGGCTTTCTGGGCAGCGTGTTGGGATCGCCTTCGCCGCCTTTGAAGGATCAGGCCCAGTAGTTCGACAACGTTACAGTTCGCCGGTCATTGCGAGTTGGCCATGGCGCGCCCCGCCATTCTAAAGGACAGAAACTTCCTGGTGTCATTATGCCGTCTACGTCGCTTCCAACGCCTCCAGCAGCGGCGGAAGCACCTCCCGCGGGTCAGCCTCTAGACATAAATCTGCAATCTGGAAAATGGGCGCTGTGGGGTCGGGGTGGATGGCGACGATGAACTTCGCCTCTTCGATGGCGGCGTTGTGGAAGGTGTCGCCGCGGATGCCCACGGCCACGTAAATCTTCGGGGCCACGGTCACCCCGCGCACGTCCACGATCTGCTCATGGCCGATCCAGCCGGCATCGCGCGCCCCGCGGTCGCCGGCCACCTGGCCGCCCAGCGCCGCTGCCAACCGCTTCACCAGCTCGAAGTCGCCGGCCTGCCGGCCGGCGGCCACGATGACCGGAGCCCGAGATAGTGGCACCGCCGGCGGTTCGAAGTCCCCGGCAGGACCCACCACATGCACCGCCGCCTCTACCGGCTCTACCTCCAGCAGCGTAGGCTCCCCCTGGCGATAAGGGTCGAGGAAGGGAGCGGGGAAAGCGCCCGGCTCGATGGTCAGAAACTGGGGTCGGGCCTCCGGACAGGCGAGGACCTCTAAATACTCGCCGCCGTAGATGGGGACGGAAGCCTGCACGGTACGGGTGGCCTCGTCCAGGCTGACCGCCGTCACGTGCTCGATGAGCCCGCCGCCCATGCGCTGGGCCAGACGCGGGGCCAGCTCCTGGCCCATGGCCGTGGCCCCGAAGAGCACCACCTCCGGCTGCTGCGCCTGGAACAGGTCGGCCAGCACTTGCAGATAGGGCTCCAGGGCAAACTGCGCCAGCGCCGGATGGTCGGCCACGCGCACCCCGTCGGCCCCGGCCTGGGTGAGGGTCTGCGCCAGTCCGGTCACGCCATGGCCCAGCAGCACGGCGTAGACGTAGGCGCCCAGCGCATCGGCCAGGGTGCGCGCCGCCCCCAGCGCCTCCAATGTCACCGGCGCCACCGCGCCGTCGAGAACATCGGCCACCACCCAGACGCCGCCACCGCCCTCGGCCTCGACGACCTCCTCTTGTTGCGCCATCAGCAAGTCGAGATACGAAACGTCCATCGCCCCCTCCTACCTGCGCATTCGCTGCCGCAGCGTCTCTGCCAGTGCCTGGGCCATCTCCTCCGGCGTGCCGCTCAGCCGCACGCCCCGCTCCCGCTCCGGCGGGAATTCCTGTCCCCGCTTCTCCAACTGCGGCCGCAGCGCCGCTTCGTCTACCAGATCGCTCACCTCCCAGCGCTCCACAGCGTCCCCGGCCCGGTAGACGTTGATCAGCCGCACGCCGTCGGGGTAGCGCAGCTTGAGCGCTCCGGGTGCGACGGTGACCACCGCTGGCAGGTCGGCCTCCACGGTCACGTATCCGGCCCCGTCTCTCCGTACTGCTCCGAAAATGTCACCCTGAGCGCAGCGAAGGGTCTCCCGCTCATGCAGCCAGGAGATTCTTCGCTCCCTTCGGTCGCTCAGAATGACATCCTTCAGGGTGGCCCGTTGGGCCATGACGACTGCTTGCATCATCCATTTCGCTGATTCGCTGACTCGCTGAATCGTGACCTGCCATGCGCCCAGGATCTGTGGCCAACCCAAGGCCTCGGCCAGCCGCGGGCCCAGTTGGCTTTGCCCTGTGTCCAGCGTCGTCGCCCCGGTGAGGATGAGGTCGGCGCCGCCCAGCCGCTGCACCGCCGCGGCCAGCACGCGAGTCATGGCCGCGTCCTCGTAGGGCAAGTTGCCAACTTGCCCTACGAGGTGAATGGCCCGGTCGGCGCCGCGGGCCAGCGCCTGGCGCAGCACGTCATCGTCGGGGAGCAAACTACGCGGCAGGGCGATCACCTCTGCGCCTGCGGCATCTTTGACGCGCAACGCCGCCTCCAATGCACAACGGTCGGCCGGCTGCAGGATGTACTCTTCGCGGTTGACGAAGATGCGGCCCGCCCGTCGGTTGACCACGATGCCGGCGGGGTCGAGGACGCGGCCGATCACAACGATAATGCGCATAGTAAGCACTCCTCCAGAGATCGCGCGTTGGTACGTTGAGAAGCTGGTAGATTGGTAAATCGGTACACTGGGCAACCAGAAGGGCAGGCGGCTGCGCAGCACACCAACTTACCAATCCACCAATTTACCGATCTACCAATCTACCAATCCACCAATTTACCGATCTACCAATCTACCAATCCACCAATCCACAGATCTACCAGCCAATCACGGTCTGATGCGCACGCCATGCTCGCGGAAGATGTTGGTGGCGATGACAATGCGCTGCACCTCGTTGGTACCCTCATAGATCTCGGCGATGCGGGCGTCGCGGAAGCCGCGCTCGATGGGGAAGTCCCGCGTCAGGCCCAGCCCGCCGTGAATTTGCAGGGCCATGTCAATGGCCCGCGAGGCCACCTCCGAGCCGTACATCTTGCACATGGCCGCCAGTTGGCCGAAGGGCTGGCCGGTGTCCACCATCCAGGCCACGCGGTAGACCAGGCTGCGCAGCGCTTCGATCTCCGTGGCCATGTTGGCGATCATCCACTGCACCGACTGTTTGTGGGCCAGCTCGACGCCAAACTGCCGGCGGGTCCTGGCCCAGCGCACGGCCCATTCCAGCGAGGCCTGCGCCCCGCCCAGGCTGGCCGCGCCTAAGGTCAGCCGCCCCATGTCCAGCGCCTTCATGAAGGTGATGAACCCTTCGCCCACCTTGCCCAGCACGTTCTCGTGCGGCACGCGCAGCTCCTCGAAGACCAGCTCCGCCGTGCTGCTGCCCCGGATGCCCATCTTGTCCTCTTCCCGGGCCACGGAGAACCCTTCCCACGCCGTCTCCACGATGAAGGCGGTGATGCCGCCGCGCGCCCCCAACGAGGGGTCGGTTACGGCCATCACGGTGATGATGTCGGCGTGGCCGCCGTTGGTGATGAACACCTTGCCGCCGTCCAGGATCCAGGAGTCCCCCTCGCGCACGGCTCGTGTGCGGATGTTGGCGGCATCGGAGCCGGCACCGGACTCGGTCAGGCCGAAGGCGGCGATCTTCTCGCCGCGCGCCAGCGGCGTCAGGTACTTCCGCTTCTGCTCGTCGTTGCCGTCCAGGTGAATGGCCATGGCCCCGATGCCGATGTGGGCGCCGACGATGGTCGCCGTGGAGGTGCACACCCGGCCCAGCTCCTCCATCAGGATGCAGTAGCCGGTCTCGCCGGCGCCCATACCGCCGTACTCCTGCGGGAAGCAGACGCCCAGCAGGCCGGTCTGGCCCAGCCTGCGGATCATCTCCAGCGGCACCCGGTGCTGGCGATCCATCTGCATGGCGAGGGGCGCTACCTCGTTTTCGGCGAACTCCCGCACCATGCGGCGCAGGGCGGTATGTTCGGGCGAGAATGTGAAGTCCATCATCTACCTCCTGGGTTGGTGCACTGGTGCGTTCATTATCGCAAGGTCGCAGGGTTGCGTGGTACCTCTTGCGCCCTTGCGACATGCGACCTTGCTGGCGGCCTATCGGCAATTAAGGCACAATCGCCAGATCGCGTTCGGCAAAGATGTGCCGGGCGACCCGCACGCGGTGCAACTCCGTCGGCCCGCCGATAATGCCCAGCATGCGGGCATCGCGGTACTTGCGGGCCATGGGGTAATCTTCCATGTAGCCGTAGCCGCCCATCACCTGCACCATGCGGTTGGTGACGTTGCGGGCCACGCGGGCAGCAAAAACTTTGACCGCCGAGGCGTCGAAGGAGTAATCCCCACCCTGTTCGGCCAGCCAGGCCGTGCGGTAGAGCAGGGCGCGCAGCGCTTCCACCTCGATGGCGGCCTCGGCGATGTAGTTCTGGATGGCCTGCTTCTGGGCGATGGGCACGCCGAATTGCACCCGTTCGCTGGCGAACTGGGCCGCCACATTCAGGCTCTCGGCAGCCAGACCCAGACCGGCTGCGGCCAGGGCGATAGCCATGCGATCGCCCGCCCGCTGAGCTATTGTCCAGCCGCTGCCGGGCTCGCCCAGGCGCTGAGCCAGCGGCAGGCGGCAGCCTTCCAGGTAAAGGGTGTTGAAGCTCACACTGCGCAGCCCCAGCGTCGGCTCGCGGTAACCTACGGTCAGCCCCGGCGTGTCCCTGGGCACCAGGAAGGCTTCCATGCCCTCCGCCCCTTGAGCGAAGACCAGGAAGAGGCCGGCGCTCTCGCCGTTGGTCACCCAGGTCTTGACGCCGTTCAGGATGGCCTCCTGCCCGTCGAGCCGGACACGGGTCTGAAGGGCTGCGGCATCGCTTCCCGCATCCGGTTCGGTGAGGGCAAAGGCGCCGATCACCTCGCCGTCGGCCATGGGCGGCAGCCATTCCTCTCTCTGGGCCTGGCTGCCATGCTCCAGGATGCTCATGGCCACCAGGCTGATGTGCGTGGCCAGGGCCACGGCAAAGGAGAGGCTCTGGCGGGCCAGCGCCTCCATGAGCAGGACGTAGCTGACATAATCCAACGCGGCGCCGAAAACCTCCTCCGGCAGGGTGGCGCCCAGGAAGCCCTGCTCCGCCGCTTTGCGCAGCAGCTCCGGCGGCAGCTCTTCGGCGTGATCCATCTCCTCGGCCCGGGGCGCGATTTCCCTGGTGGCGAAGTCGGCGAACATCTGCTGGAACATGCGCTGTTCGTCGCTCAAGGCGAAGTCCATAGGTCACCTCCCGGGGTTGGTAGATTGGTAGGTTGGTAGGTTGGTAGGTTGGTAG
>JARYMM010000007.1:0-55239 GCA_029907105.1 Anaerolineae bacterium | reverse complement strand
TTGGTAGATTGGTAGGTTGGTAGATTGGTAGATTGGTAGATTGGTAGATTGGTAGATTGGGCACGCTCCCGGCCTACCAGCTTCCCAATTTACCAATCTACCAGTTCCCAATTTACCAATCTACCAGTTCCCAATTTACCAATCTACCAGTTCCCCAACCTACCGATCCCCAAATTGCGGCTGTCGCTTCTCCAGGAAGGCGCTGACCCCCTCGCGGGCATCGGCGGTGTCCGCCAGGCGGCCGAATTCCTCCGCTTCGAGGGCCAGCCCTTCGGCCAGGGGCATCTGCAGCCCTCTGGTGATGGCGCGCAGCGCGGCGGCGACAGGCACCCTGGACTTGGAGGCGATCTTGCGCGCCAGGCCGCGCGCCTCCTTCAGCACAGCGCCGGCGGGCACCACCTTGTTGACCAGGTTCAGCCGGTAGGCCTCCTGGGCGGTGAGCATGTCGCCGGTGAGGATCAGCTCGATGGCCTTGCCTTCGCCCACGATGCGCGGCAGCCGCTGCGTGCCGCCCCAGCCGGGGATGATGCCCAGGTTGATCTCCGGCTGCCCTAGCCGCGCCCGGTCGGAGCAGACGCGCAGGTGACAGGCCATGGCCAGTTCCAGCCCGCCGCCCAGGCAGTAGCCGTTGATGGCGGCGATCACCGGCTTAGGGGCCTGTTCGATCTTGAGGAAAAGTGCCTGCCCCAGCTCGGAAGCCGTCTTCAGGCCGCCGGGTTGATCCAGGAGCTTCTTGATCTCCGGAATGTCCGCCCCGGCGACGAAGGCATTCGTCCCGCCGCCGGTGATGACGATGGCCTTGACCGCATCGTCGGCCAGCAGTTGGTCCATGGCCTCGTTCAGCTCCGTCACCACCTGCGTGTTGAAGGAGTTGACCGGTGGATGGTCAATGGTGAGGGTTGCCACCTGTTCTTCGATCTCCGTGCGGATGTACTGCCAGTTGGTCATTGTGAACCCCTTTCGTCGGCACATTGGTGGATTGGCACGTTGGTGGATTGGTGGATTGGTGGATTGGTAGATTGGTGGATTGGTACATTTTGTACCATTCCTCCGGTGGTAATCGTCCAGCAACGCGGTACGCCTCCTTCAAGACTCGCAACGCCAACTTGTAGCATTCCAAATCCTCGAACCCGCGTTGTCCCCATTCTGCCATCGTCTTTCACCCCCAATCCCAATCTACCAGTTTCCCAATCTACCAACCTATGCATACTCATGGAACCCCTTCCCCGTCTTCACCCCCAGATGGCCGGCGCGCACGCGCAGCTTGAGCGGGCGGGAGGGGCGGAAGCGGGGGCCCAGTTGCTCGGCCAGCGTCTCCAGGGTGGCCACCACCACGTCCAGGCCGATCTTGTCGGCGATGGCCAGGGGGCCGATGCGCTCGCCGCCATAGGTCATGCCCGTGCCGGCGACCATGGACATGTCAATGTCCGTCAGGCTGGCGATGTTCTCCTGTACGCACAGCGCGGCCTCGTTGATCAGGGGGAACATCAGTCGTTCGGCGCTGAACGGTGTGCCCGTGGGCACCTGGCCGCTTTCCTGTAGCTCGCGGATCATGGCAGCAACCGTTTCCGATTCGCCGCCGGGGTGATCGTAGAAACCAGCGCCCGACTTCTCGCCCAATCGTCCGGCTTCCACCAGTTTCGCGAACAGCGGCGCCGGGCTCATGCGCTCGCCATATTCGGAGTAGAGGTAGGCCCCCACGTGGGCGCAGACGTCCAGGCCCAGCATATCCATCAGCGTGAAAGGCCCCATGGGCATGCCCCAGGCCACGATGGCCTGATCAATCTCCGTGGCCGTGGCCGCGCCCTCTTCCAGCGCCTTGGTGGCTTCGTTGAGGTAGGGCATCAGCAGCCGGTTGACCAGGAAGCCGGGGCACTCCTGCACCACCACGGGGATTTTGCGCAGGGTCTCGGCGAACATCACCACATCGTCTACCGTCTCCTGGCTGGTGTCCAGGCCGGGGATGACCTCCACCAGCTTCATCACGCTGGCCGGGTTGAAGAAGTGCATGCCGATGACCTTATGCGGCTTGCGGGTGGCCGCGCCCATCTCAGAGATGGACAACGCCGAGGTGTTGCTGGCGAAGATGGTCTCGGCGGGACAGACCTCCTCCAGCTCCTTGAACACGGCGCGCTTGATGCTCATCTGCTCCGGCACGGCCTCGATGACGATGTCCACATCCTCGAACCCGTCATAGGTCAGCGTCGGCGTGATCAGGTCGAGCTTGGCCTGCATGTCGCCGGCGCTCATCTTGCCCTTGTCCACCCGTCGCTGGTAGATGGCGCGGGCCTTGGCCATGCCCCTGTCCAGCATGGCCTGATCAATGTCCTTGAGCACCACCGGCAGGCCGGCGTAGGTGATGACCTGGGCGATCTCGCCGCCCATCGTCCCTGCCCCGACCACGGCGGCTTTAAAGATGTACATGTGTCACCTCCTGTGTCGGTTTATCGCTCTACCAGTTTCCCCACCCTACCACACCGGCAGGGGGATCGCTGCCGACGGATCGTCCAGGCGCACGAAGTAGACCCAGCGGTCGAGGTACTTCGCTGCGGCGGCATTGTTGGCCTGGCCCAGCGTGCGGCCGGCGAACACATCGCCGCTCTCCGGCTCGATGGCCAGCACCACCGCCCCTTCCTGCCCTGCCCATTCTCCCTTGACCCGTTCGAAAATCTCCTGGCTTTTGGCGATGAACGCCTCCCGCGCCTGCTTATCCTGCCAGATAGACACATCCGCCATAGCATCGCCTCCTGAACTGATTCTTGCGAGTCGCCACCTGCCACCTGCCGACTCGCCGGCTCGCTGACTCGCTGACTCGCTGATTCGCTACTTCCGCTCGATGACCATCGCCCCGCCCATGCCGCCGCCCACACAGGCCGTGGCCAATCCCAGCCGGGCATCCTGCTTGATCATCTCGTGCATCAGCGTGACCACCATACGCGTGCCGGTGCAGCCCACAGGATGACCCAGGGCGATGGCGCCGCCGTTGACGTTCACCTTGTTCCAGTCCCAGCCCTGATCGGCCAGTTCCGTGCCCACAGCCAGCACCTGGGCGGCGAAGGCCTCGTTCAGCTCGATCAGATCAATGTCGGTGAGCTGCAAGCCGGCCTTCTTCAGGGCCAGAGGTACGGCGTAGGCCGGGCCGAGGCCCATGATGTCCGGCGGCACGGCGGCGTAGGCATAGCTGCGGATGGTGGCCAGCGGCGGCACGCCCAACTCCCGCGCCTTCTCCGCCGTCATCACCACCACCGCCGCCGCCCCGTCGGAGATGGGACAGGCATTGGCCGGGGTGACTGTGCCGTTCTTCTTGAACACGGTCGGATAGAGGGCTGCCTTCTGCACCGTCAGGCCGGGATTGATGCACTCGTCCTCGACGATGTCCTCGTAGGCCACCTCCTGTCCAGCCACCTTCTTGGACACGCGGAAGGGCACGATCTCATCGCGGAATTTGCCCATGCGCGTGGCGCGGAAGGCCTTCTGGTGGCTCTTGACGGCGTATTTGTCCTGTTCCTCCTGGCTGATGTGGTACATCATGGCCAGGTTCTCCGCCGTTGCCCCCATGATCTGGCCGCACACGGGATCGGTCAGCCCTTCCCAGAGGGTGTCTGTGAACTGGGTATGGCGCAGCTTGAGGCCCCAACGGGCGCCCCGCACCACGTAGGGCGCGGTGGACATGCTCTCCACGCCGCCGCAGAGGAACACCTCCCCGTCGCCGGCCTGGATGGCCTGCACGGCGCTGGTGATGGACTGCATGCCCGACACGCAGTTGCGCTGCACCGTCTGGGCGGGCACGTGTGCCGGTATGCCGGCCATCAGCGCCGCCACACGGCCGATGTTGGCGGCGTCGCTCTGCTGGCCGATGCAGCCGAGGATGACGTCGTCAATGAGGTTGGGGTCTATGCCCGCCCTCTTGACGGCCTCCTCGAACACCGCCGCGGCCAGGTTCTGGGCGGGGATGTCGCGAAAGGCCCCGCCGTGGCTGCCGATGGCCGTGCGACAGCCGCTGACAATGACGACTTCTTTATGCATAGCTACCTCCTTCCTGCGACTTGTGACCTTGCTCCCCTGCTCCCATGCGACCTTGCGACCCTGCTCCCCCGCTCCCCTGCTCCCCTGCCTCCCGCCGCAGCCCCCGCAGTTGCAGCTCCAGCGTGGCCTCGAACATCGGCTCCAGCTCCATGTCCAGCATCTGGCGGCGCAGGGAGTGCCCCATGAGCATAAGCACGCCGTGCAGCGCCGCCCAGAGGGCGCCGGCCGTCTGCCGCGGGTCGTCGCTGGCGAAAACGCCCTCCCGTACGCCCTGGCGCACGGCGTCGGTGAGCAACTCCAAGCCGCGCAGGCTGGAGCTGAGCACTTCCTGGTAGAGCTCGGGGGGAACTTTCTCGCGAAAGCCGCCGCGGTCGAGGGCCATGAGCAAACGGAAGTCGTCGGGATGTTCCTGAGCGAAGCGGAGGTAAGCGTGGGCCAGCCGCCGCAGACGCACTTCCGCCGTGAGCGGCTCATCGGCGGCGTAGGCCGCCTGGAGGTTGGCGAGCAGGATGTCCAGCCCCTGCAAAAGCAAATGAGCAAGGAGGGCCTCCTTGCTCTCGAAATAGAGGTATATGGCTCCCTTGCTGAGCTCGGCCCGCGCCGCCACGTCATCTACCGTGGCGCGGTGGATGCCCTTGCGGAAGAAAACGTCCCTGGCGGCCTGGAGGATTTCCTGCTGGCGGCGGATTTTTTCCCGATTGCGCCGCTCTGTGGTGCTCATCTGTGCGCTCCCTCCTGGAGCCCCCTTGTCTTCGGCGACGGGTTGGCGAGCAACTGTCAGTCAGTTACTGACCGGCGGTCAGTATAGCACAGGGCGCGGCTTTTGTCAAGTTGCGAATCTGTGGTAAAATCGAGCGATGCCCATACACATCCTGCCCCCCGAAGTGGCCAATAAGATCGCTGCCGGCGAGGTGGTGGAGCGGCCGGCGTCGGTGGTCAAGGAGCTGATCGAAAACGCCATTGACGCCGGAGCCAGCGAGATCCGCGTCGAGGCCCGCGAGGGCGGCCGGCGGCTGATCCGCGTCCAGGACGACGGCTGCGGCATTCCCGCCGCCGAAGTCGAACTGGCCTTCGCCCGCCACGCCACCAGCAAGCTGCACACGGCGGAGGACCTGGCGCGCATCGCCACCCTGGGCTTTCGCGGCGAGGCGCTGGCCAGCATCGCCGCCGTCTCCCGCCTGACCATGCTCACCCGCGCCGCCGAGGAGCCGACGGGCACGCTGCTGCGCCTGGAGGCAGGGCAGGTGGTGACCCGCGAGCCCCGGGGCATGCCCCCCGGCACCACGGTCACCGTGGAGCACCTGTTCTTCAACGTGCCCGCCCGCCTCAAGTTCCTGCGCGCGGCGGCCACCGAGGCCGGCCACATCCACCAGATCGTCACCCGCTACGCCCTGGCCTACCCCGAGCGCCGCTTCAGCCTGGTCTCCGATGGCCGCCTCACCTTCCAGTCCACCGGCAGCGGCAAACGCTACGATGTGCTGGTCAAAGTGTACGGCCTGGAGGTGGCCAAACAGATGCTGGAGATAGGAGGTTCCAGGGTTTCAGGTTCTGCCGCACTGGCTGCGCAACCTGCCAGCCTGCAACCTTTGAACCTGGAACCCATTGTGTCGGGCTATGTGGGCGTGCCCTCGCTGCACCGCGCCAATCGCCAGCAGATCACGTTCTACGTCAACCGCCGCTGGATCCGCGACACCAGCCTGGCCTACGCCGTGGTCCAGGCCTATCATACCCTGCTGCCGGCGGGCCGGTTCCCCGTGGCCCTGCTCTTCCTGGAGCTGGACCCGGCCGCTGTGGACGTGAACGTGCACCCCACGAAAGCCGAGGTGCGCTTCAGCGACGAGCGGGCGGTGTTTCAGGCCGTGCAACGGGAGGTACGCCGGGTGCTGGTGGATCAGGCGCCGGTGCCGACGATGGCTATGCCGCCATCGGCCTGGCCCAGCCCGGAGTGGGTGCGCCGTCAGACGCTGGTGGAAGCGGGCGAGCGCACGGCCAGGCAACTGGCCATCGAGCTACACCGCCCTGGGGAAACGCCGGCCCGGCCGCCGGGGGCGGAGCCGTCCCCTCTGCCCATGCTGCGCCTGGTCGGGCAACTGGGCGCCACCTACATCATCGCCGAGGGGCCGGAGGGGATGTATCTGATTGACCAGCACGCCGCCCACGAGCGCATCCTCTACGAGAAACTGATGGCCGAGAAGGCGACGGCCAGCGTGAGCAGCCAGGGGCTGTTGGAGCCTTTGCCGCTGGAGCTGACGCCGTTGCAGGCTGCCCTGGTCGAGGAGTACCTGGAGTTGCTGCGCGGCGTGGGCTTTCAGATCGAGCCTTTTGGCGGCGAGACCTACCTTGTGCGCGGCGTGCCGGCCCTGCTCGCCGTGGGCGATCCCCGGCAGGCCCTGGTGGAGATCATCGAGGGGTTGAGTCAGGACGAGGAGCTGCTGGCCCAGGAGCGGGAGGAGGAGCTGGTGCGGTTGATCTGCAAGCAGGCGGCGATCAAGGCTGGGCAGACGCTGTCGGTGCAGGAGATGCAGGAGCTGGTACGGCAATTGGAGCGCACGGCCTCGCCGCGCACCTGTCCTCATGGCCGGCCGACGATGATCCACCTCAGCGCCGAGCAGTTGGCGCGGGAATTCGGCCGCACTTGAGCCCTCAGGTGACGGTCACTTGCGAAGTGACCGTCACCTGACTGAACTTTGGCCGTCTCCGTTCTCCTGTTCCTCCGCTGGCACAACTGACACTTCCAACTTGCCTGCCGCCGCCAGCCGTTCCAGCGCTGCCGCCGCCGCAGCCTGGGCGGCGGCCTGCTTGCTATGCCCCACGCCGAGGCCATACGGCTCCCCTCCGATGGTCACCTCCACCGTGAACTCTTTGGCATGGTCGGGACCGCGCTCGGCCACGGTACGGTAGTGCGGCGTGGCATGCAGCTCGGCCTGGCTCCACTCCTGCAGACGGCTCTTGGGGTCTTTCTCCAGCGCCTCCTCTTGCACACGGGCCAGCTCCGGTTCGATGAAGGGCAGCACGAAGTCCCTCACCCGCTCCAACCCCTGATCCAGGTACAGTGCGCCGACCAGCGCCTCGAAAGCGGCGCAGAGCGTGGCCGACCGCTCCCGCCCGCCGCTCTCCACCTCGCCGCGTCCCATGCGCAGGAAGCGGCCCAGCTCCATCTGCATGGCAAAATCGGCCAGCGCCTCCCGCCGCACCAGCGCCGCCCGCAGGTTGGTCAGGTCGCCTTCCCGCATCTCCGGGAAACGGTGGTAGACGAACTCGCCGACCAGGAAATCGAGCACGGCATCGCCCAGGAATTCCAACCGCTCGTTATCGGCGATGGGGAACTCGGGATACTCGTTGAGAAAGGAGCGGTGCGTCAACGCCCGCAACAGCAGGGATTTGTCTCTGAAGACTAAGCCGATGGCGGCCTCGAAATCGTCAATGGGGTTCATGGTCACCGACTACTTGAGTTCCAGGTTTCAGGTTCCAGGTTCCTCGTTGCCTCGGCCTTGTCGCCTCGTTGCCTTATTGCCGGGCTATCTGATCACCTTGTTTCTTCACGTGCTTCTATCGCACATGCTCGCGAATGAAGTCCAAATATCCGCGGCGGCCATGGATACGGCGATGGCGTTTGACCGAGGCCCGCACCGTCTTTAACGCGCGCAGGTGTTCGGCCAGCGTGTCCTCAGCGCCCAGGTCTTCGATGCGAAAAGCCAGTATATCCTCCACCATGTCGGCGACGGCCTGGGCTTTGGGCGGGAGGCTACGAGGTTCTGTTTCCCGGCCGCGCTGGAAAGCATTGCCGCGACAGATCAGTTCGCTCAGCGCGTCCTCGACTTCCCAATCGGTGAGGCCATCTGTCTGGTTGTCGGCCTGCACGATGGCGAATTCGATGTTTTGCAGAATATCCAGATGTTCTTCGATCCAGTCGTCCATCTTAACCTCTTGCTTTACGTTTTCGGTCGGGGGCGGCTACGGGAGCCCGTCCTTGTTGCCTCGTTGCCCTGTCCACTCGTTGCCCCGGTCCGTCGGAGACCCCTTCAACCCGCTGCCGGTGAGAGGCACGACGATTGTCTGGCCGGGCACGATGCGCTCCCGCAGTTGGGCCAGCGCGGCCACGGGCGCTGCCGAAGTGGGCTCGACGTACAGCCCTCGCCGTGCCAGCGCCGCCTGAGCCGAGCGAATCTCCTCCTCACCCACGGTCAGCACCAGGCCGTCGCTTTCCCGGATGGCCTGCAGCAGTTGCCGCCCCCGCACCGGCTGCACGATGCGAATGCCCTCGGCCAACGTGGGCTGGCCCGGCACGGCGGGCACGTGGTCGAGTCCAAGCTTCCAGGCGGCGTACAGCGGCGCACAGCGGGCGGCCTGCACGGCCACCAGGCGCGGCGTGCACTCGATCAGTCCCGCCTGGTGCAGCGCCCGGAAGCCGCGCTGCGCGCCCAAAAGCAGCGTCCCCTGGCCCACGGGGGCCACCAGCCAGTCCGGCGCGCGGCACCCCATTTGCTCCCAAATCTCCCAGGCCAGCGTGCGCAGGCCGCCCAGCACCACCGGCTGCCAGACGTGGCTGGCATAGGCCACCTCGGCCGTCAGCGCACCCTCGGCGGCGCGGGTGGCCTCCAGGCGCGGCCCCGGCACCGGCACGATGTTTGCCCCGTAGACGCTGATCTGTGCCCGTTTGGCCGGCGAGGCGTGGGCGGGCACGAAGATGGTGGCGGCCATCCCCGCCCGTGCGGCGTAGGCGGCCACCGCAGCCCCGGCATTGCCCGAGGAATCCTCCACCACCCCCCGCACACCATGCGCCCGCAGCAACGTCAGCAGGGGGGCGATGCCCCGATCCTTGTACGAACCGCTGGGGTTGAGGAACTCCAGCTTCCAGAGCACCGGCAGGCCGTCAAACTCCCCGGCCACCAGCGGCGTCCACCCTTCGCCCAGGGTGACCGGTTCGGCCTGCGGCGGCAGCGGCAGTAAGGAGCGGTAGCGCCACAGCCCGGACTGCGATGGCTCGACGGCTGCCGCGTCGAAGGGCGGCCAGGCCGCGAATTCCAGCGGGCCGCCACAGGCGCAGCGCCAGGTGGCGGGCGACCAGTGGGCGGTGCGGCCGCACTCGGCGCAGATCAGGGCAGCAAGAGTTTCAGGTTCACAGGCTTCGCCCTGAGGCTCAGCCCGAAGTGTTTCAGGTTCCATGTTCCCATTCAGCGTGTAGCGCAAGCCTTCGGCTTGCGCGGGCAAAGCAGGGTTTTGTCCTACCTGGCTCAAAATTATAGCACAACTCCTTGCAAGTGGGCGAATGTGGCCATCACGAATCAGGGGCTTCCCCTGCCGATTGATGTCGTCATGGCCTATCCCCGCCGGATACGCGCAGGCAGGCATGCACTTTGTGTCCGGGGAGCAATTGAGATATAATATGTTGGCTGCTGAGCGCTGCCGAAAGCACGGGCAGCGCTCGTTGGTGAATTCGGAACGGCGAAGGAGACAGAGGCATGGTGCTGCGACGGCTGCGCGCAGGACCTGAAGGCGAGCAGGCTGACGAACAGAAGATACAACAGAGCCTGTCCAGGACGCGGCAGGGGTTTTTCGGGCGCATCGGCGGGCTGCTGGGCCAAGGAGACATCGGCGAGGAGACCTGGGAGGAGCTGGAGGAGCTGCTCATCCTGGCCGACGTGGGAGTGAACACCGCGCTGCCGCTGGTGGAACGGCTGCGGCAACGGGTGGCGCGGGAGCGCATCCGCAGCGCCGACGGCGCGCAGGCCATCTTGCGGGAGGAGCTGATCCATATCCTCAATGCCCACCCGCCGGTGGCCGATTCCCTGGACCGCCTGCTGACGGTGGTGCTGGTGGTGGGGGTCAACGGCTCGGGCAAGACGACGAGCATCGCCAAGCTGGCCCGCTACTACCAGAACCGGGGCAAGCGGGTGGTGCTCGGCGCCGCCGACACCTTCCGCGCCGCGGCCATTGAGCAGCTCAAAATCTGGGGGCAGCGGGTGGGGGCCGACGTCATCGCCCATCAACCGGGGTCTGACCCCGGCGCGGTGGTCTACGACGCCATCCGCGCCAGCCAGGAGAGCCGCCATGCCGACGTGCTCATCGTGGACACCGCCGGCCGGCTGCACACCAAGTACAATCTCATGGAGGAGCTGAAGAAGCTGCGCCGCGTGGCCGCCAAACAGGTGCACCGCGCCCCACACGAGGTCTTCCTGGTGCTCGATGCCACCACAGGGCAGAACGCCCTCAGCCAGGCGCGGGTGTTCAAGGATGCGGTTGACATAACCGGAATCATCCTGACCAAGCTGGATAGCACGGCCAAGGGCGGCATCGTCTTCGCCATCGTGCAGGAGCTGGGGCTGCCCATCCGCTTCGTGGGCACAGGGGAGAAGATCGAGGATTTCGCCGAGTTTGATGCGCAGGCATTCGTCGAGGGGCTCTTTGCTAATTCGTAATTCGTAGTTCGTAATTCGTAATTCGCAGAGGAGAGGTGCGGCTTGGGGCATGGTGGTAGCAAGCGCGGCCAGTCGGAGTTAGAGCCGATTGAGGAGCGGGTGTATCGGTTCGTTGTGCGTGTCGTGAAGTTGGTGCGTGCGTTGCCCAAGGACGACATGGCCGCGCAAATCATCGGGCGACAACTGCTGCGAGCGGCGACATCTATCGGCGCTAACGTCGAAGAGGCTCTGGGTGCCGTGAGTCGGCGTGATTTCGCCCACAAAATGAGTATAGCGGCCAAAGAAGCGCGGGAAGCCAACTACTGGCTACGCCTGATCAGGGACGGCGGAATCCTGCTGGCGGAGCTGTTGGTGGACATCATTGACGAGAGTTTGCAAATCTCCAAAATCCTGCGTGCCACCGTCCAAACCGCTCGACAATAATTACGAATTACGCATTACGAATTACGCATTAAGCACGGAGGTATGGTCATGAACGAACTACAAACCAAACTCATGGCACTCAACGACCGTCTCGAGACCATCGGGAGGCGTCTTTGACCTGGCGGGGAAGCAAGAGCGCATCGCCGAGTTGGAAAAACACGCTGCCGACCCGACCATCTGGGAGGAGCCGGAAACAGCACAGCGCATGATGCAGGAGCTGGCCACGCTCCGGGAGGAGGTGGAGGCCTGGACGGGGCTGGGGCAGCAGGTGCGGGATGCGCTGGAGTTGCTGCAACTGGCGGTGGCGGAGGGCGACGAGGGGTTGCTGGAGGAGATCACGGCGGAGGCCGAGCGGCTGGAGGCGGCGCTGGAGCGGCAGGAGTTCCAACTGGCGCTTTCCGGCGAGCACGACCGCGGCGATGCCATCTTGACCATCCACGCCGGTGCCGGCGGCGTGGACGCCCAGGACTGGGCGCAGATGCTCCTGCGCATGTACCTGCGCTGGGCCGAGGCTCGCGGCTACGAGGCCGAGGTCATTGACTGGGCCGACGGCGAAGAGGCCGGCATCAAGCGTGGCGCGGTGGAAGTGCGGGGACCGTGGGCCTACGGCTATCTGAAAGCGGAGCGGGGCGTGCACCGCCTGGTGCGCCTTTCGCCTTTCGACGGCGCGCACCGTCGCCACACCTCCTTTGCCCTGGTCGAGGTGGTGCCGGTGCTCGAAGAGGACATCGAGGTGCACATCAACCCCGACGACCTGCACGTGGACGTCTTCCGGGCCGGCTCGGCCGGTGGCCAGCACATGCAGAAGAACGCCACTGCCGTGCGCATCACCCACATCCCCACGGGCATCGTCGTGCAATGCCAGAACGAACGCAGCCAGACGCAGAACCGTCAGTATGCCCTGAAGGTGCTGCGGGGCAAGCTGTACGAATTGGAGCGGAAGAGGCAAGAGGAACAGTTGGCCGAGTTGAAGGGGGAGCATGTGGACGCCGGCTGGGGCCATCAGATCCGTTCCTACGTCCTGCATCCCTACCAGATGGTCAAGGACCTGCGCACGGGCTACGAGACAGGGCGGGCGCAGGCTGTGCTCGATGGCGAGCTGGACGGCTTCATAGAGGCCTGGCTGAAAGCGCAGGCCGGGGATTAGCCTCAGCGGAGCGGACCTGTGCGTGATTCCTATTCCTCGTTTGAACGTCGCTTCCTGGATCACGGCCGCGGGCTTCTGCTCACGCTGTTGAAGCCGGCCACCCTTCTTCTGGCAGCGCTGCACGTCTCGCCGGATGTGATCTCGGTGGCTCAAATCGGGGTAGGGGTGATCATCGTCTTCACGGTGACTCCTTATCCCCGTTTGGCATTTCTCCTGTTTTTGTTGACTCTGCTTCTCGATGCCCTGGATGGCACGCTGGCCAGGCATACCGGCCGCGCTTCGCCTTTCGGTGCCCTCCTCGACCAATTCTGTGATCACGTGCGCGAGGTCCTGGTCATCGCCGCCCTGGCCCGCGCCGGTGCGCTGAGCCCCTTTCCGGCCGTCCTCTACGCTATTGCCTACCCTGCCTTGAACCTGACGCTTTTCCTCTGCAACGTTTATCGGGTCCCGCTGCCGGTGGCGCTCAAGTCCTACCTGGTGGTCTATCCAGCCCTTTTCGCTTACCTGTGGTTCGGCGTCAACTGGCTGGACGGGGCGGTGAGCCTCTCCGTCGGCCTGATGGCCCTGGTGGTCGTGCAGGGTTTGTTCTATTTGCAACGTGGGATGAGAACATGGAGTCTATGAAGGATCTGGTCTTACACGGCAGTTGGTCCGCAGGCCGCTTCTTCGTCTGGGGCGAGACGTCCCAGGAAGCGGCGAGGCAGCGCGGACGCCAGCCCCGCGTGCCGCCACATCCCCATGCGGCAGCCCCGGACAGCCTGCGAGCCGCACTGCAAGCACGGGCTCCCGTCGGCAACTGGGCCGACGCCCCGGCGGCAAAGCGGGTGATCTTGTTGCCCTCGACGGCGGAGGGGCCGCGCCTGCCCCCCTGGCTGATTGCGGAGGCCGAGGAAACAGAGGCCGAAGTGCACCTGTCCCCGTGGAAGGTGGCCGGCCTGGCGCTGGATGTGCTCTCGGCGCTGGACCTGCTGGTCGCGCTGCCGCTGGGTGAGGCGGCCGGCCGGCAATGGGGCGCCGACCTGCGCTACTGGGGCCTGGTGGCCAAGCTGGGGCTGGAGTTCCTGGCCCGCCACAAGTACCTGCCGGGCATGGTGGAGCGCGAGGGAGAGTACCGGGCCGTCTGGTTGCCGGTGTTGGATGATCCGCACGACCGGGCGCGCCTGCGTATGCTGGCCGAAGCCATGCCCCCTGTCTGCCGGGCGCTGTTTGATGAAGCAGGGGCGCACGGCCGTGCGCCCCTCCCTCCCCATCCCGATCAGGCCCCCGCCCCGCACGCCCTGCTGGACGATTTTCTCAGGCAGTTGATTGACCGGGCGGTGCGCGACTGGGGGGCGGCGAGCCTGGACCGGCGGCGCAGACCGCCTGCGGGCGTGGCCGGCGCGTGGTGGTCGGCGCTATGGGACGATGAGGGGCGGATCGAAGTGGCGGTGTCACAGCGCCGGGAGCTGACGCGCCTGTTCGAGGCCTGGCGCGAGTGGTGGGGGCAACTGCGCGGCGTTGCCGAGGCCCCGTTCCGCCTCTGCTTCCGCCTGGAGCCGCCGGAGGTGGATGCGGAGAGCGGGCAGGTGGTCTCGCCCCACTGGGCCTTGCGCTACATGCTGCAGGCCAGCGATGACCCCAGCCTGCTGGTGCCGGCGGAGAAGGTGTGGCAGGCGCGCGGCGGCACCCTGCGCATCCTCAATCGCAAGTTCGAAGGGGCTCAGGAGCGGCTGCTGGCCGGGTTGGGCCTGGCGGGGAGGCTCTTCCCGCCGATCATGAACAGCCTGCGCACGGCCCGCCCCGAATCTTGCCCCCTGAGCGTGGATGAGGCCTACGCCTTCCTGCGCGAAGTGGGGCCGCTGCTGGAAGGGAGCGGTTTCGGCGTGCTGGTGCCGCCCTGGTGGGACAAACCAGGCGCTCGCCTGGGCGTGCGGGCCAAACTCAAGACCGAACCCGGCATCATCGGCAGGGGCATCCTCAGCATGGATACGCTGGTGCAGTTCGACTGGGAGCTGGCCCTGGGCGACGAACCGCTGACCTATGAGGAATTCCAGCGGCTGGCGGCGCTCAAGATGCCCCTGGTGCAGGTGCGCGGCCGGTGGGTGCTGCTCCAGCCCGAGCAGATCGAAGCGGCCATCGCCTTCTGGGAGAAGAAGCGAAAGATGCAGGAGATGCCCCTGGGCGAGGCGTTGGGGATAGCTCTGGGCGTTACCCAGGAGGTCGGAGGGCTGCCGCTGCACGGTGTCGAAACCACGGGCTGGTTGGATGACCTCCTGCAACAGTTGCGGAGCGGGGAGAGGCTGCAGGAGCTGTCACCGCCCCAGGGCTTTGTGGGCCAGTTGCGGCCTTACCAGGTGCGCGGCTATTCCTGGCTGGCTTTCCTGCGCAGGTGGGGATTGGGCGCTTGCCTGGCCGATGATATGGGATTGGGCAAGACCATCGAGGCCATCGCCCTGCTGTTGCACGAGCGCGAGGCGGCGGGAAAGGACGTCGGCCCGGCCCTGGTCATCTGCCCCACCTCCGTCGTCGGCAACTGGAAGCGGGAGATCCAGCGCTTTGCCCCTCATTTGCGGGTGATGGTGCATCACGGCAGCGATCGCGCCAGCGGTGAGGAGTTCGTGGCCGCCGCCCGGCAGCACGACGTGGTCATCAGCACCTACGGCCTGGCGCGGCGGGACGTGGAGGACCTGCGGCAGGTGTCCTGGAGCGACGTGATCCTCGACGAGGCGCAGAACATCAAGAATCCCCAGGCCAAGCAGACGCAGGCTGTCCGCCAGCTTGAGGCGGCCAACCGCATCGCCCTGACCGGCACGCCGGTGGAGAACCGGCTGTCTGAGCTGTGGTCCATCATGCAGTTCCTCAATCCGGGGTTCCTGGGCTCGCAGGCCCGCTTCCGCCAGGATTTTGCCCTGCCCATCGAACGCTATCAGGACCGGACGGCCACCGAGCGGCTGAAAGGGCTGGTAGGGCCCTTCATCCTGCGTCGCCTTAAGACCGACCCCACCATCATTCAGGACCTGCCGGACAAGCTGGAGATGAAGGTCTACTGCAACTTGAGCGCCGAGCAGGCCACCTTGTACGAGGCAGTGGTCAAGGAGTCACTGGAACGGATCGCCGCGGCGGACGAGACGGGGATCGAGCGACGCGGCGTGGTGCTGGCCGCCCTGTTGCGCTTGAAGCAGGTGTGCAACCACCCGGCCCATTTCCTGGGCGATGGCTCATCGCTGTCCGGGCGATCCGGCAAGCTCGACCGGCTGAGCGAGATGCTGGAAGAGGCGCTCTCCGTCGGCGACCGGGCGCTGGTCTTCACCCAGTTTGCCGAGATGGGCCACATGCTGCGCTCGTATCTGCAAACGCTATTCGGCGTGGAGGTGCTGTTTCTACACGGCGGCACGCCGCAGAAGCAGCGGGACCGCATGGTGGCCCGTTTTCAACAGGGACGAGATGGCCCGCCCATCTTCATCCTTTCGCTCAAAGCCGGCGGCACCGGGCTGAACCTGACCGGTGCCAACCACGTCTTTCACTTTGACCGCTGGTGGAACCCGGCGGTGGAGAATCAGGCTACCGACCGCGCCTTTCGCATCGGTCAGATGCGGGACGTGCTGGTGCACAAGTTCATCTGCGCCGGCACGCTGGAGGAGCGTATTGACGAGTTGATCGAGAGCAAGAAGGCCCTGGCCGAAAGCGTGGTCGGGGCGGGCGAGAACTGGCTGACCGAGCTGAGCACCGACGAGCTGCGGGACATCATGATGCTGCGCAGGGAGTAGGAAGAGGCAAGAGGCAGAAAGCAAGAGGCAGGAGGCAAAGGGTAAGATCATGGCCAAACGAGGGTGGAGTTACTACGAGAGTTACTGGCCGCGTTATGAGCCGACGCGCCCTATCGAGGTCAAGGATGGCATCAAGGCCAAGAGCCAACGCGGCGAGTTTGTCAAGAACTGGTGGGCTGACCGCTGGATCGGCGCCTTGACCCTTCTGATGGATCCCGGGCGGCTGAGCCGGGGACGCAGCTATGCCCGGAGAGGACAGGTGATCGAGATCAACATTGCCCCGGGCCACGTCACCTCGAGGGTGCAGGGCTCGCGTCCCACACCCTACAAGGTCAACATCCGGCTCAAGCCGTTGGACGACAGCCAGTGGAATCAGGTGTTCGATGCCCTGGCGGAACAGGCCATCTTCGCCGCCCAACTGCTCAACGGCGAGATGCCACCGGACATCGAGCAGGTCTTCGAGGCTGTCAAGGTACCGCTTTTCCCCACCTCGAAGGGCGACCTGCAAACCGAGTGCTCCTGTCCCGATTGGGCCAACCCCTGCAAACACATTGCCGCCGTGTACTATCTGCTGGGCGAGCGCTTCGACGAAGACCCATTCCTGTTGTTCGAGCTGCGCGGGCGGAGCAAGGAAATGATCGCTGCGGCGCTGCGCGAGCGGCGTGCCCAGGAGTTGGAAGAGGCTGGAGAGATGCCTTCCACGTTCGAGGCGGTGGAAGCGGTCCAGGCCTCTGCCCTGGGAGAGTGTCTGGACCGCTACTGGGCCTTGAATGCTGAGGTGGCTGACCTGGCCCTGAACATTTCCTATCCGCAGGTGGGGATGGCCTTGCTCAAGCGGCTGGGCGTGCCCGATTTCCTGGAGGAGGGTTTTGCGGCGCTGATGGCCCGGATATATGACGGCGTGACCAGCCGGGCGTTAGAGGTGGCCTTCGCCGATTCGGCACGGCCCGAGTAGGGGCGGGTTTGCCCGGTTTGATAATGCGCTCCCCATTGCTGGCGGCGGCACATGGCCGGCGGCCCCGTACCTGCCGGCAGGAAACCCGCCCAGGGGCGGGTTTGCCCGGTTTGGCAAAGCGCTCCCCATTGCCGGCGGCGGCACATGGCTGGCGGCCCCGTACCTGCCGGCAGGAAACCCGCCCCTACTGCGGCGGCGGCACATGGCCGGCGGCCCCGTACCTGCCGGCAGGAAACCCGCCCCTACTGCGGCGGCGGCCCGGCGTCCTCTGGGATGGGCAGGCCATCGGGCAGATTGCGCAGATAGTGACAATCCACCAGCTTCACATCCTCCCATACGTATCCCTCGGCCTCGAAAGTGGGAATGTCCTTGATCCAGCGCTTCTGGCCGTTTTCCAGGGCGTAGATGTGCGGGCTGTCCTGGCATTTGAGGAGCACATGGATGGGGCGTCCCATCTCGAACTTCTCCAGGAAGCTGTCCTCCACGACGTGCACCTGATCCCAGCGGTAGCGGAAGAACTCGAAGGCCTCCAGGCTGCTGATCCAGCGCAGCTTGTTGTCCTCCAGAACATAAATCTCCGGGCCGCTGCCTTTGAGCACCAGGCCGTCGCGGATGACCAGGGCGGCGCTGTCCGGCATCATGCGGGCCAGGCTGGTGCCGTGGCGGTTCAGGGGCACGTTGACCAGCACCACCAGCACGGCCAGGGCCAGCAGCAAATGTCCCAGGGTGCGGCCCAGATGGACGCTGGGCTGCAGCGGCGGCGGGCTCCAGCCCTCCTCGGCGGGTTGAGGCTTCGGCTGAGGCGGGGAGACCTGGAGACGGGGAGTGGGAGAGACGTCCTCTTGTCTCCTTGTCTCCCCGTCCCCTTGTCTCCTTGTCTCCCTGCCACCCTGTCTCCGTTCCGCGCTGCGGCGCGCCGCCTGTCGCTCCTCCAGAGCTTCCAACAACAGATCCAGTATCTGCGCCCCGCTGATGTGCTGATCTGGCGATTGGCCCGTTTGCTGATCTGCTGATGTGTTCATCTTATCTCACCATGACGAAGCCCAGGATCTCGCCGATGCTGGCAAAGACGTTGGCGTAGAAGTTGCCGCCGAGCTGACGGAACAGCTCGAATTTCATGGCCGGAGCGCCGATGAAGGGCCGCAGCGTCCAGGCCATCTGGCTGCCCACGAAGGCGTAGATGAGCACCCACAGGCGCAGCACCCAACGGCGGGCACGGTCGCCCTCGTCCTTGTTCTTGCCCGCTGCCGACACCACCCGCATGCCCTGGCCGAGGAAGGTCACCCCCATGCTGCCGGCGATGGCGGAAACGCCCACATTGAGCAGCTTGAAGAACTGGTAGTGGCTGGTGGTGAGCAGGAAGAACAGGGTGATGGGGGCGAAGCTCAGCAGCAACACGGCCGTCACCGTGATCGCCGTCAGGATGAGGGACACGTTCTGCGTCAGGCTCTGATTGGAGCCAAAGAGCACGTTGAAGAAGTACAGGGTGGGCGAGCAAACGATCAGCGTGGCCAGGAAGAGCAGGGGCAGCTTGACCGCCGAACTGAGCGCCTGCCACAGGCTGTGCGTGGAGCCCATCACCGCGCCGTAAAGGGCCAGGAAGGCGACGCTGGAGATGAGCATGGCCCGCATCTTCTCCTGCAGGCCGATGCCTTCGCGTATCTCGCCGAAAAAGTGATAGCGGTTGCGCAAGATGGTCTCGATAACGGCCAGGTCTTTCATGGCGTTTGTTGCCTCCTTGCTGCTGAATGTATGAGAGTTGGAGACCTGCCTACCAATATTCCTCCTACCAAGGCCCCATCGTTGCCACCAGCAGAAACACCAGACTCGAAGGTGCAACGCACCTCTTACCAGCGTAGTGCGGGCAGGATAACGGAGATGACCGTGATGGCCCAGAAGAAACCCCAGGTTGCTATGGCATAGCGCCAGCGGCCGAACTTGAGCCAGGGCACGAGCAAGGCGACGACGGCGATCACCCAGAAGGCGGGACGGGCCAGCATCTGCGGCCAGCCGATGGCCGTGCCGTCGGGGGCGAAGACCAGCCAGCGCAGGGCCAGGGCGCAGACCACCGGCAGCCCGGCAGCAATGACGGCGTCGGCGGTGCCCCAACCGGCGTGCACCTGTTGCAGTTCAGCGCCCACTTCCTCTACCCCGAAGCGGGCGGCGGCTTCGGCCAGGGCTTCGGTCTCATCCAATCCCCGCTCACGGGCGGCAGCGGCCGCCTCCTCCAGGTGGGAGCGTACCTCCTCCAGCACGTCGTGTTCGGTCTCGCTGTCCAGGTCCATCTGCGCCCGGATGTGGGCCAGAAGGTCATCTATCTCGGTCATGGCGTCACCCCCGGTGGATGGGAATTTGCTCTGAGGGGATCGCCAGATCCCCAGTTTTCGCCGGGATTGGTGTCGCTCATGAGTGCCTCCAATTCAGCCCTTACCTGTCCTTTCTTGGCTCGGCTGGCTCTTGCAGAGGGCCAAGGAAGGCAGGTAAAAAGAAGGATACCAGCCGGGTTTACGCCGTCTCTGCCGCTTCTGTAGACATGTCCAACAGGCGCAACAGCCGTTCGGCGAAGGTGCGCCACTCCACCGTCTGCCGCGCCAGCGCCTGTCGCCCCTTGTCGGTGATGCAGTAGTACTTGCGTCTCCGCCTGCCCGTGCCCGTGCGCCATTCGCTGACGATCAACCCTTCCTGCTCCATGCGATGCAGTGTGGGGTACAGCAGCCCCTCCTTCATGTGAAAGTAGCCGCTGCTGCGCCGCTTGAGCTCCCGCGTCATCTGGTAGCCGTACATGGGTTCCTCAGCCAGCAGGTTGAGGATCAAGGTTTCCGAGCTCCCTTTGCGTATCTGGTCTCGCAGTGGCATTGTTCCTCTTTATGCATCAGTAGGTTATGCATAAGTAACTATAGCATACCTGGCGACTTTTGTCAAATTCGGCATCAGGGTTTGCGCGGCGATCAGGCGCAGGCCACGTAACCATTCGCCCCAGCCGCTGGCAGCCAACATCGCACCCGCTGGCCCGGTCGGGGTTGAAAGATGGGGGGCGGCTCGTGCTGGCATCGCCTCGTCGCCTGCGCACAGCGAGGGTGAAAGCGGCAGCCCGGCGGCGGCTGCCGCAGGTCGGGAGGAGCGCCGGGGATGAAGGCAGGCCGCTCTGGACCGCGCAGGCGGGGCACGCTGGCCAGCAGTTTCTGCGTGTAAGGATGGGCCGGCGTCGTCAGCACCTGCTCAGCGCTGCCCCATTCCACCAGCTCCCCGGCATACATCACGGCCAGGCAGTCGCACACATCGCTGGCCACGGCGATGTCGTGGGTGATGAAAAGGATCGAGAGCCGTAATTCCTGCTTCAGCCGCTTGAGCAGGTTGGTGATCTGGGCCTGCACACTCACGTCCAGCGCCGAGGTGGGCTCATCCAGGATAGCCAGGGCGGGCGACATGATCAGCGCCGAGGCGATCATGGCCCGCTGCTTCATGCCGCCGCTCAGTTCGTGGGGGAAGCGGTCGTAGACCTCGCCGGGCAACCCCACCAGCGCCAGCAGCTCTTCGGCGCGCCGGCGGGCCGAACGGCGATCAGCCTGCCCGCTCACCAGCAGCGGCTCGATGACCTGCTCGCCCACCCGCAGGACGGGGTTGAAGCTGTTCATCGCCCCCTGCGGCACCAGGGCGATCTTACGCCAGCGGATTTCCTGCCGCAAGGCGGCTTCGGGCAGGTGAGCGCTCTCCCTCCCTTCCAGGAACACCTCGCCCTCGAAGCGGGCCACGTTGTCCGGCAGCATGCGCATGATGGCCAGCGCCAGGCTGGTCTTGCCGCTGCCCGATTCCCCCACGATCCCCAGCGCCTGCCCGCGGCCTTCCAGGGCGAAGGATACGCCGTCCACGGCGTGCACGTTCCCCAGCCGGTCAGCGTAGTGCAAATAGAGCTCTCGCACCTCCAACAATTGCACCATGAGCCTTTCTCCCTCGCTGCCCCCTATCAGAGACGTGACTCGCCTTCAATGGCTTCACATCCAAAAGATGAGCGGCCGATTTGTGCACTAGCAGATTGTGATGTATCATATGGCTACATCAGATTGGAGGATGGTATTATGCGTACATTAACCAAGAACCCCATCCAGGTCTATCTGGAAGTGGACCAGGAGGAAGCGCTGAGGGCATTGGCGCAAAGGCTGCGGGTCTCCATGGCCGAGCTAATTCGCCGCAGTGTGGACCGGTTTCTGGCCGAGTGGCCCATCGAGGATGACCCCGCCATGCGCCTGGTAGGGCTTGGCTCTGGCCCGTCTGATTTGGCGGAAAACCACGATCGTTACCTCATCGAAGGCGAGATGCAAGGCCGATGGCCCGGGAAATCTTCGTAGACGCCAGCGCCTGGATCGCTTTGGCCAACGACAGGGATCGCTTCCACGAGGCCGCCAAGGCCATTTACCCCCGGCTGTTGAGAGAATACGGGCGACTTGTGACCACCAATCTGGTTGTCGCCGAAGTATACGTGGTCCTGCGCAAAGGATTGGGCCATCGGGCGGCGATCAGCTTCCTGGAAAACCTCCGCCAGAGCCTGCGTATCCTCAAGATTTGTTCCACTCCCGAATTGGAGCGCGAAGCCGAGAAGCTTTTACAGCAATATGCCGATCAGGATTTCAGTTATACTGACGCCGTCAGCTTTGTGCTGATGCGAGAACGTGGCCTACATGAGGCTTTTGCCTTTGACCAGCATTTTGCCACGGTGGGGTTTGTAGTGCTCCCGGGCGAGGTCGGCTAAAAGTAGGACAACTGCGAGCAGTTGTCCTACTTTTTTAGGCCTTTACGGCCCCCGCCGCAGTCTGGGGTTGATCACCGGCTCGAGGCCCTGGGCCAGGAGCATGAAGGCCAGGCCGGTGAGGGCGATGAGCAGGCCCGGCGGCACCACCCACCACCAGTAGCCCACGTAGACCCCGCCGGTGCGGAAGCCGTGCTCCAGGATCTGACCCCAGGTGGGGATGGAAGGGTCGCCCAGGCCCAGGAAGCTGATCCCCGCCTCGGCCAGGATGGCCGAAGGCACGGTGAAGATGAGCTGCGCCAGCACGTAAGGGGCAATCTGCGGCAGGATGTGGCGGAACAGGATCCGCCGCCGCGAGGCGCCCAGGCTCTGGATGGCTTCCAGCAACTGGCCGCTGCGCATGCCGAGCACCATGGAACGCACCAGGATGGTCAGCCCCGGCCAACTGAAGGCCACCAGGATGAAGATGACCAGGAAGAGGTGGGGGCCGATGATGAAGAGCAGGAAGATGAGCAGCGGCAGGAGGGGCACGTTGGACACGATGTCGGCCAGTCTCTGGATGAGCAGGTCCGTGCGGCCGCCGGCGTAGCCGCTGAGCATGCCCAGGCTGGCGCCCACGGCCGTGGAGAGGGTGGCCGCGGCCAGGCCGATCACGAGGGCCACTGGCAAGCCGAAGAGCAGCCCCTGGGCCAGATCGCGGCCGATGGCGTCGGTGCCCATCAGGCCGAAGACCGCGCCCCCCACGACGAAGCGCACCAGCCCCAGCCGATCACCCTCGTCAGCGAAGGAGACCTGCACCACCACTTCGTACTCCCCGCGCAGGGGCACGAAACGAAGCCCCGCATCTTCCTCCACCGGCGCGCCGAACAGGGCCCGGTCGGCCTGCTCCAATAGTTCCCGCTCGCTGACCTGTACCCCGAATTCCGCCTCCAGGAACTCGCGCACGGCGGCGATGGTGGCCGCCTCCGTGCTGAGCTGGACGCGCAGCGGCGTCTCATGGTAGCGGCGGAAGGGCGGTTCCTCGCCCGGACGGGGGGCAGGAGGCACATGGCGGTACAGCCGCACGGTGCGGCCGTCAGGCCGGCGCAGGCTCACCGAGATCAGGGGTGGCCGGCGAGCGTAGGTGACCTCGCCCAACGTGATGGCCAGGAAGGTGGGCGGCTCCGCGTAGGGGTAGGCCAGCGGGAAACGGTACGTGCTCACCGGGCCGGCTGCCGTTTCGATCACCTCTGGCTCCCGCGCCTGGAACACCCGGTGCTCCACGCGCGGCTCCTGTCGAAAGAGATTGGTCCACGCCGGCGGCGCGGCTTTGGGATTATCCGCCCAGGCTGCCGGGTTGCTCCACAGGCGGGTGCCGAAGTCGAGCGGGTAGGTGAGCAGCACGTAGACGGACCCGATCAGAAGCAATGCCAGCAGGATGATGCCTGCCTTTCCGGCGTTACTTCGCCACAGTTCGCGCAGCACATTCAGTAACCTTTGAAGTAGTAGGACAACTGCGAGCAGTTGTCCTACTCTGCGTACCTCACCCGCGGATCGAGAAACACGTACAGTACCTCCAGCACCAGGCGCGCCAGCACGTACAGCAGGGTGTAAAGGAAGGTCAGGGCCACGATGACCGCCTCATCGGGCGTGCCCAAGACGGCCTCGTAGTAGAGCCGCCCCATCCCCTGCCAGTTGAACACCGTCTCCACCAGGATGGAGCCGCTGAGGGAGCCGGCCAGCCCCAGGATGAGGCCGGTGACGATGGGCGGCGCGGCCACGCGCAGGATGTGACGCCGGCGCACCAGGCCTTCGGGCAGCCCCTTGGCCCGGGCCAGGGCCACGTGATCCTCCTGGGCCACGTTGAGAGTGATGGTGCGCACCACGTACACGTAGGGCCCCACGCTCACCAGCACCAGGGTCAGCACCGGCAGCAGGGCGTGTTTGAGCAGGTCGAAGAAACGCGACAGCGGCTCGCTGGGCGGCGGCGTGCTGTACATGCCGCCGGAGGGAAAAAGCCGCCAGCGTACAGCGAAGATGAGGATGAGCAAAATGCCTACCCACCAGGTGGGCAGGGCATGGGAGATGGCGGCCAATCCGGAGAGGGCCCGATCCAGGAGAGTGCCTGGGCGGGTGGCCAGGTAGGTGCCCAAGGCCAGTCCAATGGCGGCGGTGATGAGCAGCGCCGTAGTGAGCAAGATGACGGTGCGGGGTAGCCGCTCCAGGACGATGTCGGCGACGCGGTTGGAGCCCTTGGCGCTGCGCAGCGTGCGTGCCTCGCCCAGATCGAGGGTCAGCACCCGCAGCAGCGCCTGCGGCAGGCGGGCGGTCCAGGGCCTATCCAGGCCGTAGAAGGCGCGCAACTCCTGCTGCCTCGTCGCCAGGGCCTGCTCCAACTGGTCGGGGTCGCGGATGGTCTGGGCCAGGGTGGTGCGTTCGGCGCGCAGTTGCTCGCCCACCGCCGCGTTCAGCATGCGGTCGGCGAACCCCGTCAGCCCTAAGGTGACGATGAGGAGGAGCAGGACTGCCAAGAAGACGCCGGCCAGGGTCAGGGCCCGGGTTGCCAGAGGACAGAGGACGGACATGCGCTGTCACCCCAATTGTTGCCACGCCTCCACGGCGGCGCGGGTTTCCGGGCTGAAGGCGGCAAATTCCTCGTCGGTGAGCAAGTTGTGCTGGTACCAAAGCGTCAAAAGTGTCAGGGCCTGCGAGCGGCGCCAATCATCGAAGCATTCGGCTACCAGCCGATCGCGCTCTTTCAGGTGGCGGTACAACGCCAGGTAGGTGCGGTGGGACTCGCCCTCTGCAGCATCGGCGACCAGGTGTTGCACTTCATCCAGAATACGCCGGCATAGCCGCTCGAGCGCTACCGGCTTGAACCGGGAAAGGGTTTGCCAATCACGTTCAGGAAAAGACATTTGAGCCTCCGAAAGTAACGTGACAGTCACCTGGACTAAGCCTCTCGCTGCAGCGGCTCCCAGGTGACGGTGGAGCCCAGGTTGGGGTTGAAGTTCGGGTCGTCGGTGAGGATGTATTCCCCCAAGGCATTGGCCCAGGCATGCCGGTAGCCTCCCGGCAGCTCCACTCCTCGCCCCTCGAAAGGATTGTGGTACTCGTCCACGCCGCGGATGGCCTGGCTGAACTGGTTGGCCAGCCGGTCCATCGTTGCCTGCCGCTGGTAGTATGATTCCGTCATCATATCGCTGATCTGGTCGCTGGTCTGGCTGATAATCCGGCTGAGCTGCCCAATGTGTTGGATCTGCTGGATCTGGTTCTGGATCAGGAACTGGCTGACCTGCAGGTAACGGCCGAACCACTGGGGGTTGAGGCGGAAGGAGCGGACGATGGCCATGAACTGGTCCGAGAGGCACTCCAGGTGGCCGGCTTCGGCGCGGAAGGAGAAGAGGTAATCGGCCATCCAGTAGATGTGCTCCTGGGCGCCCATTAGCATGGGCATGGCCACCCGGGTGAGCTCGACGACGCCGAAGAGGTTTTCTTCGATTTCCTTTTCGCCCTGGCGGTAGCGGAGGCGAAGGCGCGCGCCATCGGCTTGAGGGGTGGGGCCAGGCACAGAGGGAGTGCCGGCCCGCACCGCCTGGGGCAGGTCGGGCAGGTGCTCCTGCTGGACGATCTGGAGGCCTGGCATCTGCCCCCGGTAGCGGGAGACGACCAATTGCTGCAGGGCCTGAAGCGCAGGCAGGGGCGGCCGCACCTCGTTGCCGAAGTAGAGGCTGCCGATGGGGAACATCATCGTGACCATTGGGTTATTGGTCCAGTAGCAGGAGATGTTGGGGAAGACCTCGAAAGCCTCCGCGCCGTGAGGGTTGAAGGCGCGGCAGGCGAGGACGGCGGGCATGCCGGGGTTGTTCAGCAGCCAGTGGACGCCGCCCTCGAACTCCCAGCCGGCGGGGATGAGCATACGGAAAGCCTCGATGCCGATACCCTGTTGATCAACACAGGTGATGGTCTTGTAGTGCACGCCCCAGCCTGGCGTTGTGCCGGCTTCTGCTTCCCCCCGGCGCACCAGGGTGGAGCCGCAATAGGCGCATACGATGCGCTGACCGCCCCCCGACGGCAGCGACGCCCCGCATTGGGGGCATTGTTCGACGGCAAGAGACATTTTGGCCCTCCTCGATCAGATGATAGCTACTTTCCTTCAAGATGACGCAGCGGGGCGAGCCTTCTCCCGCTGACCCACTCCCAAAGATCAGTTCATGCCCAGGCCCTTCAGGGCCGCCGTCAGCAGGCTAATCATCAACATGCGAGTTTCGCTGATCCCGGTCAGGCTCTCTACGTATCATCCAGCGTATCATCAGCATTGCGTTAGGTTTGCGTTAAGTTTGCATTAGGTTATTCCGTTTAATCAAACGATAGAACACCCCTCGTCCAATACCTATGCGTTCAATCAGGTCCTTTTCCATTAATTCCGTCAGGTCGGCGTAGGCTGTGGCGTTGGAAACGCTGAATAGCTCCCGATATTCCCGGTTCGTGATCTTTTCCCTCTCCGTTAAGAGCAATAGTACTTTGGCCTGCCGCTCGTTGAGCCCCAGGCGGGCTACATCCGCCGGGATCACCGGCTCGATGGCGTACAGCGTCACGGTCACTACGCCCCCTTCATCGGTGATGAGCGGCGGCGGCGCACCAACAGCTTCCATCTCACGGAAGACGCGGTCTATCCCAAAGCCCAACTCCTCCATGTACCGCCAGGCTTTGAGCACGCCGACAATGTGAGGGTTGCGGGAGAAGTGGCGGTAGCGGATGTTCTCCACGGTCACGATGCCCGGCAATCCACCCGGGCTTTCCACCTCCAGCCGGTCATCGAACATGCGCACCTGGATGGCTGTGCCGGTGATGCTGTAGTCGCGGTGGGCGATGGCGTTGACAATCACCTCGCGCCAGGCGAAGTCGGGATATTCCGGCTGCTCGATCATCTCCAGTCCCCGCAGCCGGCGGCGCGTGCGTACAAAGGTGCCTACCAAGTCCCAGGTGCGCCGGACCAGACGAGGCAGCGGTGCAGTGAGCTCTTCGCGCTTGACCAGGTTGAAGGCTTCGCCCAGCTCGACGGTGGCGCCTTCGAACTTGAGAAAATCTACCCCCGCCCGGGGCATCCAACGAGCGGGCTCGCGGGCGAAGAGCAGGACACCGGCCACGGTCAGGGTGTCCTCGACGAGCAGGTTGAGCCCGCGCAGGATGCGCTCCGCCGGCTGATCGAGCCCCCGCAGCCGGGCGTACTCCTCGACTAATTCCTGGTCCACGTCTTCCAGCGTGGCACCGCGCACCGGTTGGGTTTCGTAACTGGCCTGCCCTTTGGCAAAAGCCACCCGCAGGGTCTCATCAGCGCTAAGCGGCTGATCGCGATCCAGGACTCGCAGATACACCCGACCATTGGTGTGGCTGTGGACCCGGGTGCTCACCGGCACGTCAACCACCAGCACCTGGCGTCCCTGGTAGGGCACAAACTGATACTCGATCTGCACCGAGGGGGTGCAGTATTCATAGGCCGCGCGCAGTAGCCGCTCCACCTGCTCCCGGTCGGCGATGGGGTCCAGGCCTGAAACGGTCCCGTCGTCTTCGATGCCGACCAACAGCCGCCCGCCGTCGGCATTGGCGAAGGCGATCAGGGTAGTGGCCAGGTCCCGGGGATGAATGCGGGCACTTTTCAATTCCAGCGTCTGGCCCTCCGGTCCTGTCACCAGGTATGCTACTTCCCGCTCTCTCAATAACTCAACCATGGGACACCCCTCGTACCCATCTGCTCATCGCGCTCCACTCATATTTCCCCTGCTCCAGCTCCTCCCACATCTTCTCCGCCTCCCGCCAAGGGACCAGCCGGTGCAGGGGAGCGATGTAGCGCAACTCGCTGCGGAAGACAGCATCGGCCACTTCAGGCGTCAACGCGGCCAGAGACAGGCCGCTGGTACCAGCCTGCAGCTCGGCATCCAACTGGGCCTTCAGGTCAGCCGGAATGCGCCCCTTCTCCTACAAGTAGACGATCTCCACGTCAGGCATTAGCTGTCCTCCCGAACGCAGCAGGTCCAGGAAGCGGAAGCCTTGTTCTCCTTCGGCGGCGAAGAGGGCCCGGCCTACGTCAGCCTGGGCCAGGGCACGGCAGTAGTAGTCGTGGAGGCAGCGAGTCGGTCTCGGCGGCCAGCGCCAGCAGGTCCCACACCAGCCGCCACACGTTGCGCACCACTTCAGGCTGGTCGGCCACAAACTTCTCGAAGAGCCCTTTGCCCCCCGGCATAGGCTCGGCCACCACGATGTTGGCGGTGGGCAGGCGGGCCTGAGCCGGAGCGCCGTGGGACTGCTCATAGGCCCGCGCCCGCCCGCTGGACTGCCGCGTTGAGCTCGGCCTGAAAGGCACGGTGGCGGGGGAAGCGGTTGCGGATGTCGTCCACCAGCGAGCTGGCTGCCCCTCTGTCCCCTCGCAGCCGCAGCACCTCAGCGCATGCCGCCGCCAGCACGGCGGCCTTGTCGTAGCTCTTACGGTGCTGGTTGCCCACGATGGCGTCCACTCGCCGCTTCGCCACGTCCAGGCACCAGGACAGGAATTCCTCCTGCCTCTCGCGGTCCAGAGACACTCTGGCCAATTGCTCCTTATAGGCGCGTTCCAGGCGCTTGAGCAAACTTTCTTCGCTCTCCCTTCCACCGAACCAAAAGCCTATGCTGGATTGCAGCCCCCACTCCCAGAGCCGCGCCAGGTTCGGCGGCAGCGCTCCAGGCGCCTTCCCAGACAGCAGCACCAGGAAGAACGGCACGACCAGCCCTTGCGGGTTGTCGCCACTGCTCCACCCCAGCACTTTCTCGCCGATAGCGAGTTGGTGCGCGGCCCGGAAATCCTCAGCCAGCAGGCAGGCGTGGGCAAGGACGGACTTGCCAACCCACACTGGTCTCTCCAGGTCATCCTCGCCCGGCCAGGCTTCTACCTGGCGGCTGGGTGGGTGAGCAAGACAGTAACGCAAGTGCTCGACAGCCTGCCGCATCAGTGTCGTCCGTACTTCACCAGTTGGCGTAGCTTCCCACTGGTCGAGCAGGCGCGCGAGGGTCGGTTTGACCAGGAACGCCTCCCACCGCCCGGCGCGCAGGGCTTCCGGCCTATCCAGCCGTTCTGCGGCAGCGCACAGGTGGTCGGCGATGGCGGCGCGGATGGGGAGACCGGCCGGGAGCGTCTGCAGGGCTTCCTGAGCGGCAAGGAGGACCTCCTGGTTTTTGCCTTCCTGGGCCAGGGCTGTGAACCAGTCCAGGTAGGCGCGGGGGCGCGTCTTCCCCTCGGCTCGCGCCAGCGCTTCCAGCCCGCGCGTGCCCTGCGAAAGCCGCACCGCCTCCCGCAGCCAAGTATCGGCATCGCTCCCGCTCCGCGTCCGCAGGAAGGCGATCCAGTCCGCCAGGAACTGCTCCTGGTCCGGCAGTGGTCGCGGGGAGATCTGAATCAGGTCGTCCAGCTTCGGCCGCGCCCCGGCCACCCACGAGCGCACCTGGAGCATCTGCTCGAAGAGGGCCTGGGGACGGCGTTCGGGCGGCTCGGTCTCATAGACCGCACGCAGGTAGCGGGCGCAGGCTTCGCCGATGTCCACGCCGGTCAGGTCGGAGGCTCGCACTCCACGGCCGTACTCATCTTCCTGATCGAGCAGTTCGAATAGCGCCGCGTACGCATCGCGCGCCAGGGGCAGATTGCCGTAGTCAAAGGCCGCCTGCGCCCGGTCGAACAACTCAACCAGCGGCTCCACGAACTCCTCGTAAGGCTCGATGTCCTCTTCCTCCTCGTACCCACCCCACTCGTAGTATTCTTCCGGCTCGGGCGCCTCTTTCATCGCCTCCTCGAGCTCGGCGGCCAGGTCCGCGATGTCGGCCAGCAGCTTTTCCGGCTCGATTTCCTGCTGAACGCCGATGGCTGTCTCGCCAACCGGCACGAGCCTGTCCAGGAATGCCTGGCGCCCGGATGGTGACGTCTCCCGGGCCATGGCACGCAGGATAGTGCGCAGCTCGTCGGCCGAGCAGGCGGCCAGCCGCTGTTCCACAGCGTCCCAAAATGCTTTTAGTGATATCTTCTCCGCGTGCAGCATGAAAAAGCCTCCTTGGTTGCTCTTCAGCCACCATAGTTAGGGATGCATTAGGCCATCTGTTCACGCATCCACGTATAGACGGGGGGATTGGTTGGAAATTGGACTTTGACCTCCAAACCCATTGGAATCAATCCTTCCGTTGTCGGCGGCGCCGGCTCCACCACAGGGCAAGGCCCGCGCCCACGATCGCTATCGCGGCGACAAGGCCAAGGATCAAACCCATCGGCACTCCGGGCCTCGCTGCCGGAGGCGGGGTTGGCGCTTCCGTCGCCGCCGGCGTCTCCACTGTAGCGGCCGGCGAGGGCGTCACCATCGGCACAGCCGTTGGCGTCGCGGGCGCCGGCAGGCCCACTTCCAATTCTACCTGCCTTTCGGCCATCTGCGCCAGTTGGTCGCTGTAGGCCGCCAGCAGGAGCTGGTACAGTCCCACCTCCAGCCTGGCCGTCGCCCCGGCATCCAGCCGCATGGCGAACTCGCCCGCCGTCACCGGCTCGGCCTCGCCCTGGGCAACCACCTCCCGCGTCGCCGCATCCACCAGCAGGTAGCGCAGGGCTAGCGTGCCGGGGCCGCGCAGGGAGACCTTCGCCTCGAACGGCTCACCCGGGACCAGGGAGCCGACCTCCGTGTCCACGAATTCGATGGGCTGGGGCCGGCCCTTGTAGTGGTCGCCGGGTTTGAAGGGATAGGCCGGGTCGCGGAAGGCGTGCAGTTCGGCGAACTGGGCCGGCGGGTCGTAGCGGGCCAGGATGAAGGGGCCGTTGCTGATGACCAGATGGCCATAGCGGTCGAACCAGTCCAGCGCCGCGCCGTAGCGGGCCGCGGCAGCCTTCGCATCGGCCAGCTTCCGGCCATCGGGGAGGCTGAACACTTCCTGGGGGTACGTCGTCCGATCCTGCAAGTCCCGCAGCACGCGGCGCACCAGGCGGGCGTCACGGTCCATCACCAGGCTCAGCCAGGGCACATTGAAGCGCGCCGCGGCTGTGTCGCTGTAGGCCGCCCGCCGCTGCTCGAAGACCAGCACGTCCATGGCGTAGAGCATCTCCCAGGGCATGCTCAGCCCGGCAGGGCTGGCGTAAGAGGCGATGTAGTCCGGCTCGAAGTGCCAGAAATCCACGTAAACCTCCAGGTGGTTGTCGTCCACGACGCGAAAGCCGCGGAAGGTGTCCAGGTACGGCCGGGACGTGGCGGCCATGGCGATCTCGATGCGGGCTTTGTCCGGATCGTAGGCCAGGTCGAAGGACTGGTAAACGGAGTAGAGGACGTCGGCCATGGTGATGGGCTGGCCATGGTGCCAGGGGGCCTGGAAGTAGCGGGAGTAGTCGAAGGTCACCTTGCTGGTGGCGGTCACGCCCTCGCCCACGGGCCGCCAGGTCTTGCGCTTCACGTCCCACATGACAGCATCCGGGGGCACGGCCAGCTTCCCGTCCGGCCCCGCGGTCTCCACCTCATAAGCGGCGCGGAAGGGCTGCGGGATGCCAGTGAAAGGATGGTTCCAGAGGGGCGGGTCGTGGAGGTTGCGCCAGATGTCCACGCTGTAGACATCGCCCAGGCCGCCGACAGGGTTCCAGGTGGTGCGTTCCGTCCACACCCAGGCGTGCCCGACGGTGAGCTCGTCGCGGCCGGGCACATAGGCCTCGCGCAGCGTCCAGATACCTCGCGGCCCGGCCACCAGGTCCTCGGTGACCCCCTGCAGGTCGGCCCGGGCAGGGAAGGTGCTCATGGCCGTGGCCACCCAGATGCGCACCGACTCCTCCAGCCCCAGCCGGGTCATCTCCCGATACATTTGATCGCGCTCGGCCTTGTCCTTGAACTCGCCCCGGAAGAGGCGCTGGCCCAGCTCGTCCAGCTCCTTGTTTTCGTACTGCCAGAAGCCGACCTCGCGCCAGCCGGGCATGTTGCCCAGCCAGGGCGCGGTCATGCTGTTGATGGTGCCGAAATCGTAGCGCTGCGGCGCGCCCCGGCCCCACCCCTCGGTGTAGAGGTGCCAGCCCATCTGCGCCGGATCGCTGGAGTAGACGGCCTGCACGGCCGGGGCGAAGGGCTGATAGATCGGCTCCACCTGGAAGCCGGCCTTGGTCAGCTCCGCCCGGATCAGGTCGCCCAGCTCGCGGCGCTCGTCCTCCACGCGGATGATGAACTTGAGCCGCACCGGCTGGCCTTTGTAGTGCCAGACGCCGTCCACCAGCTCCGCCCCGGCTTTGGTCATCGCCTGCCGGATTTGGTCACGGGCCAGTTCGGGGTCGTAGCGCAGGTCCAGGCCCCAGACGAGGTCGTAGATGGTCAGGTAGTCGAAGTCGGCCGGGCTGAGGTGGGTGACCATGGGCAGGGCCTGGCCCAGGTAGATCTCGCGGGCCACGAAATCGCGATCCACCAGCCGCTGCATGGCCTGGCGCACCTCTTTGATAGAGAAGGGGTTGAGCTGGCCTTCGGGTGCGGGCGCGGGGTTGAGGAGCAGGGAGAGGGTCGTGGCCGGCGCCTCGAAGAGCTGCACGTTTTCCTTCTCGCGCAGGGCGCGGGCCGCGGCGATCTTGAGGCTGAAGTAATAGAGGTCCATCGCCCCGGCTTCCAGTTCGAGCGGCGCGCGGTCCACGTCGAACTGCTTGAAGTACAGCCGCTCGACGGCCGGCCCGGGCCGGTCCGTGGGCGGCTGGTACTGGGCCGCGGCCATCTCCGTCAGATTCAGGGCCAAAGCGAACGCCAGCAGGATCAAGACAACAGACGCTAACAATTTGCTCTCACGCATTTTCAACCCTCACTTCGCTCTCAGGTGACGGTCACCTCACCCCACTCTCCGGCCCCTCTCCCCTCTCCGCAGCGGAGAGGGGAGAGGGATGTCCGCCCTCAGGCGGACGGGGTGGGGGGTGAGATAACCGTCACCCAGATGCCGTCCTCGGTCAACCAGAGGGTGCGATAGATGCCGTGGATCTGGAAGCGGGCACGCGGGTCAAACTGGCCGACGTTTTGGATGAACAGCGCCCTCCCGCAGGTTTTGAGCCTGCGGGAGGATTGGCGGATTAGCTTGCACGTCGCGCAATACGTCACCAAACGACGTCCAGTCCCTCGACAGCTCCGATAGCAGTGACGTATTCGCCCACAACTTATTCTCCCCGAAACCGGCTCACATCTCGCGGCGCACCTCAGCGATGTCCTCGTCGCTGATCTCGACGCCCTTCCATAGCCCGCCCAAGGCCACCGGGGTATATGGAGGCTGCTGCGCGGCCTTCGCCTGGGAGCGCAAGAACTCGACGAATTGCTTGACCATGTTCAGGCCCTCCGGTGGCAGGAGGTCTAGAGCGGTGACAATCTCTGCTTTTATGCTCTCAGCGGCCATTTCTCATCACTCCTTCATAAAACATGTGCTCGCGCGGGGTCTGCAACTTTGGGTTCAGTATAGCATGAAAAGGGAAAGTAAGCAATCAACCCTGCCCGCCAGGGCTTATCAGCGCTCTGATATTGAAGACGCACCAGGGCATGTTGCGTAGTAGCGCAGGCCGCCGGGCGTAGGGCAACTCTCAGAGTTGCCCTACTTCGGCGATCGGTCGTCCCGGCCAGGGCCAGGATGAGGAATACGCTGAGCAGTGACCTGCGACAATTCGTACTGGATGCTTCTGTCGCCCTGGCCTGGTGCGAAGACGAAGCGAACGCTCATGCGTTGGGCATTCTGGAGCGCCTGGAGGAAGGCGAGGCAGTTGTGCCGGCGCTCTGGTGGCTGGAAGTGGGCAATGCCCTGCTCGGCGCCGAACGGCAGGGTCGGTTGACCCAGGCGGAAAGCGCCCGCTTCCTGGAATTGCTCCGCCAGTTGCCCATTCACGTCCAAGAGATACCCTATCCCCGTGCCTGGGGTGAGATTTTGATCCATGTGATAAGGCGAAACGGTTTGTCGGTCGGAGGCTCTACCCTTTGCCGCGCTGGGAGACCCAGGCGTAGGCGGCGGCGCCGATGGCCAGGCCGAGGAGACCCACCAGCGCCAGCGACCAGGGTGGCAACCCCGCCCCGGTCGGCGCCGGCTCCTCCTTCGCTTCCTGCTCCACAAGCTCCCGCAGTTGCCGGATCTCCTCTTCCATCGCCTGCAGCCGCTGCAGGTTCTGCTCCAGGTTCTGCAACGTCTCCGGAGGCACGGCCGGCGCTGCCCCCGGCGCCAGAGCACCGAGCTTCTGGTCCAGCCCCTCGAGCCGGCGCTGTGTCTCTCGCTGGGCATCCAACACTTCTCGTACGTTGTCGAAGCCGAACTCCATGTAGAAGGTGCCCGAGGCCACGTTGCCCGATTCGTCCACCAGCCGCACCGGGTGGGCACCTTCGCCGGAGATAGGCACGAAGACCTCGGCGGTGACGCGGCCCTCGGCGTTAGTGCGAGCGGTGGCGACAGTCGTGTCGCCCATCTGCAGGTACACGTTCATGTCCGGCTGGAAATTATGGCCCTGCACGGTGATGCTCTGGCCTCCTGGCCCTGCCGCCGGGCTCATGAAGACCTCCGGTGCCGGGATCTGCTGCCGCCGCGAGAAGCCAATCTTCTGGTTCGTCGGCCCGAACTCCCCCAGCCGGGCATCCGCCCAGACGAGATAGACGTCGTCCTTGGTGGCGGCCAGCGAGAAGTAGTCGCCGATAAAGAGGCCGTAGGGGAAGCCCTTGTTGGGGTTAGAGGGATAATCGGTCACTCGCGTGTCCCCTACCTTCAGGTTCAGTTCGGGCGCCTCGAACCCCCACGTCTGGCCGCCGTCCTTGGATTGGGTGTAGTAGATGTGATAGCGCGTCTCCACCGCGTCGTCCCGCATGTCACCCCACATGACGTGGATCACGCCATCGGGGCCGACGTCAATAGCCGGGAAGAACTGCAGCCGGTCGGTGTCATCCTGGTTGAGGCGGACGGGACGCCGCCAGTTCTTCCCTCCATCCTGGGAGCGGACGAAGTAGATGTCCCCCTCGTCGGTGGGCTTGTCCGGCGGCAGCGCCGTGTAGACCACGTACACCTCCCCTTTGGGGCCGGTGGCGAGCTGGGGGAAGGCCGCGGCCCAGTAGCGGAAGTAGGCGTTGCGGGGGCGAAAGCCCGGCTCCAGGATGATGGTGATGCGCTGGGGCTCCTCGAAGCTCTTGCCTCCATCCTCCGAACGGGCCAGGTAGAGTTCGGCCAGCCCTTTCATGCTTTCGTCGTCGGTGCTGTCCAGCCAGGCCACGTAGACGGTGCCATCGGGGCCCACGGCCACCTGCGAACCCTGCACCAGGCGCTTGGTTCCCGCTACCGGCGCCGCCTCTCCCGGCCCGGTCACCTCGCCGTAGACGCGGCGCACCGTGGGGCTGACGGCCACCGGATCCGACCAGGTCACACCTCCATCCTCCGAGCGCACCAGGCGGATAGTCGTTTCCATCTCCGGCACGCCTAGTGTGGGCACCTCGCCGACGTAGAGGATCTCGTACTTCAGCACGAAGTCGGTGTAGGTCACGTAGATGACGTCCTTGTCTTTTTCGGTGGGATGGGGGCCGATGGTCATCCAGGGCTTGTCCAGGAAACTCATGTGGACCTTGCCGCGGATGCGCCCTTCGGCGTCGGTGGTGATGTCTGTGGTGGTCACCTCGCTGCGGGCGGTGGAGACCGGCTCATTCCAGGTGAAGCCCCCGTCGGGGGAGGTGGCCACCTGGATGCTGGAGACCATGGCGAACCCGACCAGCGGGCCGATGGAGAATTCTTTCGTGCCGATGGAGATGGAGGCAAAGTAGGCGTTCCCCTGGCGGTCGAAGGCCACCACGGGGTCGCCGCCGGAGACGCGGTCCCCGCGCTGGTATCTGATCTGTCTGGGCCCCTCCCAGGTGACGCCGCCGTCAATACTGACGTAGGCGGAGATGGAGGGTAAGTTGTAGTCAATCACGCCCAGGAGGAGGTGCTCTGGGTCGCGCGGGTTCACGGCCAGGTGGGGTTCCGTCTGCAGGGGCAGGTCGCCGAAGTCGCGGGTCACCAGCAGGTCGCGACTGAAGGCGGGGGCAGGGCTGCGGTAGGGCACCAGGATGCCCGGGCCGGCCTGCTGCGCCGGGCCTGGTTCCCTGCTCGCCAGGGGATAATCCAGCTTCTCCCAGTCCAGGCGGGTCAGCGGGTCCCAGCCGGGGCGTTCCAGCCAGGCCCGGGGGTCAATGCCCTGGGCCATCAGCCAGCCGGGGCCAGAGAGCACGTTCTTGATCGGCCACATCAGGTTGATCATCCTCTCGTCGGCTTTGGGCCGATCGCCTGCCTTTAGCGGCTCAACCACGGGTCCCTGCGCCAGTAGCGGCTCCGAGAGGAAGACTGCCAGCGCGAGGGCAAGGATTGTAGAAACAAGTGCTCGTGAGATTTTCATGGTTTCATCACTCTCCCAGGAAAGCACGGGTCCCTCATCTTTGATGAGGGAGGTCAGGTGGGGGTGAAATTTTCCCCCTCCCCTAACCCCTCCCACGAGGAGAGGGGAACTGGCAACCACAAGTTCCTCCCCCTTGATGGGGGAGGTCAGGTGGGGGTGAGATTATCCCCCCTCCCCTAGCCCCTCCCACGAAGGGAGGGGAGTTCTGGCCAGTTCCTCCCCCTTGATGGGGGAGATCAGGTGGGGGTGAGACTTTCCCCCTCCCCTAACCCCTCCCACGAGGGGAGGGGAACTTCTGGTCCTCCCCCTTGATGGGGGAGGGCAGGTGGGGGTGAGATTATCCCCCTCCCCTAACCTCTCCCGCCAGGGGAGGGGAGTTCGTTGCCCCTCCCGCCAGGGGAGGGGAGTTCGTTGCCCCTCCCGCCAGGGGAGGGGAGTTCGACGGCTTACTTTTTGGGATGCCGATAACACGCCACAAGATGTCCTGGCTCCGCTTCCACCAGGCTGGGACGGGCGGCTTCGCACGTCCCCTGTATGATGTCCGGGCAGCGGGGGTGGAAGGCGCAGCCGGGCGGCACCCGGACGGGGCTGGGCGGCTCGCCGGGAAGCACGGGCCGCTGGCGCAGCCGGTTGGCCGGATCGGGCTCGGGCACCGCAGCGATGAGCGCCCGAGTGTAAGGGTGCAGAGGGTTTTCCACCACGGCCGCCGTCGGGCCGCTCTCCACGATCCGACCCAGGTACATGACGGCGACGCGCCGGGCGAAGTGCCGCGCCGTGGCGATGTCATGGGTGATGTACAGAAAGGCGATGCCGAAACGCTCCTGCAACTCGCGCAGCAGGTAGAGCAGCTCGGCGCGGCTGGAGGCGTCAACCATGGACACCGGCTCATCGGCCACGATGTAGTCGGGCTGCAGGACAAGGGCGCGGGCGATGCCGACCCGCTGGCGCTGGCCGCCGGAAAGCAGGTGCGGGTAGCGGGTGCTCATCTCCTCAGGCGGGATCAGGCGCACATCGCGCAGCGCCTGGAGGACGCGCTCTCTGCGCTCCGCGGGCGAGCCGATGCCGTGGATGATCAGCGGCTCCTCCACGCTCTCGTACACGGTCATGAAGGGGTCAATGCTGGAGAAGGGGTCCTGGAAGATGGCCTGGGCGCGGCGGCGCAGGGGCCGCAGCTCCTCCTCCGGCAGGGCGGTGATGTCCTGGCCGTCGAAGAGCACCCGTCCGCCGGCCGGCCTGACCAGGCGCAGAGAGGCCCGCCCCAGGGTGGTCTTCCCACTGCCCGATTCCCCCACCACGGCCACAGTCTCACCCCGCTTCACGCTGAGATTGACCCCATCCACGGCGCGCACGGCCTGGGTCCCGAACACTCCCTTGCGCACCCAAAAGCAGACCCGAACATCCTCGAGGCGGAGCAGGTCTGCATTCGGCGATCGAGAATCCACTGCCTTTTCCCGACCTCCTCCCAGTAAGGAGACTCTTCGCTACGCTCAGACTCTTCCCTACGCTCAGAGTGACTTTTGCGCTGCTGCAAATATAGTATAATACAGCCTGTGTTTTTGGACAAACAGGCGAAACGGCACGGGCCAGAGCGCCCAGGCTGAACCGGATTGGTTAAAACTACCCAGAATTTCAAAAACCTGGTATAATATGGGCAGAGCGTACTACTCAGCCGCTCCCGCCGGATCATCAGATCCGGCGGCTGGACGGGGCCAATTCAATGCTCTGAGCCAGAAACATCGAGCCGGAGAGTGGTTTCGGCCACTTTGGGCCTGGATTTGGCAATCCAGGCCGGGCAGGCTGAGTAGTTACAGCAGAGCGTATAAGTTGCCCCGCGCGTTGATGGGACCGGTTGTCGCATGGACAGGAGTGAAGGATCATGATCATTCGCCTTTTTACTTGTCGGTTGCGTCTCGTCGCTTTCTTCCTGCTGCTTCCCTCGGTCGGGCTGGCCGTCGCCTGTATGCCCATGTTCGTCACTCCTCCGACCCCCCTTGCTTTGGCCACGACGACACCCTTGCCGACCCTGGAGGCCGGGTTTCTGCCGACGCCCGCGCCGGGTCCCGCACCCACTCCCACGCCGCAACCGCTGGCCCGGCCCGCTCCTGGGCTGGCCGCCTCGCTGACCCAGGAGGGAGAGACACTCTTCCTGAAGAGCGACCTGGTGGGTGCCGAAGCTGCCTTCATCAACGCCATCGCTGCAGACCCCGGCTATCTGCCCGCCCACATCGGCCTGACCCGGGTGTACCTCTACCAGCCGCAGTACTGGCAGCAGGCCCTGGCGGAAGCTGAGGCGGCGGAGAAGCTGGCCCCGGATGATCCGGTCGTGCTGGCCTGCCTGTCGTGGGCGCAGCAGTTAGCGCACCATTTCGACGAGGCACGCCAGACAGCCCAGCGCGCCGTGGAGCCGGGCCCCGAGAGTGCCCTGGCCCACGCTGCGCTATCCGACGTGCTGAGCAGCGTCTACGAAGTGGAAGCCTCCCTCGATCACGCCCGGCGGGCCGTGGAGCTGGATGAGCAATCGGCCGTCGCCTGGGCCGTGTTGGGGACGGCCCAGGCCATGCTTCACGACTGGGATGCGGCTGCCGACGCCTATGACCGGGCGCGGGAGCTGGAGCCAACCTTCTTCGCCTGGCATCTGTTGCGGGCCAATCACGAGTTGGACACCACGGGCGACCTGGTCAGCGCGGGCCAGATGGCCGCGCCGGCCCTGGAGGTCCAGCCTCATCACGCCTGGTCCCTGTCGTTTCAGGCCGACATGGCTGTCGAGGTGCGCGATTGGGAGGCTGTGGAAGCAAGCTGTGCGCAGATGATGGCCCTGGATCAGCCGCATACCCCCTATCCCGATGCCTACGAGTGCATGGCGGCGGCGATGCTCTTGCAGGAGCGCTTCGGGGAGGCGGAGCATTATCAGGCGCTGGCCGAAGAGCGGGCCACGCCGCAACGGCGCGATATCACCCTCATCCGCATGCGCCTGCACCTGGAGCATGATGAGTATGAACAGGCCCGTGCGCTGGCCCGGGATTGGCTGGATGAGCGTCCGTACAGCGTGGCGGCCATGCACATGCTCGGCCTCAGCTACCTCTACGAAGAGAAGTACGGGCAGGCCGTGGCTGCCTTCCGCCGGGCCTACGAAGCCCTGCCTCGCTCCATGGACAGCGCGCGGTTGCTGGCCGTCGCTTATGCTCGGGATGGCCAGGCCTCCGCAGCCATGGCGGTGCTCAATGAGGCGAGGACGTTTGCCCTGGGCGACCCCAGGTACTACCAGGCCCTCCATGAGGTGTACCTCAGTCTGGGCAACAGGCAGGAGGCCCTGCGGGCTGCCCAGCGCTGGCAGGTGATGCGGCCCCATGATACCGAGCCCCGGGTGAATATCGCTCTGGTCTACTTGCTGCTGGATAACCTGACTGCGGCGCGCTGGGCTGCCGAGAGTGCCCTGGCCGATGGGGAGCACAGCGCGATGCTCTATGCCGCCTTGGGCGAAACGCTGCATCGCCAGGGGGACCTGGAGAAGGCGGAGGAGTACCTGCTGCAGGCCGTCAAGCGCAACGAGAACCATTATCTGGCGCGCCATTTCCTGGCCAGCTTCTACGTTTCGCAATACCAATGTGAGAAAGCCCTGCCCCATCTGCGCTGGCTGTTGGCGCACACGACCGACGAGGAGAGGGTCTCGAACCTGAAGGAGGCGGTGGAGGCCTGCGAGCGGTGGGCCGCCCCCTTGCCCACGCCTCATCCCAGCGTGGCCCTGAGCGATGAGCAGGCGACAGAGGAGGCTGGCGCTCTGGTGCGTGCTGCCGGTGCCGAACCGCGCCGGGTGGAGCTGACGGAAACCAAAGAGGGGCGGGCTCTGGTCGTCAGCTACTCGACCGACCTGGAGGTAGGCGACAAGGCGTTCGCCGAACTCGAACGAAGCCTCAGCTTCGAGCTGGCCCGGCTGCTGCCGCGCATCGTCAGCCGGCCCGACGCCTTGCTGCTCGTTGCCGGCTCCGGGGATCGCGTCTACGGCATCACGGTGATCGAGACCAGGGCCGCCGTGCTCTGGGTCAATGGGCAGTTGAGCGACGAGCAGTTCGAGGAGACCTGGCACCGCCAGCGGGCACCAGGCTACGAATAGGAGGAGGAAAATCTCATGTGTTGGGAACGGCTGTCCGCATGGCTGGCGAACCTGTTCGGAGGTTCGCCCTCGGATGAAAACGACAACGGAAAGGACAAGGAGGAGCCTGTGAACCCCACACCGGACAAACGACAATGGACGCTTATGCTCTACATGGCCGGGGACAACGGCAAGGAGTTCCCCACGGCCTGGGGGCCGGAGCAGATCATGGCCGAGATGACCTCGGCCGGCTACAAGGACCTGGGCGAGCTGCGCGCCGCCGGGGCCAGCGAGCAGGTGGCCGTGCTGGTGCAGTTCGACACCATCAGCGAGACCGACCTCAGTTACCGCTTTCAGATCAAGGGAGCAGGTGAGGAGCCGGAGGTACTGCGCATTGAGGAGACCAACTGCGGCGACCCGGCCACGCTGCGCGACTTCATCATCTGGGGCATGGAGCGCTGCCCGGCCGAGAAGACTCTCCTGGTGCTTTGGAACCACGGCGGCGGCTGGAAGGAAGACGACATCTGGGCGGCCTACCGCGGCCTGCCGCGCACCCCTGACCGCTCGCGGGCCATGCAGAAGGCCAAGGTGCGCCGTTCGGTCTTCCGCAAGACGGCCGGGGAGGTGCTGGGCATCGAGGACCCGGAGACCCGCTGGATCTGCGCCGACGATTCGTCCAAGGACTTCCTGGACAACGCCGAACTGAAGCGGGCGCTGGCCGAGGCGGCGGCGGCCACGGGCCAGCGGCTGAGCGTGATCGGCATGGACGCCTGCCTGATGAGCATGGCCGAGGTGGCCTATCAGATCCGGGACCAGGCGGAGATCATGGTCGGCTCGCAGGAGATCGAGCCCATGGCCGGATGGCCCTACACGGCCATCCTCTCGGCGCTCACCGCCCGGCCGCAGATGACGCCGCAGGAACTGAGCGAACTCATCGTGCAGGAGTACGTCCGCTCCTATCGGCCCTCCACCCGCCGTGTGCCGGAGGTTACCCAGGCGGCCATCAACCTGTCCCAGATGGAGCCCCTGGGCGGCAAGCTGGCGGCCTTTGTGGGCGCGCTGCAGGCCGCTTTGCCCGACGATATCTTCGCCGAGGTGGCCCTGAACCGGGCCAAGCAGGATGCCTTCCGCTTCGACGACCCCGACTATCTGGACCTGCACGACCTGCTGGAATGCTTCCAGCGGCAGTACAAGGGGCAGGACGCCGCCGTGCTGGAGGCGACGCAGGCCCTCCTGGATGAGCTGACGCCGCCGGGGCCGGACAGGCCCATCCTGGCCAACGTGGCCCAGGGCAAACGTTACGCCCAGCGGGCGCACGGCCTGTCCATCTACTTCCCCGCCCGCGGCATCTCCCAGTTCTACGACGGCCTGGACTTCGCCGTTACGGGCTGGGGCAATCTGATCAGACAGGTCAACCGGGTGTAGCTTCAGCTCCGGCGCAAAATGTGTGTCTTTGTGGTTAAACGAGGCACAGGAGGAAGGCAATGCATAGCCAACGCGTGTTCATGAGCCGCAGGGCGCTCCTGGCCATGCGCCGGGCGGGAGAACGCCTGCGCCAGTGCTGGCCCGAGCTGGATGAGGACGTGCGGGAGGAGCTGTTGCGCCTCTTCGCCGAAGTGGAACAGCGGCTCAGGGCGGCCACCTCGGATGGCGAACGGGTCGGTATCGCCATAGACTTCCTGCAGCGTCTGGAGGAGATGCCGGCCGTGGCCCCCCTGGTGCGCGACATCCTGGAAGCGGCCAAAGGCCCCCGCCTGCGCGAGCGGGTCACCGTGGACGCCCGGATGCTGGACACGATCCTGGAGATGCTGGCCGAGGCCCGTGCCGCCGGCGAAGAGGCGATCCGGAAAGGCAAAGGCGTGGAGATGCCGGCCGCACCGCCGCCCATGGTGCCCAAGATGGTCCCCAGCCCGGCACCGGGGCTGGAGGAGATAGCCGCGCAACCCCTCGTCGTCGAGCGCTACACCGACGTGGATTTCCCCCAGCAGGTGCGCCTGGGGCAACAGCGCGTCCCCCTCACCGTCAACCTGACCCAGAAGCCGGTGGAATGGTCGCTGGCCACGACGCTGGTGACCGTGGCCCTGCCCACGGGTGAGCCGGAGGAGGCGCTGGTCATCCTGCGCGCCCAGGACTTCGAGGAGGTGACCGGCGAGACGATGCGCAGTCTGATTGTCTATCCTGACCGCGATTCCGACCCTGTGGTCTTCTTCCTGCGCCCCCTGAGCACGGGCAGCAAGCGGGTCGTCCTCGACTTCTACCACCGCAACCGCAACGTGGGCAGCGTGAGCTTCACCACCCAGGTGGTGGAGGCGGAGGAGGCCGTCGCTGGCTGGCCGGTGAGCGTGGAGCCGCTGGCCGTGCGCACCAGCCCGCCCGACGCCCAGCCGCCCGACCTGGAGCTGCGCGTCACCCTCAGCGACGACCAGCGCACGCTCAGCTTCATGCTGCACTCCGTGCACGGCGGGGTGGGCTATCACTTCACCCCCGCCGGGTCGGTGCGCCTGCAAAGCCCGCCGCGTGAGCACCTGGGGTTTCTTTTCGACGAGCTGAGCATGCTGGCCCGGCAGAGATTGGAGGAGCACAGCGCCCTGGAGCAGGAGCAGATCCGCGAGCGGCTGCAGACCATCGGCCAGAACCTGTACCGCGACCTCTTCTCGCCGCAACTGAAGCGCGCCTACCGCCAGTGGCGGGCGAACCCCCTGGTGCGCAGCATACTCATCACCTCCGACGAGCCCTGGATCCCCTGGGAGATGGTCAAACCCTACGATGACAGCGACCTGGCGGAGATCATTGACGACCCGTTTCTCTGCGAGCGCTTCCAGGTCTCCCGCTGGCTGGCCGGCCAGGGCCTGCCCGATAGCGTGCTCGTGGCTTCGGCCACGCTGGTGCTGCCCGAAAGCGGCCTGGCCCACGTGAAACAGGAAGAAGAGTACTTCCAGGGCCTGGCGCAACGGGGCATTGCCGTGCGCACCCCCTTCCCGCAGTTGCTGTCCGAGGTGGGCGGCCTGCTGGAGCAGGGGGCGGTCAGCCTGTGGCATTTTGCCTGCCACGGCAACTTCAACAGCGAGCGGCCCGAGGAGTCCTCGGTGGAGCTGGCCGACGGCGAGTTGCGGCCCTCGGACATCGTCGGCCCCAGGGCGACGGGCGTGAAGCTATCGAAGCCGCTGGTGTTTCTCAACGCCTGTCACACCAGCCAGTTGGGCTTTGCCCTCACTGGCCTGGGCGGCTGGGCGGAGCGCTTCGTCAAGGCCGGGGCCAGCGGCTTCGTCGGCTCGGCCTGGGAGGTGCATGACGAGCTGGCTGCGGCCTTCGCCGTGAGGTTCTACGAGGAGTTGTGGGGCGGCGCCTCGCTGGGCGAGGCCTTGCACCGCGCCCGGCTGCACATCAAGCAACTGGACGAGACCAACCCCACCTGGCTGGCCTACACCCTGTATGGCGACCCCATGGGGAAGGCCAGAGTTGCCGCGTCGAGGTAAGTGATGGGAGACGGGGAGACAAGGGGAAAGGGAAGAGGGCGGGATGGGGAGGTTCGGTCTCGTTTCCCTCGCGGCGGAAAGTTGTGGTAAAATAAGGCAAAATCGTGTTTGCGCCGTCCGTAAACAGGCGGCGCTGGGAAGCGTGAGCAGTCTCCCTCTTGAGTGTTGCCGTTACGATTTCACCGCCAAGTCGCCAAGAGCACAAAGAAAACTGGAAGGCAATCTTGGCCTTCTTTGCGGCTTGGCGGTAGGAAAAGCTCCTGAGGCTTTGCCTGCGGATGTCTTCCTGGCCGACTTGATCAGAGGCGCTTTTGACAGGATTTGCAGCAAGATGGCCTTCCTGGACGCCTTGATCCTTTACACGGCTGAACAATACCCTGAAGCCAGGGCGTTCATCACCTGGAATGCCCGGCACTTTCGCGGCAAGACGTCGCTGTCGGTGCTAACCCCCCGCGAATGCCTGGAGGAACGCCATCAGGACGAGGGTATTGCCCCATGACCACACCCATGCGGCGGCAGAGGGGCGAACAGCCGTTCGCCCCTACTGGCTGTCAGGCCGGGGGTGCGGGGGTGTCCCCCGCCGCTTTACTTCCTTTCGGAGTTTGATCGCCCCATGACCACACCCGTGCGGCGGCAGTATCTGGCCCTCAAAAAACAATATCCCGACGTCATCCTCTTCTTCCGCCTGGGTGACTTCTACGAGACTTTCGACGAGGATGCCAGGATCGTGGCCGAGGTGTGCGACATCGTGCTCACCTCCCGCCCGGTGGGCAAGAACCAGCGCGTGCCGCTGGCCGGCGTGCCCTACCACGCCATTGACACCTACATCGGCAAGCTCATCCGCGCCGGCTACAAGGTGGCCATCGCCGAGCAGAAGGGCACCACGCCGGTCAAAGGGCTGGTGCCCCGCCAGGTGCGGCGGGTGGTCACCCCCGGCACGCTGGTGGAGCCAGGGCTGCTGGAGGAGAAAAGCAACAACTACCTGGCGGCACTGCTGCTGGACGAGCGCCGCGCCGGGCTGGCCTACGCCGACATCACCACCGGCGAGTTTGCCACCACCCAGTTTGAGGGCCAGGGTATAAGGCAACGAGTCACCGAGGAACTGGCCCGTTTGCAGCCAGCAGAGGTCATCGCGCCGGAAGGGATTTCGGAATTCGAAATTCGAAATTCGAAATTCGTCTCTCCCCTCGAAGGTTGGCGCTTCGAGCTGGAGACGGCCCGCCAGGCGCTGCTGGACCATTTCGCCGCTGCCTCGCTGGCCGGCTACGGCTGCGAGGGCAAGCCCATGGCCGTGCGCGCCGCCGGCGCCCTGGTGCAGTACCTGCGGGACACCCAGCCCGACGCCCTGGCCCAGCTTACGGGCCTGCGCACCTACTCCACCGCGGAGTACATGATCCTCGACGAGGCCACGTGGCGCAACCTGGAGCTGGTGCAGACCATCCGCTCCGGCGCAGCCAGGGGGTCGCTTCTGGGCGTGCTCGATGTCACCCGCACGCCCATGGGCGGGCGGCTGCTGCGCCGCTGGATGGGCCAGCCATTGCTGGACGTGGACCGCATCAACGCCCGGCTGGACAACGTGGAAGCCTGGGTCAACGACACGCCCCGGCGCACGGAATTGCGGGAGCTCCTGCGCGGCGTGGGGGACCTGGAGCGCTGGATCACCCGCGTGGTGCAGCGCATCGCTCTGCCGCGCGACCTGGTGGGCATTCGAGAGACATTGGCGCGGGTGCCGGCCATCCGCGCCCTGGTCGAACAGATAGGATTGAACATCCCCCTGGACCCTTGCCAGGAGACGTTGGAGCTCTTGCAGCAAGCCATCGCCGACGAGCCCCCGGCCACGCTGACTTCCACCGGTGTCATCCGCCCTGGCTTCTCGGCGGAGCTGGATGGCATCACCGCCGCGGCGCGGGATGCCAAAGCCTGGATCGCCGGGCTGGAGCGGAAGGAGCGGGAGCGCACGGGCATCAAGTCGCTCAAGGTGGGCTACAACAAGGTCTTCGGCTACTACATCGAGGTGAGCAAGGCCAACCAGCACCTGGTGCCGACGGAGTACATCCGCAAGCAGACGCTGGTCAACGCCGAGCGCTACATCACGCCGGACCTGAAAGAATACGAATCGCTCGTCCTCAACGCCCAGGAGCGGCTGCTGGACCTGGAAAGCCAGCTCTACCGGCAGGTGCTCGATCAGGTGGCGGCGGCGGCGCCGCGCGTGCAGGCCACGGCCCAGGCCCTGGCCGAACTGGACGTCGTGACTTCCCTGGCCGAGGTGGCCGTCAACCACCGTTACGTGCGCCCGCAGATAGCCGACGATGGTCGCCTGGACATCGTGGCCGGCCGCCATCCGGTGGTGGAGCTTCTGCAGCGGGACGAGCCCTTCCAGCCCAACGGCGTGCACCTCACGCCGGAAGAGGCCATCATCATCCTCACCGGCCCGAACATGAGCGGCAAGTGTGTCTCTGGCGACACATTGGTCTTTACCAACCGGGGGGTGGTGCCTATCGTAGATCTGATGCCAGATGGGGCTAACGTGGGCGAGTTTACTGAGGTCAGCTGTCAGGTGCGCGGGTTGGAGGGAAATAGAAAGGTCACTCACTTTTACAACGGCGGTAGGCAAAAAACCATCAAACTCACTACCCGCTTGGGCTACTATCTCGAAGGCACACCAGATCATAAGGTTTGGGTTCGACACCTTGATGGCAACGAGGGGTGGAAGCGGCTGGGAGACATCGCTGAAGGAGACGTGGTTGCCATTGAGCACCAGATTGATCTGTGGGGCGAGGAGACGGCCATTGATCGCTCTGCTGCCGAGTCACTGAAAGGAGTGAAGCGGTATCGTCTACCCAGTGAATTGGACGAAGACCTGGCCTACATCATGGGCCTCCTGGTTGGCGATGGCACCTTGACCTATGCGAACTACTTTATGTTATCCACAGGGGATGCCTTCATTGCCGACGAGTACCGCCGCATTGTCAACAAGCTCTTTGGCTACAGGGTCGGTTGCAAGGCGAATGGCAAGGACTATTTCGTCACCAGCAAACAGATACGGGTGTTTCTGGCCAGCCTGGGTCTCGGATATGGCCGAGCGCATGAAAAACATGTGCCCCGGTCCATTTTGAGGGCTCCTAAGCACATCGTTATCGCTTTCTTGCAAGGACTGTTCGACGCCGATGGCTTCGTGGAGAACCGCTATGGCAATGTTCGGCTTTCGACGGCTTCCCTTTGTCTGGCACGGGAAGTGCAATTACTGCTCTTGAACCTGGGAATCATCGCCTCGATTCGGGTGAAGAAAACGTCGTCCAAGCCTAGCTACCGTTTGTCCATTAACGGTGCTGATGCCATTGCATTTCATGAACGAGTCGGATTTCGGCTGCCGCGCAAGAGAGCGAGAAAGGCGTTGGCTTCTGATCGGCGGATGCCTAACATTGGTGGTATCCCTTATCTGGAACGCACATTGAAACAAGTTCAGGCGCGAATCGTGGCCGCCACAGACAAACCTGTGCCACTGAAGCGAAACAAGAGCATCAGCTCGATTTTCTACACCTATATTCCAAGTGGCCGGAACATCTCATATGATAAACTTGATGAGCTGATCGCCTATTGCCATCAAAGTGGTGTAGAGTGTCCTGAGCTGGAGGCCTTGCAGACGAAGCGCTATTTCTACGACTATGTCACGATCATCGAAAAGGGCGAGGCTGATGTATATGACCTTTCTGTGGCCAGTGACCATGCCTACGTGGCCAATGGCTTTGTCAGCCATAACTCCACCTATCTCCGTCAAGTTGCGCTGATCGTGCTCATGGCCCAGATGGGCTCTTTCGTGCCCGCCGACGAGGCGCGCATCGGCGTGGTGGACCGCATCTTCACCCGTATCGGCGCCGCCGACGAGATCGCCGCCGGACGCTCCACGTTCATGGTAGAGATGGTGGAGACGGCCAACATCCTGCACCACGCCACCCCTCGTTCGCTGCTCATCCTGGACGAGATCGGCCGCGGCACCTCCACCTACGACGGCATGTCCATCGCCTGGGCCGTGGTGGAGTACATCCACAACCATCCCCGCCTGCAGGCCAAGACCCTTTTCGCCACCCATTACCACGAGCTGACCGAGCTGGCCAGGCTGCTGCCGCGGGTGCGCAACTACAACGTGGCCGTGGCCGGGGAGGGGGATCAGATCGTCTTCCTGCACAAGATCGTCCCCGGCAGCGCCGACCGCTCCTACGGCATCCACGTGGCCCAACTGGCCGGGCTGCCGCGGGTGGTGATCCACCGCGCCCAGGAGATCCTGGCCGAATTGGAAAAGCAGGCCCCTGGCGGCCCCCTGCGCCCCCGCCATCCGGCTGTCGAACAGCTTCCCCTCTTCCTGACCGAGGATCCGGTGCTGGAGGAACTGAAATCGCTCGACATAACCCAGATGACGCCGCTGGAGGCCCTCAACAAGCTGTACGAGTTGCAGCAGCGGTTGCCAGCGAAATCCAAAGCTCAAAATCCAAAATCCAAAAACTTTTGATGCAAAATCGCTCGTCTTTCGTCGTTGGTCGTTCGTCGGCGACCATTGTGACAACATTGCTGGAAGTCATCATCGGCAAGTTGATGTTTGTCTTTTTTTCGCCTTGTGTGGTAAAATGGCTTTGTCTATTCTGCCCTTGGGGCGCCAGTATGCAGAGATGTTCACGAACACGAAGCGTCAGGAGGGACAACCATGATTCTGAAAGGCAGGCTCATAGCCGAAACCCCCATTTACAGGGGTAACGCACGCAAGACGTTGTTCACGCGCGATGGAGACGGCACCCATCGCCTGGTCTCCCTGGCCGGGGAGGTGGCCGGGACGGCCGAGGCGCTGATGGATGCCTTTATCGGCCGCTCGCGGGATGGCCGCAACATCGGCCTGCTGAACCGCATGTGGCTGCGTCTCTATGGCTTCCCCATGCCGGAAGGGCTCCTGACCGGCGTGGATTGCAAGCTGCAAAAGGAGTCCTATCCCCGGGGCAACCTTTTCGACCTGCGCATGGGCCTCCGGTTGGACGAGGACCGCTGGGCGGCAGAGGCCAACGCCAACTACAAGATGGAGACGCTGTTCCGCAACTCCGTGTTCGATCTTGTCCTCTCGGTGAACGATGCCCTCCTCCAGCAGGATGAGAACGAGGCCCGGCTGTATTATCTCCTGCGCGAGCTCCAGGAGGGGCGCTTCTGGTTTGGCGCGGGCAAGAGCAAGGGCCTGGGACGCTGCCGCCTGGAGATGGAGCTGCCCTTCCCGGTTCCCCAGCAGCTTCCCTCTGTGCGCCCCATGGCCAACCACCTGCGCCTGACCCTGACCTTCAACGCCACCAACCCCGTCCTGGTTGGTTGGAACTGGGGCAAGGTGGATCCCGAGGTCCCCTCCTTTGCCGCTATCGAGGGCCGTGTGCTGGTCGGGGCCATGCGCGACATCCCCGATCCCATCCGCAGCCGCCTGGAGATGGGGCTGGCCGGCCCGATCCTCAGCCCCGAGGACTGGAAAGAGAAGTTCGCCCGCTTTCTGCCCCGCGTGATCGCCATCTGGCTGATGGAGCGCTCCTCCGGCGAGGCCGAGAGCTGGACCCTGCCCAAGACGGCCCTGGCCAGGTTGGGCAAAGGGAAATATCCCCTCTCGGCCAGGGTGCTGGCCCGCCTGGAACCCCTGGCCGAGCAGCCTTTCCCCAGCCGGGAAGCGGCCGAAGCCGCCCTCGTCGAGGCCCTGCAGGATAAGGCCAATATGGCCAAACGGGTTCTCGAGGTCATGGCGCACGAACGCCGCGCCATCCAGCAATTGAACCAGGAGGCCTGGTTGGAAGTGGCCAACAGCCTGGGACTGGATGCCGCCCTGGCCGACAGCCTGGCCGAGCGCATCGGAGACGAAAGCGCCCTGGTCGAGGTGCTGACCCCTGCCTGCCAGAAGATCCTGCCCCGGCTCTACCAGCAGGTGGATCAGCAGATCAACCTGCTGCAGAGCGATGCCTGGGTGGATGCCGAGATCGCCCAGCGCGAGGAACACATTCGCATCAAAACCATGCTCCTGGAGGGGCGGATCACGGAACAGCAGTGGGGGGATCCGGCGCAGGTGCCGGAGGGCGTCAGCCGGGCCGTGTGGCAGGATTTCGTCAACGAACACCGCCGTGTGCGCTTCCAGCACATGATACATCCCGGCAATCTGCGCAAGAGCATCGTCAACGACCAGAACTTCATTGCCTTTCTCCAGGGCTATCGCCAGCGGGCTCGCCAGGAGCTGGCCCAACCCCACCACATTGATTTCCGGGTCGGTGGCCCCTTCGGTCGGGAGGTCTCCCGCAAATACGGCAAGCCCTACGACACCATGTTCATGCGCATGCTGTCCTGGACCCCCTCCTCGCAGGAACAGGGCTCCTGGGAGATCGTCGTCCCCGGCAGCACCATCAAGGGCGCTTTTCGCAAGCGCGCTTCGCAGGTGCTGCGGACGCTGTGGGGGGAAACGGAGCGCACCGCACGGGTCCTGGATCGTCTCTTTGGCGCGCAGGGGCAGCGCGGCCTGGTCTTCTTCTCCGATGCCTATCTCACCGACCCCTACGATCCCCAGCGAGCCTGGTGTTCCATGGACGGGGTGAGGATGGACCCGCAGACGGGCCGGCCGGTGGAGGCGGCCAAGCGGGACTACCTTTTCGCCTACGGCAACCACCTCACCTTCCAACTGCGCATAGACCTGCAGGACATCACTGAGGAGGACATCGACTCGCTCTCGCTGCTGGCCCACCTGCTGCAGGATTTCCAGCGCGGGGACATCCCCCTGGGCGGCGAAAAGACCAGCGGCTTCGGCTGGGTCAAGGCATCGGTCGCCGACCTCACCTGGCTGACCGCAGACCCGGCGGGCATCAGCCAGGTCCTGTTCGGCGAACGGCCCCTGGTCCGGGATGGCCTCTGGTATCGGCTCGATCTGGAGCGTGAAGCGGCGGCAGATGCTCTGGCTTTCTTCCGGCCGTTGGTGGCTGCGGCTGTAGCGCCGGCACCGCCAAGGGCCGAGGCGGGCTTCATCTCCCACCGCGCCTTCGGTGGCTACTGCGGCAGGTTGGTGGTGGAAGCGGAGGTCTTGACCCCTCTCCACGTGCGCGAGAGTGGCGAGCCCTCCCAGAGGGCCACGCTGGGCGATGCTCCGGTGAACGGCTGGGACTTTTTCTCCATGGCCCCGCCGGAAGCGGCCCAGCGCGGCACGCCGAGGCTCTATGCTCTCCCCAGCCGCAGCCTCAAGGGGCTGATCCGCCACATCTACGCCATCGCCAGCGATTCCCGCCAGGAGAGCCCCGACATCAGCCGCCTCAACCCGGTGGACAGCCTCTTCGGCTGGGTGGGACAGGGGCCCAACCAGGCCATCGCCGGGCGGCTTTCCTTCAGCTTTGCCCTGATCCAGGACCCCGAACTGGCCTGGTTCAAGGTGCCCTATCCCTACGGCCAGTGGCAATTCAGCGACGGCCAGTGGCGAAACGTGCCCGGCAGCTCGGCTTCCCTGCTGCATGTGGCCAGGACCTGGCGGCTCTTCCCCCACACCCCGCTGGCCCCCATCGTCGAGCGCCTGGAAGACTTCCAGCCCGACACGGTGCAGGCCAGCTACTTCCGGGCCATTCTGCCCGGTGCCCGTGCCCGTTTCCATATCCGCTTCTGGAACCTGGAGGAAGAGGAGTTGCAGAGGCTGGTCTGGTGTGTGGCTCTGGAGCCGGGACTGGCCCACAAGATGGGCAAGAACCGTTACCTGGGTTGCGGCAGCCTGCGCCTGCGCATTCTCCCGGAAAGCTACCTCATTGACTGGACGAAGCGTTATGCTGGCCAGCCAGAAGAGGGCTGGCGACTGCCCCTGCGGGTTGAGGAGTGGATCAACCGCGACGTCATCGAGCATTATGCCCAATTGCAAAGGGCGTTGAATGCTGAGCGGCTTTGATTGGCTGCGCCGCTGTCGAACCGGCGCTGAACTGTTGGCCACCTTGTATTATCTGGAGAGGAAACCCGGTCTCTTCAACCAGGAAGAGATCGGGTCTCCTCATTCTGCCCTGAGTGGCCCCTGCCAGCGCTGTTGGATCTATCCCCGTTATGCCCCTCCTGGCCGCAAGCCCAGTCGCTACTGCATATCGTGTCGGGCTGTCCTGGCCCATGCCTACTGGTTGGGCCACCTCTCACGCCAGGCCGTCATCATCTGGGCGCGGGTCAATCGCCTGCCGAAACAACTGGAGAGCGGCAAAGGCTTTTCCAATAGCCGCGTCCTGGGCTCCTACGTCCACGGCCAGGATCACTTCCTGATGGCCATGCCGCGGCGAGAGCTGAAACCCTGGCTCCAGGAACTGCTCATCTATCACGGGGCTGACCTGAAGGGGCTGATTCAGATACTGCCTACCGCGGGGAGCGGGCGGGGGATCAGCATGGCCGACATCCTGTGTCGGGCGGTTCATCAAGAAGGGCGTTTCTCGATGGACCAGTTGCGGGTGCGTTTCTTCTCCGCCCCCCATCAGCTCTTCGTTCCCCGTGAACGCGATCGCCGGGGATTGCTCACCTTCGAGGTCTCGGACTTCCTGAGCCTGCTGGAAATGGCGGCCGTGTTTCGCACCTTGCTGCGTCCCGAAGCCCAGCAGGCCCTCTACGAGCTGCTGAACCTGGATGACGCCAGTGAGGAGCAGTTTTACTGGGGGCGGTTTCTGGGCTTTTTGAGCCCGGAAGCGAAGGATATGTTGAGTGCCTGGCGCATCCGGCAATGGCCTAAGGATCGCATCCGCTTGCTGTACGAACTGGTGGGCTATGTGGCCTTTTATCAGTCCGATTAACCTCATCCGCTATCTGCTTGTGTGGCAGGTGAACGGCCCCTTGGTCTGGTTGCCAAGCTGTCTGGCCGCCGAGATTTCCCTGGTCCTGGGCACTACCATTGCCGAGCGCCTGCCCACCCGCGAGGCCGCTGCCTGGCGCAAGGCCCTGGCCCCCTGGGACGAAGTCCAGGGCAAGGGAAAACCCAAGACCGTGCCCCAGGCGTCGTGGCCTGTAGAAGCGGTGTTATTCGTCTATCCGGGCAAGCGGAGCTACGGGGAGGGGGAACTGATCCTGTGGGAACTCAAGCTTCTGGGGCAGAGCGCCGATCACGGGCTTTTCCTGGAGGTCATCCTGCCGGCGATGGAGGCTGCGGCGACGACCACAGATCCCCGCTGGCCGCGGCAGAGCGGGCTCTGGGGGCATTTCGACATCACCGGAGTCTATGCCGCCCGGGGAAACCATTGGGAACCGCTGGTGCAGGAGGGGAAACTGGACCTGCGCCACAGCCCCACGCCTGTCCAGTGGGCGGAGGGGCTGACTTTCCAGGCCGACCGGGTGGGCAAACGATTGACCTGGCTGACGCCCTTTGACCTCTCTCCTGCGGGCAGCAGGAGGCGAAGTGGTAAGAGGATTCCCGCCGGCGAGGTGCCCACCCTGCCGCGTCTTCTGGAATCCCTGATCGCCCGCATGACCATCTTTTTGCCGGGGAAACGCCACACTCCTGATGATGTGTGGAATAGTTTGAGCGCCGAAGAACGCGCCTCTTTGCAGGCCGCGCTGGAGCAAGCGGCGCAGGCTCCCCTTCGAGAGCGCGACCTCCGTCACGCCCCCAAAGAATGGCCGGGGCTTTGGATAGGCAGACAGACCTTTGCCGCCATACCCTCGTCCGTCATCCCCTATTTGGAGCTGGCCTCCATCCTCCACGTCGGAAACCAAACGCACTACGGCTGTGGCACGTTCGTCATCACCTGAGCAACGGTCATCGCCTGCCACCTCCGCCAGGGGCGGGTTTGTCCGGTTTGGCGGTGCGATCCTCACTGCCTGCGTCCACACATGGCCGGCGACCTCGTGCCTACAGCGGCAAACCCGCCCCTACTTCGGCGAAGGCCTCGTCGAGGATGCGGACAGCCTCGTCCACATCGGCTTTGCTGATGGTCAACGGCGGGGCGAGGCGGATCACGTTGCCATAGAGACCGCCTTTGCCGATGAGCAGCCCCCGCCGCCGGGTGGCCTCGAAGACGCGGGCAATCTCCTGGCGCGCCGGCTCTTTGCCTTCACGTACCAGTTCCACGCCCTGCATCAATCCCATCCCCCGCACGTCGCCGACCAACGGGTACTTCTCCTTCAGTTCCTCCAACTTCTCCCGCAGGTAATCGCCCACGACCTGAGCGTTTTGGCGAACGGTTTCTTCTTCCATGACCTCGATGGTGGCCAGGGCCGCGGCGCAGGAGACGGGGTTGCCGCCAAAGGTGGAGATGGTCAGCCCGCGGAAGCTGTCGGCGACTTCCGGCATGGCTATGGTCACCCCCATCGGTGCGCCGTTGGCGATGCCCTTGGCGCAGGTGATGATCTCCGGTTCCACCCCCCAATGCTCGATGCCGAACCACTTCCCGCCCGTGCGCCCGAAGCCGGTCTGCACCTCATCACAGATGAAGATGCCGCCGTAGCGGCGCACGATGTCCACCACAATCTGGAAGTACTCCGGCGGCGGGGTGATGAAGCCGCCCACCCCCTGGATGGGCTCGGCGATGAAGGCCGCCACCCGCCCGGAGGTGGTGGTCTGGATCAGGTTCTCCACGTCGTAGGCGCAGCGCAGATCGCAGGCGGGATAGGTCAGCCCGAAGGGACAGCGGTAGCAGTAGGCGTTGTGGGCGTGCTGGATGCCCAGGATCTGCGTGCCGCCGATGCGCCAACTGGCGTGGCCCGTGAGGGTCATGGCCAGCGCCGAGCGCCCGCTGTAGCCGTGGCGCAGGGCGATCACCTCCTGCTGGTCGGTGAAGATCCTGGCCAACAGGACGGCCGTCTCGTTGGCCTCCGTGCCGCTGTTGGTGAAGAAGCTCTTCTGCAGCCGGCCCGGGGCGATCTGGGCCAGCTTCTCGGCCAGGGCGACCATGTTGGCGTGGGGGTAGAGCGTGGAGGTATGCTGCAGCGTGCGCACCTGCTCGCATACCCTGGCCGTGACCTTGGGGTGGCAATGGCCCACGCTGACCACCAGAATGCCGCCGAAGAAATCCAGGTACTTCTGGCCGTCTACCCCGTAGAGGTACTGCCCCTCGCCTCTTTGGAAAGCCAGCGGCTCCTCGTAGTAGGTGATGACGCTGGGGAAGATGTACGCTTCTTGCTTTTGCAGAATCTCTTTCAGGTCCATGGGATGCCCTTTCTATACTTCCCTGACCCGGACAAACCGGAAGATGGTGCCAGAGGAAAGCAAGGAGCAAGGGTGTCTCCTCTGCTCCTTTGCTCCCTTTGCTCAATCCGGCTGCGGCCCGCCCTGTTTCTTGATGCGCTCCCAGGTCACTTTGACCTCAGCCAGGCCGCCGCGATGGTACCATTCCACGACCACGGTGTGGTAGCCGGAGCCCACGGCATCGAATCTCCCCTGGAAGGTGTGCTCGGTATCCTGCAGCCAGTTGTCAATGACTGCCCAGCCGTCCAGACGCAGCCGCGCCCCATCGCCGCCCCAGATATAGAAGCGATAATCGCCGGCATCGAAGTAGACACTGCGCGTCCAGCGCACGGAGAAGTTGTCCGCCGGCAGCCGCGGGTCGGGCGAGCCCAATCCCCAATAAAAGTCAATCTGGGGATCATTGCGCACCAGCACTGGCGGCGGCTGCAGATAGATGTCGGTGTAGTACTCGCCCCGCCAATCCTGGTAAATGTCGGTGCGCTGCCACCACACGGTCACCATGGCGTCGCCGCGCTGCTCGAAGTATTCCACCTTGACCGTGTGCGGCCCTTCGCCTACATTGGCGAAATCGCCGCTGACGGACAACGGGCCGGCCCGCCACTGGTCAATGACCAGCCAGCCGTCCAGCCAGACGCGCACGCCGTCATCGGATTTGGCGTAGAAGCGGTA
>JARYMM010000079.1 GCA_029907105.1 Anaerolineae bacterium | reverse complement strand
GTCAAATTGGCGAAGACTCGGAGAAGCTGATCGTTACCAAGAAGAATCTCGTCAAGGGTGACTACCAGTACGTCACCGTTTTTGATCTGAGCCGCCGAGAGTACACAAAACGCCGTACGGAATCCGAGATTGCCTTGATCGGCTTCCTTTTGTCCTATCGTGCCAGGTTCGTGCCGGCGGATCAGCCGAGGGTTGAGCTGGGATAGGGGAGAAGGATGTGAACCGGAAGGTGAAAGGAAGCATGCAGAATCAGCGAGTCGTGGTCACCGGTGGCGCTGGTTTCATCGGCTCCGAGCTGGTGCGCCAGCTCGCGGCTCAAGGCGCCCAGGTGGTGGTCGTGGATAACCTGGTCAACGGCAAGCGCGAGAACCTGGAGGGGCTTCCACCTGAGCGGGTACACCTGGTGGTAGTTGACATCCGGGATGGCCAGCGCACGGCCGATTTGATGCGCGGTGTGGACATCGTGTTTCACCTGGCCTGCCTGGGCGTGCGCCATTCCATCCACTCGCCGGCCGAGAACCACGAGGTGAACGCTACGGCCACTCTGCAACTGCTGTCAGCGGCCAGGACCGCCGGCGTGAAACGGTTCGTCTATGTCTCCAGCTCGGAAGTTTACGGCACCGCCCGTTGGGTGCCGATGAGCGAAGAGCACCCCACCTTTCCTAACACCGTCTATGGGGCCTCCAAGCTGGCCGGTGAGTGCTACGCCCGGGCCTTCTATCAGACCTACGGCTACCCGACGGTGGTGGTGCGCCCGTTTAATGCCTACGGGCCGCGTTGCCACCACGAGGGGGACAGCGGCGAGGTGATCCCCCGCTTCCTGCTCCGCTGCCTGGCCGGCCTGCCCATGGTCGTCTTCGGCGACGGCACCCAGACGCGGGACTTCACCTACGTCGGCGATACGGCCAGGGGCATCCTCCTGGCCGGCCTCGCCGATGATGCCGTGGGACAGACGATCAACCTGGGCAGCGGAGGCGAGGTGACCATCAATGACCTGGCCGGTGAAGTGGCGGCGGTGGTCGGGCGCTCGGATGCGCCGGTGATTCACGACGAGCCCCGCCCCGGCGATGTCCTGCGCCTCTGCGCCGACACGACGAAGGCGCGTCAATTGCTTGGTTTCGAGCCTGAGGTGACGTTGCGCGAGGGCTTGGTCAGGCTGCGGGACTGGTACCTGAGCCTGGGCCGGTCGCCGGAGGAATTGTTGGAGCAGGAAGTGTTGCGCAATTGGGAGCCGATGGCCCCAGAACGTTGAGACATGATCTGGGATTGGAAGTTGGAAGTTGGAGGTTGGAAGTTGGAGGTTGGAAGTTGGAGGTTGGAAGTTGGAGGTTGGGAGTTGGAGGCTAGAGGTTGGAGGTTAGCATGGGAGTGCCTGTAGCCAGGCCATTTCTTGGCGATGAGGAGATGGCGGCGGTTGCCGAGGTGCTGCGCTCCAGGTGGGTGACCCAGGGGCCGCAGGTGGCCGCCTTTGAGCGGGAATTCGCCGACTACGTGGGGGCGAAGCACGCCTGTGCCGTTTCCAGTTGCACCACGGCCTTGCATCTGGCGCTGCGGGCGGTGGGGGTGCAGCCGGGCGATGAGGTCATCACCGTCAGCCACTCCTTCATCGCCACGGCCAACAGCATCCGCTACTGCGGTGCCACGCCGGTCTTCGTGGACATCCAGCCGGACACCTTCAACATGGACCCGGCGCGGATCGAAGAGGTGATCACCGAACGCACCCGCGCCATCCTCTGCGTCCATCAACTGGGGATGCCCTGCGACCTGAAGGTCATCCTGGACATCGCCCGTCGCCATTCCCTGCCCGTGGTGGAGGATGCCGCCTGCGCCATCGGCAGCGAGATCCTTTGGGGTGGCCGCTGGGAGAAGATCGGCAAGCCGCATGGGGACGTGGCCTGCTTCTCCTTCCACCCGCGCAAGCTCCTCACCACCGGCGACGGGGGAATGATCACCACGTCCAATGCCGAATGGGACCGCCAGTTCCGCCTGTGGCGGCAGCATGGCATGAGCGTGCCCGACACGGTGCGTCATGGGGCGAGAGAGGTGATCTTCGAATCCTACCCGCAATTGGGCTACAACTACCGCCTGACGGACATCCAGGCCGCCATAGGGCGGGTACAACTGCGACGCATACCGGAGGTCGTGGCGCGGCGACGGCAGCAGGCGCAGCGCTATCGAGACCTTCTGTCGGACATGCCTGGGCTGGGATTGCCTGCCGAGCCGGAATGGGCGCGCAGCAACTGGCAGAGCTTCTGCGTGCGCCTGCCGGAGGGCTGTGACCAGCGGCGGGTCATGCAGGCCATGCTCGATGCGGGCATCTCCACCCGGCGGGGGGTCATGTGCGCCCACCGCGAGCCGGCTTATGCCCAGGAGCCGTGGTCTTGCGGCACCGGCCCCGGCGATTGCGATTGCCCTCCGGGCACCTGTGCGCGCTTGAGGGAGAGCGAAAGGGCGCAGGATCGGGCCATCATCCTGCCGCTGTTTCACGAGATGACCGAGGCTGAGCAGGATGCGGTGGTGGCCGCCCTGCGGGAGGCGTGTGCAGCGTGAATCTGTCATCTGGCCCTGTCCAGGGTCCATCTCCCTTTCCCCACCCTTCTCCCCCGTCAACGGGGGGATGGGGGCTGGATGAGGGCAATCCCCCTCCCCCTGGGAGGGGTTAGGGGAGGGTCTGTGTTGCTGACCGTGGTCACCCCCGCCTACAACGAGGCGGAGAATCTGCCCATCCTGTACGAGCGCCTGCGCGCCGTCATGCAGGGGCTCGGCCTGGATTGGGAGTGGATCATCGTAGATGACCACTCCGCCGACGACACCTTTGCCGTCGTCGCCGAGATCGCCAGGCGTGATCCACGAGTGCGCGGCATCCGCCTGGCTCGAAATTCCGGCTCGCACACGGCCGTGACCTGCGGCCTGCATCAGGCCAGGGGCGATGGCGCGGTCGTTATGGCCGCCGACCTGCAGGACCCGCCGGAAACGCTCCCTGAACTTGTGGCGCAGTGGCGTGCCGGCGCTCAGGTCGTGTGGGCAGTGCGCGCCCGTCGGGAAGGGGAAAAGCTCAGCACCCTCGCCTTTGCCCGCCTGTTCTATCTCCTGATGCGCCACGTGGTAGGCTTCAGGGACATGGCGGCCAGCGGCGCCGATTTCTTCCTGTTGGACCGGCGTGTGGTGGATGCCTTCCGCCAGTTCAGGGAGAGGAATATCAGCCTCATTGCTTTGATCACGTGGATGGGCTTCCGACAGGCGACGGTCACCTATACCAAGCAGGCGCGCTTGCATGGCCGTTCGGGGTGGAGCCTGGGCAAGAAGCTCAAACTGGCCGTAGATTCGGTCACCTCGTTTACCTACCTGCCCATCCGTATCATGTCCTGCCTGGGCTTTGCCGTGGCTGTGGGCGGCTTTCTGTATGCGGGCTACGTCATCATCAGTGCTCTTACCAGCAGACCGCTGCCCGGATGGTCCTCCCTCATGGCTGCGGTGCTGGTCCTTGGCGGCATACAGATGCTGATGCTGGGTGTGCTGGGCGAGTACCTGTGGCGGGCACTGGACGAGGCCCGCGGTCGGCCGCGCTATCTGATAGAGGTCACGGTGTCCAGGGCTGAGCTAGACGGTGAGCAAGGAGGCGACTCCTCCACATCATGACCACGTGAGGCAAAGTCGTGAGGACCAGGAATGGGGAATCAAGATCATCTTGCCGATTCCCCGTTTCTTTGATTCTGGGGTACAATCGCTTCTGAGACCCTGGGCGAGCGTTTTTGGGCAATAAAGCAAAGTTCGCTCGTCACGCTGAGTGAAGCGAAGCGTCTCGGCGTGCGAAGGAGGCTCTTCGCTGCGCTCAGAGTGGCTTTTGCGGTACTGCATTTTGGGGGAAAACGGAGGTAAACGTGTGACAGTGCAGAGCAGGCAGGCCATCGGAAGAGCAGTCAGGCGAGCCAAGCGTTGGCTTTTGCCTGTCCCGGTGGAACCTGATTGGCGAAAGATCCTCCAGTTCGATCGCGCCCGGTGGAGCGGGATGCGGGAAGCTGCCAGACATGGCCCGACGGTCCTCATAGCCACCAGCACCGGCGGTCACCGTGCCCTGACATCGGTGGAAAGCCTTCTGGCCGTGGCGCTGACCCTGCGCGGGGCCGATGTCCATTTCTTGCTTTGTGATGGGGCGTTGCCTGCCTGCATGCAGGCCACAATTCGCCAGTTCAGAGATCAAAGCGAGTTCGTCCGTCACGGCCCGGCCCGGTCGTTGTGCGATGATTGCTTTGCCATAGGGTATGCCACCTATCGGCCTCTGGGTTTGCCCATTCACCGTTACAGCAGGCTGGTCACCCGGGCCGAGCGTAGGATGGCCGATGAGCTATCCGGGTCTGTTCCTCTTTCCAGCATCGGTGACTTCCGTCTGGATGGCCTGGCCGTCGGCGAACATGCCCTGGCCGGGGCGTTGCGCTATTTTGCCAGGGGGGATCTGGCCGATGAGCCGGATGCGGAGCCTGTTCTGCGGCGTTATCTGAGGGCCTCGTTGCTCACCACTTACGCGGTTCGCCGTCTGTTGGGCAGGTTCAAATTCGACTGCGCCTGTTTCAATCACGGCATCTATGTCCCGCAGGGACTCATCGGGGAAGTGGCGCGGCAGCGTGGCGTGCGCGTGGTCAACTGGAACCCGGCCTACCGCAAACGCTGTTTCATCTTCAGCCACGGCGACACCTATCATCACACCCTGATGTCCGAACCGACCTCTGCCTGGGAGAACATGGAGTGGTCCCCCGAGCTGGAAAGGGAGGTCATGGATTATCTGAAGAGCCGTTGGCAGGGAACGCGCGATTGGATCTGGTTCCACGAAAAGCCCGAAGAGGACCTGGCTACCATAGCGAGGGAGTCAGGCATTGACTTTTCCAAACCCTGCATCGGCATGCTGACCAACGTGATGTGGGATGCGCAGTTGCACTATCCGGCCAACGCCTTCCCCAACATGCTGGAGTGGGTATTGCAAACCATAAGATACTTCGAGAAACGTCCGGACCTCCAGCTCATCATCCGGGTTCACCCGGCGGAGATACGGGGGACGATTCCCTCCCGCCAGCCGATCATGGGGGAGATCAGCAAGGTTTTCCCGAAGCTGCCGGAGAACGTCTTTGTGATTCCCCCCGAGAGGCCGGTTAGCACTTATGCCGTGATGCTGCAATGTGATAGCGTCATCATCTATGGCACCAAAACCGGCGTGGAATTGACCAGTTTTGGCATCCCGGTCATCGTGGCCGGTGAGGCCTGGATCAGAAACAAGGGCGTGACCATGGATGCGCAGACGGCGGAAGAATACTTCCGTTTGTTGGATCGGTTGCCTCTGTGCCAGAAGATGGACGAGGCCACGGCACGCCGGGCGCGCATGTATGCCTACCATTTCTTCTTCCGGCGCATGATCCCCCTCTCCATGATGCAACCTGTTTCAGGCGTGCCGCCTTATCGCCTGCAGGTCTCCAGCCTGGATGACATGATGCCGGGGAGGGATCTGGGCCTGGACGTGATCTGCCGGGGCGTTCTGGAGGGGAGCGCGTTCATCTATCCGGCGGAATCTCGGGCGGGGGTGGCGGGCGAGTGATGCGCATCGCGGTGGATGGGCTCATCTACCAGCTACAGTCCGGCGGTGGCATCTCGCGTCTATTCAGCGAGATCCTCCCCCGCATGTGCGAGCTGGACGATTCGCTGCGCATCGCTTTGTTTACGGAGGGGCGACTGAAGCAGGAGCTGCCGAAGCACCGGCACATCACCCATCTGGCCATCCCCCCCATGAAACGCTACTTGCGCCCGAGGGGTGTGTGGGGGCCTATCATCCCAGAGGTCAGGCGATTTGTGCGCCGGCTGTGGATCGGGCATGGCAGAGGCCAAATCTGGCACTCCACGTACTACACTTTGCCGGAGAAATGGGAGGGGGCGCAGGTGGTCACCGTGTACGACATGATCCACGAACGGTTCGGCCATCTGTTCCAGGCGCCGGAGGCGGCTGAGTTCAGGGAACGCAAGCGGGCCTGTGTTTGGGCTGCTCAGCGCGTCATTTGCATATCCCAGGCCACAAGCCAGGATCTGCAGCATCTCTACGGTGTTGATGCTGCCAGGATCCACGTCATACCTCCCGGGCGCAGCGAGGCCTTCGCTCCTCGTCCCTCATCCCGCGCCTCTCCCACCGCGCCCTTCCTGCTCTACGTGGGTTCTCGTGCTCGGTACAAGAATTTCCATGGCCTGGTCAAGGCGTATAGCGCCTGGCCTGGCCGGGACGAGGTGCGACTTGTCGTCGTGGGCCAGGATTGGTCAATGGATGAAAGTCGCCTGCTGCAGGAGCTGTGGCTTGCAGGCCGGGTGCATCTGTTAACGGATGTGGACGATGAGGCGCTCTGTGGTCTTTACAACCAGGCGGCCGCTTTCGTGCTTCCCTCCCTCTACGAGGGCTTCGGCATTCCTCTGCTGGAAGCGATGGCCTGTGGCTGTCCCATTGTCGCCTCCCGCATCCCCTCCACCCTCGAGGTGGCCGGGGACTGTCCGGTCTACTTTGAGCCCGCGGCGATGGATTCCTTGTGGGCAGCGCTGGATCTCGCCCTGTCCGAGGGGCGGGATTCAACGCGGGTGCGGCAGGGTCTCCAGCGCGTGCAGCGCTACTCCTGGGACCAGGCAGCACAGCAGACGCTAGAGGTGTATCGCGCGGCGTTGGAAGAAGCATAGAGCGGCCGCGTTCGCTGTTGAGGAGGTCATGAGATGCGTTGTCCAGATCTGAACGAGCTCCCCGCCCCCCCACCGGGCAAGACCGGTTGGCCATGGACCGAGGAAAGTCCACAACTGCCGGACAGGATGCCCGATGGTTCTCCCTGGCCACGGCTAGGCATCGTCACGCCTTCCTACAACCAGGCACCGTTCATCGAGGAGACCATCCGCTCCGTGTTGCTCCAGGGGTATCCCGACCTGGAATACGTGATCATGGACGGGGGCAGCACGGATGGCAGTGTGGAGATCATCCGAAGGTACGAACGCTGGCTCAGCTCCGTGCACGTGGGGCCGGATGGGGGTCAGGCGGCAGCCATCAGGGAAGGATTTCGCCACACGGCAGGCGAGATCCTGGCCTACTTGAACTCGGATGACATCTACCTGCCCGGCACGCTGAGGCGGGTGGCGGGGTTTTTCGCCCGCAAGCCCAGAGTGGTATTGGCCAACGGCGATGCCTATCTCATGGACGTCAATGGCCGGGTCGTCAGGCGCTGGTATGCCCTGCGCCCCAATCGCTTCCTGACGGCCAACATGTGCAAGCAGAACTGGGCGCAGCCGGCCTGTTTCTGGCGTTCATGGGCCTATGAGCAGGTCGGCGGCATAGATCCCACGCTGCGCTACTGTCTCGATCTGGACCTGTTCATACGCCTGATGGGGGTTGGCCCGGGCCGCCGGATACCCGGCCCGCCGCTGGCCGCCTTTCGCCTGCACGAGCAGGCCAAGAGCGCCACGATGCTCGACGTTTACCGGCAGGAGACGGCGGCGTTGATCGAGAAATACAGGCATCCTCGCCTGCGCGGGCGAGAAGCGCTTCTGCGCTGGATGTGGCGCTGGTGGCACCGGCCGCTGGGGGTGCGCACCTGGCTGCACCGAACCTGGGGCTGGGAGTGGTAGGCTTTTGCAGTGCTGGAGCTCTGCTCCAGCAGGGGAGAGGGATGTGCGCATTGTCCATTTGAGCACCAACGCCCACGGCGGGGCGGCCAGAGCGGCCTGCCGTCTTCATCGGGGGTTGCGGGGGGTTGGCCTCGACTCGCGCATGCTGGTGCAGTTCAAGACCGATGATGATCCCACGGTGAGGGGGCCGGCTGCCGCCGCCGGGCGGATGATGGCCAGGCTCCGGCGTCACCTGGATTCCTGGCCGGTGCGCCTGTACCGCCGCCGGCGGGATGCCCTGTTCTCCCCGGCGATCGTGCCGGAGCGCCTGGCTTCCCAGGTGGCCGCCCTCGGCGCGGACATCGTTCATCTGCACTGGGTGGCCTACGGCTTCCTGCGCATCGAGGGCTTGAGGGCTTTTCGGAGGCCCCTGGTCTGGACGTTGCACGACATGTGGCCTTTCACTGGCGGCTGCCACATCGCCGGCGATTGCGGCCGCTACCGGGTCTCTTGTGGCCAGTGCCCGATCCTTGGCTCTTCCAGGGAGGGCGATCTCTCGCGCTGGGTTTGGCGACGCAAGCGCCGCGCCTGGAAGGGGCTGCCGCTCACCGTGGTCTCGCCCAGCCGCTGGCTGGCAGAATGTGCACAGGATAGTGCGCTGTTCCAGGGAGGGCGCACGGAGGTGATCCCCCTTGGAATTGACATAGCTCACTTCAGGCCTTCGGATCAGCGCTTTGCCCGTGAGCTCCTGTCTCTGCCCCAGGACAGGCGGTTGATCCTTTGGGGCACTACGGGCCGGCTTGACAACCCCCTCAAGGGGTTTCGGTTCCTGCAGGCCGGGCTGCGCGAGCTGACGAAGATGAACGGCATGGCTTCGGTGGAACTGGTGGTGTTTGGAAGCTCTGAACCGGCAGACCCGCCGGACCTGCCGGTCAGGGCGCATTTCCTCGGCCGCCTGCGCGACGATGTGTCTCTGGCCCTGCTGTATGCGGCAGGGGATGTGCTAGCCGTCCCCTCGCCGCAGGAGAACTTCCCGCAGGTGGCGGTAGAAGCGCTGGCCTGCGGCACGCCGGTGGTGGCCTTTGCCACTACGGGTTTGCTCGACGTCGTGGAGCATCAGGGCAACGGCTACCTGGCCGAGCCTCTCTCCGCGCACAGCCTGGCCCAGGGCCTGGCCTGGGTGCTGGAAGACGGCGAACGCCGACAGGCTTTGTCGCGTCGGGCGAGGCAGAAGGCAGAGGCGGAGTTCTCGCTCCAGGTCATGGCACAGCGCTACGCCGACCTCTACCGGGACATCCTTGGTGAGCGATCATGACCATCTCACGCCGTTGGCAGTTGCCGGTTTTCATCGGCCTGTTGGCCTTGCTCCTGGCGACCATCGGACCCGTTTTGCTGAACGCCTTCGTCGTCAATGTCAGCGGGCTGGCCACCTATGCCGCCCTGGCCCGTCCGCAGGCCGTGTGGGGGGATTTCTTCCAGGCGGTAGCCTCTCGGATGAAGGACGGGGCAGGTGTAGAGGATTGGTATCGGCATTGGGCTTTGGGCAGGATGTACCTGGTCAGGGGGGATGATTCCGCTGCGGCGAGCGAGCTGGCGCGGGCTGCGGAGGTTGCCCCTGACCACGATGTCTGGCTGTCCATAGATGCGCTGAATGCTTATGATCGGATCGGGGCCTCTGATCGCTTCATCGCCTGTTACGAAGAGAACCGTGAACTCATTGTTGCTCTGGCTCAGCCTTGCGCCAGCAGGCTTGGGGGCTGTCGGGGCCAGGCCATCCTGGAGCGGGGCGGGTATGATCCGAGCGATGCGGCGAGCATAGATCGGGTGGCTCTGAATTACTTCTATGAGGCGCGCCGGGTGTGGGAGGCGGAGGGTGATAGGGAGCGGGCGTTGGCTCTGCTTGGGAAGGTGCGGGCGATCAGGCCCGACGATTTGCACGCCATCTATCTGGAGGTGCGGATTCGGGAGGCCCTGGGGCAAGCGGCGGAGGCGGAAGGGTTGAAGGGAGAGCTGCGTTTGTTCCGTGTTCAGCCGTGGTTGGATGCCCGAGTGGGCTCTTTGCTGGGCGAGACGGCGCTGGAGTTGGTGGAGGAGGGGGTGTGGGATCGGACGCAGGCACTGGATTATGCATCTGTCGTGGTGTGGCAGCATCCGTGGGAGGGGAGCACGGAGCGGTTTGTGCAGGCCCTGGTGGAGCGCGAACCTGAGGAGGCGGAGGGGTTGTTGCTGTTGGGGGAATGGCATCGGCGGCGTGGGGAGGTGGAGGCGGCGAGGGGTGTGTACCGGCGAGTGCTGGAGCTGAGGCCGGATCATGTGGGTGCCAGCGTGGCCCTGGAGGAGATGGAAGCGGCGAGGCCGGAGGTGGCCTGGGATGACCGATACAACCTGGCGGCGTTCCTGAAGGTGTCTGCGGAGGCGTTCGAGGTAGGGCCCGATCTGTTGGATGAGGAGGCGGCTGGGGTGCAGTCGCCTGAGGATGTCTATCTGGGCTGGGCGCCGGCCGGTTCCTGGAGGCTGGATATCCGTGAGCAGGCCCGCCGGAGCGAGTATGTCCCAGCCAGTTTCGTGGTCGGCTTTGACGAGTTGGGCTATGGGGGGCAGGCGGTCAGGTTGCAGGGGTTGTGGGTAGGGGAGCAGGAGGCGGGGCCGGCGGCGTGGGCGGGGGTGTGGGCCAACGCCGTCAGGCTGAAGGCGCAGACGTTGTATGCGCTCTCCTTTGCTTATAAGGCTACCGGTGCGGCCAGATTGGGTTTTTCCGAAGGGCAGATGGCCATTTTGCAGAAGGATCTGACGCTGCAGCCTACCGGCGGGAGGTGGCGGGAGGTTGTGGTCATCGGGGCCAACTGGAGCGACCAGCCGTTGCAGGTCACCCCTGTCTTTCGGATATCTGGACGGGGCCAGGTGCTTCTTGCTGACATCAAGCTGCGGGAGTTGACCCCTCGCCAGCCGTGGGCCATCCCGCCGCAGCCCATCGTCAAGAGCAGGGATTGGCCTGTTCCTACGGGCGAGCTGGCGCGGGCTGCGGAGGTTGCCTCTGGCTACGATGTCTGGCAATCCATAGGGTTGCTGAATACCTATGATGAGATGGGTGCCTCTGACCGTTTCGTCGCCTGTTACGAAGAGAACCGTGAGCTCATTGTTGCTCTGGCTCAGCCTTGCGGCAGGAGGGCGGGGAGGTGCCGGGGCCAGGTAATTCTGGAGCGAGGAGGGTATGATCCGAGCGATGCGGCGAGCATAGATCGGGTGGCTCTGAATTACTTCTATGAGGCGCGCCGGGTGTGGGAGGCGGAGGGTGATAGGGAGCGGGCGTTGGCTCTGCTTGGGAAGGTGCGGGCGATCAGGCCCGACGATTTGCACGCCATCTATCTGGAGGTGCGGATTCGGGAGGCCCTGGGGCAAGCGGCGGAGGCGGAAGGGTTGAAGGGAGAGCTGCGTTTGTTCCGTGTTCAGCCGTGGTTGGATGCCCGAGTGGGCTCTTTGCTGGGCGAGACGGCGCTGGAGTTGGTGGAGGAGGGGGTGTGGGATCGGACGCAGGCACTGGATTATGCATCTGTCGTGGTGTGGCAGCATCCGTGGGAGGGGAGCACGGAGCGGTTTGTGCAGGCCCTGGTGGAGCGCGAACCTGAGGAGGCGGAGGGGTTGTTGCTGTTGGGGGAATGGCATCGGCGGCGTGGGGAGGTGGAGGCGGCGAGGGGTGTGTACCGGCGAGTGCTGGAGCTGAGGCCGGATCATGTGGGTGCCAGCGTGGCCCTGGAGGAGATGGAAGCGGCGAGGCCGGAGGTGGCCTGGGATGACCGATACAACCTGGCGGCGTTCCTGAAGGTGTCTGCGGAGGCGTTCGAGGTAGGGCCCGATCTGTTGGATGAGGAGGCGGCTGGGGTGCAGTCGCCTGAGGATGTCTATCTGGGCTGGGCGCCGGCCGGTTCCTGGAGGCTGGATATCCGTGAGCAGGCCCGCCGGAGCGAGTATGTCCCAGCCAGTTTCGTGGTCGGCTTTGACGAGTTGGGCTATGGGGGGCAGGCGGTCAGGTTGCAGGGGTTGTGGGTAGGGGAGCAGGAGGCGGGGCCGGCGGCGTGGGCGGGGGTGTGGGCCAACGCCGTCAGGCTGAAGGCGCAGACGTTGTATGCGCTCTCCTTTGCTTATAAGGCTACCGGTGCGGCCAGATTGGGTTTTTCCGAAGGGCAGATGGCCATTTTGCAGAAGGATCTGACGCTGCAGCCTACCGGCGGGAGGTGGCGGGAGGTTGTGGTCATCGGGGCCAACTGGAGCGACCAGCCGTTGCAGGTCACCCCTGTCTTTCGGATATCTGGACGGGGCCAGGTGCTTCTTGCTGACATCAAGCTGCGGGAGTTGACCCCTCGCCAGCCGTGGGCCATCCCGCCGCAGCCCATCGTCAAGAGCAGGGATTGGCCTGTTCCTACGGGCGAGCTGGCGCGGGCTGCGGAGGTTGCCTCTGGCTACGATGTCTGGCAATCCATAGGGTTGCTGAATACCTATGATGAGATGGGTGCCTCTGACCGTTTCGTCGCCTGTTACGAAGAGAACCGTGAGCTCATTGTTGCTCTGGCTCAGCCTTGCGGCAGGAGGGCGGGGAGGTGCCGGGGCCAGGTAATTCTGGAGCGAGGAGGGTATGATCCGAGCGATGCGGCGAGCATAGATCGGGTGGCTCTGAATTACTTCTATGAGGCGCGCCGGGTGTGGGA
>JARYMM010000078.1 GCA_029907105.1 Anaerolineae bacterium | reverse complement strand
GAAACTTCCTGGCGTCATTGCGAGGAGGCGGTTTTTGCCGACGAAGCAATCCCCAAGTCCCGAGTCGGAGATTGCTTGGCCTTCGGCTCGCAATGACATTTCCAAAAAACTGAAATGCACCCGTCACCTCCAGGCGATTTGACAAACCCCCTGACCTTACGTATAATCCTGACACCACTTGCGGCCCATTCGTCTAGCGGCCAAGGACGTCGGCCTCTCAAGCCGGAAACACGGGTTCGAACCCCGTATGGGCCACTGGCTGAACAGCGAGAGCAGGCCACGCGCTGCGATGCGCGGCCTGCTCTCGTGCTGGAGAAAGTGCAGGCCCGCAAACCCCTGTAGCTCCCCGAAGCATGTTCATGAGACCATTCCCAGACCCCGCCCGCCGATTCCGTCATGTCAATAGTTGACAGTTTTGCTAAACTATGGTATCATTGTACTGTTCCATCAGGAGGGAGAGAATATGCGGCTTTCCACCAAAGCCCGGTACGCGCTGCGGGCCATGGTTGACCTGGCCATGCAGGGCGGCAGCAGGCCGACGCCACGGGAGGAGATTGCCGTCCGGCAGGGGATTTCCCCCCTGTACCTGGCCCAATTATTCTCCAAGCTGACCAGGGCCGGCCTGGTCGAGAGCGTCAAGGGGCCCGGAGGAGGCTACGTTCTGGCCCGGGAGGCGGATACGATCCGCGCCGGCGACGTCATCCGCGCGGTGGAGGAACCCCTGGCCCCCGTATTCTGCGTCAACGCGGCCCCCGAGGAGGGCTGTGCGCGCTCGCCGTTTTGTGCCACTCACCGGCTCTGGAAGCAACTCAGCCAGCGCATCGAAGAGGTGCTGAACGATGTCACCCTGGCCGATCTCTGCATGCAGGCCTGTGCCCTGGCCGAAGGCATACATGATTCCACCGAGCAGGAGGCATCCCCGTCATGACAGGCATATACGCTGACATCACCGCCACCATCGGCAACACCCCCCTGGTGAGGCTCAACCGTGTGACCAGGGGGCTCAAAGCGGACGTCGTGGCCAAACTGGAGTCTTTCAACCCTCTGGGCAGTGTAAAGGATCGCATCGGCGTGGCCATGATCGAGGCTGCCGAGCGAGAAGGACGGATCACCGCCGACACCATCGTCCTGGAGCCGACCAGCGGCAACACCGGCATCGGGCTGGCCTTCGTCTGTGCGGCGAGAGGCTACCCCCTGGTGCTGGTCATGCCCGAGACCATGAGCCTGGAGCGAAGAGCCCTGCTGCAGGCGCTTGGCGCGCAACTGATCCTCACCCCGGGCGCTGAGGGCATGTCGGGCGCCGTGCGCAAGGCCGAGGAGATGGCCGCTGCCGACCCGCGCTACTTCATGCCGCAGCAGTTCAAGAACCCGGCCAACCCCGAAATCCACCGCCGCACCACGGCCGAGGAGATCTGGCGCGACACCGACGGGCAGGTGGACATCGTGGTGGCCGGCGTGGGCACCGGTGGCACCATCACCGGCGTGGCCGAGGTGATCAAGGCGCGCAAGCCGGGCTTCCGGGCGGTTGCCGTGGAACCGGCCGCCTCGCCGGTGCTCTCCGGCGGCCAGCCCGGCCCGCACAAGATCCAGGGCATTGGAGCAGGCTTTGTGCCCCAGGTGCTGCGGCTCGAACTGGTGGATGAAATCGTGCCGGTGACCAACGAGGATGCGGCGGCCATGGCCCGCCGGCTGGCCCGCGAGGAGGGCATCCTGGCCGGCATCTCCTCCGGTGCCGCCGCCCACGCCGCATTGCAGGTGGCGGCGAGAGCGGAGAGCGCCGGCAAGCTCATCGTCGTCGTGCTGCCGGACACCGGGGAACGATACCTGAGCACGGAGCTTTTCGGCTGAACGCTATGCTGACCTCAGAGCTGAGTGCAAGCCAACAGGACAGGTACTCCCGGCAGATCCTGCTGCCGGAGATCGGGACAGCCGGGCAACGCCGTCTCCTGGACTCCTCGGTTGCGGTCATCGGCTGTGGCGCGCTGGGCACAGTCCTGGCCAGCACGTTGGTGCGGGCCGGCGTGGGGCGGGTCAAGATCGTGGATCGCGACACCATCGAGGTGAACAACCTGCCGCGGCAAATCCTCTTCGACGAGGAGGACATCGCCCGCGGGCTGCCCAAGGCAGTGGCCGCCGCCGAGAAACTGCGTCGGGTCAACTCCCAGGTGAGCATCGAGCCTCTCGTGGCCGACGTCAACCCGGGCAACGTGGAAGAGATCATCGGCGACGTGGACCTGGTGCTGGACGGCACGGATAACTTCGAAACCCGCTTCCTGATCAACGACGCCTGCGTCAAGCACGACGTTCCCTGGGTCTATGGGGCGGTGGTGGCCACCTATGGCATGAGCATGGCCATCCTTCCCCACCGTACCCCCTGCTTCCGCTGTGTGCTGGCCGGGATGCCTCCGCCCGGCAGCGCGCCAACCTGCGACACGGTGGGGGTGCTCGGCCCGGCGGTGAGCATCGTGGCCTCGCTGGAGGCCACGGAGGGCCTCAAACTCCTCATGGGCAAGGACCACGAGTTGCATGGCCGGCTGCTTTACGTGGACGCCTGGCAGGGCACTCTGGAGCGGTTGGAGGTCGTCAAGGGGGATACCCCCTGCCCGGCGTGCGACCTGGGGCAGTTCGAATTCCTGGAGGCCAGAGAGGGCTCTTATATCACCCGACTCTGCGGACGGGAAGCGGTACAGGTCAGCGTGCGCGGTGAAGCCAGGGTCTCCTTCCCGGAGCTGGCCAGGCGGCTGGAGGCGGTGGGGCAGGTCACCTTCAACGACTATATGCTGCGCTTGGGCCTGGATTCCGGCGAACTGACCCTCTTTCCCGACGGGCGAGCGATCATCAAAGGCACCGCCGATGAGGCGATGGCCCGCTCCCTGTACGCCCGCTACGTGGGCCTGTAACGGCCAGTGGCCACCCCGGAGGACATTCCTCAAGACTCAGTACATCACAATTGGCAGGAGATGGAAACGGTGAGAGAACCACCCATTCTGGACGCACAGAGCATACGCGCCGACTTCCCCATTCTGCAGCGCAGGGTAGGGGATAAGCCCCTGATCTACTTCGACAACGCGGCCACGACGCATAAGCCCAGGCAGGTCCTGCGCACGATAGAGACCTTCTACACGACCTACAACGCCAACGTCCATCGCTCGCCGCACACGCTGGGCCTGGAGGCCACGGAGCTCTACGAGCAGGCGCACGAGAACGTGGCCCGTTTCATTGGCGCTGCCGATGCCCGGGAGATCGTCTTCGTCCGCAACAGCACCGAGGCCATCAACCTGGTGGCCTACTCGCTGCTGAGCGGCGAAAACGAGCGGCTGCGCCTGCAAGAGGGCGACCAGGTGGTGGTCACGGTCATGGAGCACCATTCCGACCTGGTGCCCTGGCAGCGGGTGTGTGCGCAGGCCGGCGCGACCCTCAAGGTGATTGACATCAGAGACGATGGCACGCTGGATATGGAGCAGTTGAGCGCTGCGCTCACCGAACGCACCAGGCTGGTCTGCTGCGCCCACGGGTCCAACGTGTTGGGCACCATCAACCCGGTGCAGGAGATCGGCCGGCTGGCGCATCAGGCCGGAGCGCTGTTTCTGGTGGATGGTGCGCAGTCGGTGCCGCACATGCCGGTGGACGTGAAGCAGATTGGCTGCGATTTCCTGGCCTTCTCCGGGCACAAGATGCTGGCCCCTATGGACATCGGGGTTCTGTACGGCAAACGAGAACTGTTGCAGGAGATGTCCCCCTTCCTCTACGGCGGAGAGATGGTCGCCGACGTGACCCTGACAGGGGCAACCTGGAAGGAACCGCCCTGGAAATTCGAGGCCGGCACGGCCAACGTTTGCGGCGGCATCGCCCTGGGCGGGGCCACCGACCTGCGCACCGGCCAGCACCTGGAAGGGGCCGTGGACTATCTGGAACGGATAAGCATGGCGCAGGTGCGGGCGCATGAGCGTGCGCTGACCAGGCACGCCCTGCAGGGGTTGCGGGACATGGAGCGGGTGCGGGTGTATGGGCCGCTCGACGCCGACAGGCGGGGCGGCATCCTGGCCTTCGCTGTCGAGGGCAGCGATGCGCACCTGGTGGCCCATCTGCTGAACGATGAGGGCATCGCCGTGCGCGCCGGGGGGCTGTGCGCTTATCCGCTGGCCGACCGCCTGGGGGTGGCAGGCACGGTGCGGGCCAGCTTCTACATCTATAACACCGAGGATGAGGTGGATCGCTTCCTCGAGGTTTTAGAAGACATCGTACGATGCAGGCTGTTGTAGGGTTGGTAGATCACCAGGTCGGAGAACGCCATGTATAGCCATGAAGTTCTTGAGCATTTCCTCCATCCCCGCCATGTGGGCACCATCGAAGACCCCTCCGGCTTCGGCCAGGCCGGCGGTGGCGAGCGCTGCCCCGATGACCTGGCCTACATCTGGATACGGGTAGCCGACGGCCGCATTGTGGAGATCAGGCACAAAACGCTGGGTTGCCCCGTGGCCATCGCCGCCAGCAGCGTGACCTGCGAGATGGCCCTGGGCAAGACGCTGGCCGAGGCCCTGGCAATCACCCCGGAAGCGGTGATCGCCGCCCTGGGAGGAGTGCCGGAGCGCAAAGCGAATTCCACGGTGGCGCCAAAGGCGCTGCGCGCGGCGATTATGCAGGCCCTGGACAGGAATGGGCAGGCGGAGCAACAAGATGCTTCAACGGATTAGAGAAGATATCCAGACCGTGTTCGCCAAGGACCCTGCCGCCAACACCTGGTGGGAGGTGCTCTTCTGTTATCCCGGCCTGCATGCCGTGTGGCTGCACCGCCTGGCCCACTGGCTCTGGCAGCACCGGCTGCGCTTCCTGGGGCGGTTCCTCTCGCATGTCTCGCGACTGCTGACCGGCGTGGATATCCACCCGGGGGCGCGCATCGGCCGGCGCTTCTTCATAGATCACGGCATGGGCGTGGTCATCGGGGAGACCGCAGAAATCGGCGACGACGTGTTGGTGTATCAGGGGGCGGTATTGGGCGGAACGACCACCCGCAAGGGCAAGCGTCACCCCACCATCGGCAACGACGTGGTGATCGGCGCCGGCGCTATCCTGCTGGGGCCGATCACGGTGGGCGATGGCGCACGCATCGGTGCCGGGTCGGTGGTCATCAAGCCCGTGCCGGCCGGCGTCACGGTGGTCGGAGTGCCCGGCCGCATCGCCGGAGTAGAAGACAGCGACCCGGCCAGAAATCACCTGCAACACGACAGGCTGCCCGACCCGGTGCTGCGGGCGCTCAGCGAACTGCAACGACGGCAGGGCGAATTGGAGGACAGGATACATGAGTTGGAGCGAGCGCTGAGCGGCGGAGCAAGGCCTCCAGAGGATGTGCTGAGGGAAAGGGTGACCGAGCAAAGCATCCGCCAGGCCCTGCGGACGGTGATAGACCCCGAGGTGGGCATCAATGTCGTGGACCTGGGGCTGATCAAGGAGGTCCACGTCAACGGCAACCGGGTGGAGGTGCAGATGGTGCTCACCTCCCCAACCTGTCCTCTGGCTGACACCCTGGTGGAGCAGGTCCGCCACCGGGCCATGAGCGTGGCCGGCCGGCACAGCGTCGAGGTCACACTCCTGGACGAGCCATGGCGCTGGGATCGCTTTGCCTCCGCTGATTGTGATCTGACTGCGATTGCGCAACGAACAGAGGGTCAGATCAGCAGGTAGGGGTTCTCCAGCGTGGTCTTCAGGTCGGCCAGGAAGCGCGCCGCAGTGACGCCATCCACCAGGCGGTGATCGGCGGAAAGCGTGAGATTCAGCAATGGCCGGAGCACGATCTCCCCTGCGACGCCCACCGGCGTATCCACGATCTCCCCCACGGCCAGGATAGCTGCCTCAGGCGGGTTGATGATGGCAGTGAACGACTCGACGCCAAACATGCCCAGGTTGGTCACGGTAAAGGTGCTGCCCGTCATCTCCGCCGGCGTGAGTTTCCTGGCGCGGGCCCGCTCCGTCAGATCGCCCAGGGCAGCGACGATCTGCTCCAGGTTCTTGCGCTGCGCCTCGCGGATCACGGGCACGATCAGGACGTCCTCCACGCTGGTGGCCACGCCCAGATGCACGTCCTCCCACAGGATGATTTCCTCGCCGTGCAGGGAACTGTTGAGGTAAGGATGCTGCGGCAGCACGGCGGCCACGGCGCGGGCGATGATGGCGGTGAAGGAGAGGCGATGCCCCGTCTTCTGCTGCAAGGGCTCCAGCAGGCGGTCGCGTAAGCGCGTCGCCTCGCTCATATCCACGCGCAGGGAAAGGGCGATGTGCGGCGCGGTGGAGGCGCTGTAGGCCATGCGCTCGGCGATGATCCTGCGCGGGCCGGCCAGCGGCACCACCTCCCGCCGGCGAGCCTCGGGCAGGGCCACGTGCGGAGCAGGGGCAACCGCCGCCGGCGGCGGGCTCACCTTCTGCCGCCTTTCGGCGAAATGCAGCACGTCGGCCTTGTGGATGCGGCCCTGCGGCCCGCGGCCCGCCACCTGAGTCAGGTCAAGGCCCAACTCGGCGGCCAGGCGGCGGGCCACGGGCGTGGCCCTCACTTTGCCGTCGCCAGGCCGCGGGACCGCGGGCACTTTCGGCTCTGCTGCGGGCACTGCTTCGGTCGGGGCTGTCGGCCGCGCTTCCGCCTCCGCCGGCAGCGTCTCCCCCGGCTCGAGGATGTAGGCGATGACCTCGGTGACCGGGATGACGTCGTCGGGCCGGGCGCGCAGGCCGGCCAGGATGCCGCTGGCCGGGGCCTCGATCTCAATATTGGCCTTGTCGGTGAGGATGACGAAGAGGGGCTCCCCCTTCTCCACATGGTCGCCTTCCTGCTTCAGCCACTCCACGAAGGTGCCCTCATCCATGACCATGTCCACCTTGGGCATGATGACTTCTGTGGCCATGCTCACCTTCCTTCCCGGGCCAAAGCCCGCGCTGCGGCCACGATGTCCTCCACCTGCGGCACGGCGGCGCGTTCCAGCGTGCGGTTGTAGGGGATGGGCACGTTGCGCCCGGCCAGGCGGCGAATGGGCGCATCGAGATAGTCGAAAGCCTGGCTGTCGGCGATGACGGCGGCGATCTCGCCGCCCACGCCGCCGGTGATCGGTGCTTCGTGCACGATGAGGACGCGGCCCGTCTTGCTCACCGAGCGGATAATGGTCTCCTCGTCCAGCGGCTTGAGGGTGCGCAAGTCCACCACCTCGATCTCGATGCCCTCGGCGGCCAACTGCCTGGCCGCTTCCAGCGCCCGTGGCACCATGATGGAGTAGGCGATCACCGTCAGGTCGCGGCCCTCCCGCTTGACGTCGGCCTGGCCCAGGGGAATGGTGTACAGTTCCTCCGGCACCGGCCCCTTGTTCCTGTAAAGCAGCTTGTGCTCCATGAAGATGACCGGGTTGTTGTCGCGGATGGAGGCCACGAGCAACCCCTTGACCTCGTAGGGGGTGGAAGGGGCGACGACCTTGATCCCCGGCACGTTCATGAACAGCGCTTCCAGGCTCTGGCAGTGCTGGGCCGCGGCGCCGGTTCCCGAACCCGCCGGCGTGCGCACGACCATGGGGATGCTGGCCTTGCCCCCGAACATGAAGCGGATCTTGGCCGCCTGGTTGACCAACTGGTTCATGGCGATGGTGATGAAGTCCATAAACATGATCTCGGCGATGGGCCGCATGCCCATCAGCGCCGCGCCGGTGGCTGCGCCGACGATGGCCGCCTCGGAGATGGGCGTCTCCCGCACCCGCTCCGGGCCGAACTCCTCCAGCATGCCCTGCGACACGCCGAAGGCCCCGCCATACACCCCGATGTCCTCGCCGATGAGGAACACCTCCGGGTCGCGGCGCATCTCCTGCACCATGGCCTCGCGCACCGCCTCCAGGTAGGTGATCTCCCGCCCCTCAGGACGGGCAGAAAGGCGGGCAAAAGACACGCCCGTACATGGCGCATACACCTCGTCTTCCATGCGCTCCGGTGAAGGTTCGGGGAAGGTCAAGGCCTCCTCGGCCGCCCGGTCCACGGTGGCTTTGGCCTCTCGATCAATGGCCTCCACCTCTTCCTGGGTCATCACGCCGCCTTCCACCAGGGCCTTCTTGAAGCGCTCGATGGGGCATTTCTTCTTCCACTCCTCGATCTCTTGCGGCGTGCGGTAGACGTTGCGGTCGCTCTTGGAGTGGCCCTTCCAGCGGTAGGTCACGTTTTCGATCAGCACAGGCCCCTGGCCGGAGCGGGCGTGCTCCACGGCGGCACCAACCGCCTGGGTGACGGCCAGCACGTCGTTGCCGTCCACCGTCTGGCCGGGGATGCCGTAGGCGCAGGCGCGGGTGGAGATGCGCTCGATGTTCATGGCGCGCTTCACGGACATGGACATGCCGTACTGGTTGTTCTCGCAGATGAAGACCACAGGCAGCTTCCAGATGGAGGCCATGTTCAGCGCCTCGTGGAACTCGCCCAGGTTGGTGGCGCCATCGCCGAAAAAGCACAGCAGCACCTGGTCGGAACGGCGCATCTGCAGGGCCAGGGCGATGCCCACTGCCGTGGGGATGCCGCTGCCCACGACGCCCGTGGCCCCCAGATTGCCGCCGGGGATGTCGGCGATGTGCATGGAACCGCCGCGGCCGCGGCAGTAGCCCGGCTCCTTGCCCAGGAACTCGGCCATCATCAGCGTGATGTCGGCTCCCTTGGCGATGGTGTGGCCGTGCCCGCGGTGGTGGTGGATGATCAGGTCATCCGGCCGCAGGGCGGCGCTGCTGCCCACCGCCGAGGCCTCCTGCCCGACGGAGAGGTGCATGGTGCCGTGCACCAGGCCGCGGATGTACAGCTCCTCGGCCTTCTCCTCGAAATAGCGGATCTCACACATCTTCTGCAGCATCCAGGCCAGCCTCTGACGAGGCAACTCCTCGAGCAGCCGGCGTTCGTCCTTCGTCCTTCGTCCTTCGTCCTTGGTCATTCGTCCCTGGTCCTTCCTCTTGTGCGCTTATTTCCAGTCCTCTTGCCTGTGCAACTCCAGCACGCCGCGGGCGGCGGCTTCATCGGTGATGAGGACGTCCAGAAGGCCGCCGCGCAGGGCTCCGTAGAGGGGCCGGGCCTTCGCCGCCGTAGCTGCCACGCCGATGACCAGGGGAATCTGGCGCAGCTCCTGCAGGCTCAGCCCCACCGTGCGCTGCGCGTACTCCTCGGCGCAAGGGCGGCCCTGCACGTCGTAGACGCGGGCGACGATCTCGCCCACGCCGCCATGCGTCTCGGCGATGCGCCTCATGTCCTCCGCCGAGAGGGCGGTGAATTGCACAAAGCGGGAGGTCTGGGCATCCACCGTGCCCACGCCCAACAGGGCCACCGTCGCCCGACGGGCGATATCCAGGATCTCGCGGATGGGCCCCATGGCCAGCAGCGCCTGCCGCTGCTCGGCGCTGTCCACGAAGGCCGGCGCGTGGAGCTGATAGGCTTCGCCGCCCAAACGGGCCGCCAGTTGCGTGGCCAGATAATTGACGTCGGTGGTGACGCGGCCCTGCACCGCCCCCATGAGAGGCACCACCTTCACGGCGCAGGCGCGGCGGGGTTCCAGCGCCTGCACCACGGCATGGACGGCTGTGCCGCCGCCGATGGCCAGGACGTCGCCGTCGCGCAGATGGTCGAGCAGATAATGGGCCGCGGCGCGGCCCAGGGTGTGCACCATGGCATTGGCATCCTCGGCGACCGGCGGGATAACCACGGCGTCCCTGAGGCCGAAGGCGGCCTTCAGCCGGGCCTCCAGATCGAAGAGCTGCTGAAAGGGCGTGCGGATGGTGATGTCCACCAGGCCCTGCTGGCGGGCCTGGCGCAGCAGCCGGTTGACCCTGGCCGTAGACAGCCCCAGGCGTCGCCCCACCTCCGCCTGGGTCAGCTCCTGCACGTAATAGAGCGTCAGGACATCGTTGATCAGCCGCACCCGCTCATAATCAGCCGATGAAGCCGATCGAGCAGATACGTCCCTTCTGGTCTCCATGACCTCCGCTCCTCCGCCCCCCTGCCCCTCCGCTCCTCTGCTCCTCAGCTCATCTGCTGCTCCCGCCTGGCCAGCAGGGCATCAATGGCCGCCAGGTCCGCGGCGGAAAGCTCCCAGTCCGCCGCCGGCGCCGTTTCCTCGATCTGGGAAGGTCGCCGGGCGCCGACGATGGCTGCCGTGACCTCGGGGCGTCGCAGGACCCAGGCAATGGCCAACTGCCCCAGCGTGCGGCCGTGCCGCGCGGCGATGGGGCGCAGCCCTTCGATCAACTCCAGGTTGGCGTTGAGGGCAGGCTCATGGAAGTGCGGGCTGCGCACCTTGCGCCAGTCGTCGTCGGGCAGGGCGGCGATGCGTTCCCGCGTGTACTTGCCCGTCAGCAGCCCCGCCTGCATCGGACTGTAGACGACCACGCCGATATTATTGGCGGCACAGAAGGGCAGCAGTTCCTCTTCCACGCCCCGCTCCAACATGCTGTAGGGCGGCTGCAACGAAGCCACCGGGTGGATGGCCTGCACGCGCCGAAGCTGCTCCACGCTGAAGTTGGAGACGCCGGCATAGCGCACCTTGCCCTCCCGTATCAGGTCGGCGATGGCGGCCCAGGCTTCCTCGATCTGTTCGTCCGGGTTCGGCCAGTGGATCTGGTAGAGGTCAATGACGTCCACGTTGAGCCGTCGCAGGCTGGCCTCACATTCGGCGCGCACGCTTTGCGCTGTGAGCCGGCCGGTGACGGTGGTGCTGCCCTCCTCCCAGACCAGGCCGCACTTGGTGGCAATGATGACCTCATGGCGCCGGCCCATGATGGCCCGGCCGACGATCTCTTCCGAATGCCCCACGCCATAGGCTGGGGCGGTGTCTATCCAGTTGATGCCCAGCTCCAGGGCGCGGTGAATGGCGGCGATGGACTCGGCGTCGTCCTGGGGGCCCCAGCCCCACTGCCAGGGGCCGCCGATGGCCCACGTGCCCAGGCCGACCGTGGTCAGGTGCAGGTCGCTGTAGCCCAGCTTTCGTGTTCTCATGAAGAAACCTCCTGTGGTCTGCTGCCCGCGCCGCGGCGCGGGCGGCAAAATATTTCAATACACGAAAATTATACCACACATCAGCCAATCGGCAAATCGGCAGGAAAGCTTGCGGAGGGAGCGGGGGAACGATGGAGGAATCAGGGGCGCGATCAATCCGCGCGGCCAATACTACAGCCGCGCCTGGTGGTACACGTCATGCTGAGCTGGAGTCGGTTGGGCAATGAAGACTGGCGTCAGGAACCCGCTCAGCATGACAAACACGGCTGTACTGAGGCTAGAAGAACAGCCAGCGGATGATGGCGATGATGATCCTGAGCAGGGTCTGGAAATCCATGACAACTCCTCCCTCTGTAGCTGCCTGGCAGCACAGCATGAAACCCGAGCGGTCTGCCAGGCATGTAACAGCCGATGGAGGCGATCAGCTCCGCCTCCTGACCACATTATAACGCGAGCGCTTGCCTTTGGCAAGTCGGCGAATCGGGGTATAATCTTCTGCCGATGTCCATTCGCCAACGCATCTTGCTGATCCTCATCCTGCTCACGCTGCCGCTGCTGCTGCCGGCGGACACCATCCCCGCCGACAGAGCGCTCGATTTCCAGGTGGCGGCGCTGGTGAACGGCCGCGGCTTCAACCTGGCCCTGTGGGAAGTGAGCGCGCTGGCCGGCAAGCTGCGCGACCTGGTGGCGGACCCGGCGGGCCATCTGGATGATGCCGCGGCGCGGCAGCTCGTCCTGGACTACGTGGCCACTGCCCGGCGCATCGGCGAGCTGGAGGAGGCCATCACCCGCGCCCGCGGCAACCCGCAGCAACCCCTTGCCGACGGCGCCATCGCCGCCTGGCAGGCGGAACTCGAAGCCCTGCGCGGCCGGCAGGCCCAGCGGCGTGACGTCGTGGAAGCCATCCTCGAACGCCAGGTGACGAGCGTGCTGGCCGAGGAAGGATTGACCACCCTGGGCCTGGTCTGGCCGCCGCTCAAGTTCCACTTCAGCGAGCCGCCGCTCTATCTCATCGTCTCCCCCCGCCAGGTCATCGCCCTGCGCAAAGGCGTGCATTTGCGCGCCGGGCTCACCATAAGCGAACGGGAAGAGATCGAGGCCGCCGTGGACAGCGCCCTGCCCGCCTACGTCTCCCTGGTCGAGGACATCGGCGGCTTCGGCGCCTATCCGACGATGGTCATTGACAATGCCTCGCTCTCCTGGATCCTGGACACCATCGCCCACGAGTGGACGCACAATGTGCTGGCCTTCCGGCCCCTGGGCTGGCACTACTTCGACAGCAACGACACGGTGACCCTGAACGAGACGGTGGCCTCCATCGTCGGCGAGGAAATCGGCGCCCGCCTGCTGGAACGGTACTACCCGCAGGAGGTGCCTTCGCTCCGCCCACCCATCTCCGAACGGCGTCCCCTCAACATCCCCGAGCTGGTGCCGCCGCGCTTCGACTTCAACGGGGAGATGCGCCACACCCGGCTGAGGGTGGACGAGTTGCTGGCCGCCGGGCGTGTGGCCGAGGCCGAAGCCTTCATGGAAGCGCAGCGGCAGCGCTTCGTCGCCGAGGGCTATGCCCTGCGCAAGCTCAACCAGGCCTACTTCGCCTTTCATGGCTCCTACGCCACGGCCCCCAGCGCCGTGGACCCCATCGGCCCCAAGATGACCCGGCTGCGGGAGGCCAGCTCCTCACTGCGCGCCTTCCTGGAGACGGTGTCGCGGTTCACGCGGGTGGAGGACCTGGATCACGCGTTGGAAGGGACGGTAGGTTGGTAGGTTGGTACATTGGTAGATTGGGAGGTTGGTACGGGTGCATTTCAGTTTTTTGGAAATGTCATTGCGAGCCGAAGGCGAAGCAATCTCCTGCCAGCTAAG
>JARYMM010000077.1 GCA_029907105.1 Anaerolineae bacterium | reverse complement strand
ATCCATTGTCTCTCCCTCGCCCATCAGGGTGAGGTCGAGACAATCGGCCGCATAGTGTCCTTCGGATGCCTTGTATACGTAGCAACGGAAAGTGTGATCGGCCATAACATCCAGCTCCGGGCGAATTATAGCCCATCATGTGCCTTTTCGTCAAATGTGCGTAATACTTTCCCCTCTCCACGCATCTTTATTCATGAGCAGCGGCCATGCGCAGCGATGACTTCGCCGAACTCTACCGGCAGTATCTGCCGCGGGTGCTGAATTACATGCGCTTGCGCGTGGCCGATGAGGCGCTGGCGCAGGACCTGACGGCAGCGACGTTCGAGCGAGCCTTTGCCAACCGGCGCCAGTTGCGCGACCCCGAGGCTTTCGCCGCCTGGCTCTTCCGCATCGCCCGCAACGAGTTGGGCCAGCACCACCGGCGGTGGAGCAGGCGCGGCGCTCAGGTGCCGCTGGAAGCCGCTCTAAGCATGCCCGATGGCGATCCTCTGCCCGAAGAGGAGGCGGCCCAGCGGCAGGAGCTGGCGGAGCTGCTGGCGGCGGTGGCTGAGCTTGCGGAGCGGGAGCAGGAGATCATCGGCCTCAGGTTTGTGGCCGGCCTGACCAACCGGGCCATTGCCAAGGTGCTCAGGCTGAGCGAGAGCAACGTGGCGGTGATACTGTATCGGGCTGTGCGGAAGTTGCGGAGCAGGCTCGTTATTTGAGGGACGGAGGACGAAGGACGAAAGACCAACGACGAATCCGTCTTTCGTCCTTCGTCTTTCGTCCTTCGTCAGTCCCTGTGGGGTGAACGGCTTGTTTGGGTCAGGTCGGGAGAGTTGAACGAGAAGCACGCGGCGTGGGGGTTTTCGCAGGCACTGGACAGGGCGCTGATGGGCGAAGCGGTTTCGCCGCCAGCCGATGAGGCCGCGCTGCTGGGTGTGGCGCAGCGGCTGGCGCGGCTACCACAGTTGCTGCCGGCGGTGGAACCGGCCTTTGAGCGTCGGGTGCTGGCGCGGGCCGCGGATGGCGAAAGCCGCCCCCGACCGGCCCGGCTGCAGTGGCAGGCGCTTGCCCCGGCACTGGCCGTGCTGCTGTTGTTGCTGGGTCTGGGGCTGTTCACGCCGCCGGGTCGGACGGTCCTGGCCGAGCTGGCCGCTCGTTTCCACCTGGGCCGTTTCGCCGTGCAGGTCACGCCGCAGCCGGGCGGCGGCGGCGAGAGTTTCGTCGTCGCCGCGCAGGAGCTGCTGGCCAGCGTGGAGGAGGCCCAGGCCCTGGTGGACTACGACGTGCTGACTCCGCAGGTGCTGCCGCCAGGCTACGCCTTGCGCAGTGTGACCGCCGTCTCCTACGAGGGCATGCCGGTGTGGATCCCGCAGCCCTTCTACCTGGAGCTGGAGTATCGCGCCGAGGGTGATCCAGGGCTGCATCACCTGACGCTGCGGGAGTTTGGGCTGGCCGTGCGGGAGGGCGAGTACATGCGCCGCATTCGCCAGGTGGACTTTGCCTCGCGGGACGTCAGCCGGGCTGAGGATATGTTCGTGGGCGAGATGCCCGCCGTGCTCTTGACCATGGTTTCAGAGCCGGGCGTGCCAGCGGTGCGGCGGCTGATCTGGCAACAAGGCGAGGTGGTGGTGGAGTTGCTCAGCCAGACGCTGAGTGGGGAAGAGATGCTCTCGGTCGCGGCGACAATGTCCAATCGCCGGATCACGGATCCGGCGGGAGCAGGGAGCCGCACCCAATACCCAACACCAAATGACCAATGACCAAATCCCCAATGGAATGCTGACGTGATAGCAATTTTCTCCTTTTGGCTCATCGTTCAGCTCTTCGCTATGGCGGCGCTGCCGTTGGCCTGGCGGCTATTCTGTGCCCTGCCAGAGCGGGGCTACGTCCTGGCCAAGCCGCTGGGGCTGTTGCTGGTCTCCTACGTCTTCTGGATGGGGGTCAGCGTGGGCTTGTTGCGCAACAGCGCCGGCGGTATCCTCTTTGCCTGGCTGCTGGTGGCCGTGTTCTCTATCTGGCTGGGACGGGAGGGGCTGCGCCGGGCCGAGGGCGACGGTTCCGTGCCCCTGGTGCGCTGGCTTCAGGCGAACTGGCGTCTGGTGCTGACCACGGAGTTGCTCTTTGCCGTGGCCCTGGGCCTCTGGGCCTTCGTGCGCTCCTACGACCCGGCCATTGCCAGCACGGAGAAGCCCATGGAGTTCGCCTTCCTCAACGGCATCCTGCGCAGCGAGCGCTTCCCGCCGCTCGACCCCTGGCTTTCCGGCTACGCCATCAGTTACTACTACTTCGGCTACGTGATGATGGCCCTGCTGACACAGCTTTCGGGCGCGCCCTCGGGCGTGGCCTTTGTCGTCAGTTCGGCCATGTGGTTCGCGCTGACGGTGACGACGGCCTACGGGGTGGCGTATGACCTGATCGAGGGACGAGGCACCGAGGTAGCGAGGCACCGAGGCACTGAGGCACCGGGGCACCGAGGCCTTGCTGCCTGGTTGCCTCGTTGCCTCATCCCCTTGTTAGGCCCTCTCTTCGTGGCTGTGCTGGGCAACCTGGAGGGATTGTTCGAGCTCCTCCACGCCAGGGGCATCGGCAGTGAGGGCTTCTACCGCTGGTTGGATGTCAAGAACCTGGCCCAGGCGCCAGTGAGCAACACCTGGTATCCGGGCGACGATTGGTGGTGGTGGCGGGCCTCGCGGATCATCCACGACAAGACCCTGGCCGGGGCCAGCCAGGAAGTGATTGACGAATTCCCCTTCTTCAGCTTCCTGCTGGGGGACATGCATCCGCACGTCCTGGCCCTGCCCTTCGTGCTGCTGGCCATCGGCCTGGCGCTCAATCTCCTGTTCTCCTTCGGGTTCCGAGTTCCGGGTTCCGGGTTCGGGGTTCGGGGTGGCAATCCTCAAAGCATGGATCACGCATCACGCATCACGCATCACGTATCACGTATCACGCATCACGTATCACGCATCTATCGTCTCCAATTGCTCATCCTCGACGTCTGGCATAGCCTGGTCAATGGTTTCCCCTCAGGCCGCGTTGGCCTGCTGCTCTATGCCCTCTGCCTGGGCGGGTTGATGTTCCTCAACACCTGGGATATCCTTCCTTATCTGTTCCTGACTATGCTGACCTATGGCCTGGCGCGGGCCTGGCAACGCGGCGGGGTGGACAGCCGTGTGCTGGGTGAGGCCATCGGGGCGGGGGCGCTGTTGGCCGTGTTGGGCTTTGTGCTCTACCTGCCCTTTTTCCTGTCCTTTTCCTCTCAGGCCGGTGGCGTGTGGCCTAACCTTTACAATCCCACGCGGCTGGTGCAGTTCTTCCTGATGTTCGGCCCCTTCCTGGTGGCGGCGCTGTTTCTGCTGGGTCTGGCGACGGCCCGGCTGGGGGCGAAGCAGGTGCTGCGCGATGGGCTGCGCTGGCTGCCCTGGACGGTGCTCTTGCCGGCCTTGCTCTTGCTGCTGGTCGTCTTCCTGGCGCGGGTGACGCCCCAGGGCCAGGCGTTGGTCGGACGGCTGCTTTCGCTGCCGGCGGTGCAGGCGGACGTGGGCGGGGCCGCTGTGCAGGAGATCCTGCGGCAGATCGGCCTGCGCCGCCTGACGACACCGGGCACCTACCTGCTGCTGGCCGCCTTGCTGGCCTGGGTGCTCGGTTTGCTGGCGCCGTTGGGACGGCCGGCCGAAGAAAAGGGCACGGCGCTGCTTTCGCCGTCGCTCGCTTTCGTCCTGCTCATGCTTCTTGTGGCTTTCCTGCTGACCTTTGGCGTGGAGTTCGCCTTCCTCAAGGACACCTTCGGCACGCGCATGAACACCGTGTTCAAGTTCTATTACCAGGCCTGGATACTGATGGCCCTGGCTTCCGCCTACGCGGTGAGCGTGCTCGGCCGCAGCCGCAGCGCGGCGCGACCTGTTGGTCTGGCCCTGGTCACGCTGCTTGTGTTGGTGGGCATGGTCTACCCGTTGCTGGCCACCTATAGCAAGTCCAATCGCTTCGCCGGACCACGCACGCTCGACGGCTTCGCCTATGTGCAGCAGTATGCACCTGACGAGGCGGCGGCCATCGCCTGGCTGCGGGCGGCGGAGCCCACCGGCGCGGCGGTGGTGCTGGAAGCGCCCGGCGGTTCCTTCCACGCCGAGCAGTCGCGGGTCTCCGCAGCCACGGGGCTGCCCACCCTGCTGGGCTGGGGTGGCCATGAACTGCAATGGCGGGGCTCTTACGAGGAGCCGGGGCGAAGGGAGCAGGTTATCGAGAAGATTTACCAGAGTGCGCCGGCCTCGGAGCTCCCGGCGCTGTTGCAGGCGTGGAACATCAAGTACGTCTTCGTCGGGCCGGTGGAATACGCCAAGTACAGGCTCACACCGCAGATGCTGACCCGCTTTGATCGCACCATGGACAAGGTATTTGAGCAGGGCAACGTGCGCATTTACCGGCGGCGCTAGCCCCGTAACCAAGGCGCAGCGGAGTGGAGAAAGGTGATACCGAACCAACATCTGGAAGTGCTCCGAAGGATTCTCGCCTGCCTGGAAGGCAGTTCGATCAACTGGGCGGTGACGGGAAGCCTGGAGATGGCATTACAGGGCGTGCCGGTTGTTGAGGTTCACGACATAGACATTCAAACCGATGCCGAAGGCGCTTACGAGATCGAGCGCAGGCTCGCCAAGTTTGTGGTCAACCCTGTGCGCTATTCCGAGTCCGAACGAATGTGCTCTCATCTCGGCCTGCTGGAAATAGACGGCATCGAGGTCGAAATCATGGGGGACGTCCAAAAGCGTCTGAGCGACCGGAGTTGGGAGGAGCCTGTCGAAGTAGAGCGCTACAGACGCTGGGTAGAAGTCAGTGGAATGCAGGTGCCGGTGTTGTCGCTAGAATACGAGTATCGAGCCTATCTCCAATTGGGCAGGGTCGAAAAGGCGGAGCTGATACGAAACTGGCTGCAGAAGACGAGGGCTGAGGACTATGGATCAGGATTATGAACCGAAGGCCGAAAGCTGGCTGACGCTGGAGCGGGCGGTGTATGGCGTGCTCCTGTTGGCGGCGGCCTGGCTGCGCTTTCTGCACCTGGGAGTGCGGCCGCTGGGGCCGGAGGAGGCGGCGCAGGCCTGGGCCGCCTGGCGTCTGACGCAGGGTCTGGAGGTCATCGGCAGCGGCCACAGCCCGCTTTTGCTCAGCCTGCAATACCTGACCTTTCTGATCACCGGCGCGGGGGATGCCCTGGCTCGCTTCTGGCCGGCCTTGGTGGGCACGGGCATGGTGCTCTTGCCCTACGCACTTCGCCAGCGCCTGGGCCGGGTCGGGGCGCTGGCTGCTTCCTTCGTGCTGGCCTTCTCGCCGACGATGGTCTTCTTCTCCCGCCACTCAAGCGGCCACATCTTCGTCGCCGCTGGCGCGCTGGCGCTGTTCGTGGCTCTGCTGAACTGGCTTGATGGCCGGGAGCGTTGGCTTGTCTTCGCTGCCGCGGCCGCCGGGGCGATGCTCGCCTCAGGGCCGGAGGCGTGGCTGATGATCCTGGTATTCATCGGACTGGTCTGGGCGCTCAAAGCTTCGCAATCCGCATTCCCCATTCCGCAATCCGCAATCCGCAATGCGCTGTTGGCCTTCGGCCTGACCTTCGGCCTGGGCTCGACGGCGCTGCTCCTGCACTGGCGCGGGCTGGGCCTGGCTGCTGACTTGCTCCCCGCCTGGTTGAGCAGCTTTCTCCCCCGGGCTGGCGGCTATCCCTGGTATTGGCCGGCGCTGCGGCTGCTATTGGATGAGCCGCTGGCCTTGTTCGCCGGCCTGGCGGGCATCGCCTGGGGGCTGCGGCGGGGCGACCACCCCCACCCTTCCCTCTCCCTATCAGGGGAAGGGTTAGGGAGGGGGCTGGCCGTCTGGGCCGGGGTGGCGCTATTGGCCACCACGCTGGCCGGTGGCCGGCAGCCGGGCGACCTGCTGCTGGTAGTCGTGCCGCTGGCCCTGCTGGCCGGTCAGGCCCTTCCGCCTCTGGCGGAAACTTCAAAGCTCAAAGCTCAAAGCTCAAAGCCTCAGCGAGCAGGCCAGCGCACCGAAGGTGATTTTGAGTTTGAAGTTTGGGGTTGGAAGTTTGAAGTTGGGCTGTTGCTGCTGGTCATGCTGGTGCTGCTGGTCACGCTGGCCATCTGGCTGGCCACATACAGCCGCACCTACATGGGGCAGGTGCTGTGGGTGGCGTTGGCCCCGGCCGGGTTGCTGTTGGTGATCATCGTCCTTTATGGCTTCTGGAGCGGGTGGGCGGTGACGGCGCGGGCGGCCGGCGTGGCGGCACTGCTGGTGCTGGTCCTGTTCAGCCTCAGCCTGGCCTGGGGGTTAAGCCTGGATTTCAACCCGGCGCGGCGCGGGGCGGTGTTGCGGGACATGGGCGCTTACGGCATGCGCAGCCTGCCGGCGACGCTGGAAATCCTTTCCTCGCAGCGGGCGAACGATCCCCATGAGCTGGCCGTGGATGTGGTGACGGCAGGGGAAGACGATCGCCTGACACCGCTGCTGGGCTGGGCGCTGCGGGACTTCGTGCGACTGCGTTGGGTCGAGAAGGGTGTGACCGCCGATGCCGCTGCCGTCGTCGTTGCCCCGGAAAGGCTGGAGTTGCCGCTGGGCGAGGGCTATGCCGGGCAGGATTTCCCGCTGATCGCCCGCTGGACGCCGCAGGGACTGAGCGGGAAACCGCTCTGGCGTTGGCTGCTCTACCGGGAGGCCACCGCCGCCCCGCCCATGGAAAGCGTGGTATTGTGGGTGAGACGTTCGTAGCCTCTCGGTAACGGTGCTGTTCGGGAGCGGCTTAATGGGCTGAGAAGTGAGTTGACAGCTAACGAGGCTCCAAGGCAACGAGGCACTAAGGCAACGAGGGCTCTCGTCGCCTCGGTGATTCGTTACTCGTTCCCCAAAGAGTCAGTCCTCGTCAATCCTTGAGAGGTTGGAGTGATGGAGAAGACAACAAGCGAACGGCGAAACATCCTCGATGCTCCTATGGCGATGCTCATCAAATGGGACTGGGAGAAGGCGGCTTATGTGGCACTGGTCCTCATCGCCGCCGTGGCCCGGTTCTGGCATGTGGGTGAGCGGGCGCTGAGCCACGACGACAGCCTGCACGCCCTCTACTCCTGGAAGCTCTACAACGGCGAGGGGTACACGCACGATCCCATGATGCATGGCCCCTTCATGTATCACTTCAACGCGCTCATCTATTTCCTCTTCGGGGCCAGCGATGCCACGTCCCGCTTCTCGGTGGCCCTGTTTGGCACCCTCCTCGTGGCCTTGTGCTATGTGCTGCGCCGCTGGATGGGCAAGGCGGGCGCGCTGAGCGCGGCGGTGATGCTGACCATCTCGCCGGTGCTGTTGCACTACTCCCGCCACCTGCGCCACGACGTGCTGGTCGCCGTCTGGGAACTGCTGCTGGTCATCGCCTGTTTTCTTTACATGGAGAAACGGCAGCCGCGCTGGCTCTACCTGGCGGCAGGGGCGCTCTCCCTCAGCTTTTGCACCAAAGAAGTCTCGTTCATCTACGGGGCCATCATCGGCAGTTTCTTCGTCGTGTTGGCGCTGTGGCAGTGGCTCATCCAGCAGCAGAAGTTGCAGGAGCTGCCGGCCTTCGAACTGGCGGTGCTGCTGGCCACCCTGGCCCTGCCCCTGGGTTCTGCGGCTGTTATCCGACTCTTCGGCTGGGACCCACTGGACTACAGCTCGGCCGGCATCCTGCGCTCCGGCGTGATCTGGCTGGTTATCCAGTTGATCGCCATCGCCGTCGGTATGTGGCTGCTGGGCCGTCGCTGGGCCATCTCGGCCGGCGTCTTCTACGTCATCTTCGTCTTATTGTACACCACCTTCTTCACCAACGGCAAGGGCTTCGCCACGGGCATGGTGGGCAGCATGGGCTACTGGCTCTCGCAACAGCCGGTACAGCGGGCCGGTCAGCCCTGGTACTACTACTTCCTCATCGTCGGCCTCTACGAGTTCCTGCCCTGCTTCCTCAGTCTCGTGGCCGTCGTGGCCTATCCTCTCAGCAGATTGGCGAAGCGTGGGGATGATGCCGAAAGGGAAAAGGGAGAGGGGAGGGAGAAATCCACACTCCGCATTCCGCAATCCGCAATCCGCACTTCGCACTCCGCAATCCGCAATCCGCAATCCGCAATCCCCTTTGTTCCTTTCCTCATCTGGTGGTTCTTCCTGACCTGGATCGCCTACACCATCGCTGGCGAGAAGATGCCCTGGCTGATGGTGCACTTCGCCCTGCCCATGTCCATCCTGGGCGGCTGGCTGGTCGGCCGGGTGGTCGAGCGCGCCGATTGGCGACGGCTGCGGGAGAGCGGGGCCTTGTGGCTGGCGCTGCTGTTCCCCCTGCTGGTTTTTGCCGTCGTCTCGCTCTACCGCACGCGGCCCTTCCAGGGCACCACCGTGGACGCCCTGAGCGACACCACGCAGTGGCTTTTTGCCCTGGCCTTCAGCCTGGGGCTGCTGTACCTGATCGCCCGCATCGTGATCCGCAGCAGGCCGCGCGCCGCCCTGCGCGTCGGCTTCCTCACCCTGGTGGCCCTGCTGACCTTCTGGACGGTGAGCGTGAGCTGGCGGGCCAACTACATCAACTTTGCCACGGTGACCGAGATGCTCTTCTACGCCCACGGTTCGCAGGACATCAAGCTGGCCCTGGCCGAGATTGACGAGATCTCCCAGCGCACGGTGGGCGACAAGCAGATCAAGATCGCCTACGACGACGATTCCACCTGGCCGCTGGAATGGTACATGCGCGAGTATCCCAACGCCGTCTACTACGGCAGCAACCCCACCCGTGAGGCGCTGGATGCGCCCATCGTCATCGTCGGCTCCAAGAACGAGGCCAAGGTCAAGCCCTACCTGGGCGATAAGTACTATCGCCGCGTCTACCGGCTGGTCTGGTGGCCGGCCGAGGATTACAAAGGCCTGACCTGGCAGAAGCTGTGGGAGGGGATCAAAGACCCGGCGGCACGCCAGCGCTTCTGGGACGTGGTCTGGCGGCGCAAGTACAAGTACTCGCTCTCCGAATGGCCGCATCGCCACAACTTCTACCTGTACGTGCGCAAGGACGTGGCGGCGCAGATGTGGGATCGCGGCGCAGCGCCCGTCGCCGTATCGCCCGAGGCCTATGTCGAGCCTTACGCTCAGGGCAAGCGGGAGGTGCCCGCCCTGCGCCTGTTCGGCACTCAGGGTACGGCGCCGGGACAGTTCATGAATCCGCGCAACCTGGCCGTCGGCCCCGATGGCTACCTGTACGTGGCCGATACGGGCAACCACCGCATCCAGGTCTTCGACGCCGAGGGCAACTTCCTGTGGCAGTGGGGCAGCCAGGGGCGTGCCGAGGGGCAGTTCAACGAGCCATGGGGTGTGGCTGTGGGCAGTGACGGCAATGTCTACGTGGCCGATACCTGGAACCACCGCATTCAGGTGTTCGATAGCCAGGGCAACTTCCTGCGCCAGTGGGGTGTCGAGGGCATGACCGGCGGAGAGCTGGGCCAGCCGTCGGCTTTCTGGGGGCCGCGGGGCCTCGTCGTGGATGGCGACGGCAATCTCTACGTGACCGACACGGGCAACAAGCGCGTGCAGAAGTTCGATCCCCTGGGCAACTTCCTGGGCCAGTGGGGCGGGGGTGGCATCGTCGAGGGGCGCTTCGACGAGCCGGTGGGCATTGCCATCGGCCCTCAGGGCGACATCTATGTGGCCGACACCTGGAACCGCCGCGTGCAGAGGTTCGATAAAGACTTCAACTTCCTGAAGTCGTGGCCCATCGAGGGTTGGTTGAGCGATTCGGTGGTCAACAAACCCTACCTGGCCGTGGATGCCACAGGCACGGTCTACGTCAGCGACCCTGAGGGCTACCGCATCCTGGTCTTCGATAGTCAGGGTGGCTTCAAAGCCACCTTCGGGCAGTACGGCAACGATGCCCAATCCTTCGCTCTGCCCACCGGCCTGGCCCTGGACAGCGACGGCCGGCTCTGGGTGGCCGATGCCGATAACCATCGGCTGATGCTCTTCCCGCCAGTGCAGTAGAGCATCTGGTGTCCGGCTGTGCAACCGCCCAGGCCATCGCCTGGGCGGTTTGCTTTGTGGACACGCGCCAGCTTGAGGATTTGGGCTTTTGCGTGTACAATAGCGAAGGGGACCAATTCTACAAAAGGAGACCTCATGCGTTCTGCCCTTGCTCTTGCTGTGGCCATCGTGCTGGCCGTGATGGGCCAGCGGGCCTTCGCCCAGCCACCGCACGCGGACGGCTGGCTCTTCTACCTCGCCGCCGTGGTGCTGGCGGCCTATGCCTTCGCCCGGCAGAAGGAACCCGCCGAAGCGCCGGAAGGGGAGGCGCCGCCCCGCGCCGTGCGCTGGCGCATCGCCGCCGGCGTCCTGGCCCTGCTGGCCCTGGCCGCCAACGGCACCGTCCTCTACCGCCTCTGGCAGCGCGGCTGGTCGCCGCCCCTCGTCTGGCTCTGGGCGGGCAGCCTAACCGCCATCGTCATCTCCGCGTGGCTATGGAACGGCTTTCACGCATCACACATCACGGATCACGCATCACGCATCACGGATCACGCATCACGTATCACGCATCACGCATCACGTATCCCCCCTTGGGCCGAAGCGTTGCTCTTCTTCGCCCTCTTCGCCCTCGCCGCCTTCATGCGCCTTTACCGTCTCGACTCCATGCCGCCGGGCATCTTCGTGGACGAGACCAACGCCGCCACCGATGCCCTGTACATCCTGGAGGGCCGCCCCGATTCGCCTTTCGCCACTGGCTGGTTCGAGACGCCCACCATGTACGCCTACTACCTGCTGGGGCTGTTCAAGACCATCGGCATCAACTTCGCCGCCCTCAAAGCCGCCTCGCTCATCCCCGCCCTGCTCACCGTGGCCGCCCTTTATCCGCTGGCGCGGCAGATGTTCGGCCTGCCCACGGCGCTGGCCGCCACCTTCCTCCTGGCCGTCAATCGCTGGCACGTGAACATGAGCCGCTGGGGCTGGAACGAGGTGGCCCCACCCCTCTTCCAGATCGGGGCGACCTGCTTCCTGCTGCGTGGCGCTCGTCGCCGCCACCTGGGGGAGTGCGCCCTGGGCGGCCTGCTCCTGGGATTGGGCATGTACACCTACCTTTCCTCCCGCCTGGTGGTGGCCGTGCTGGCCGCTTACGTCGTCTACCGCCTCATCGTCGAGCGGGGCTTCCTGCGCCGCGCCTGGCCGGGGCTGCTCGTCTTCTTCCTCGTCTGGGCCATGACCTTCGCCCCGCTGGCCAGCACCTATGTGCGCAATCCCTTCACCTTCTGGAACCGCACGCGCCAGGTGAGCGTGTTCAACGATGTGCGGCGGGCGGGAAGCCCCCGGCCGCTGTGGGATAACGTCAAGGCGCACCTGCAGATGTTCCACGTGGAGGGCGACCATAACCCGCGCCACAACCTGCCCGGCGAGCCCATGCTCGATGCCGTGACCGGGGCGCTGTTCCTGTTCGGCCTGGGCTACAGCCTCTACCGCTGGAAAGACCATCGCCGCGGCCTGCTGTTGCTGTGGCTGGTCATAACTCTTATGGGCGGCGTGCTGTCGCTGGCCAGCGAAGCGCCGCAGGGCTATCGCACGCTGGGGGTCGTGCCGGCCGTCGTCATCCTGGCCGGCGATGCGCTGGTGCGCGGCGTGGCCGTGTTCGCCGCGCTGATCAAACATCGCCTCTGGAAGGCAGCGCCGGCGGTCCTGGCCGTGGCCCTGTTGGGCTGGTGCGGCTGGCTCAACTTCGACACCTTCTTCCATAAGCAGGCCAGCGACCTGCGCGTGTGGCAGGCCTTTTCGCCGGTGGAGACGACGCTGGCCCGCGAGGTGGCGGCCAAACAGGACGATCACAGCCTCTATCTGTCGCATCGCTTCTACTACTTCTCGCCGTTGCAGTTCCTGACCTACCAGCCGCTCGACAGGGGCGGCGGCGGCCTGCGCCACCGGCCCTATCACCTGGCCTCGCCTGTGGACGACCTGCCGCTGCCCGACCTTTCCGGTAATGACGCCCTGTTCCTGCTCGATGATCATTACGCCGACCTCCTGGAACTCTTCACCCGCTACTATCCGGGCACGCGGGCAGAGCTGGTGCAGGCCCCGCACGGCCAGCCGCTTTACCTCAGCGTGACCGTGGCTGGCGAGGAAATCGTGGCCCTGCATGGGCTGGAGGGGCGATACGTGCTCGGGGAAGGCCAGGCGCTGCGCCGCCGCGACGGGGTGCTGGATCTGGCCTGGCCGGCCGACCTGCCCTCGGCCCAGGTGCCGCAGCGCATCGAGTGGACGGGCGGCTTGCACATCCCGGCCAGCGGGCCTTACGCCCTGCGCAGCGAAGGCGGCTTGCAGGTGGAACTGGACGGCCAGCCCCTGGCTGAGGGTGGCCGCTTCCTGGGCAAGGGGCTGCATGCCCTGCACGTGGTGCAGGAAGCGCCGCTGAGCGCCGGCCGCGAGCTGGCGCGGCTTCTCTGGACACCTCCCGGTCAGGCGGAAGCGGTCGTGCCACCGGAGGCGCTGTTTGCCGTCGGGCCGTGGGAGCACGGACTGCGCGGTCGTTACTTCCGCGGCGAAGCCTGGCAGGGCGAGCCGGTCTTCGAGCAGGTCAGCCCGGTGCTGCTCTTCGCCTGGCCGGAAGAGGAGCCGGGGCTGGGCTCCTTCAGCGTGCAGTGGACGGGGAGCATCGAGGCCCCGCGTGAGGGCAGCTATTTCTTCCGTGTCAGTGCCGACGATGGGGTGCGGCTGTGGCTTGATGGCCGTGTCGTCGGCGAGGGCCTGGTGCCGGACCAGCCGAACATGGTGGAGGTCAGCGTCACCCTGGCCGCCGGCCGCCACCCGATCCGGGTGGACTACTTCCAGCGCGGCGGGGGCAAGATGTTGGAGCTTTGGTGGACTCCGCCGGGGGGCAAACATCAGGTGGTGCCGCCGACGGCCTTGTGGCCGGAGTAGGTGGTTGCGGGCGTCGTTTTATTTGCTCTTTGTGGTTCTTCCTGATAGAATGTATCATATAGCATATAGACCGACAGGCGAAGAACAGATGAGGAGTTACACAATCGGCTGGGCGGCCTGGAAGAGGACAAACTGGTGCCCCGCCGC
>JARYMM010000076.1 GCA_029907105.1 Anaerolineae bacterium | reverse complement strand
CATCATTGCCCCCGGGCATACATCCCCGACGATATCGTGTCCACGGCGGGAAACCCGCCCCTACCCGCCGCGGCCGCCGACCCCATCGTAGGGGCGGGTTTGCCCGGTTTGACGGTGCGATCCCCGCCACCCACGCCCACACGTCATCGGCGATACCGTGTCCACGGCAGGAAACCCGCCCCTACGCGGCGAAAAATTCGTCCCAGGGGATCTCCGCCGGCGCATCGCGACAGACGATGCGGATCATGGTGCGCAGCAGGGGCAACGCTGCGCCGTCCAGTTCGCCCCGCTCGATCAGGGCTTCCACCGTCGGCCCAATGGCCATGGCCAGTTCAGCACCCTCGATGGTGTCTTCGGGCATGTACCTGGCCTTGGCCTGGCTGTAGGGCAGCCCCAGCCCCAACAGGCGGCCCATGCGCCCATTGCGCCCGCCCATGCTGGTCACATACTGATCGCCCGCCCCAGGCAGCGTGTATACGCTGCGCGGCTGCCCGCCCATGTAGTCCACCATGTAGGCGATCTCCGCCAGCCCCTGGGCGAAGATGGCCGCCGCCAGGTTGTGCATGACCGCGCCGTTGTCGGCCTGGCCCTCTTTCTCCAGGAAACCGCCGACCAGCCCCACGGCCAGGGCGTAAACGTTCTTGAGGGCCACGGCCACCTCCACGCCGATGACATCGGTGCTCGTCCAGATGTGGTAGTAGGGTGTGCGCAGCAGGGCCGCCAGTTGGTCGAGCAGGCTCTGGTCCCAGCCGGTGAAGACGACGCAGGTATGACGCCGGGCGGCCAACTCGCCGGCAATGGAGGGCCCGCCGATGGCCGCCAGTGGCACCCGCTCGCCGCTCTGCGCCGGCAGGCCGGCGCGGAAGACATCGGGCAGGATGCGCAGGCGCTGCCCGTCGCCATCCAGCCCCTTGGTCACAGCCAGCACGGGGACCTCGGGGGGCAGGAGGGGGCCGAGCTTCTCGGCGGCCCAGCGGATGCCCCGCGAATTCACGCCCAGCACGACCAGGTCGGCGTCCTGCAGGGCCTCGGCCAGGCGGTCGCAGGTGTAGGGCGTGACGCTGTCGGCGACGCGCGTGCGCAGCCGCGGGTGAAGGCGCGTCTCGTGGATCTCTTCGATGATGTCACCGTCCAGGTGAGTGCCCACCAGGTGGACACTGTGTCCGTTGTCGGCAAGGGGGACGCTGATGGCTGTGCCCATCAGACCGGCCCCCAGGATCACCACTTTGGCCATGTTGCTCCCCTCTTTGGATGGAAGTCTGTGGCTAACTTATACCAGACTTCTGCCGATTCGTCAAAGCAGAGAAACTTCAGAAATGGCGTCACATCTGCGAATCGGGGCTTGACAGGGCGGCATAATTGCGCTATAATTAGTTCGTTGGTACAACCAACTAACCGTCTCCCCCATGTGTTCCTCCCCAAGGAGGCACAGCTTGGCCTACAGTTTTCGCACTGGCGATCAGACACTGGTGCGGGAGATCAACCTCTCCATCATTTTGAACACGCTGCGCGAGGCGGCGCCTCTTTCGCGCGCCCAACTGGCCGCCCGCACAGGGCTGAACAAGACCACCGTGTCCAGCCTGGTACACGAGCTCACCGACCGCCAATTTGTGCGCGAGATCGGCTACGGCCATTCCTCCAGCGGCGGCCGGCCGGCCATGATGCTGGAACTCAACCCCCAGGCGGGTTGCATCATCGGCGTGGAAATCGGCGTGGACTTCATCCTGGTCATCCTGACGGACTTCACTGCCCATGTCCTCTGGCGCTGGCAGGAAGAGATCAGCCCTGGCCAGACGCCCGAGACCATCCTGAATCAGGCCGTCAATGCTACACGCACTGCCATCAGCCATCACGAGACAAGCGCCTCTGCGCAAGGGAATAGCCCGCTGCTGGGCATTGGGGTGGGCATTCCGGGCCTTGTGGATATCGCTTCGGGTGTCGTCATCTTTGCTCCTAACCTGGGCTGGCGCGACGTGCTGGCACGGGAGGTCTTCACCGCTGCCTTCGACGTGCCTATTTTCATGGACAACGATGCCAACGCCGCGGCCATGGGCGAGCACTATTTCGGCGCCGCCCAGCACGTGCATGATTTCGTGTATCTGGCGGCCGGCGTCGGCCTGGGCGGCGGCATTGTCCTCAACGGCCAGTTGTACCGCGGCAGGGGTGGCTGTGCCGGCGAGATCGGGCACATGACCATTCTCCCCGATGGCGAGCTGTGCAACTGTGGCAACCGCGGCTGCTGGGAAACGCTGGTCAGCCCGGTAGCGGTGATCCGCCGCGTGCGGCAGGCTATCGAAAGCGGCAAACCCAGCCTGATCAGCCGGTTGGCCAACGATGATCTGCGTCGCATCTCTGTTCCCCTCATCGCCCAGGCGGCCCGGGCCGGCGATGAGGTGGCCCGCCAGGCCCTGGAGGAAACGGGGGAGTATCTGGGCATCGGCATCGCCAATCTGATCAACGCCTTCGATCCCGAACTGGTGGTCTTCGGTGGCGTGTTGAGCTTCGCCAGCGACTTTTTGCTGCCCGTGATCGAAACGACCATCCGCCAGCGGGCCATGGTGCGGCGGCGAGCCCTGCCGCAGGTGAAGGTCTCTGCGCATGGCTTCGATGCCTGCGTGATGGGCTGTGTGGCCCTGGTGCTGCATGACATTCTGCGTGAACCGCGGCAGAATTCCTGACCGTCCCTGGAGGGGGTATCTGTGACCAACTCCGATCCCTCAGACGCCGTTATCGGCATTCCCCGGATGCGCCAGCGCCTCCGTTTGGGCGTCAGCTTCCGGGAACTGAACGTGCTGATCGCTTTCGTCGTGCTCTGTGCCTTCTTCTGGTGGCGGAATCCAGGGGTTTTCGTCAAGCCATCCAACCTGGCCGTCATCATGCGTTTCATCGCCACCTTCGGCATCCTGGGCATCGGCGAGATCCTGGTCATCATCACCGGCGGCATTGACCTCTCCGTGGGTTCCATGACCGCTCTCACCGGTGTGATCGCGGCCTGGCTGATGATGAAGGGGGCTTTTGGCATCGCCTCCTTCGGCGTGGTGCCCGCCATCCTCATCGTCCTGATCCTGGCTGCCCTGGTGGGGTTGTGGCATGGCTTCTTCGTCACCAAGGTGGGCGTTCCCCCTTTCATCATCACCCTGGGCACCTGGCTGATGGCCAGCGGCGCATCGGCCTACCTCACCCGCGGCTATCCTGTGGTCTTCCCTTCTGGCCATCCCTTCCTGGTCCTGGGCCAGGGGGAAGTGCGCTCTATCCCGATCATGTTCATCGTTCTGATCGTCGTGGCCCTCATCACGGCCTTTGTGCTCAACCTGACCACTCTGGGACGGCATATCTACGCTGTGGGCGGAAACCTGGAAGCGGCGCGCGTCTCGGGGGTCAATGTGGACCGCGTACGCCTTTTCTGCTACGCCGCCAGCGGGGTGATGGCCGGCATCACGGGCATCCTGCTGGCTTCCCGCCTGGGGCAGGGCACGCCGGTGGTGGGCTCGGCCTATGAGTTGTGGGCCATCGCCGCCACGGTCATCGGCGGCACCAGCCTCTTCGGCGGCGAGGGGACGGTGCTGGGGGCCATCCTGGGTGCGGCCATCATGGGCGTGATGCAGAACGGGATGGTGTTGATGAACGTCTCATCCTACGTGCAGAACATCGTCCTGGGCGTGGTGCTGGTGGTCGCTGTGGTCTACGATACCCTGCGCCGCCGCGGCAGAGAGTAAGCGAGGGAAGGCTCGATGGCAGGCAATACGCCGATCGTCGAGATGGAAGGCATCAAGAAAAGCTTCGGCGCCGTGCAGGCCCTGCGCGGCGTGGATCTGGTCCTCTATCACAACGAGGTGCTGGGCCTGGTGGGAGACAACGCCGCCGGCAAGTCCACGCTGATGAAGGTGCTCAGCGGCGCCTATATCCCCGACGAGGGTCGCATCTACATTGACAGCCGCCAGGTGAACATCACCGGCCCCGAAGACTCCCGCCGGCTGGGCATCGAGATGGTCTATCAGGACTTCGCCCTGGCCAACAACCTGGATGTGGCCAGCAACATCTTCCTGGGCCGGGAAGCCGTGCGATGGAACCTGGGGCTGCTCAAGGTGATGAACAAGCGGCGCATGGAGCAGGAGGCCCGCCGCCTGATAGACCGTTTGAAGATTGATATCGCCTCTGTGCGGCTAAAAGTGGAGAACCTCTCCGGCGGGCAGCGACAGGCGGTGGCCATCGGCCGGGCCACGGCCTTCGACGCCAAAGTGATCATCATGGATGAGCCCACGGCGGCGCTCAGCGTGGCGGCCATCGGCAAGGTGCTGGAGCTGATCCGCCAGCTCAAGCGCCAGGGGGCATCCATCATCATCATCAGCCACCGGCTGGAGGACATCTTCGAGGTCGCCGATCGCATCGTGGTCTTGCGCCATGGCCGCAAGGTGGGGGACCTTCCCATCACCGGCAAGTCTTTCGAGGAGGTGCGGGAGCAGGTAGTGGCCCGCATTGTCGGCGCTGCGGATGACTTCGCGCCAACCAGTCCGACACCGTAGCCCTTGCGCCCTGCGGAAGCGGCCACTTATGTAGGACATTTGGCAATGCTCCTGGGTAGAAAGCCGTTTGCAGGACAGGTAGGCAACTCGCCCTACAACACGGAAACATTTTCCCCCATGAGCGAGTCCGATAATGCCGCTATCCTTTGTCATTTTCTTGACACGAAGGCGGATTCGTGGTTTCCTTGGCCCAGGTACAACATCCCTTCAGATGGGCCAGGGGAAGATGTCTTGCTGCTGGGTCGGGTGATGGTTACTGACGACGGGTAGGTGGGCGATGCGTAATACGATCTCGTTATGCCGTCTGTTGGTGTTGGTTCTGGCCGCGTCATTCCTCCTGGGCCCGCTGGCGCCGAATCCTGCGGGGGTAGCAGCCCAAGGCTCTGACACACCTCTCGCAACCCCCACAGCCCAGCCACCTGCACCCCAAGAGCCACATCGCGGAATGAACAATGACGGTGGCTTTTTGTTTTTCCCGCTGATCTTTAGTTTCCGCTAACTTGTTTTGCCACTACATGTAGTAGCTTTGTTGATTCAGGCTACCGCATGTAGTAGGTCATCGGAGCGCAAAATGGCCCAAAATGGCTCAAAACCCCAACTTAGCGGAAAGTAGAGTCATAACAGAAGCAGAATACTTCGTGCCTGGAGATCTGACTGATTATTTTGTTGAAGTGCAGGGAGACACAGAAGAGACTGCGAAGGAACGAGCTCTGCGCTGGCATCCCTGGCCTGGATTGGGAAAGGAAGTTTCGATCGGGCAATAGGCTACATTTATGCCAACGGTCAGCGGGTGGACGAAAGCATTGGGCTGTACTTCTACAATGCCCGTTACTACGACCCGGCGCTGGGGTGGTTCGTCAGCGCGGATACGATTGTGCCCGAGCCGGGGAATCCACAGGCACTGAACAGGTACAGCTACGTGCTCAACAACCCGCTGCGGTAAAGGAGGAGGTGATGCAAGCTATCGAACGCCAGGAAATCAGGCGTCAGCGGCCTGTGGATGGCTGGGGTTACAGAAGGTCCGGCCATCGTCCCTGGTTTTTCCCACGCGTGAAACCAGAGGACACAGCCCGGCGCACGCGTGGAAACGTTTGCCACTGATTAAGGAGGAGGTTTAACCATGAAAACCCGTCTGTTCGCGATTTTGGTCGCCGCGATCGTGCTGTCCATGATGGTGGCAGCCTGTGCACCCCCGGCTGCTCCTGCGCCGCCGGCGGAAGTCAAGCCACCGGCCAAGGAATTCAAGGTGGTCGTCATCGGCAAGTCGGTACACCCCTACTGGAGCAATGTGGAGAAGGGTGTGCGCGCCGCCGCTAAGGACCTGGGCCTGAGGGACGATCAGGCCATCTTCTTCGTCCCGCCCAAGGAAGATGTGGCCGCGCAGATCCAGACCATGGAAACCTACATCGGCATGGGGGTGACCGGCATCGCTATCGCACCCTCTGACCCCAACGCCCTGGAGCCGGTGATGAAGAAGGCCGCCGATGCCGGCATCCTGGTGACCACCCTGGACACCCCGCCCGTTGAGGGGAGCGTCTCCCTGGTCTACATCGGCACCAACAACTACGCCGCCGGGAAGATCGCCGGTGAGCAGATGAAGAAGCTGCTGACCAAGGGGAAGGTCGGCATCGGACGCGGCTCCGACACGGCCCTCAACGCCCTTCAGCGCACCCAGGGCTTCCTGGATGCCATCAAGGGCACCGAGATCACGGCCCTGGAGCCGGTGAATGACAAGGAGGATGCCGCCCGCGCCCTGGAGCTGGCCAACTCGGTCATCTCGGCGAACCCTGACCTGGCCGGTGCTTTCGGCGTCTATGCCTACAACGGCCCGGCCTGGGCCACGGCCATCAAGGAAGCGGGCAAGGTGGGCCAGATCAAGCTCGTCTGCTTCGATGCCACTACCGACATCATCAACGGCATCAAGGAGGGGGTGATTGACGCCACGGTAGCCCAGCGCGAGTATGATCAGGGCTACAAGTCGGTGCAGATCCTCAAGCTGATGGCCGAGAAGGGGGTGGAGGCGGCGCTGAAGGAGATGGGCGCGGTGGAAGGGGTCATTGACACCGGCGTGGATGTCATCACCGCGGCCACCTTGAAGGACTACGAGGCCACGCTGGATAAGAAGGGCATCCCGCATGAGTGGACCACCGAGGGCTGGGAGCCGCCCACCGCTGCCGCTCCGGCCGCGCCGGCGAAGCTGACCATCGCCTGGATCCCCAAGGCCCTCAACAACCCCGTCTTCGAGGTAGGGCGCGATGGCGCCTTCAAGAAGGCCGAGGAGTTGACGGCGCAGACGGGCACGCAGGTGGAGGTGCTCTACGTCGGTTCCGTGGCCTCGGATATGGCCGAGCAGGCCCGGGTCGTTGAGGACGTCATCGCCAAGGGCGTGGACGCCATCGGCATCTCCTGCAATGACCCCACGGGCTGCGAGGACCCCATCAACAAGGCCGTGGCCGCCGGCATCCCGGTGATGACCTGGGACGCCGACTCGCCCAACAGCCAGCGCTTCACCTACCTGGGCGTGGACAACTACCAGGGTGGTAAGGCTGCTGCTGACCTGCTGGTGCGCTTCATGGGCGAGAAAGGCAAGGTGGCCATGCTGACCGGCGTGCCGGGTGCCTTCAACCTGGAGGAGCGCATGCGCGGCTTCAAGGATGGCATCGCCCCTTATCCCGGCATCGAGATCGTCGCCACCGTCTACTGCAACGATGACATCAACCTGGGCGTGCAGGTGGTGGAGGAGACGATGCAGGCCCATCCCGACCTGGACGGCTGGTTCTTCGTCGGGTTGTGGCCGCTGTTTGCCGAGCGGGGCTCCATGCCGCTGTGGGAGAAGGCTTCGCTGGAGGGCATGGTCAACATCGTCTTTGACACGCTGCCGGTGGAGCTGGAGTTCCTGAAGGACGGCTACGTGCACGGCCTGGTGGGCCAGAAGTACTGGGGGTGGGGCTACGACACGATCCAGATGATCTACGACTACATCGTGAAGGGCGCCCGCTACGAGTCCTGGACCGACTCGGGCATGGACATCGTCACCAAGTGCAACGTGGATGTCATGGCCGAGGCCTGGGCCGCCAGCGACTTCACCAAGCCGCTGCCTGATCCCTACGCGTGCCTGGAGTAGCCCTTCTTCAGGCTTCGACACAAGGTTGGCGAGAGACCTCGCGTCTCTCGCCAACCTCCATCTGAGATGGCATCGAAAGGCCCGATTCCTGCCTGCCAGGTCGAGATGTGGAGGACGAAAGACGAGTGACGAACGACGAACCTGTCTCGTCTTCGTCCTTCGTCTTTCGTCGTGACTATCTTGTCACTGCGAGCGAAGCGAAGCAGTCTCCTGGAATCGATAAGGAGATTGCTTCGCCCCTTCGGGGCTCGCAATGACGCCAGCCCACCGCTATATCTCACCTTGCAAGGCCGAAGGTAGGCAGTTACCTTTCGTCTTTCATCAGCCTTCATAACCTTTGCTGTGTCTGGGTTTAGGAAGGAGAGTGGTATTGAGCGAGCGAGACCTGGTCTTGCGTATGGAGGGCATCTCCAAAGCGTTTCCCGGCGTGCAGGCCCTGGACAACGTGGACTTCGAGGCGGCGGCCGGGGAGGTGGTCGCCCTGGTCGGTGAGAACGGCGCCGGCAAGTCCACGCTCATGAAAATCCTCTGCGGCGCTTACCGCAAGGACGCTGGGGTCATCTACCTGCACGGCCAGGAAGTGGACGTGGAAAGCCCCAGCCATGCCCAGGAGTTGGGCGTAGCGATTATCTATCAGGAATTCAACCTCACTCCGAACCAGAGCGCGGCGGCGAACATTTTCCTCTCCCGCGAGCCACGGCAGAGCGGCCTGGGGCGCTACCTCAACTTCGTGGACCGTCGGCGTATGGAACAGGAGGCGCAGGAGCATCTGAATCGCGTCGGTGCACGCGTGCCTGCCACGACGCTGATCCGCAATCTCTCTGTGGCCCAACAGCAGATGGTAGAGGTGGCCAAGGCGCTGGCCGTGGATGCGCGCATCATCATCATGGACGAGCCGACCTCCGCCCTGGGCGAGGACGAGGTGGAGACGCTGTTCGAGATCATCGCCACGCTCAAGCAACAGGGCATCGCCGTCATTTTTATCAGTCACCGCCTGGAGGAAGTGTTCCGCATCGCCGACCGCGTGGTGGTGCTGCGCGATGGCCAGCGGGTGAGAAGCAAGCTGATCAGCGAGACCTCGCCAGAAGAGGTCATCCGCATGATGGTGGGGCGAGAATTGACCGATATGTTCCACAAGGAGGAGGCGAACATCGGCGCGCCACTCCTGGAGGTGGAGGGGCTCACCCGGCGCGGGGCGGTGGAGAACGTCAGTTTCACCCTGCGGCGGGGAGAGATTTTGGGTTTTGCCGGCCTGGTGGGCGCCGGCCGCACAGAGACCGCCCGTCTGCTCTTCGGCGTGGACCGCAAAGACGGTGGCGAGATCTGGATTGATGGCCAGCCGGTGCACATCGCCTCTCCGCACGATGCGGTGATGGCCGGCCTGGGCTTCGTGCCCGAGGACCGCGCCACGCAAGGGTTGATACTCAGGCTGCCAGTGTTGGAGAACATCGTCCTGCCCACGTTGGAAGAGCATGCCCGTCGTGGCTGGGTGAACAGGCGCAGCCTGCGCGACACGGCGCAGGATTTCGTGCACAAGCTGAACATCCGCACGCCGCACCTGCGGCAGAAGGCCATGTTTCTCTCCGGCGGCAACCAGCAGAAAGTGGTGCTGGCCAAGTGGCTTGCTTTGCAGCCCAAAATCCTGATCATGGACGAGCCCACGCGAGGCATTGACGTAGGGGCCAAGGCCGAGGTGCATGCCCTGATGAGCGAACTGGCCCGGCAGGGCATGGGCATCATCATGATCTCCTCGGAGTTGCCGGAGATCCTGGGCATGAGCGACCGCATCCTGGTCATGCACGAAGGCAGGGTCGCCGCCATCCTGGAGCGGACCGAGGCCACTCAGGAGAGCATCATGGCTTACGCCAGTGGCGAGATGAGCAATGAGATTGCCAATAGCATGGCAACGAAAGGAGCGGAAGTATGAGCGGTTCGGCACAGACAGCGAGCGCAGTGGCCGTGACGCGACCCTACAGGTTCAGTTGGCGAGACATCTTCGGCCGGCAGGAATTCGGCGTGTTTCTCATCCTGCTGGTTATGGGCCTTTTTCTCAGCCTGTACACCGATACCTTCCTGACCAGCACCAACATCTTCAACATCCTGCGCGCCTTCTCCTGGATCGCCATCAGCGCCTTCGGCCAGTGCATGGTGATCATCACCGGCGGCATTGACCTCTCCGTGGGCTCGGTGATGGGTCTGTCGGGGCTGGCCAGCGCCATGCTGCTGGAGCGCCAGGTTCCCGTGGTCATCGCTGTGCTGGGCGGGTTGCTGACGGGGCTTATTGTGGGTTTCCTTAACGGCCTGATGATTACCAAAGGCAGGCTGCCGCCTTTCATCGCCACGCTGGGCAGTCTGCTCATGGCCCGTGGCCTCTGCTATGGCCTGACCGGTGGCTGGCCGGTGCGCGGGTTGCCACAATCCTTCCGCAATCTGGGCCAGTACGACATCCCCATCGCCGGCCTCAACGTGCCCTTGCCGCTGATCTTCATGCTCATCTTTGCCGTGATCACAGCCATATTCCTCACCCGCACGGTATGGGGCTATCGTATCTACGCCTTGGGCGGCAACGAGACGGCCACGGCCCTTTCGGGCATCAACACCGCCCGCGTCAAGCTGATGGTGTATTCGCTGTGCAGCTTCCTGACCGCCATCGGCGGCGTGCTGATGACTGCCCGCCTGGGCGTGGCCGCACCGACGGCCGCCCAGGGTTACGAGCTGGATGTCATCGCCGCGGCGGTGGTGGGAGGAACCAGCCTGATGGGAGGCGAAGGCACCATCCTGGGCGTGCTCATCGGCGCGGCCATCATGCAGGTCCTGCGCAATGGCCTGGTCCTGGTCGGCGTCTCCGCCTACTGGCTGCAGGCCGTGCAGGGGTTGGTCATTGTGGTGGCCATCATGCTCGACCAACTGCGCAAGCGAGGCCGCCGTGGCTGACAGGGAGTCGCCGGTGGAAAGATACGACCATGTGGCCTTCCAGGTCGGCGACATGGACAGGGCCATCGAGTTCTACGTCCAGAAGCTGGGGTTCACCCTGTGTTCGCGGCAGGTGAACGAGGAGGAAGGGGAGGAATTCGCTTTCCTGGCCTTGGGCGACCTGCGGCTGGAGCTCATCCGGGATTTGGGAGAGGCGGAGTATCGGAGGCCGGAGATCAGGCCGCCGTACTGTCCTCATCTGGCCCTGGAAACGGATGATATGGAGCAGGCGGTGGCCCGCCTGAGGGAAAGGGGCGTGCCGATCGTTCGCGGCCCCCTGGCCATTGAAGGCGAGGAGACATGGGTATACTTCGCTGACCCAGACCACAATGTGCTCGAATTCATCCAGTGGTGTAGGCGGAAGTGAAGAAGAGCCAGGCTTGACCAGGTTCCATAAGAGCCTATCCGGAAATCCCCTTTGCTCCCGTTGACCCCGGTCCGGCACGGCGGAAGTCCCCCGGTAGTTTGTCATGCTGAGGAGCGAAGCGACGAAGCATCTCCCCTCCGCCAGGCAAGCGGTTTCACACATCTATGCTCACACATCGCCGGCGATACCGTGTCCAGGGCAGGAAACCCGCCCCTACTTCTGGAGCACATCGCCGCGCGGCTGGACGGGATGCGCCGCGTTTCACTCCTCACGCCGCAGATGGAGGCCAGGCTCTCGCCGGTAGATGAGCGGTCATACCGGGCCGGGCTGGCCGGCGCGGTGGAAGGCGGCCTGTACCGGCCCCCGCCCAGGGGCGCGGAAGAGCCACGGCAGGTTGCATGACCCATCTCACGGTCTTGACCGACGAAGGGGTGGAAGGGTTGCACCAGGCCACGCTGCGCCTCCTGGGCGACGTGGGTGTGCTGCTGGGCCAGCCGGAAGCCCGCGCCGTCCTGTGTGCGGCCGGGGCTACGGTGCGGGGCGAGCGCGTCCTCCTGCCACCAGACCTGATCGAGCGGGCGGTGGCCCAATGCCCGCGCCGGGTGACCCTGCGCGGCCGCGGCGGGCAGACGGTCACTCTGGGAGACGGCGACCTGCACTGGCACAACCTGGGCGGGGCGCGCGACGTCTACGATCCCCGCACCGGCCGACGACGCCCGGCCACCGTGCAGGACGTGGCCGACAGCGCCCGCCTGCTGGACGCCCTGGACAGGGTGACCACCATCACCCCCTTCTTCACCCCGCAGGATGTGCCCGGTCCGCTGATGTCTCTGGCCATGTACCGCCACACGCTGCCGCACACGACCAAACCCGTGCAGGGCCCGGGCCTCCAGACGGCGGCCGAGGTGCGCTGTATCGCCCGCATGGCCGCCGTCATCGGCCCTCCCGCTGAAGTGCTCACCCTGGCCGTCTCCCCGCTCAGCCCATTGACGTTTCCCAACGATGTGGCCGAGGCGATCATGGAAACGGCTCGCTGGGGCGTGCCGCTGGGGCCATTGCCCTGTCCCATCGCCGGCGCCACCTCGCCCATGTCCCTGGCCGGGTCACTGGCACAGCAGAATGCCGAGGTGCTGGCTGCGCTGGTGCTGGCGCAGGTGGTGCGGCCAGGGCTGCCCATAATTTATTGCGGCCGGCTGGCCATGATGGAGCCACGCACGGGCCTCTCCGTGTGGGGCGGTGTGGAGACGGGGTTGGCCGCCGCGGCCACGGTGCAACTGGGCCATCGCTACGGCCTGCCGGTCAACGTCTACGGGTTCTCCACCAACGCCCACGTGCTTGACCTGCAGAACGGCTACGAGCGGGCCTTCAACGCCATCCTCCCGGCGCTGGCTGGGGCAGATGAGCTTTCCGGCATCGGCGAGATGGCGGCGGGCGTGTGCGGCTCCTATGCCCAGATGGTCTGCGACGACGAAATCGCCGCCAGTGTCCAGCGCGCGCGACGGGCCTTCGCCGTGGACGAGGACGCCCTGGCCGTGGAGGTCATCGCCGCGGTCATGGACGGGGCGCGTCACTTCTTGAGCCAGAGGCACACCGTGCGCACTTTGCGGGCGGGGGAGATTTTCTGCCCGCGCCTGGCGGAACGGCGCGGGTGGGAGGAATGGGCGCGTACAGGGCGGGAGGGCATTGCCGAGCGGGCACAGGCCGAGGCGGAACGGCTGCTGGCCGGGCACACCGTTCCCCCGCTGAGCGCCGAGCAGGAGCGAGAGCTGGCGGAGATCATGCAGGAGGCCGCAGGGGTCCAGGGTGCTGCTGGCGTATCAGGCCGCGCCCTCTTTTGACAAATGGGGGTTTCTGTCTATACTTATTGCTGTCGGGGTTTTTTCTGGTCCGGCAGCTCTACATTTAACCGTGGTCTAAAAAGAGCGTCTTCGCTCTTGATAACTGGGGAGGTGCGGAGGGAACTTCCTCCGCAAAAAGGCTTTTTCAGCCCTTACCTGCCCTTTCTTGGCTCGGCTGGCTCTTGCAGAGGGCCAAGAAAGGCAGGTAAAGGCTGGTCAAAAGCTTTTCTGGGGTGGGCAGGCCCCTCCAGACCTCCCCGCTTCTTCAACCACGCTTAAGTGCAGTGGTATCTCTGGTCCCGAGCAAGGAGGGAGAAAAGCCAGACGTGTGATGTCGCTCGTGGCGGGCGGTCACGCCCGCCACGGCCACTGGACGTGACCGTCCAGCGGGAGCACATATTAT
>JARYMM010000075.1 GCA_029907105.1 Anaerolineae bacterium | reverse complement strand
GGGGCGAAGCAATCTCCTGTTTCGATTCCAGGAGACTGCTTCGCTTCGCTCGCAGTGACAGGGTAGGTAGTTACCATACCACCAAGGGCGGTTGTAGTTATGGCGATAAGCGAGAGGCAATTAGCGATAAACGAGGTGAGATCATGGCTGTAGCTGAAAAGCCCTATATGGAAACCGATTTCGCGCTGCGCAAGGAGCGCAGCCCCTGGATGGATGCCTTCCAGCAATTGCTCAAACACAAGGTGGCGGTCGGTTCCGGCATCTTCATTATCCTGCTGTGCCTTATGGCCCTCTTTGCGGACTACGTGGCGCCCTTCCCCTACGACAAGGCCAGTTTCAAGGACAACTACGTGCCTGCCGGCAGCGTCACTCAATTGGAAGCCAGAGAGTTTGCCGGAAAACGATACTGGCTCGGCACCGATTACCTGGGGAGAGACATCCTCAGCCGCACTATCTTCGGCGCCCAGGTATCGCTGACCGTGGGCTTCGTCGGCGCAGGGGTCAGCATGATCATCGGCGTAGTCTACGGCCTGATCTCCGGCTACGCCAGCACGCGCGTGGACAACATCATGATGCGCTTCGTGGATTTCCTCTACGCCCTGCCCCTGCTCATCTTCGTTATCCTCATGCAGGTGTTCTTCAAGGCTCAATCGCGGCACGTCGTCGAAGGGGCCAGGAGTTTTTGGGCTCCCTTCGTGCAGATAGACGATAAGATGGGCGGCATGTTCTTCCTGTTCATCGCCCTGGGCATGCTGAACTGGCTGGGCATGGCCCGCCTTGCCCGTGGGCAGGTGCTCTCTTACAAGGAGAAGGAGTTCATCGAGGCGGCGCGCATGGTGGGGGCCAGCAATCTGCGCATTGTCTTCAAGCATCTGTTGCCCAACGTGTTGGGGCCTTGTATCGTGGCCGAGACCTTAGCCATCCCGGGCTATATCTTCACCGAAGCCTTTCTGAGTTTCATCGGGTTGGGCATTGACGCCCCGCGGCCCAGTTGGGGCAATATGATCTCCGAAAGCTATGCCGGCCTCTACGCCGTGCGCGGGAAGCCGCTGGGCGAGATGCTGCTCGACGCCCACCTGACTTCTGTGTTTGTGCCCTCTATCGCCCTGACGATCACCGTGTTGGCTTTCAACTTCTTCGGCGACGGGCTGCGCGATGCCTTCGACCCCCGCCTGCGGGAGTAGAAGGCGGATGGCAGGAGCAATGCGAGGACGCCTCTCCGGTGCCTGGGGACCGGAGAGGCGTTTTCTTTGCCACAGGGTCACTGCTCAGCCGCTCCCGCCCCTACGCCTCCAGGCCGAGCAGGCTGAGCAATAGCCAGAAGACAAACACCGCCTGCTCGCGCTGCGAGCAGGCGGTGTCAGGCGTTGTGCTCTCTACCTGAACGGGTGAACGGATGAGATTGCGTCAGGCGGGCGGGACGCTGGGGACGGCCAACGCCTCTCGGGCTGCGTCCAGCAGGTAGGGATGGACCTGCCCGTTGCTGACCAGGAACCCGCCGCTGGTCAGGGTCCAGGGCGTGCCTTCGGCCATGGTCACGGCACCGCCGGCCTCGCTCACGAACAGCGCCCCCGCCGCCACATCCCAGGGTTGCAGGTGCAGGCTGAAATAGCCATCCAGCCAGCCGGCGGCCACGTAGCAGAAGCCCAGCGCCGCCGAGCCCAGCGAGCGAAAGCTGAACACCTGGGGAGCGATACGGTTGACCATGTGCAATACGCCAGCGCGCAGGTTCTCTTCACGCGCCCAGTCGCAGGCCACCAGCGCCTGGTTCCAGTCGGCCACCGGGCTCACCCGCAGCGGGCGGCCGTTGACAAAGGCTCCCTGCCCCCGCTGCCCGTAGAACAGGAAATCGCGCAGCGGTTCGTACACCGCGCCCAACAGGACCTGGCTGCCCTGGGCCAGGGCGATGCTCACGGCGAAGGTGGGATGGCGGCGGGAGTAGTTGTTGGTGCCGTCCAGCGGGTCCACGATCCAGGTGTACTCCGCGCCGGTGCCGACTGTGGCGGCGTCTCCCTCCTCCGCCCAGATGGCATGGCCGGGAAAGCTGGCCCGCAGGCGTTCGCTGATCAGCGCCTGGGCCGCCAGGTCCGCTTCCGTGACCAGGTCGCGCAGGCCCTTGTGCCGTACGGTGAACGAGGCGTCTAGCCGCTCACGCAGCAACTGGCCTGTCTCTCGAGCAACGGCTTTGGCCGTTTCCAGAGCAGCCCTCAGCATGTTATGCTTCCTCATCCACCCCGGCCAGCGAGGCGCCCGCCCGCAGCAAGGCTTCCACCTGTTCACGGCTCCTCGCCTCGGCGTAGATGCGCAGCACAGGCTCGGTGCCCGAAGGGCGGATGAGCAGCCAGCTTTCGTCAGCCAGAAGAACTTTCACGCCGTCCAGTTGGCTGACCGAGACGACCGGCTGGTCGCCCAGCCGGTCGGGCAGGTGGGCCATGAGGCGGGTCACCATCTCTCGCTTGTCATAAGGCCGATCGGCAGGCACCTTGACGTCCCGCCGGGCGTAGGCGCAGGGGCCAACGTCGGCCATCAGGTCGTCCACCAGCTCGTCCAGCGAGCGGCCGCTGGCGGCCACGATCTCCGTCAGCAGCAAGCCCATGAGCACGCCGTCCCCTTCGGGAATATGCCCCAGCACGCTGATGCCTCCCGACTCCTCGCCGCCGATGAGCACCTTTTCCTGCACCATCAGGTCGCTGATGTGGTTGAAGCCCACCGGCGTCTCGTGCAAGGGCAGCCCGTAGCGGTCGGCCAGCCGGTTGATCATCCGGGTGGTGGAGATGGTCTTCACCACCGCGCCGCGCCAGCCGCGCCGCTCTACCAGGTAGCGCAGGGTCAGGGCGAAAATGCAGTGAGGGTCCACGAAGCGGCCGCTGGGAGCGATGGCGCCAATGCGGTCGGCATCGCCATCGGTGGCCAGCCCGATGTCCCACAGGCCGCTGCGCATGGCCTCGGCCAGGGTGTCCAGATGACGGCCGATGGGTTCGGGATGGAGCCCGCCGAAGCCGGGGTTCATCTCGCCGTGGATTTCGTCCGCCTTCACGCCAGCCTCGCTCAGCAGGCCCTGCAGGTAGCCCCGCCCGCAACCGTACATGGGGTCCACCAGCACATTCAGGTCGCTGCGGCCCAGGATGTCGAAGTCCACCAGGCGGCGCAGGTGTTGGGCGTAGGCGGGATAGGGATCGAAGCGCCGGATGCAGCCTTGGGCCAACGCCTGGGCGTAGTCGGCCCGACGCGGTGTCCGCCCCTGGGCCTTGTTGGCCTGGAGATAGGCTTCCACCCGCCGGCCCACCGCGGAGGGGACGGAGCCGCCGTGGGAGGCTTTGAGTTTGACGCCATTGTAGCGTGGGGGGTTGTGGCTGGCGGTGATCATCACGCCGCTGCTGGCTTGCTTCTCGACGATGGCGTAGGAGATGGCCGGCGTGGGCGCATCGGCCTGGGCCAGGTGCACCTGGATGGAGTTGCCGGCCAGCACGCAGGCCACCTCGGCCGCGTAGCGGTCGGAGAGGAAACGGGTGTCGAAGCCTACCACCATCGAAGGTGGCTTATCCGGCGAGGATGCGGCCTCGGCCAGCACCCAGTCGGCGATGGCCTGGGCCACCTTGCGCAGGTTGTCGAAAGTGAACTCGTCGCTGATGACGGCCCGCCAGCCGTCGGTGCCAAACTGGATGGCCATATTTTCGCTCCTTCGTTGACCTATCGAGCCCGGCGCTGGCGTGCCGCTTCGAAGAGGATCACGGCGGCGGCCACGGCGGCGTTGAGCGATTCGGTATCACCGTGCATGGGGATACGCAAGCGGCCCTGGGCCAGGGCAGCGGCTTCGTCGCTGGCGCCCGCTGCCTCGCCCCCGATGATCAGTGCCGCCGGCTTTCGCCAGTCCACGGCGTCATAGACCTGCTCGCCCCGGGCGTCGGCCAGCCACACGTTTAGCCCATGCAGCCGCTCGGCAATCTGCGGCCACTTCACTCCCACGGCCAGGGGCAAACGGAAGTGCGCCCCCATGCCTGCCCGTACCACTTTGGGACTGTACACGTCCACCGTTCCCGGTCCCAGCAGCACGGCATCCACCCCGGCCGCGGCCGCCGTGCGCAGGATGGTGCCCAGGTTGCCGGGGTCCCGCAGGCGGTCAACGACCAGCACCAGGCTGGCCAGGGCGGGCAGTTGTGGTCGGGGCTGCGGGACGACGGCCACCAGGGGCTGTGGCGTCACCGTCTCGCTCAGGGAACGCAGCACAGGCTCGCTGACGGCATAGCAAGGGGTGCCCGCGGCGCGGGCGCGGGCCAGCAGGGCCTGCGCTCGGGGGTCTTCGGCCTGTTCGGGTTGGAAAAAGAGAAGAGCGGGGATGCACCCCGCCCTCATCGCTTCTTCCAACAGGCGCACACCCTCGATGAGGAAGCGCCCTTCTCGGGCCCGCTGGCGGCGTTGGCGCAGCGCACGGGCATATTTGACCTTCTCGTTGGCCGGGCTGGTGATCATTCGCCGATGGCTGTTCGCGCCACGTCGGCCAATTGAGCGAAGGCAGCGCTATCGCGCACTGCCAGGTCGGCCAGCATCTTGCGGTCCACGGCCACGCCGGCCCGCTGCAGGCCGTAGATGAAACGGCTGTAGGAGAGGCCGTTTTCCCGCGCCGCGGCGTTGATGCGTGTGATCCACAGGCGGCGAAAATCGCGCTTGCGGTCGCGGCGGTCGCGGTAGGCATACCACAGGGACTTCATCATCGCCTCGTGGGCGCGACGATAGAGGCGATGCTTGCTGCCGTATTGCCCCTTGGTCAGTTTCAGCACCTTCTTGTGTCGCTTGCGGGCGGTCACACCTGTTTTAACTCTGGGCATATCACTTCCTCACTCTCGATCCCACGCGCCTGGCAGCTGCGGGACGTTATTTGTTCTTCAAATAAGGGGCCAGCCTGCGCACCCTCTTGCGCTGTCCTTTGTACGGGACTTCAAAGGTTTCGGCGTATTGTCGTCTCACCCGTTGCGGCTTCTTGCGTCTGAGGTGGCTCTTGCCACTCTTGGTGCGCATCAGCTTGCCCGTGCCGCTATAACGGAATCGTTTGGCGGCAGCTTTATGGGTTTTGATCTTGGGCATGATAACCTCGCTTCACTGCTTCAATGCATACAAGCCCCCTCGCTGCAGAAAAGGGGAGCCATCCCCGATGCGAGGGGGTTTGTTGGCGGTATTCGTTTGAAGAGGCAAAAGCGTCATAGAGCCTCAGTGGATGGAAATTTGCTCTGAGGGGATCATCAGATCCCCGGTTTTCGCCAGGATCTGACGATCCTGGCGGAGCGATTTTCCATCTACTGAGCCTGGAAAGTTCCGGCCGTTGCCAGGGCCTCAGCTTTCCGCGTCTTCGGACGGGCTCTCGGGAGTCTCTTCTTCCTCTTCCTCAGCCGCGGCCTCTTCTCCGGTGGGCGCTTCCACCGTTTCTTTCTCTGGCTGGAGGCGTCTCTTCTTGCCGCTGGCAGGGGCCAGGATCATCAGCATCGTGCGCCCCTGGCGGGCGGGCCGCTGCTCCACGGCCGCCACGTCCGAGAGTTCATTGGCGACCCGTTCCAGCAGGGCCAGTGCCACCTCAGGATGGGACACCTCCCGGCCACGAAAACGCATCCATACCTTGACCTTGGCCCCGCTTTCCAGGAAACGGCGCGCCGCTCGAAGCCGAACAGCGATGTCGTGCTCGCCGGTCTTGGGGCGCAGTCGGATCTCCTTGACCTCGACCTGCTTCTGGGAACGCCGGGCCTCTTTTTCCCGCCTGGTCTGCTCAAAGCGATACTTGCCGTAGTCCTGGATACGGCACACAGGCGGGTTGGCTTGCGGGGCAACCTCGATCAGGTCCAGCCCGCGGCCATAGGCTATCTCCAGCGCCTCGGGGACGGACATGATGCCGATTTGTTTGCCATCGGGACCAATCACCCGTACCTCGCGAGCCCAGATGTCCTCGTTGACGCGTATTCTATCTCTGGCTATTGCTAGTACCTCACAATCCTTACAGTGGCGGGAGGTCAACATCCCGGCCATACGCCCGAGCTCCCCGCCGGAGCCCTGATCCGATATGCTACTATAGCATATTTAAGCCAGGGAGTCAAATCAGTTGACCTCTTTAAATAAGGTAGACGGGCCATGGCACCACAGAGGGCGCGGGGCAAGGGGCTTTTCTCGGTGTGCCCGGCCTCTTCGGCGGCGAGATCGGCTGCTTGTGTGGGCTTTGGGAATGCCCTGGGGATAGACGCCTACGTTGTCAAAGCGAACGAGTTATGCTACAATTATGGTCCTGAGGAGTGATGGCTATCAGCAAAGTGGCTTTGATCCAGGGCGACGACCGTCGTCAGAACATCACACAGGCTTTGGACCTGGTGGGGGAAGGCATAGACTGGGCCAGCAGGCGCTGTGTGCTCATCAAGCCCAATTTCGTCTCCACCGAGCGGCCTCTCTCGGCCACCCATGTAGAGGCAGTGCGAGCGCTTCTCGACTGGCTGCGCTGCCGCTACGCCGGCCCCATCGTTATCGGCGAGGGCGCGGCCACCCGCAATACCTGGGAGGGGTTCGCCAACTACGGCTATCTGGGCCTGCCCGACGAGTACCCGGGTGTCGAACTGCGCGATCTCAACGCCGATGAGCCGGCCACCGTGCGCATCTTCGATCGCCGCCGGCGTCCGCTGACGGTGCAGGTCGCCCGCACCGCCTTGCAGAGCGACTGCCGCATCGCCATCGGCCCGCCCAAGACCCACGACGCGGTCATCGTCACCCTGGGGTTGAAGAACATGATCATGGGCAGCCTGATCAGCCGCTGGGCGCTGTGCCTGCCGGAGCCGTTGCTGGAAATCGCCCGCAGCGCCGAGGCCTGCGTGGATGCCGTGGCCCGGCCGCAGAAGAGATTGGCCCTGACCGGACGCGGCCTCTACGCCAATCTGCCCGGTTGGGTCAAGAACCTCTCGCTGCTGGAATGGATGAAGGCCGCCTATCTCAGCCGCTCCAACGGCAGCGACAAGCAGCGCATGCACCAGGGTCTGCCCTGGCTCAACCTGAACCTGTTCGCTCTGGCCCCGCTGCTGCGCCCGCACCTGAGCGTCATTGACGGCTGGGTGGGCATGGAGGGGGACGGCCCCACGCGGGGCGATGCTGTGGCCTGGCGCGTGGCCGTGGCCAGCACCGATTTCCTGGCCGCCGACGCGCTGACGGCGGAGTTGATGGGGTTCCCTATCGAAGGCGTCGGCTACCTGCACTATTGCCACCAGGCGGGGTTGGGCGCGGGCAGGCTGGAGGAAATGGACATCGTGGGCAACGTCGAGCCGGAAGCGGTGCGCCGTGCCTTCCGCCCCTCGCCGACCTATCGTTTGCAAAAGAGGTGGCAGCTACCGGACAGCGAGCGTTGGCTGCGCCAGGCATTGCGCCTCAACCCGCTCCTGGAGGATACCTATGCCTGACGATCCCGGAACGGCCTTTTGGCGAGAACTGGCCAGCATCGGCGACCGCCTGGAACGGCGGCTGCGCTTTGTCGCCTGGCTCACCCGTATGCTGGCTCCTCAGGGCGTGCGCCCCATCGTTGTGGGCGGTCATGCGCTGGAGTTTTACACCCTGGGCGATTATGCCACGGGGGATGTGGATCTGGTGTGCACGGACATCGCTGCCGCTGCAAAGGTGCTGCAGGCGGCTGGCTTCCAGCGCGAGGGGCGCTACTGGTACCGTGAGGACGTGGACCTGGCCGTGGAGTTCCCCGATACGGACCTGCACGGCTCGCCCGACCGGGTGGAGGCGGTGAGTATTGGCGAGGAGGTAGTGTACCTCATCGGCAAAGAGGACCTGCTGATTGACCGCCTGAATGCTTGCGAGCACTGGCCTTCGGAAGAGGACTGCATCCGCAGGGAGAACGCATCCTCGCCCGGCTGGCGCGCGCTCGCTATCGCCGCTGGCTGGCCAGTGGACGGCTGGAGCGGCCTGGCCCGCGCCGGTGGCGCTTCCATCCCGAGATTCCTGACCTGGCAGTCCCCACAAGGGACGAGACGCAAATTCCAAACTCCAAACTTCAAAGTGCCAATGGGCCGCAGACGGAATGGGCCCACCAGGGCTGAATTGGGGGTTTGAAGTTTGAGGTTTGAAGTTCTCTCGGTTTGCTTGTGTGCTCACTGTGCGGAGGAGAAACAACTTATGACCGATACCGTCCGCGTGCGCATGGCACCCAGCCCCACCGGCTATCTCCACGTCGGCGGGGCGCGCACGGCGCTCTTCAACTGGCTTTTTGCCCGCCGTCACGGCGGCAAGTTTATCCTGCGCATTGAGGATACAGACCGCACCCGTTACGTGCCGGACGCCCTCGATGACATCCTGGCCGGGCTGCGCTGGCTGGGCCTGGACTGGGACGAAGGTCCCGAGGTGGGCGGCGACTATGGCCCCTACTTCCAGTCGCAGCGCCTGGAGATGTACCGGCACTACGCACGGCAACTGGTGGATGAAGGCCATGCCTACCCCTGCTACTGCTCGCCGCAGCGGCTGGCCCGCCTGCGGCAGGAGCAGCGGCAGGGCGGCGAGTCCGACATCGGCTACGATCGCCACTGCCGCCATCTGAGCGCCAGGGAGCGTGCGGCGTACGAGGCCCAGGGCATCGTGCCCGTGGTGCGGCTCAAAGTGCCCCTGGAGGGTGAGGTCTGCTTCCACGACATCGTCTATGGCGACATCTGCAAGGATAACGCCAGTATTCGCGACCCGGTGCTCTTGAAATCCGATGGCTGGCCCACCTACCATCTGGCCAACGTCATTGACGACCATCACATGGCCATCACCCACATCATGCGGGGCGACGAGTGGCTGTCGAGTGTGCCCATCCACGTCCATCTCTACGCCGCCTTCGGCTGGGAGCCGCCGGTCTATGCCCACCTGCCCATCATCCTCGATCCCACGGGCAAGGGCAAGATGAGCAAGCGCAAGAAGATGGCCGGGGGCGTCGAATATCCCGTCTTCGTCCGAGAGTTCCGCGCCGCCGGCTATCTGCCGGAGGCGATGTTCAATTTCCTGGCCGGCATTGGCTGGTCCTACGACCCCGAGGTGGAAATCTTCACCCGCCAGCAGGCCATCTCCCGTTTTGCCCTGGAGGACCTCAACTCCTCTCCGGCGGCTTTCCCCTTCGACAAGCTGGAGTGGATGAACGGGGTCTACATCCGCGAGCTGCCCGAGGAGGAGCTGTACGAGCGGCTGCTGCCCTTCGTCGCCGCCGACCTGGGTCTGTCCGAAGGAGAGCTGCGCTCCCGGCCGGAGCTGCGGCTGTTCATCCCCCTGATCCGGGAGCGCATCAAGCTGCTGAGCGAGGCCACGCCGTTCATAGATTTCGCTTTCACCGACCAGGTGCATGTCAAGCCGGAACTGCTGGTGGGCAAGAATATGACGGCAGCGGAATCGCTGGCCGCGCTGCGCGCCGCCCGTGCCGCCCTGGCCGAGATGCCGACGTTTGACGCCGAGGCTCTGGAGAAAAGGCTGCGTCTGTTGGCCACGGAATTGGGGCTGAAAACGGGGCAGCTCTTCGGCATCCTGCGCCTGGCCACCACAGGCAAAGAGGTCGCCCCACCCCTCTTCGGCACGCTGGCCATCCTGGGGCGGGAGCGGGTGCTGGCGCGTTGTCAGGCCGCCGAGCGCCTGCTGGAGACACTGACAACATAAAACACCAGGCGTCGGGGGAGATCGCCTCTGATATGGCCATTTTTTAAGAGCCTGAAAATCGCTCACGGCGGACCTTAGTCCGGCGCCTGGCTGCTGGACGTGGCCGTCCAGCAGGAGCACATAATACGAGGAGAACGACGATCATGAAAGACCGCACATTGCTGATGATCCCTGGTCCCATCGAGTTCGAGCCGGCGGTGCTACAGGCGTTGGGCGCGCCGACGACCAGTCACGTGGCGCCCGAGTTCATCGAGGCCTTCGGCCAGGCGCTGGAGCGCATGCGGGAGGTGTGGTTGTGCCCTTCGGGCCAGCCCTTCGTCGTGGCCGGGTCGGGCACACTGGCCATGGATATGGCCGGAGCCAATCTGGTCGAGCCGGGCGAGCGGGCCCTGGTGCTCAGCACCGGCTACTTCGGCGAACGCTACGCCGAGCTGCTGGCCCGCTACGGTGCCGAGGTGACCGTGCTGCGCGCCCCGCTGGGGGGCACCGTAGACCTGGAAGAGGTCGAGGCTGCCCTGCGCGGTGGTAAATACAAGCTGATGACCCTCACCCACGTGGACACCTCGACGGGGGTGCGCGTGGACCCGCGGCCGCTGGGCGCGCTGGGCCAGCAGTACGGCGTGCTGACCGTGCTCGATGGCGTCTGCTCGGTGGCCGGCGAGGAACTGCGCCAGGAGGCGTGGGGCATAGATCTGGCGCTGACCGCCTCGCAGAAGGCCATCGGCGTGCCGCCGGGGCTGGCGCTGCTGGTGGCCGGCCGGCGGGCGCTGGAGGCCTGGCGTGCCCGAAAGACGCCGGTGGGCAATTATTACGCCGATTGGGGCCAGTGGTTGCCGATCATGGAGGCCTACGAGGCGCGGCGGCCCTCCTACTTCGGCACGCCGCCGGTCAATCTCATCTGCGCCCTCAACGTCAGCCTGGGACAGATCCTGGCCGAGGGCATGGAGGTCCGCTTTGCCCGCCACCGCCGGCTGGGTGCAGCGTGCCAGGCGGCTATAGCGGCCCTGGGGTTGGACCAGGTGCCCACGGACCCTGCCCACGCTGCGGTGACGATGAGCGCGCCGTATTTCCCGCAGGGGGTCACGGGGGCGGAGTTGCTGCCCAAAGTGCAGGCGGCGGGAGCCATCCTGGCCGGTGGGTTGCATCCGCAGATCAAAGCTCGCTATTTTCGCATCGGGCACATGGGGGCGACGAAGCCGGGTGACCTCCTGGCCACCATCGGCGCGCTGGAGACAGGGCTGCGTGCCTGCGGCTACAAGTTCGAGCCGGGCGTGGGCGTGGCTGCCGCGCAGCGCGTGTTGACAGAATGGAGGTGAACGATGCCCAGTCCTTTCCCTGGAATGGATCCTTATCTGGAAGAGCCGACCCGCTGGCCAGACCTGCACCAACGGTTGGTCACCTATATCGCCGATACTCTGCAACCCCAGATACGCCCTCGTTACTACGCCCGCATGGGCGAGCGGTTATACATCCTGGCCTATCCCCAGACGATGTATCCAGACATCGTCCTGATCCAGCGACCGCTCCAGGAGCCCAGGCCGCTTTATGAGATGGGAACCCCGGAGGCCGCCGAAGTCGAAGCCCCGCTGGTCTCCCCTGTTGTGCTTACTGTTCCCCCGGCCGAGCACCGGGAGCCCTTTATCGAGATTTTTCACACCGCTGGCGACGAAGTGGTGACCGTCATCGAGGTGCTCAGCCCGGCCAACAAGACGGCCGGGGAGGGACATCGCCTCTACCGGAGCAAGCAGCAGGCCATGCAGGACGGCGGAGTCCACCTGGTGGAGATAGACCTGCTTTCCAGCGGCCTGCCCACCGTGGCCCTGCCCGAGGAAGGCTACTCCCGTCTGCCTCCGCATCGCTATCTGGTCTGTGTGTGGCGGGCGCCGGAACGCTACCGCTACGAACTGTACCCCATCCCCTTGCCGTCGCCCCTGCCACGACTGCGCATCCCCCTGCGGGCGCCTGACCCCGATGTGGAGTTGGACCTGCAAGCCATCTTCAGGCAGTGCTATGACATCGGCGGCTATGATGGCCTGATAAACTACCGGCAGCCGCCGCCGGTGGCCCTCTCAGCGGAGGAGGCCGCCTGGCTGGATGGTTTGCTGAAGGGCAAAGGGTTACGGCCCTGGTAGACCGGGATGCCGGCGCGAAGGAAGGCGAGAATGACGAGGGCGTTTGGCCTGATTGATCATCCGCACCGCCGCTATAATCCCTTGACCCGGGAGTGGATCCTGGTCTCGCCGCACCGCACCCAGCGCCCCTGGCTGGGGCAGGTGGAGAAGCTGCCGCCGGAGGAGCGGCCGCGCTACGATCCTCAGTGTTACCTCTGCCCGGGCAACGAACGCGCCGGCGGTGTGCGCAATCCCCTGTACACGGAAACCTTCGTCTTCGATAACGATTTCTCCGCCTTGCTGCCGGATACGCCGGCCGGCAAGATGGACGAGCGAGGACTGTTGGTGGCGCGCAGCGAGCGGGGGCTGTGCCGCGTCATCTGTTTCTCGCCGCGCCACGACCTGACGCTGCCGGAGATGGCCCTGGAGGACATCCGTAAGGTGGTGGACGTATGGGCGGAGCAGACGGAGGAGCTGGGGACGCGGCCGCAGATCAACCACGTGCAGGTGTTCGAGAACAAGGGGGCCATGATGGGGGCCAGCAACCCGCACCCGCATGGCCAGGTATGGGCCAACGAGAGCATCCCCCACGAGCCGGCCAAAGAGCTGGCGGCGCAAACGGATTACTGGCAGGAAAAACGTTCCTGCCTGTTGTGCGACTACCTGGCGCTGGAGGAAAAGGTGCAGGAGCGCATGGTCTGCCAGAACGAGCATTTCGTGGCCCTGGTGCCTTTCTGGGCCGTCTGGCCTTTCGAGACCCTGCTGCTCAGCCGTCGCCACGTGCCGTCGCTGCTGGAGTTGACCAGGGCGGAGCGGGACGGGCTGGCGGAGATCATCAAGCGGTTGACCACCAAATACGACAACCTGTTCGAGATTTCGTTTCCCTACTCCATGGGCTTTCACCAGCAGCCGACCGACGGGCGGGACTACCCCGGCTGGCACCTCCATGTGCACACCTACCCGCCGCTCCTGCGTTCGGCCACGGTACGCAAGTTCATGGTTGGCTACGAGATGCTGGCCGAGCCGCAGCGGGACATCCCTGCCGAAGCGGCGGCACAGCGCCTCCGCTCCTTGCCGGACGTGCATTATCGGCAGCGGTGAGACCTCGCAGGGGTGCGCCTCAGCATCACCCAGCCGGCCAACCGACGCTCCCGCTCCCGCCAGTCGGGCAGGTAAGCGCCCATCAGGGCTTGCCACCCCTTGCCATGCTTCGGCACCCGCAAATGCGCTAACTCATGGCAAATCACATACTCGACCAGGTCACGAGGGAAATGCAACAAATCGGCACTCAAGCTTGCATTCCGCACATTGTCGTAAGGGTTAGTGTGGTCGTGTTTACCGAACGTTCAATGCCAAGCTATCGAGGCTTTCTACCTGGGGTGATGACCAAGCAAAAGGCCATCTGCACCAGCTTCGGTTGTGTAGCAGCCCCCGTATACGCTTACGATCTCCGCCGATAGCCTTGGATAGCAGGACACGACCACGAACCCGGCCACGGCAGGTTAGCTCCTGCACGGCTTCCGAGCACCTTAACAGCTAACATGACCTTTGACCGCACGTTAACAACCGCATAGTTAGAACTTGCGCTTTGGCCAGGATGGGTGTATCATTGTTCAT
>JARYMM010000074.1 GCA_029907105.1 Anaerolineae bacterium | reverse complement strand
GCAATCTCCCACTAGCTGGCAGGAGATTGCTTCACCTTCGGCTCGCAATGACATTTCCAAAAAACTGAAATGCACCCAAACAAAAAGGCCGGCATCCGCAGATGCCAGCCTTAAGAGGAGGCGACGGCCGGATTCGAACCGGCGATCGGGGTTTTGCAGACCCCTGCCTTAACCACTTGGCTACGTCGCCTGATTATCGCCACACATATATTTTACCCGCATCGCCCTATCTTGTCAAACCGGCGATTCCACAGGAAAAGGCACCATGAGCACCGAGAGGCAAACCTTCGCCGACACGCTGCTGACCTGCCAGGAATGCGGCGTTGAGTTCATCTGGACGGTCACCCAGCAGCGCAAGCTGGCTGAGCAAGGGGCGCCATTGGAGCCGCCCACACGTTGCCCGGCCTGTCAGCGGCTGGCCGCCCCGCCTGGCCGGCGTCGCGGCCGGGTGAAGTGGTACAGCCGCGCCAAAGGCTGGGGCTTCATCACCCTGACCAGCGGCGACGAAATCTTCGTGCACCGCAGCGGCCTGGCCGAGGGGCTGGAGAGCCTGCGCGAGGGCGAACTGGTGGAGTTCGCCGTCGAACAGACGCCCAAAGGCCCACAGGCGGTGGATGTGCACCGCCTGCCTACGGATAGGCCGCCAGATACTGCTCCACCTCCTGCCGAGAGCCCTTGAACGGGCCTGGCTTCTCCATCTTCAACGAGGTCACGGCGGCGGCGAAACGGCAGGCCTCCTGCGGCGGAGCACTCAATCGCCGGCCCAGGTAGGCGGCAAAGCAGGTATCGCCCCTCCCTGTGCGGCCTGCGATCTGCCGTGGCCGGAAGGGTGCTTCGTAAGCGCGGTCCCCGGCATACACCAGCACGCCGCCGGCATGGGTCAGCACAATCTCCTGCGGGCCGAGCGCGGCCAGCTCCTCGACGGCCCGATGCATGTCCGCCTGGCCGGTCAGCACCTCCGCCTCGGCGCTGTCCAGCTTCAGCACGTCCACGCAGGCCAGCCCCTCCTCCTTCTCCGGCCAGTCCTCGAAGACCAGGTCGTCTCCCCGCCTGACCCGGACGAAGCCCTGCACGTCCAGCGCCAGCCTGCCCCTCTGCGCCAGGGCCTCGACCAGAGGCAGGTCCACCTCGCCGGCCATGATCGGGCCGACCAGGAAGACTTTGGCCTCGATGTCCGGTATGTCTTCCCGCCGGAAGGGGCCAGCGAAGCCCAGTGGCTTGCAGAGACGGCGGTCCATGTCGGCGGTGAAGTAGACGTTTTCGATGCCCGAGGTCTGCTCCGCCGGCTGGGCGAAGACGAGGATGCCCTCTTCTCGCAGTTCGTCCAGCCGGCCGAAGTCCTCTGCCGCCAGCCGCGTGACCACGGCCACGCGGTGCCCCAGGCGGGCCAGGGCGATACCGCCGTAGTACACCGCTCCGCCCGAAGAGACCGTCCCCTGGCCGCCAACGACCAGCAGGTCCCTGGCGAAGTGGCCGATCATGACGATGTCCACTTGATGCGCCTGATGGCCTGAACTAAACACAGTCCCCCTCTTTGCAACGTCTTTGGTTCTCACCAACGTCTGAAACGTGAAACCTGAAACGTGAAACTTGGGGCACCTTTTGCCTCCTGCACCCCCGCTCCACGTGCCCCACTCCATGTCTCACATACCCTGCATTCCCACCACCACCGGTGTCTCCTCCAGCAACACCCTGTCGCCGATCACATTGCCTTGCTCATCCAGCAGGGGCAGGCGCTCGCCTGTCGCCGGGTCGTACAGCCCAACCTCCAGCAGATGCGGCCCCGCTGCGGCTTCGGCGCTGATCTGCAGGCGGTGCTCGTCGGCGACATATTCCCCCGGCAGCCAGCCCGTGGTGGGCAAAGCGCCGCCGGCCGGCGGGCGGTCATCCTGGCCACGGAAGCGCCCCTCGCCGTCCAGCAAGTGCACGAAGATGGTGTAGGGGACATCCATCAGCGCCTCGGCCCGCCAGTGCAGGGTGAGGATGATAGGGGATAGGGGATGGGGGATAGGGGATGAAACGCTCAGATCGTAACCAACGAGCAGTGCCTTGTCAGCAAAGTTAGCTTCGAGACGATATGCCGGCGCAGGTGGTGTGAAGTTGTGCGCCCGGCCGACGACGCGCACCTGGGCCAGGGTGATGTGATCGCCTCGGCCAGCGCGCAGCCGTGTCTTGTCCGCAGCGCGGAAGAGGCCGGCGATGAGGGTGTAGCGGCCATCGGCCAGAGTGGCCGGCAGGCGCAGGGCAGCCTGCGTGTGCAGAAGGTCGCCGGCCCGCCAGCGACTGCTGGGGTATCCCGCCCCGGGCGGCGCTTCCCAGCCGGCGGCCAGTCGCTCCTCGCCGTCCAACAACTGCACAAAGGCGATGAGTTCCTCGTCCACGTCTCGCCGTGCCTGCCAGAAGAGGCTCACCGACAGCAGGTCGCCTGGAGCAAGTGGCCCTTCGCCGCCGCTGTGCCCCAGGAAACGCACACTCCCATCCAGGTCCAGATGCTGCCGATGCTCGATGGGCAACTGCGCTGGCGAAAGGGGGCTGGCGGGCATGGTCACCTGCACGACCCCCAGCACCAGTTCGGTGCCCTGCGGCTGTCCCCGCCCGTCCAGCACGTCCAGGGCACGGCCCTCCTCGCCTCCCACCACGGAGAGGCGTAGTTCGTAGTCGCCCGGTGGCGTGCCCGGAGCCACCAGCAGGCCATGACGGTCACGTACAGTTTCGCCTGTCGGCCACAGGTGGAAGGGGAAGGAGCCGCCCTGCGGCATGCTATCGCGCCGCACCCAACTGCGCCCCTGCCCATCGGCCAGGCGCAGGGCCACGCGCACGTCGGCCCCCATATCCGCCAGCCGCTGCCAGGTCAGCTCCACGGCCAGCATGGCGTTGTCCGCGCTCAGCGAGGATGGTCCCCAGCGGCTGCCGATCAGCCTGAGCTGCCCACCGAAATCCACGCCGCCAGGCCCCTCGCCCTGCGGCTCGGCTGCGGCGAAGCCCAAGAGGCGGGTGTTCGGCCCGTGCCACTCGTTGAGCACAGGGTAGGCGCTGCCCAGCAGGTGTTGCTCGATGGCTCCTTCCAAGATGCCGCCCAAGGCCAGGTGGGCGGGCACCCAGAGGTGACGGCCCGTGGCCAGCGGCAGCTCCAGCGCTTCCTGCACCTCCTCGCCCCAGGCAGGACTGGGGCTGCGCACCACCTCAGGCCCGGCGGGGGCGTAGGCGCGGAAGTAGCCGACCTGCCAGGGGAAGACGCAAAAGACGACGTCGTCGGGCCGGGCCAGCGCCTGCACGCGGGCGATGAGCGGGCGGTAGTCGTCGTCAGCGTAGCGGGGCACGGTATAGAAGCCAGCCAGGCTGAGCGCGCTGAGGAGCAGGAAGAGGCCCAACGCCAGCCAGCCCACGCCGCGCAGCCGTCCCCACAGCCCCTCCAGGGCCAGCGCCGCCAACAGCACAAACGACGGCAGCGCCAGCAGCAACAGCCGCTCGCCGCGCGGGGGGAAGAAGGGATAACGCAAGTTCAGGGCAAAGCCGATGGCCAGGGGGATGAAGAGCGTGGTGAGCAGGAAGATGGTAGATTGGCAGTCGGTAGCATGGCAATTGGCGATTGGCGATTGGCGATTAGCGATCTGCGATGTGCAATCCGCAATCCGCAATCCGCAATCCGCAATCCGCAGCCACAGACCCCAGGCGATCAAGGGCAACACCAACAAGCCGAGCCACCAGCAGCGGGCCAGCGGCCCCTCGCCGTGCCCGGCGGCAAAGGCGGCCAGGTGGCGGGCGAAGTAGGCCAGCAGGCCCAGCGGGCGGTCGGCGTCCTTGACCACCTTCTGCGCCACGTAGGGGACGAGCTGCGGCGCGGCGTAAAGCAGCCAGGGGAGGTAGGCCAGACCGATCAGCAGTTGCGCCCCCAGCCAGCCGAGCCAGCGGCGCGGCGCCCGCCGCCAGTGCCAGAGGGCGAAGAGCGTATGGGCCAGGGGCAGAAAGGCAGCGTAGTACTGGGTGTACAGCGCGGCCGTCGTGGACAGGATATATGCCCCGTAAAGGAAGAGGCGGGATGTTTTCCTGGTTTCGTGTTTCGTGTTCCGTGTTTCATGTTGTGTCTTGCTGCCTGCCTCTTGGCTTCTGCCTCTTGCCTCTTGTTTTTTGCTTCTTGCTTCTTGCCTCTTGCTTCTTGCTTCTTGCCTCTTGCTTTCTGCTTCTTGCCCCTTGCCTCGCCTGTCGTCACCCAGCAACAGCCACAGCGCGCATAGCGTGGACAGCAGCCCCAGCAGCGCCACCAGCCCGTACATGCGCACTTCCTGCGAGTAGAAGATGTGCAGGGGGTTGACGGCCAGGAGTAAGGCGGCGAGCAGGCCGACGCGGGAGCCGCCGAGAAAACGCCCTGCGGCATAGGCCAGCGGCACGGTCAGCGCCCCGATGGCCACGGAAAGCAGCCGCACGGCCACCGGCGACGGCCCGAAGAGGCCGATCCAGCCGTGCAGCAGGGCGTAGTAGAGCGGGGGATGGATGTCCCGTGCCGTCTGGGCGACCATCTCCGCCAGCGGGTTGGTGGCGAAGTAGAGGCTGTACCCCTCGTCCCACCACAGCGGCTGGAAATCCAGCCGCAGCACCCGCAGCAGCACGGCCAACAGCGTGATGACGAGGAGCCAGTGACCTGACAGGCCACCACGAAGCACAATGTCATTCTGAGCGACCAAGGGCCTGCCCTGAGCGAAGGCGAAGGGCCTGCCCTGAGCGAAGGCGAAGGGGAGCGAAGAATCTCCTGGTTGCCTGAGCGGGAGACCCTTCGCTGCGCTCAGGAGACCCTTCGCTGCGCTCAGGAGACCCTTCGCTGCGCTCAGGGTGACATTTTCGGAGCAGAGACGGGGGGCGAGGGAGAAGGCTCGCCGTAAACGTCCGCCGAGCAGAGCATTCCCTCTCCCTCTGAGGGAGAGGCTGGGGGAAGGTGAGCCCTCTGTCGTCAAATCACTCCTGGCTTCGCCCATCATCGCTGATTCCGGCTTGCATAAGCATCGTCGGTTTGTAACACAGGCTTTAGCCTGTCCTACACAGACAGGCTAAAGCCCGTGTTACGTAAGCCATCGGGCCGCAGGCTTGGGGGCGACGCGGTTCCGTCCTATTTACGGCTTGCAGAAACCTCAAGCGGGCCCGGCGGAGTGCCGTGGACACGGCCGGAGCAAGGCTTACTTCTGCTTCCAGGTCAGGATGAACTCGCGTGTGTCGCCAGCTACCGTGAAGCCAATGGGCTCAGATACCTGCCGGCCGCCCGAGAGGATGTAGGCCTCGTAGGCTCCTTCAACCAGGGGGAGTTCGATCTTGGCGTTGTAGATAAACATATTGGGCAAGCCGCCGTAGGCCCACAACCATCCCCCTTTGGCCCCCTCAGCGTAGACCGTGGTCGCCTCGCCGACCGTCACCCCGCCGCGCGTGACACGCACCACATAGCCCCCAGCCGCGTTGTCCAGCTTGTCATACAACTGTATCCACACCGTGATCAAGGGATTGGTGTTCACACGTCCCTCGGCCGGACGCAACACACGGAAATCGTACTGCGGCACCGGCGTGGCGGTCGGCGCGGGCGTGGCCGTAGGCTGCGGTCTGGCCGTCGGTGGGGGCGTCGGGATGTTGGCTGCCACCGCCACGCGGCCCAGGTTGCCCTGCGCCTGCACCAGATTGCCGGTGATCCACACCTGCTGGCCGTTGACGCAGCACACCTGCCACCAGTCGCCGGCCGGGTTCTTGCCCACGATGTCCAACCGCTGCCCCTGGGTGACCTGCCCCACCCGCGGGTAGGACGTGCCCGGCCCGCTGCGCACGTTCACCCGATCCGACGTGACCACGATGAAGGGCAATGGCTCCGGCGTCGGGGTCGGCGGCACCGGCGTATCCGTGGGCGGGGGTGGTGTAGGCGTGTCCGTCGGCGGCAACGGCTCCGGCGTGGGCGTCGGCGTCGCCGGCTCTGGCGCGGGGGTGGGCGGTATAGGCGTGGCGGTGGGGGCGACGAAGGGCGTGGGCGTGAACGTGGGGCGTGGCGTCCTGGCCAGCGTAGGGGTGGGCGTCGGTTTGCCGGCGATCAGCCGGCCCACCGAGCAGCCCAGGGTGAAGAGCAGCACCAGGGCAGCAAACACCGCCGCCCAGCGGTTATGTTGATGCATGATCCATCTCTCCGATTGCGGATTGCGGATTGCGGATTGCGGAATGTGCAATGGCATTGCCGCAGGCATTCAGTTCCTGGTCGGTCCCCTGACTGGCAGCAGCGGAAATCCCGACCTACCTGGCCAGGAACTCCAGGTAGTGCCAGCGCAGTGTCTTGGCATCGGTATGTATCTCCACTACAGGCGAGACTTGCTGACCGCTGCCATCAATGACCCAGACTCTCCATGTATTCGTGCCCTGTTCGCTGCTGCCATTGGTGTCTATCTTGACGTTGACGTCCTTGTAATCGCCGAAGCTCTTGGACCACGTAGTGCCAAACCAGACGCTTTCCGATGGATTGCTGATCCATTCCCCGCCCCCACCGGTGATCTTCTGCACCTTGAGGCGATAGCCCGGGAGTGGCGTTTTCTGTGTGTTCCAGATTTTGGCCTGGATCAGCAGCCAGTCGTTGGTCGTAGGGAAATTGCCCTGCGCCGAGGGATAGAAGAGATATGCCGGGGTGGGTGTGGCCGCGGGTAGCGGCGTCGCCGTGGGCAGGCGGCGCGGCGTCGGGGTGGGCGGCGGAGGCGGCGGGATGTTGGCCGCCACCTGAATCGCCGCCGTCGAGCCTTGCGTCTGCACCAGGCGGGCCACGATCCACACCTGCTGCCCCTGATAACAACATACCTGCCACCAGTCGCCCTGAGGGTTCCTGGCCACGATCTCCAACCGGGTGTTCCTGGTCACCTGTCCCAGCACCGGGTAAGCGGTGCCCGGCCCGCTGCGCACGTTGACCCTGTCCTGCAGCACGATCACATAGGCCGGTTCCGGTGTGGGAGTAGGCGGCACAGGCGTATCGGTGGGCGGCAGCGGCGTGTCCGTCGGTGTAGGTTCCACCGTCGGCGTATCTGTGACGAGAGGGGGAGACGGGGAGAGGGGGAGACCTTCTTCCTGTCCCCTTGTCTCCTTGTCTCCTTGTCCCCCCGTCTCAGAAGGCGTGGGCGTGAACGTGGGCCGCAAGGTCCTGGTCGGTGTGGGCTGCGGCGTCGGCGCCCGCACCAGCAAACTGCTCACCGAACAGCCCAGGCTGGCGGCCAGCAGGGCGATCAACAGTACCCCTATCCCAAAACGATGTCTGCGCATTCCTTTCTCCAATCTTGTGGCCAACGACGAATCCGTCCTTCGTCGTTCGTCCTCCGTCCCTTGTCTCATTCTCGCGCCTCAACACTGCCGCAGTTGCCGCTCCAGAAGCTCACGTACCAACTGCGGGTTGGCTTTTCCCTTCGTCTCCCGCATCACCTGGCCCATCAGCCAGCCGATGATCTGGCTCTTGCCCTCACGGTACTTCGCCACCTCGTCCGGATAGGCGGCCAGCACCTTGCGCACTGCGGCTTCCAGAGTCGCCGCATCGCTCACCTGGGCCAGTCCTTCGGCCTCCACGATCTCCGCCGCCGAGCGGCCGCTGGCGAACATCTGGGCCAGCACCTGCTTGCCAGTGCCGGAGGTGATTTTACCCTCATCTATGAGGATGAGCAAATCGGCCAGCGCTTTCGCCGGAACGGGCACCTCGGCCATCTCCAGGCCCTGAGCACGCAGCAGCCGGAACAGCTCCCCGCTGATCCAGGGAGCGACGGCACGCGCCGCGCCGCCGTAGGCGGCCACCGCCTCCTCGAAGTAATCGGCCACCGCCCGCTCCTGCACCAACACCTCCGCCTGCTGGGCATCCAGCCCGTAGTCGGCGATAAAGCGCGCTCGTTTGGCCTCGGGCAATTCAGGGAGCCGCGAGCGGATCTCCGCCACCCACTCCCGGCTGATCTCCAGCGGCGGCAGGTCCGGCTCGGGGAAATAGCGGTAGTCGTCGGCGTACTCCTTGCTGCGCTGCACGACGGTACGGTTATGGACCTCGTCCCAGCCCATGGTCACCTGTTCGACGGTGCCGCCGGCCTCGAGCACCCGCGCCTGGCGCTCGATCTCGTACTCCAGGGCCAGCTTCACCGAACGAAAGGAGTTGAGGTTCTTCACCTCGACCTTGGTGCCGAGCGCTGTTGAGCCGACAGGCCGCAGCGAGACGTTGGCCTCGCAGCGCATCGCCCCCTTTTCCATGTCCGCACTGCTCACGCCCAGGTAGCGCAGGATCTGTTGCAGCCTGATCAGGTACTGGCGGGCTTCTTCCGGACTGCGGATGTCCGGTTCGGAGACGATTTCCAGCAGCGGCACGCCGGCGCGGTTGAAGTCCACCAGGCTATACCCCCCGGCGTGGAACAGCTTGGCCGTGTCCTCTTCCAGATGGGCGCGGGTGATGCCGATGCGCCTGCTCTGGCCGTCCACCTCCACGTCCAGCCAGCCATCGCGGCAGAGCGGCAGCTCGTACTGGCTGATCTGGTAGCCCTTGGGCAGGTCGGGGTAGGTGTAATTCTTGCGGGCGAAGACGGAGAACTCGGCGATCTGGCAGTGCAGGGCCAGGCCGGCCATGAGCGTATACTCCACCGCCTTGCGGTTGATGACCGGCAGCACGCCGGGCAGGCCCAGGCAGACCGGACAGACGTGCGTGTTGGGCGGTGCGCCGAAGATGTGGGCATCACAGCCGCAGAACATCTTGGAGGCGGTGAGCAGTTCGGCGTGCACCTCCATGCCGATGATAGGCTCGTATTGCATGACGGTACTGACAACCTCTCGCAGTCGTGCGTGACCGATGCCCTCCTGACGAACACCTCTTTGTCATTATGTAACTGCCTACCTTCGGCCTTGCCACGTGAGATATAGCGGTGGGCTGGCGTCATTGCGAGCCCCGAAGGGGCGAAGCAATCTCCTGTTTCGATTCCAGGAGACTGCTTCGCTTCGCTCGCAGTGACAGGGTAGGTAGTTACGCCATTATACCAGAAAGCGAAGCACCAGGCAATTGTTGGGCTGTCGGGTTTGACAATCCCTGCCCTCTGTGTTATCTTGTAGCAGCAGCCATGTGCGACTACCGTAACAAGGAGAGTTTTGTATGGAGACCAAACTGCAAGAGCTCAAGAACCGCCTGATCGAGATCAACGATCTGGAATCGGCGGCGGCGCTGCTGCACTGGGATCAATCCACCTACATGCCGCCCGGCGGCGCCGAGGCCCGGGCACGCCAGTTGGCCACGTTGGGCCGCATCGCCCATGAGAAATTCGTGGACCCGGCCATCGGCAAGCTGCTGGATGAGCTACGGCCCTACGAGGAGAGCCTGCCCTACGAGTCGGATGAGGCCAGCCTCATCCGCGTCACGCGGCGCGAGTACGAACGGGCGGTGAACGTGCCGCCCTCGTTTGTGGCCCGCTTCTACGAGCACACGGCCAGGACCTACGAAGTCTGGGCCAGGGCGCGGCCGGCCAACGACTTCCCTGCCGTCCGACCCTACCTGGAGAAGACGCTGGACTTGAGCCGGGAGCTGGCCGAGTTCTTCCCCGGCTACGAGCACATCGCCGACCCTCTCATTGACTACTCCGATTACGGCATGAAGGCCTCCTTCATCCGGGAGCTCTTTGCCGAACTGCGTCAGCGACTCGTGCCCCTGGTGCAGGCCATCACCGCCCAGCCGCCGGCGGACGATTCCTGTCTGCGCCAGCATTTCCCCGAAGCCCAGCAACTGGCCTTCGGACGAGAAGTGATCGCACGTTTCGGGTACGACTTCAACCGCGGCCGTGAGGACAAGACTCATCATCCCTTCACCACCAAGTTCTCCATTGACGATGTGCGCATCACCACCCGCGTCAAAGAGCACCTCTTCGGTGATGCCTTGTTCAGCACCATGCACGAGGCCGGCCACGCCATGTACGAACAGAACATCCGCAAGGAGTTCGAAGGCACGCCGCTGGGCGGGGGGACGTCTTCGGGGGTGCACGAGAGCCAGTCGCGCCTGTGGGAGAATATCGTTGGGCGCAGCTGGGGCTTCTGGAGCTTCTTCTACCCCCGGCTGCAAGAGGTCTTTCCCCAGCAACTGGGGGCTGTGGAGATGGACACCTTCTACCGGGCCATCAACAAAGTGGAGCGCTCGCTGATCCGCACCGACGCCGACGAGGTGACCTACAACCTGCACGTCATGCTGCGTTTCGACTTCGAGTCGCAGATGCTGGAGGGCAACCTGGCCATTGGCGACCTGCCGGAAGCCTGGCATGAGCGCTTCCGCACGGACATAGGCATCGTCCCGCCGGACGACCGCGACGGCGTGTTACAGGACGTGCACTGGTACGCTGGCCGCATCGGTGGCTCGTTCCAGGGCTACACGTTGGGCAACATCATGAACGCCCAATTCTACGCCGCGGCGCTGCGCGATCATCCCCAGATCCCCGAGGAGATCGCCAGGGGCGAATTCGGCACGCTGTTCGGTTGGCTCAAGGAGCATATCTGGCAGCACGGCAGCAAGTTCACGACTTCGGAGCTGGTCGAACGCATCACCGGCGGGCCTATAAGCATCGAACCCTACATGGACTATCTGCGCAGGAAATACGGGAAGTTATACGCGTTACCTGTAAACGATGCTCACCCAGCAGACAGCGGGCATAGATGATCTTCTGCCCATGCTCCACGGCGAGGGTGGCCTCCACGTCCAGTGCTTCGATAATCCGTCGCTTTGTCTCCAGGTTCTGATCGGCAGCCTCCAGGCCCTTCGCTACCTCTGTAGCGAAGTCCTGGAGGTTTTCTATCTGCTCGCTGGTGATCGTCTGCGCCTCCAGGTGAGCCACCAGACGGGCTTGTTCCCTCTCCAGCGCTGCTATCGTCGCCTCCAATCGGGTCCTGCGGTCGGTTAGCATGTTGCTGGAAAAGGCCCCTGTCAGGTAGCGATCGAGCAATCGCTCCAACTGTTGCCGATTATCGGCGAGCAGATCTTCTACTACCTTGAGCCGCTCCTGAATCGGTGCGTTCTCTTCGTGCTGTCGCGCCCGGTACTCGCTCAACCCCCTGGGTGAGCGCCGTTGGGTCCGTAAGGAACGGCTTGACCCAATCCCAGGTGGCTGGAAGTTTTGCCTCATCCGGGCTCACCCAGCCCTTCGACCAGCCCGACGTCTCCTACTTCTTCCCTCTCATGGCCGAGGTGGAACGCCGTCTGGGATACAGACCCTGCTTCGGGGCCCTCGATGTCGCCTTCGACGCCTTCTACGTCCACGAGTACTTCCATGAAGCAGGCGGCTTTGCCGCCGTGCCTTGGGCCGACCGCGCCGAGCATCGCAAGCAGTTCGACGAGGAAGGACGACCTCTCTGTGCCGCTGGCCTGGGCATGCCCCTCAAATCCATCTTCCTGAAGAAATCACACTGCCTGTTCCCGCACCGGTGTGGTCACTACGCCTGCCCCTTGTGCTATCCAGAGATCACGGGACGCTCCTGCTCTATCAAGCACAAGAACTGACCCAAGGGCGGCTGCTTTCTTCAAAGGTAACAGGCTTCCACCTCTGTTACGTTTGAAACGTAACCAGAACGTAACAGGCTAAACCTTGTCCAACCCTCCCTGGCGGGGATTTCGGCTATTCTGTGGCACGGCTCGCGGAGATGACCGAGAGCGGGGAGCTCTCGTTTCAATCCCCTGGCGGGGATTTCGGCTATTCTGTGCAGGCTCAGGCTGAAGCTGAGGCAGCTCAAATGTCCTAATTTTGTCCTGTACCCTAACAACTTGAACAGGTCCGGCAGCGGGTGGCGTACTCGTTAGGGGACAGCCCCTTCAGTTCCGCAGCTTGATGCGGACGGTCATTGTAGTAGGCGATGAACTCGGCCAGCAATGCCGCCAGTTCGTCAGGACCATTCCAACTGCGCTTCTCCAGCCACTGCTTCAAGGTCAACACAAAGCGCTCGGCTAAGCCATTGGTTTGCGGATGGTGGGGAGCGATCCGCACGTGCAAGAACTCCATCTCAGCGGCGAAGCAGGCAAAGGCCTGAGCAATGAACTGGGCCCCGTTATCGCTGACCACGAACTCAATGCCCGCCGGCCAGTGGGCGCGTAAGGCGGCCACAATCTCTTCCGCCGTGACATGCGGGCCGGTAATGAAGAGAGGCAGTTGCAGACAACAACGGGTGGCGCTGTCCACCACGACCAGGATGGCCAACCAGACGGTGACCAGGGGCACCTGCGCCAGGGCAGCCAAAGCGTTGCGGATGTTCTGGCGGGCCTGCCGCCAGAGGGCATCTTCTGCCCGTCGTTGTTCCACCTGTTGGCGACGCTGTTGGCGGGCAGCGCTCCAGCTCTCCTGCTCGGCCTGCCACTGGGCACGAGAGGCCCGCCGCTCGGCAGGTGATTGCTGTCGGCGTTGTTGCACTGCGGCCCGGTGGGCGGCACGCCTTTTCCGCCAGGCTGCATCTTCCTGGCGGCGCACCTGGCGTTGGTGGCGGCGATGCACGCGCAGTTCATCGCTCTGGGCGTCGAGGGCCTGGCGAGCGGCCTGTTTCTGGCGTCGGCGGTGCTTGCGCTCCCCTTTGGAGGCCCGCTTGGCCTGTCGCTGCTGGGCGTAGGAGCGCATCTGCTCGGCATAGGTCAGCTCCTGGTTGGCAAACACCCGCCCTGGGCAGTCGGAGGCCGAAGGGGGCGAGGGCTGAGGATCAGGGGTAGCCCCCTTGGCAGCGGCATTCAGGCTCATCGAGGCCAGGTCATGCGCCCCATCGTGGCTCAGGGGCACCACGCACAGGTCAATGTGCACGGTTTGACCCGGCTGTGGGGCATGCACCACCGGCAAGTCAGGCCGGGGCGTCGGGGCGGCTGGGGCGGGTGAGGCTGGCTCATCCAATTGCCCGGCAGCCCGTGCGGCGCGGATGATCTCCCCTACCTTGGTGTGTCCGATCACCGGCCAGCCGTGCTTCTGCCGCAGGCGGTTGGCGATCATCCGATAGCCCCGTTCGTCGGGATGCTCCCGATAGTAGGCCAGGACTTCTGCCCGTACCCCTTCGGACACCGGTGCGATGCGTGTCCGTTTGGGCGCACGGGAGCGCTCTTGGGCCAGGTCGGCCAGCCCGTTTGCCAGATAGCGGCCACGCCAATAGTAGTATGTGCTGCGTCCCATATGCGCCTGGCGTGCCGCCTGGCTGACATTGCCCGTCGCCTCGGCCACCCGGAAGAGCAGCTCCCGCTGGCTGGCGGTGGTCGGGCGGAAATAAGGGCGCAGGGGGACAGGGGCATCTTGTATTGTGTTCATGCCCCCAAGCATACACCCAAACCGCAAAGAGCGCAACACCGTTCAGCCAGTTGCCTGTATGAGAAGCGGTGTTCAAGATGTTAGGGTACAGGACAAAAAGTGTAGCAAAGTGCGAAAAGTAGGCTTAGTGTCCTTCCAGCTTTGGCTGTTCTGAGATCACTATTGTATGGTGTAACAATGCGTCTATACATTGCCCCTGGTCTTGTTTCGTCGCAACCAAAACAGGGCCCATGCCGATATCATTCCCGCTATCCAAGGCACCAGCCACAGACCTTGCGGCTTCCTAATGCATGATCAAGCCTGACTATCGGTAAGCGCGAGATGCGCTTCGTGTTGACAACCAAAGTGGTCGCATACCCGGTCGGCCAGTTCCTGCGCCGTGAGCAACCGGGCGGGCTCGACGACGTGCCGCTTGCCATGCACCCAGTGCGGCTCAATCGGGTTGAGCCACGGGCTCTTGGTGGGCAAGTAACAGGCGACGATGCGTACCCCCTGGCCAGTCTGCCGCACCGTCCGATTATGGGCCTTGATCCAGTTGCGCACTTCCTTGCTGATGTGCCAGGAGGCGTTGTCCCAGATTAACAACAAGGCTTTCTTGCCCCTCGCCGCCAAACGAGTGCAACACCAGGCCAGAAACTGGGTGGTCAGGCCACTGACGGGTCGGCCATCCACCAAGCGCAGCCAGATTTC
>JARYMM010000073.1 GCA_029907105.1 Anaerolineae bacterium | reverse complement strand
CCCGCTGGACTGCCCGGTGCTCCCGCTGGACTGCCCGGTGCTCCCGCCGGACTGCCCGGTGCTCCCGCTGGACTGCCCGGTGCTCCCGCTGGACTGCCAAGTGCTCCCGCTGGACTGCCAAGTGCTCCCGCTGGACTGCCAAGTGCTCCCGCTGGACTGCCAAGTCCAGCGGAAAAGCGGACGTGGCCATCCGCAGCGAGCGTTGAGGACATCCTGGCCTCCAGTTTCGCCGGTTTCGACGACGGCATCGTGGTGGACGTCACCGCGGCCGAAGGCATGGAGATGCCCCTGGAGGCCGCGCTGCGGCATGGCTGGGGGGTGGTGCTGGCCAACAAGAAGCCGCTGACCGTCCCCTTGCCGCGCTATCGGCAACTGATGGTTGCCGCTGGCCGAAGGCTGCGCTACGAGGCCACGGTGGGCGCGGGATTGCCGGTCATCGCCACCCTGCAGACGCTGCTGGATACGGGCGACCAGGTGCAGCGCGTCGAGGGGTGCCTCAGCGGAACGCTGGGCTACCTCAGCCACTGCCTGCAGGAGGAGATGGCCTTCTCCGCCGCCGTGCGCGAGGCGCGGGCGCGAGGCTACACCGAGCCCGATCCCCGCCAGGACCTGAGCGGGCTGGACGTGGCGCGCAAAGCGCTCATCCTGGCCCGCACGCTGGGCCTCGAACTGGAGCTGGGCGACGTGCAAGTGGAAGCGCTCTTCCCGGCGGAGATGGCTGCGCTTTCCGTGGAGGAGTTCATGGCCTCGTTGGAGAGGCTGGACGGGGAGTATAAGCAGCGTATGGCCGCCGCCCGCGGGCGGGGTTGCCTGTTGCGCTACGTGGCCGAGGTGGAAGAGGGCCGTTGCCGGGTGGGCTGGCGGGAGGTGGGGCGAGGGGAGCTGATGGCGGTGCTACGTGGCCCTGACAACATCGTCTGCTTCCACACCGCGCGCTACAGCGCCCACCCGCTGGTCCTCATCGGGCCAGGGGCCGGGCCAGAGGTGACCGCCGCCGGCGTGCTGGGAGACATCCTGGCTTTGGCACAGCACCGCCGTCCCCGCGCAGGATGTCCAAGCGGCCTTGGATGCGTCGTTTCATTTTGCATAGGACGTTCCATTCCATGAAATCGGCCGTGTCAGACACCTGTCCGGCCTGAAAACGCTGCCAGAATTCTTCCGTCGTCAGGGCATACTTCTGCTCAAACTCAGCCAGCGCAGCATTGATCCGGGCCAAGTCACTCTCATCCCGCTGTATCTGATGCTGCAGCGCTCTGTGCAACACAGTGTTCAGAAAAGCGCTCTGAAAACCGGCCTGATATAGGCGGGTTAATGCTTGTAAGCCCTGCCAGGCTTCTCTCTCTGAGACCGCAGTCACTGTTGACATGACGCAAATCCTCCCCTCATGCGATAATACAAGGCCAAGCTATCCCCTTGGATTCGTCCGCCTTTATTTTATCACAAATGGGAACCTCCAGCAAAGCTTGAAAGAAGCGTTTTGAGGAAGGAGAGCGAGATGGACAAAGTCAAAGTCGGTATTCTGGGCGCCACCGGCATGGTGGGACAACAGCTCGTGCGGCTGCTGGAACGACATCCCTGGTTTGAGATCGCCGCCCTGGCTGCCTCGGACCGCTCCGTCGGCCAGGTCTACGGTGAAGTCTGCTCCTGGCGGGTGTCGGCCGACATGCCTGCCGCGGCGCGGGAGATGCGTGTGCGGCCCTGCGAGCCCCAGGCGCTGTCCGACTGCGAACTCATCTTCTCGGCGCTGCCTGGCGATGTGGCCGGCTCCATCGAGGAGGCCTTCGCCGCCGCCGATTACGTCGTCTCCTCCAACGCTTCCAGCCACCGCATGAGCCCGGACGTCCCCCTCCTGGTGCCAGAAGTGAACCCCGACCACCTGGCGCTCATTGACGTGCAGCGACGCCGCCGTGGCTGGCGCGGCTTCATCGTCACCAACCCCAACTGCACGGTGAACGCGCTGGGGCTGGTGCTGAAGCCTCTGCACGACCGCTTCGGCCTCAGGACGGTGATGGTGACCACCATGCAGGCCCTGTCGGGCGCCGGCTACCCCGGCGTCCCCTCGCTGGACAGCCTGGACAACGTCATCCCCTACATCGCTGGCGAGGAGCCCAAGGTGGAACGGGAACCGCTGAAACTCCTGGGCCGGCTGGAAGGGGACGAGGTGAGGGAAGCGACCTTCGCCATCAGCGCACAATGCCACCGCGTGGCCACCCGCGACGGCCATCTGGAGAGTGTGGCGATGGCCTTCGAGCAGCCGGCGACGGTGGAGGAGGTGAAGGACGCGCTGCGGGAGTTCCGCGGCCTGCCGCAGGAGCTGGGGTTGCCTTCGGCGCCGCAGCCGCCGCTCGTCGTGCGTGAGGAGCCCGAGCGGCCGCAACCTCGACTGGATCGCGAGGCGGGAGGCGGCATGGCCGTGGTCGTGGGCCGCGTGCGGCCCTGTCCCGTGCTGCACGTCAAGCTCACCCTGCTGGGCCACAACACCGTACGCGGCGCAGCAGGGGCGGCCATCCTCAATGCCGAATTGCAGGCAGCACAGGGGTACCTTAGAGGAAGGACGCTATGAACAATGGGCTTGCCCTGAACGTGAAGGGATTTGAGCGGGCCACGCTGGCCGACTTCTTCGGTGATCTCGTCGTCTACCGCAATCTGGAGCCGGCCGACGGCCGGCTGCGGGGGCTGAAGCACGTCTGGCCGGAGATCGGGCTGGGGTCGTATTGCATCCCGCGCAAGGCGGAGCCGGAATACGCCGCCGCCATCCTGCACTTCCTGCGCCAGGCGCAGAGGGCGCGCGGCGTGGCAAAGCCCCTGGCCCGGCTTCTGTACATCGGCGACACCCGCCTGCTGGACGGCACCGCCTATCGCCATCTGCGCGCCACCAGCGGCTGGCCGGGCTGGGGCTTCATCGCCAGCGAGGACACCGCCGCAGCACCGCAGGCGGAGATCGAAGGCGGCCTCTACCTGGCCAATCGCTGGGCGGCCCTGAGCGATTTCCTCGATTTCGTGCAGGGGCGGGGGTTGCCGCTGGACGAGGCCACAGCAGCGGTGATTGATCTGGACAAGACGGCGCTGGGGGCGCGAGGGCGCAACGACCGGGCGGTGGATGCGGCCCGCGTGGACGGCGTGCGCCGGACAATGGAAGAGGTGCTGGGAGCTAACTTTGACGAGCTCGCCTTCCGCACCGTTTACGACGAGTTAAACCGGCCGCCCTACCACCCCTTCACCGCCGACAACCAGGACATCCTGGCCTACGTCTGCCTGATGGTCGTTGGCGGCCTGCACGACTATGCGACCTTGCTGGAGGAGATCAATTCCGGGCGGATGTCGGGCTTTGAACCGTTCATCGAGGCGTGTCACCAGGCGCTGAGGCAACGAGGCGATAGCGCCGCCGCGCTGAGGGCCGTGCATGACGAGGTGTATGGCAATTTCCGGCGGGGCGACCCCACCCCCTTCAAGAGCTTTCGCCGCCAGGAGTACCTGACCACCATCGGGCGCATGGACTTCCTGCCCGATGACACAGCGTTGGACGTGTTGTTGAGAGAGGAGATCACCCTCACCGGCGAGGTGGTGGAAGCTGCGCGCTGGCTGCGGGCGCGAGGCGTGCTCTGCTTTGGCATCTCCGACAAGCCGGACGAGGCGTCGCTGCCCGCGCCGGCGCAGGCCGAAGCGGGCTATCCTCCCCTACATCGGGCGCGGATGAAAATCGTGATGGATTGAGTCCAGGACGCCGGTAAAATAAACATAACAAACTTCAGAAATGATGCGTCAACGGCGATCGGGGACTTGACAAGCCGGAGGGAGTATGCTATACTGTAATCAAATTGGGAGCGCTCCCAAAACGTGTTGATTGAGTGCTTGCTTGGGTTGCCCCGGGAAAGGGCTTTTTCCTGCCCCGGCCTTGAGAGCGCTCCTGGAAAGGTGGCAAGGATGACCTATACTCTCGAACAGGTCGCCAAGATAGCCGGCGTATCCCGCTCCACCGTATCCCGCGTCATCAACCAGCAACCCCATGTCCGTCCCCAGGTGCAGGAGCGGGTCTGGGAAGCCATTCGCCAGGTGGGCTATCAACCCCACGCCGCGGCGCGCAGCCTGGCCACCAGCCGCACCCATGTGATCGGCATGATCATCCCCGAAGCGGTGCCCACGCTTTTCACCGATCCCTTTTTCCCTCTCTTGCTGCGCGGTGCTACCGAGGCCTGTAACTCTCACCGATATCAGTTGATGCTCTCCTTGTTTATTCCCGGTGCTGACCGGCAAGAGATATATCGGCGCATCCTACGCAGCGGTTACCTGGATGGGGCCATTGTGGCTTCGGCTTCATTAGATGATTCACTTGTCCCCAACCTGTTGCGTGACCGGATCCCCTTCGTTTCCGTGGGACGATATCCCAACGGGCGAGTTCATTACGTGGATGCTGACAACATCAACGGGGCGCGGATGGCGGTGGAGCACCTGATCCGACTGGGACACCGGCGCATTGCCACCATCACCGGCCCGCTGGACATGATCGCTGGCCAGGACCGTCTGAGTGGTTACCGCCAGGCCCTGGAAGGCCGCGGCATTCCGGTGGAAGAGGAATTGATTGTCGAAGGAGACTTCTCGGAGAACGGTGGTATGGCAGCCATGCAGCGGTTGCTGCCAGCCTCCCCCAGCGCGGTCTTCGTCGCCAGTGACACGATGGCCGTCGGCGCTCTGAAAGCGCTGCGGCAAGCGGGGTGGCGGGTTCCCCAGGACATCGCTCTGGTTAGCTTTGACGACATCCCTATCGCCTCGGCGATTGAGCCGGCCCTGACGACAGTGCGCCAACCGATTGAGCGGATGGGTGCCATGGCCGTGGCGGTGTTGCTGAGTCTGCTGGAAGATTCATCAGGAGAAGAGTCTCCTGTTCAGAGGATTGTCATGCCCACAGAGCTGGTGATCAGGGCCTCTTGCGGTTCTGCCTTGAGTCGGTCATGAAGAAAGGCAGGGAAGAGCTATCGGGGTTTCCAAGAAACCTTGTGTTGAACCTGTCGAAACAATCGAGAAGGAAAGGGGTGATGACGCGGATTTTATACAAAGCTAACTCCTACGGGAAGTTGCTCCTTACCCTCACCTTTCCCTGTCGTGACGGGGGAGGGCCAGGGTGGGGGCAGCGGGATACCGCACCCGCGCCTTGTCCACTGAAAGCCAATCCCGGCAATTTGTGCCAAGGAACGAAACAAATAAGGAGGAAGAAATGTCTGCGCATAAGAAATGGACGAGCCTGTTCGCTCTGGTGATGATCGTCAGCTTGGCGCTCTCCTGTGCGGCTCCTACGCCAGAGATCATCGAGAAGGAGGTGGTCGTCGAGAAGCCGGTGGTTCAGACCGTGGTGGTCGAGAAGGAGGTGCCAGTTGAGAAGATCGTCAAGGAGACCGTGGTAGTCGAGAAGGTCGTCAAAGAGACCGTGGTAGTGGAAAAGGCTGAAGCCCTGCCTCGCCAGGAAACCCTGTACTTCAATGGGTTCCAATGGGGTCCGGTTGTGTGTTGGAATCCGTACTCTGCCAACTGCAACAATGCGATGGCCATCGCCCAGGGGGACAACGCTCGCGTGACCATGTTTGAAACCCCGTACCTGTACAACATGCTTGACGGCAAGCAGTACCCTCTGCTGGCTGACGGTGATTACCAGTGGAACGCGGCGCGCACCGAGCTCACCTTCAAGCTCAAAGAAGCCGCTCATTGGAGCGATGGCACCCCGCTGACCGCAGAGGACGTCGCCTATACCTGGGCCACCCATGTCAAGTACAATACCCCTACCGGTGCGGCGAACAAAGAATACATCGAAACTATCGAGGCCGTGGATCCCCAGACGGTGGTGGTCAAGGCCAAACTGGATGAGAACGGCAGGGCGGTCAACCCTCTGATAGTTGCTGCTTATGTGAGCAGTAACTACGTCATCCAGAAAGCCTGGACGCAAAAGCTGGAAGAGCGCACCGGTGGCGATGCCACCGAGCTCCTGGCCGATACCGCAGAGGATGTGGTGTACTCCGGGCCCTATCACAAGTTCTACACGGACGACACGAAGGTGATCATGGTTCGGGATGATAACTACTGGGGCCAGGATCCCAGCATGTGGGGTAAGCTGCCGGCTCCGAAGTACCTGGCGCACATGATCTTCAAGGACAACGCCGCCGGTTCAGCCGCTTTGGCCAGAGGCGAAGTGGATGTCAGCCAGCAGTTCAACTCCAACGTCCATCTTCTGTGGCTCAACTACGGGCTGCCGATCTCCACTTATCTGCCCGATGCGCCCTATCACATCGGCGCCAGCCTGCCCACCGCCTTCTACAACCTGAAGGCCCATGGTCTGGACCAGGTGGCGGTGCGCAAGGCCATTGCCATCGCCGTTGACTATCCCACCATCATCGCCAACGCCATGACCAACCAGTCGGCGACCTTCGAGCAGGTTCCGCGCTCGCTCATGAACCCGACCCCTGGTGAGCAGGCCATGTACGATCACGAGGCCGTCAAGGACCTGCAGTGGGTCGGCAACGATATCGAAGGCGCCAAGAAGCTGCTCGATGAGGCGGGGATTGTGGATACCGACGGCGACGGTTGGCGGGAATACCAGGGCAAGAAGCTCAGCTATGTGGCTACCTGCCCCAACGGCTGGTCCGACTGGCAGGCGGCCATCGAGGTGGTTGCTGCGGCCGGCAAGAAGATCGGCATTGAGATCACGACTAACTACCCCGAATGGGCCGTGTATCAGACCGTCGTGACCAAGTCGGATACGCCTCTGCCCCCTGGCTATGAGATCTTCATGATGTGGAGCGCCGGCACTGGCATCACCCAGCCGTGGGGACGCATCCGCAACTTGCTCAGCTCTGAGTGGGTTGGCATGCCGAGCAACTGGAACGGCAACTGGGGTGGCTATGTCAACCCTCGCGTGGATGAGTTGCTCAAGGCAATCCCCAACGAGACTGACCCGGCCAAGCTGAAGGAAATGTACACGGAACTGGTCAAGATCTACCTGACCGACGTGCCTTCCTTCACGCTCATGTACCGTCCTGAACTGTTCCACACGGTGAACGAGTCGGTTTGGACGGGCTTCCCGCACCAGGAGGATGGCAGCGTGCCGCCCATCCCGCCGATGAACTGCATTAACGGCTGGAGTATCGCCTGTCTGTATAACATCAGGTTGGTTAGCCCGTAAACGGGTGTCTCTAGAAACAGCCATGTTCCGCACACCGCGGAACATGGCTGTTCCTTACAATGTGGTTTGAGCTGTACAGGTGCAACGCACTTCCAGAGTGCGTTGCACCTATCCTAACATAATGAGTAACTGCTCAGTCTGTGTCATTGCGAGGCACGGTTTTTGTGCCGAAGCAATCTCCAATTCGCGGGTTGGGGATTGCTTCGCTGCCCCTTCGCTTTGCTCAGGGCTTCGGCTCGCAATGACAGCCTGAGTAGTGACGATTCATCAATCGAGGAGGTATTGGGTTGAAAGGATACCGAAAGTATTTCCTTAACAAGCTACTTTGGTTCCTGGTCACTTTTGTTTGTGCCTTCATTCTGAACTTCACTCTGCCCCGCTTGATGCCAGGCGATCCCGTCGCGGCCATCGTGTCAAGGCTTGCCCAAGGCCTGAGCGATGCGACCGGGGTCCAGGCGATCTATCAGCAGTACACTGAACTGTTTGGCACCAACCGCCCCATGCACGAACAGTTTTTCATCTACGTGAGAAATGTGCTGCGAGGCGATTTCGGTTTCTCGTTCAGCCAGTACCCCCGAACGGTAGCCAGCGTTATCAGATCTTCCATCTGGTGGACGGTCGCTCTGCAGTTCCCGGCGATTGTCACCGGCTGGGTGATCGGGAACACCCTCGGCGCATTGGCGGCTTATCTCAGGGGCTGGTTTGATAAAGTGCTCATGCCGGTCAGTATTTTTATCAGCAATTTCCCGGCTTTTGGCATGGCAATCATTATGCTGGTTATTTTTGGGGTCGCCTTGGGATGGTTCCCCACCTCGGGTGGATATGGGTTTGATTTGATCCCCAGCTTTAGCTGGGAATTCATGTGGTCTGTGATCACCCACTATCAACTGCCATTCTGGTCCATCGTGTTGATCGCCATCGGCGGTCAGGCGATTGGTATGCGCTCCATGTCCATCTATGAGCTGAATGCGGACTATGTAAAGTACGCCCGTTTCATGGGAATCAAAGACCGGAAGATCGTCGGTTATGTATTTCGGAATGCCATGCTTCCGCAGATTACCGGTTTGGCGTTAGCGATCGGTACGATGGTCGGCGGCGCGCTGTTCGCGGAGATTATTTTTAGCTATCCGGGGCTTGGTTTCACGCTCTATAACGGTGTCATGGGGCAGGACTATCCGCTGATTTCAGCAGCCACCTTGATCATCACCATTATGGTGTTGACTGCGAACTTTCTCATCGAAATCCTTTACGGCATTATTGACCCGCGCATTAAAGCGGCGCAGGCTGAGTGAGTTGACACATTTGTCATTGCGAGCACATTCGCTTTGCTCAGTGTAAACTCCGCGAAGCAATCTCCTTCCTGCAAAGTAGGGGATTGCTTCGTCACTCCGTTCCTACCCAGAAACTTGCCTGTCATTGCGAGCCGAAGCCCTGAGCAAAGCGAAGGGGCGGCGAAGCAATCTCCGACTCGGGACTTGGGGATTGCTTCGTCGGCAAAAACCGCCTCCTCGCAATGACAGCAGGAAGTTTCTGTCCTTTAGAATGGCGGGCCGCGCCATGGCCAGCTCGCAATGACATGCGGCGCGGAATGTGCCATTGTCAAGGTAAGGGGAGATGGTGTTATGAGGCATACCATTCAACAAGTTTTTCGCTCTGGCAAGTTTGTGGTTGGTTTCTTCATTCTTGTGGCAATGTTGCTGATCGTGATCGTTTATCCGCTGATAGTCACTTATCCGCCATTACAAATCATCAGCCAGGGCACTTTCTTCCCACCGGGAATCTATGTGAATGTTTATGACAGCATCGGTTCCACGCGGTACACGCTGAATCTGGAGAACGCGGCGGCGAATCGCATTGCCAGCAAGTTGAGCAACAATGATCGCCATGCCATGAAGGATTGGCTTGTGGCAGCCGGGATTCCTGAAAACGAGATTGATATCAACGATACCGAACAGCTCCTGGGTCTGTGGAAGGGAAATTACGACCCCAGGGTGAATATTGCCGGGATGACCAATGCCCAGCGAAATTACTATATTCGGCTCAATAACTCGCTGCAAGGGCTTCTATCAACCGAGGCCGTGATCATCGCCGCAAGAAACGCCGACATAGGTGCTCTGCAAGAGGCAGGCGTCATCAACCCGTCTGATTACGTGAATGTCAACCAGGTCCCGAACGTACGGGTGTTGCCGCTTGGAACGAATAGCTTTGGCAGGGATGTGCTGACGGAACTGGTTAAGGCCACGGCCGTATCGCTGCAGATCGGTTTTGTCGCCGGCACCATTGCCACCCTGATCGGTTTGACCCTGGGATTGCTGGCGGGGTATATCGGCGGCCTGGTGGATGACATCATCATGTTCTTCACCAACCTCTTTACCGTAATCCCCACTATTGTGTTGTTGATCTTGATTTCATTCAGTATCGGGCAGGAGAAACGCGGGGCCTTCACCATCGCCGTGGTGATCGGCTTTACCTCCTGGGTATGGACTGCCAGGGCGGTGCGGGCGCAGGTCATTTCACTGCGCAATCGCGACCACGTCAATCTGTCGAAACTGTCCGGGCACTCCGTCGCTCACATCATCCTCACCGATATTTTGCCTTATATCGCTTCTTATGTCGTTATGGCACTCATCTTGCAGATTTCCACGGCCATCCTGGCGGAGGCCGGGTTATCCATCCTTGGGTTGGGACCGAAAACAACGGAAGTGCCAACCTTGGGGCTGATGTTGAACTGGGCCTTGATCTACCAGGCGCCAATCCTGGGGAAATGGTGGGCATACCTCCCCGTGATCCTTACCATCGTGCTGGTTACATTCTCGATGAATTTGATGAATACAGGTCTCGACCAGGTATTCAATCCGACACTGAGGGAGTAGGCGGTTGAGATGTCAAATGTAATCTTAGAGGTTAGGGAACTAACGACAAAATGGGTCACCCGGTTCAAGGAAGACATCTACGCTGTTGACCACGTTTCTCTGAAGGTCGAAGAAGGGAAATCGCTGGGCATTGCGGGGGAATCCGGCTGCGGAAAGTCAACGCTGGCGCTCAGCCTGATGGGTTATTATTTCCCTCCGCTACATTATGTGAGCGGTGAGATCATCATTGACGGGCAGAATATTACCGGGATGAAGCCCGATGACATCCGTAAGTCAATATTGGGGACGGAGATCTCTTATATCCCCCAATCGGCGATGAACGCCCTCAACCCCACCCAGAAGGTCATCAGCTTTATCGAGGATGTGGTTCAAGCGCATGATCCATACAAAACCAAGCAGGAGATTTATGAACTGGCCAGATCATGCTTTGAGACCCTGGGGCTTCCAGCCAGTGTATTACAGCAATACCCCGTTGAGCTTTCGGGCGGCATGAAACAGCGCACGGTGATCGCCACATCGGTGATCCTTTTCCCCAAAATACTGATTGCTGATGAGCCTTCCTCAGCGCTGGATGTCACTTCGCAGAAGATGGTCATCAAGATGCTGAAGAACCTGATGGAAAATGGTTTCATCAAATCGCTGATCTTCATCACGCATGAGCTTCCGCTGCTTTACAACGTGACCGATGATATTATGGTGATGTACGCAGGGCAGATTGTGGAGGGGGGCAGCGCAAAACAAGTGGTGTTTGACCCACTCCACCCTTATGCCAAAGGTCTCATGGGCTCGATCATCGTGCCTGAACAAGGTCAGCGGAATGTCAAACTGACGGCCATCCCTGGGGTGCCGCCGAACCTGAAAAAACCGCCGGCTGGCTGCCGGTTTGCCGAACGCTGCAAATACGTTCGGCCAGATTGCAAGGTGGCTCCTGTCCCTCTTTACAGCGCGAATGGTGGCCGCGCCTACCGCTGTATCTTGTCGGAAGAAACATTGAGGGCTGCTTATCTGAGGGAGGCCCAAAGAGATGCCAGCTGAGAGAAAAGTATGCCTGAGCGGGTCAGGACTTACCAAGGTGTTTGGGTTTGGCCGCCGGAAAACGGTCGCCGTAGATCATGTGGACTTCAGTTTCTACGAGGGTGAACTCGTCTCGATCGTGGGTGAATCGGGCAGTGGTAAGACCACTTTCGCGAAGATGCTTTTGGGATTGCTCAAGCCCACTGAGGGTGAGATTTACTTCCAGGGGAAGAAGCGTGATATCAGTACGCAAAAGAAGAGAAAGGAATATTGGAAAAACATTCAAGCCATCTTTCAGGACCCATATTCTTCATACAATATATTTCGTAAAATTGATACCGTGCTTTTAGATTGTATTCACATGCGTGGCGGCCGAGGGCTTCCGCGGGCGAAAAAATTAGAGATGATGGAAGAGGCGTGTAGTTTTGTCAACTTGAAGTTTGAAGAATTGACCAACAAGTACCCATTTGAGCTTTCCGGCGGACAGATGCAGCGCTTAATGATTGCCCGTGTCTTCCTGCTGAAGCCGAAGATCCTGCTGGCGGATGAGCCGACTTCGATGATTGATGCCTGTTCACGGGCGACCATTCTGGATGAACTGATGCAATTGCGTGACGAAATCGGGATGACGATCATTTTCATCACCCATGATATCGGCCTGGCATACTATGTTTCTGACACCGTATATATCATGGAGCGGGGAAGATTTGTTGAACACGGATCCGCTGATGAGGTGATTCTGCGCCCGAAAGGGGCATATACCCGGCGCCTGATCAGCGATGTACCCAAGATCTACGAAGAGTGGGATCTCTCAACCGTGTAGTTAAGGTGACAGTCACTTGGGCCAAGAGTGACTGTCACCTCAATGTCAATAAGTTAAGGAGACGGATGTGTCATTGCGAGCCGAAGCCGCGAGCGCAGCGTGGCGGGCAGCGAAGCAATCCCCTACCAGCAAGGGGGAGATTGCTTCGGCGCAAAGGGCGCGCCTCGCAATGACAAACGTCTTGTTCATTTGACAGAAAGGTACACTATGACAACCATAAATGACCTGATCAAGAAAATGACACTTGAAGAAAAAGCGGCCTTGTGCACCGGGGCCACGCCCTGGACGACGACGGCCATAGACCGCTTAGGCGTGCCAGAAATGACCTTTTCGGATGGGCCGCACGGTGTGCGTCATGTCGAGGATGTCAACACTCTGATCGCCACCAGCCTGCCTGCCACCTGCTTCCCAACCGCCTCCTGCACAGCATCCACCTGGGATGTGGATTTGCTGCGCGAGATGGGACAGGCGCTGGCGGAGGAGTGCATTGCCCTGGGAGTGGACGTGCTGCTCGGTCCCGGGGTGAACATGAAGCGCACCCCGCTCTGCGGACGCAATTTCGAATATTTCTCCGAGGATCCTTACCTCGCCGGCCAGCTGGCAGCCAGCTTCATCGAGGGCGTGCAAAGCAAGGGGGTGGGCACCTCCCTCAAGCACTATGCCGTCAACAACCAGGAATACCAGCGCCTGACCATCAACGCCGAGGTGGACGAGCGTACCTTGCGCGAAATCTATCTCGCCGCCTTCGAGACCGCCGTCAGGAAAGCCAACCCTTGGACGGTGATGTGTGCCTATAACAAGGTCAACGGCACCTACTGCTCCGAAAACCACAAGCTGCTGACGGAGATCCTCAAGGACGAGTGGGGCTTCGAGGGCCTCGTCGTCTCCGACTGGGGTGCGGTGCACGACCGGGTGGCCTCGCTGAAGGCCGGCCTGGACCTGGAGATGCCCGGCCCGAGACCGCGCCGCACCCAAGCCGTGGTGGAGTCGGTCCGTTCCGGTGTGCTGGACGAGGCCGTGCTGGACGAGGCGGTGCGCCGCATCTTGAGCATCGTCTTCAAGGCGGCCGAGACACCCAAGGGTGGCGCGTTCGACATCGCCGCCCACCACGCCCTGGCGCGTCGTATCGCCGCCGAGGGGATGGTCCTGCTCAAGAACAACGGTATCCTGCCGCTGAAGAACCCGCAGCACATCGCCGTCATCGGGCGCTCCGCTGAAACGCCATACTTCCAAGGCGGAGGCAGCTCACACATCAACCCGACGCTCGTGGATAGCCCGTTCAGGGAACTGCAGAAGCTGGCCGGGGATGCCGAGCTGAGCTACGCCGAGGGCTATCGGGCAGACGGCGGTTCCGACCAGGCGCTGATCGAGCAGGCCGTCGAGATCGCCCGCTTGGCGGATGTGGCCTTGCTTTACATCGCCTTGCCCGAATCCAAGGAGTCCGAAGGCTACGATCGGGCCGACCTCGACCTGACCCCGCAGCAGGTCGCCTTAATCAAGGCCGTCACCGCCGTCCAGCCCAGGACAGTCGTCATCCTGAACAACGGCGCCCCGGTGGTAATGGGTGACTGGATAGACGGCGCCGCCGCTGTGCTCGAGGCCTGGATGATGGGCCAGGCCGGCGGTGGGGCCATTGCCGATGTGCTCTACGGCCGAGTCAACCCCTCAGGCAAGCTGGCCGAGACCTTCCCGCTCCGGCTGGCCGACACACCGGCCTACCTCAACTACCCCGGAGGCAACGGCGAGGTGCGCTACGGCGAGGGCCTGTTCATCGGCTATCGCTATTACGATGCCCGACAGATACCGGTTCAGTTCCCCTTCGGCCACGGGCTGAGCTACACAACCTTTGCCTATAGCAACCCGAAGGTTTCAGCGACGACTTTCAAAGACGTAGACGGCGTGTCCGTCTCAGTGGATATCACCAACACAGGCAAAGTCGCCGGCAAGGAGATTGTTCAAGTTTACGTATCTGATCGCAAGTCTGGCCTGGTCCGCCCGCCCAAGGAGCTCAAGGCTTTCGCCAAGGTCTCCTTGGAGCCCGGCGAGACGAAGACTGTGACCTTGCCCCTCGATTTTCGCGCCTTCGCCTATTACCATCCGGCCTACCGGCAGTGGATCACCGAGGACGGCGAGTTCGACCTGCTGATCGGCGCTTCGTCCGCCGACATCCGTTGCACCCTGACCGTCACGCTGCAGTCCACGCTAAAGCTCCCCTGTCTGCTCCATCGCGAATCAACCTTGCGCGACTGGCTGGAGGACCCGCGCGGCCAGAGTGTCCTCTGGTCGCTCTTCCAGCAGATGTCCACCCAGATGCAGGAAGCCTTCGGCGGTGAAGGCACGGGGATGGACATGTCGGGCTTCTTGATGGACATGCCTCTGCTGAGCCTGCTCGAATTCCAGGAAAACATGCTGCCTGCCTCGCCCGACGAAATCGTGGACGGACTGCTTGCCCAGGTATACAGCAAGGAAAACGGTTGAGAGAAGAAGGCACGCTGGTCAGAGCTTCTGGCGGCTGTCTCTATTATGCCAGGTGTCCAATCGCCGACATTTGAACGACTGATTCATGGTACACTCTAGCTCTCATCACAGAGCAAGGAGCATACCATTTTTTATCCTGACCGCATCATGGACTTGATGATTCATAACCAAATACCGCCTGCGGTAAATCAAATTGAAGTCAACCCATTCCACCAGCAAATCGAAACGCAAAAGTTTCTACAAGATAACGGTGTTCAGGTGGAAGCATGGGCGCCATTTGCCGAGGGCCGGAATAACATCTTTCAAAACGAACTTTTGCTATCCATCGCCGCGAAACACAACAAAAGTGTTGCCCAGGTCATTCTCCGCTGGCTCGTACAAAGGGGCATCATCGCCCTTGCCAAAACCACCCGCAAAGAACGGATGGGCGAAAATATCAGTGTGTTTGATTTTGAATTAAGCGCAGAAGATATGGCGGCTATTGCAACTTTAGACACGAAACTCGAGTTTAGACTATAACGATTTGTCAAGTGATAGACTTTCATAAAGCCTCAAATGCGTAATGTCTGAATGTGGG
>JARYMM010000072.1 GCA_029907105.1 Anaerolineae bacterium | reverse complement strand
GCCCACATTCAGACATTACGCATTTGAGGCTTTATGAAAGTCTATCACTTGACAAATCGTTATAGTCTAAACTCGAGAAATATAACAGGGGAGGAAAGACCCAATGAGGAGATTCTTTGCGTCGGTGTTGTTTACTTTGATAGTCGCTGTTGTGCTCCTGATCGTCGTGCTGGCAGCGGCCCTGGGGTTCGTCGGCGTAGGCTGGGTGGTTGATCGTGCCTTCGGCTTGGGCCTGCTGCCATCCGCAGCCATCGCCGTTTTCGTAGGATTCGGTGTCTCCCTTTTTATCTTCCGCACCTTTTCCATGCCCGATCTTCGCCCTGAAGAGGACTTTGAGGACTGGGATGAAGACTGGGATGAAGACTGGGACGAGTGGGAGGAGGAGGAAGAAGAGGCCGAACCGCCCATCGTTCCCTGGCGACGGCATCGTCCCACGCCGGCCGATCCTGAGGAGGTCGAACGCAGCAGGCGTAAGGATAAGAAGGGTAAGAAGTAAGTGAACCGGTGGAACTGACCGGCGCTGGAGTGCGCAACCTGGACCGCAGATGGACGGTTTCTTCCCTGTCGCCAGTGACCCGTTCAGACACGCAGAAGCACAGTGCGTTTATCCGACGGCTGTTCGGTTCTATCGCCACCCGCTATGACCTGCTAAACCGCCTGATCTCCTTTGGACAGGACCAGGCCTGGCGGCGCTATGCTGTGGCGCAGTGTCGGCTCTCGCCTCGCGGCCGGCTGCTGGACGTGGCCACAGGCACGGGCGATATGGCGCTGCAAGCGTTGCGTCACTATCCCCGGGCTACCGTTGTCGGCATAGACCTGACGCCTGACATGCTGCAGCGGGCCCAGGAGAAGGCGACTGCGGCCGGCAGGGAGCCTTTTGCTCTGCTGCGTGGAGACGCGCTGGAGTTGCCCTTTGCCGATGGCTGCTTTGACGCCGTCGTCAGCGGATTCATGATGCGCAACGTGGCCGACGTGGCCGGAGCGCTGGCCGAGCAGCGCCGCGTGGTGCGGCCTGGCGGGCGGGTGGTTTGCCTGGAGATCACCCCGCCCCAGAGGTGGCCGCTCCGCTGGTTCTTCTGGCTTTACTTCTACGGCCTGGTGCCTCTGCTGGGCGGTCTGCTCAGCGGCCGGCCGGCGGCCTACGCCTATCTGCCTCGCTCGGTGGCCCGCTTTTTCACCGCCGATGAGTTGCAGGCCGTGATGGAAGCCGCGGGCTTGCAGGAGGTGAGCTACCGTCTGTTGGCATTGGGCTCCGTGGCCGTACACGTGGGAGTGAAGTGACATGAGCATCGTCGCCCTGATCCCTTGCTACAATGAGATCGCACATGTTGCCGGGGTGGTGCAGCGCACACGCTTGCATCTCCCCGTGGTGGTCATTGACGATGGCTCAACCGACGGTTCGGGCGCGGCGGCAGCCGAGGCCGGGGCGACCGTGCTCACGCACCCCAGGAACCGCGGCAAGGGCGCGGCGCTGGCCACGGGCATCCGTTGGGCCCTGGAGCAGGGCTGCGAAGCTGTGGTTACCCTGGATGCCGACGCCCAGCACGATCCCGGTGAGATCCCCACCTTCCTCGATGCCTACCGCCGCGATCTGGCGGATATGATCATCGGCCAGCGCGACTTCAGCCAGATGCCCCCGCGCAACAGCTTCGGCAATCGGCTCGGCAACCGTATCCTGGGCTGGGCCCTGGGCCGCCCTATCCCCGACAACCAATGCGGCTACCGGCTGCTGAACCGTCGGGCGATGGAGACCCTGGATTTCAACCCCCCGGGTTTCGAGTTCGAGGTGGAGATGATCGTGCAGGCGGTGATGGCCGGGCTGCGCATGGCCTGGGTGCCCATCCGCACCATCTACGCCGGCGAGACCAGCCACTTCCGCCCCATTGGCGATTCGGTGAGGTTCGTCAAGACTGCCTGGCGGGCGCGGCAGCGAGTACGGCGGGAGCGGGGTTGTCAGTGAGAAATCAGAGATAGGGTTCGCCTTTGCCCAGCACCTTGTGCACGCGAACCATCCATTCGCTGATCAATATGCCTTGGGGACATTGCTCCTCGCACTGGCGACATTGAATACACTGGCTGGCTCGCTGGTCTTCGGGCATCCACACATTGTACGCCCTGCGTGCCTCCTCAGGTTTGTCGTACATCGCACCTTCGTTGTACACCTCGAAGTTGCGTGGAATGTTGACGCCATTGGGACAAGGCATGCAGTACTCGCACTTCGTGCAAGGGATAGGGCTGAGCTCCTGGTACTTCTGGCGCACGCGGGCGACAAGCGCCAATTCCTCTTCAGTCAGACTGTTGATCCCTGATGCCGTGGCGCTGGCGACGTTTTCCTCTACCTGCTGCATCGTGCTCATGCCGCTGAGAACGACTGACACCTCAGGTTGGTTCCAAAGCCATTGCAAGGCCCAGTCAGCGGGGGTGCGCTTGTTCGTTGCCGTGTCCCAGAGGGCCTGAACAGGCAAGGGTGGGTCCACGAGCCTGCCGCCTAGTAGTGGTTCCATGATGACGACGGCGAGCCCCTTGGATGCCGCGTACCGCAGTCCTTTCGTGCCGGCCTGGTTCTCGATGTCCATGTAGTTGTACTGGATCTGGCAGAATGTCCACCTGTCGTAAGCATCTATGATCTCCTGAAAGATCTCATACTTATCATGGAACGAGAAGCCGATGTATCCAATGCGCCCATCGGCAATGGCTTTCTCAGCCCACTCCAGCACATCCAGGTCGCGCATCTTGGACCAGCGGCTTCCATTCAGAGCATGCAGGAGGTAAAAGTCAATGTGGTCGGTTTGTAGCTTCTCGAGTTGCTCGTTCAGAAACCTGTCAAAATCTGCGGTTGCTTCGACCTTCCAGCAAGGCAGCTTGGTCGCCAGCCTGACCTTGTCGCGATAACCTCCTTTAAGCGCCCTGCCGACGACCCACTCGCTGTTCCCGCCGTGGTAGGGATAGGCGGTATCTACATAGTTCACGCCATGATCCATGGCGTAGTGCAGCATCCTGATCGCTTCTGGCTCATCAATGTCAGAAGGGTCTTCGCCCTTGAAGGGGAGGCGCATACAGCCGAAGCCAAGAGCGGAAACTTTCCAATCGAGCCGGCCAAACATACGATATTGCATCGCTTTGTCATCCTCCTTGCTGTTCGCTGGAGCTGGGCTCTGCTGTGCATATCCTGTTCATCAATGTGTTGTCCACACAATGCCTGGGGATTATAGCATTGTAAGGGCCTTAAGCACAACAAGAGTATACCCGGTTAGAGCACGAGAGAGGGAAGCCCGAAAGGCCTTTCGCGTTTTCGTCACTTTCGCGTTGTAAGCGTGGGCCCTTTGGGGTTCCAGCTCGTCCGGGTCAGGGGCCTGGAGGTGAGAGACTTGGCAGACGATGGAACCACCGTGATACTCGTGCGCCATGCAGAGAGCACATGGAATGAGATGCGCCGCTGGCAAGGACAGGCCGACCCGCCGCTCAGTGAGCTGGGGCGAGTTCAGGCGCGCCGCGTGGCCGAGCGGCTGCGCACGGAGCCGATTACCGCCCTCTACACCAGCGACCTGCGCCGTGCTTCCGAAACGGCACGGATTATCGGCGAGGTGTTGGGGTTGGAGGCACGCCCTGAACCCCGTCTGCGGGAGCTCGACCTGGGGGCGTGGGCCGGCCTGACCAGCGAGGAGATTGCCGTCTGCTTTCCGGAGCAGTTTCAGGCCTGGCAGGAGCACAAGGCCGTGCGACCCGGGGGCGGCGAACTGTTCGACGAGATGCAGCAGCGGGCCGTGGAGGCGTTGCAGGAGATTGTCGCCGCCCATCCCGGAGAGACCATCTGCCTGGTCACCCATGGCGGTATCGTCTACGCCCTGCGGGGGTACGTGCTGGGCATCCGGCGAGGGTCAGCGTTGTTCGAAGGGCTGCCGCACAATCGCAACACCGCCATCACTGTCCTTCGCTTTCGGGATGGCAGCGCCGCGATCGAGTTGTTGATGGACGCCAGGCATTTGGAGGATATCGGGGATCAGGTGGCAGAGATGTGACCGAGGTCGTCGGCCAGCACGCTTTCGGCCTCATCGAGGCGGGTGAAGCGGAAGGCGGTGCCCAGGCGGGCGTTGAGTTGTGCCGCCGCTTCGGCGACCTGAGGCACGCCCACGCCCAGGGCGTGCAGCCGCTCCACCTGGCTCAACAACTCGTCCGGCCGGCCGAGCAGGGCGATGCGACCCTGGTCCAGCACGGCCAGCCGGTCGGCCTGTTCGGCCACCCACTTGCTGTCCTGGGTGGCCATGACGATGGTCAGGGGCATCGTTTGCCGCAGTTCCCGCAGTGTGGCAAAGACCTCGGCTGCCCCCTGGGGGTCCAGGCTGGCCGTCGGTTCGTCCAGCACCAGGATGCGCGGGCGCATGGCCAGCACAGCGGCGATGGCCAGCCGCTGCTTCTCGCCGCCGGAAAGGGTCAGCGGCGAGCGCTGGCGGAACTCCTCCAACCCCACGGCCCGCAATGCCCAGGTCACCCGTCGGGCGATCTCCTCCCGCGGCAACCCCAGGTTCTCCGGCCCGAAGGCCACTTCGTCCTCCACCCGCAGGTGGAAAAGCTGCTCTTCCGGGTTTTGGAAGACCAGTCCCACCTGCGCGGACAGCTCGGCCACCGTCTGCGTCTTGGTGTTACGGCCCAGGACGGTCACGTTGCCACGGATGATGCCGCCGGTGGCGTGGGGCACCAGCCCGTTGAGGCTCAGGCAGAGGGTGGTTTTGCCGGCGCCGATGCGGCCCATGAGGGCCAGGAACTCCCCCTGCTCCACCTGCAGGTCAACCCCCCGCAGTGCCACCACCGGTTCGCCGCCGGGCATCAGCGGGGGGTAAGCGTAATGCAGGTTCTCGATGACGATGTCACTCATTCTTCCCGCCACTCACGGCGCTGGCCGATCTGCATGATGGGCGGGTAGGCGCGGCGCACGGCCAGCACCAGCGGTATGCCCACCAGCCCACCGACGATAACCTGGGGTATATTGATAGACAGGGCTTCTCCTCCGGCGGCAATAACGCCCATTCCGTAAATGAAAGCTTCTCCCACGAAGTAGAAGCTCAACATCACAATGGCACCCAGGGCCCAACCGATGGTTATTCCCAAGATTCGCCGCAAAGGGCTGCCGCCGCGAGTCGCTTCAGGAAGGAGCTTGTGACCCACATAGCCGGTCACCAGCCCTTCCAACCCGTGTGCCAGGAACGTTAGCGGGGCGAACTGGAGGTAACCGCCGATGATGTCGGCCAGGGCAGTGCCCACACCACCAGCCACCAGACCCATCCACGGTCCGAAGGCGAAAGCGGCAAAGTAGACAGCCACATCGGAGAAGTTGAAATAGCCTCCGGTGGGCGCAAAGGGCACTCTCACCACCAGGGTGAACAGGATGGTCACCCCGATCATCACCGCTGCAACCGCTACCAGGGCAGAAGCCGGTTGGATTCGTTTGGAACACTCGGCGATTTGGTGCCTGATGCGCTCTATTTCCGCTACCAGGGCAGCAACCGGTTGGATTCGTTTGGAACTCATGGTTATTCACCTCCATATCCCCACGATTTTTCTCCGTGGCGAGATAGCGCTTCTTCAGCCGCTGGCTCTCCTCAGCGTCAGCAACGTCACCTCGGGGCGGCAGTTGAAACGCAACGGCGGATCAATCACCCCCAGCCCGCGGTTGGTGTAGACCCACGTGTCACCGGCCCGCTGCAGGCCGATGGGATACTTCTGACCCCAGAGCGGCAGCAAGGGCGCGCCGAGCAACGGCAGGCGCACTTGGCCGCCGTGGCTGTGGCCGGAAAGCTGCAGGTCAATGGCCCAGCGCGCTGCTTTGTCGGCGAAGTCGGGCTCGTGCACCAGGAGCAGCTTGCAGGCGCTGTCGGGCACGCCGGCCAGGGCGCGGGGCAGGTCTTCCGCGCCGACCCAGATGCTGTCCACGCCCACCAGCCACAAGCCCTGCCCGGCGTCGCTCAACCGCCGGGCACTGTTGGAAAGCACGGTGATGCCCTGCCCTTGCACAGTGGCACCGACCCACGCCGCGTCCGTCCAGTGGTCGTGATTGCCCAGCACGGCGAAGACGCCGAAAGGTGCTTGCAGCGCAGCCAGCGGCGACAGCGCCTCGGCGCGCTGCCACTCGCTGCCGCGGCTGACGAAATCGCCGCTGATGACCACCAGCTGCGGGTGCAACTGCTGCACCGTCTCCACGGCCTGGGCCAGTTCCGGCGCCCCCAGGTAGGGCCCCAGGTGCAGGTCGCTCAGGAGGCCCACGGTGAGCCCATCCAGGGATTGCGGCAGCCGGGCCAGCGGCACCGTCACTTCCTCCACGTCGAGCCAGCGCGGTTCCAGCAGCCGTGCATAGCTGCCGCAACCCACTCCAGCCAGGCCCAACCCCAATCCTGTGGCTAACACCCGCCGCAGAAAGGCGCGTCGGGTTAACTTCTTCTCCATGCCTTGTGTAGTTGTTTCCTTCTCGTCAGGGCATCAGGCCGATGGTGGCCAGGCCGGCTACTTGCAACTGCTCATCGTTGTAAAGAACGACGCGCAGTGTGGTGTCGAGGTAGACCCCGTCCGCCAGACTGCCTGTCCAGGCGATGGAATCGGCGATCTTGCGGTAGGGGTATCCCTCGATGCCGCCCAGCTCGGCGCCGTCATCGGTGGGGCCCAGGTAGAGGATGGTCGTGCCGGGGATGGCCTCTCCGCGCTTCACGGTGTAGCTGGCAGGCAGTTTGTAGAGCGCCGGCAGCTCCTCTGGCCACGGCATAGCTTCCGGCTGAGGCCTGTCTACGGCCAGCCGCGCCGTGCCGGCGACGTGCATCTTCTCGGCGGTGAACCACACGATGCGCTGTTTGAGGTTCAATGTGACACCAGGGAGGGGATGCCCATCCCAGTCCAGCGAGTCCCCCTTCTTTTTCACCGCCTTTTGTTCCCCGATGAGCACTTCGGCACCGTCTTCGGTCATTCCGACGTATTGGATGTCCGTGGCGGGCACGAAATCCCCCACGGCAATGCCTTGCTCCGTTGGTCCGGCGTAGACCAACTGTCCTTCCGATGGACTTTGCCAGGGCAGGCAGGCCGCCAGGCCTGCGGTCAGAAGTATCAACAGGGCGACAAACCATCGTCTGTTCATCATCGTCCTCCTGGTTGGCAGGTTAATGCAGTTGCTGACGACGCGACGCATATGATAGGGCAAGGAGGGACTTTTGTCAAAACCTGGCTTTCGGATGTCTTTTTCCGGGCTGGGCCGAATTGTGCTATAATTTGGGCAGGCGAAGGGTTGTGTTTCTCTGGTCATCTCGCAGTGCCTGGCCCGGCGCCGGGGAGGGAACGTGAACGAGAGAGTCATGCGGAGAAAGTGGTTCGTTGTCCTGGCCGTGGCGGCCGGGTTATGTGGCTTAGGGCTGGTTGCCTGCCGACAGGCCTCTGTGTTCCCGGCACCCTCCCCTGTGGCCTCACCCTCTGTCCGGGAAACTTCTGTTCCGCCGGGCAGCGCGGTGCAGCCGCCGCCGGCGACTGTCCCCGCCCCCTCGGCCGGCATCACCCTGACCTGGTGGACGCCGGAGTCCTTCTCGCCGGCGGCCAACGGCCTCAGCGGTGAGCTCCTGGCCGGGCAGATTGCCGACTTCGTCGCCGCCCACCCGGACATCGGTGTACGTCCCGTGCTCAAGGCCCCGTACGGCAAGGGCGGCATTCTCGACTTCTTGCGTACGGCCCGCGCTGCGGCGCCCAGCGTTCTCCCCGACCTGGTGACCATAGACACCACCGAATTGCCCACCGCGGTGCAGTATGGGCTATTTCAGCCCCTGGACAATCTGTTGTCCTCCGAACTGCGCGACGATCTTTTCCCCTTTGCCGTCAGTGTGGGCCAGTTTGGCAGGCAATGGGTTGCGGTGCAGTTTCAGGCCGATCTGGAGCATCTGGTGTATCGCACGGCCGAGCTTCCGCGGCCGCCCAGCACCTGGGCGGAGCTTTTGGCCAGCGAGGCTCGCTACATCTTCCCCGCTGCCGGCCGTGAGGGGGTGGTCAACGACGCCACGCTGATCCAATACCTGAGCGCGGGGGGGAAAGTGGACCCGGCCACACACCAGTTGACGTTGGAGGAGCAACCCCTGCGCGAACTGTTGAACTTCTACCGGCAAGGCCGGCTGCGCGAAGTGATCCCTGCCCAGGTGCTGACCCTGAACAGCGTGGAGACTTGTTGGGCCGCCTATCTTTCCGGGGCGGAGGCAACAATGTCCAATGCCCTGGCCAGCCGCTATCTGGCCGAACGCGCGGCGCTCAGAGACACCGGCTTTGCCCCTTTGCCCTCCAGGGATGGGCGGGTGGCCACGGTCACGCGTGGCTGGGCGTTGGCCATTGTGACCACAGACCCGGCCCGCCAGAAGGCCGCAGCCCAGTTCATCGAGTGGCTGCTGCTGCCGGAGCACAACGCGGCCTGGACGCAGGCCACCGGCCGCCTGCCCGCGCGCCGTTCGGCCCTTGCTGTCTGGGGAACGGAGGATGACTACTATATCTTCCTGCGCTGGCAGCTCGAATCGGCGGCCTTCCGTCCCGGCGGCCCCAGTTACATGGATGCCGGCGCACGGCTGCAGCGGGCGGTGAGCGATGTGCTGGCCGGCCAGGCCACCCCCGACGAAGCGGTCAAGAAGGCCCTGGAACCCGCCGGCTCATAGCGGGCAGTGGTGTTTCCGCTTTTCTGATGGAACGACTATGGGCAACGAAAGCCGTTGGCGGCAGCGGATGGCGGAGATCATGACGGCGGCGCTGCAGGCCGTGGACCCCGGGCAGGCGGTACGCCGTCAGGTGCGCCGCGAGGGGGATTGGCTGTACGTCGCCGGGCAGCGTTACGACCTGGGCGAATTCGAGCGGGTCTTCGTCGTCGGCGGCGGCAAAGCCGGCAGCCCCATGGCCCTGGCTGTCGCCGACGTGCTGGGTGACCGCCTGACGGCCGGCGTGGTCAACGTCAAGCACGGCTACATCGCCGGCCGCTGGCAGGTCAGTTTCGGCGCGCATCCTTCGCTTCCTGCTCTGCAAACAGACCTGTCGAGTCACCTCAGGTCTCCTGAGCCCAGGTTGGATATCGTCGAAGCGGGCCATCCCGTCCCCGACGCGGCGGGCCTGGCGGGCGCAGAGCGCATCTTTCGCCTGCTCGATGGGCTGACGGAACGGGACCTGGTCATCTGCCTGATCTCTGGCGGCGGTTCGGCCTTGCTGCCGCTGCCAGCGGCGGGCATTACCCTGGACGACCTGCAAGCGCTCACCACCTTGCTGCTGCGCTGCGGAGCGACGATCAATGAATTCAACGCTGTGCGCAAGCACTGCTCCCGGCTCAAGGGAGGCCAGCTCGCCCGCCGCGCCGCGCCGGCGGCCCTCGTCTGTCTCATCCTTTCCGACGTCGTAGGCAGCCCTCTGGATACCATTGCTTCCGGTCCCACTGTGGCTGACCCCACGACCTTCGCCGACGCCTATGGTGTGCTGGAGCGCTACGGCATCCTGGAGGCGGTGCCGGACAGCATCGTCGCTCACCTGCGGCGGGGCCTGGCCGGGGAGGTCGCCGAGACGCCCAAGCCAGGCGATCCCTGCTTCCGGCGGGTGCAGAACGTGGTCATCGGCGACAACCGTATGGCCGCCCACGCCGCGCAGGCGCGGGCGCAGGCGCTTGGCTTTCGCTCGCAGGTCCTCACCACCTACGTCGAAGGCGAGGCGCGGGAGGTAGCCAAAGTGTGCGCGGCGCTGGCCAAGGAGATGGTCGAGAGCGGCACACCGCTGGCTCCGCCCGCCTGTTTGATCCTGGGGGGCGAGACCACGGTCACCGTGCGCGGGCAGGGCAGGGGAGGGCGCAACCAGGAGCTGGCCCTGGCCGCGGCACTGGCCCTCGACGGCTGGGAGCGGACGATGGTGGTCAGCCTGGCCACCGATGGCAGCGACGGCCCTACTGATGCGGCCGGCGCGGTGGCTACCGGCTCCACCGTTGCCAGGGCGCGCGCCTTGGGGCTCGATCCTGCCGCCCATCTGGCCAACAACGACGCCTATCCATTCTTTGCCGCCCTGGGCGATCTCATCTTCACCGGTCCCACGAACACCAACGTGAACGACCTGGTCTTCGTGTGTGCTTTTTAATAACTGCTGCTCCGAAAATGTCACCCTGAGCGCAGCGAAGGGTCTCTTGCTCGCTCCAGCATGAGATTCTTCGCTCCACTTCGTTCCGCTCAGCATGAGATTCTTCGCTCCACTTCGTTCCGCTCAGAATGACATTTTCAGGCTTCGTGGTGGCCTGTCAGGCCATGATCACTACCTCGAAAAGCGCTTCTGGCTGGTGAGAAACGCTGCTGACCGGCCAGCGGCGCCATACATTGGGCTTGAGGTGCCTGTCACCTGGAGAATCTATGGGGAGAACATTTTATGCCTGACATCATCAAACCTTCGCCTGTTGTCACATCGGTCGTTAGCGATCGGCCATCGGCAATCGGCGAACGCCTGCGCATTGACACCGACCGCGTGCGCGGCCGCATTGTGGACTTCATCCGCCAGCAGGTGGCCGCGGCGGGCTTCCAGCGGGCGGTCATCGGCCTTTCCGGCGGCGTGGATTCCGCCACTTCCTGTTTTCTGACGGTGGAGGCGCTGGGGCCGGAGAATGTGCTGGCGCTGCGTCTGCCCTACCGCACCTCCAGTCCCGACACCCTGGCCGATGCCCAGGCGGTCATTGACCTGCTGGGCATCCGCAGCGACACGGTGGATATCACCCCTATGGTCGAGCCGTTGTTCCGGCGCTTTCCCGACATGGACGCTGTGCGGCGGGGCAATGTCATGGCCCGCATGCGCATGATCGTGCTCTATGACCAATCGGCGGCCTGGAGAGCGCTGGTCGTCGGCACGGGCAACAAGACGGAGGCGCTGCTGGGCTATACCACCCTCTACGGCGACGCTGCCTGCGCTTTCAATCCCGTCGGCGACCTGTACAAGACGCAATTGCGGCAGCTTGCCGCTGCGCTGGGAGTGCCGCAGCGCATCATCGAGAAGCCGCCCTCCGCCGATTTGTGGCCGGGCCAGACCGACGAGGGTGAGCTGGGCTTCACCTACGCCGCCGTGGACCAGGTGCTCTATCTGCTATTCGAGGAGAGGGCCAGCCCCGACGAGGTGGTCGCCGCCGGCTTTGAACGCGCCTTTGTGGAGCGAGTGCTGGAGCGCGTACAACGTTACGAGTTCAAGCGACGCCTGCCCCCTGTAGCGCGCATCAGTGACCGTCAGGTCGGCTGACTCGACAGCGGCATACTTGGCGCGCCAACGACGACACAGCCGGTACACAAAAGCCACCTGCTGGATGCCCGGCAGGTGGCTTTTGCGTCTGTGTGGAAGCCATCGTATGATGGCATGCTATAGTGGGGCTACTTCAGCACCACAGTAGCGCCTTCCGCTTCCAGTTTGGCCTTGGCGTCCTCGGCGACTTCCTTGGACACCCCCATGAGCACGGTGACCGGTGCGCTTTCCACCAGATCCTTGGCCTCCTTCAGGCCCAGGTCGGTGATGGCACGCACGGCCTTGATGACCTGGATCTTCTTGGCGCCAAAGTCCTTCAGTTCGACGTCCCATTCGGTCTTCTCTTCCACTTCTTCCACCGGAGCGGCAGCGACACCTGGCACCACGCCGGTGGCCACCACTGGGGCAGCCGCACTGACGCCGAACCTCTGTTCCAACGCCTTGACCAGATCCGAAAGCTCCAGTACCGTCATCTGCTCGATGGCGGCGATGATCTCTTCTTTTGTCATGAGTAGTTCCTCCTGGTGATATTGAGTAGGACAACTGCGAGCAGTTGTCCTACTATTACCTACCAACCGCACAGGTAGGAGTTTTTTCCTCAGCCTGCCGCACCGCCCAACTGGTCGGCGCGAGCCTGGAGCACGTTGACCAGGCCGCGAATGGTGCCGGCGAGCACGTTGACCAGGCCTCTGAGCGGAGCCTGGACACCGCCCACCACGCGGGCCAGCAGTTCTTCTCGAGAGGGCATCTGGGCTAATGCTTCGACGTCCCCTGCAGCGATGAACCTGTTGCCCAGCAACCCGCCCTTAAAGGTCAGGGCCCCGGTATCCCTGGCGAAGTCAGACAGCGCCTTGATGACGGAGGCTACGTTTTCAAAACAGTAGCCCACGGCCGTGGGCCCGGTCAGGACCTCTTCTGGCACGGTCACCCCGGCATCCTGCAGAGCGCGCTTCAGCAGCGTGTTTTTGATGACCTGAAAAACACTCTCCGAATCCCACAACAGCCTGCGCAGCCTCTCCATGTCCTTCACCGATAGCCCGCGATAGTCGGCAAAGATTACCGCTTCGCTGCGCGCCAGTCTGTCGGCGTAATCGGCAACGAGCTTTTCCTTTTTTTCTTTTGTAATGGCCAAATGATTCACCTCCTCGTATTATGTGCTCTTGCCGGGCGGTCACGTCTAGCCGGTCGTGCCCCCAGGCGTCATGCTCCATGCAACAAAAAACCCTTGCCTGCCGATGCAAGGGTTTGCCGACGTTCGGGAACGAACGTGGATACTCCTCGCCTCGGCAGGCCTTTGCCGTTTAACCCCCCGTGGGGTACCTGCTGTCTTCAGCGAAGTATGCGGTTAGCAACCGGACGCCAGAAACTAGGCTGTCCTGAGGGCCGCGGCCTCTACAGGATTGACCTTGATCCCCGGCCCCATCGTCGTGGTCAGATACACCTTCCTGATATACTGCCCTTTGATGCCTGCCGGTTTGGCCCGGATCACTGCTTCCATCAGGGCGGCGAAGTTATCGAGTAGCTGTTGGCTGGTGAAGCTCACCTTGCCAATGGGGGCGTGGATGTTCGCCGTCTTGTCTACCCTGAATTCCACACGCCCCATGCGGGCCTCTTTGATCAGACGGGGCAGGTCTTCGGCTTGGGCGATGGTTCCCGCCTTGGGGCTGGGCATCAGCCCGCGCGGGCCGAGGATGCGTCCCAAACGGCCCACCTTGCCCATGATCTGGGGGATGGCGATGGCGATGTCGAAATCCAGCCAGCCTTCCTGGATACGGGCGATCAGCTCATCCGAGCCGACGTAGTCCGCGCCGGCTTCCTGGGCGATCTTTTCCGCTTCGCCTTCGGCAAAAACCAGGATGCGCACCTGCTTTCCTGTGCCATGTGGCAGCAGCACGACCCCGCGCACCTGTTGATCCGCCTGACGTGGGTCCACTCCCGTGTTCAGATGGGCCTCGACTGTGGCATCGAAGTTGGTCGTGGAAGTCCTCTGGGCCAACTCGATAGCCTCCATCGGCGAATAGGTTCGCAGGCGGTCCACAAGCTGAGCTGCCTGGCGATACTTCTTTCCTCGTTTTGACATAGTTGTAACTCCTTAGTGGTCGTTAGCGGGCGGTCAGCCCTCCCACGTGCCTTTGAAACCGTAGGGCAAATTCAGTACATCAGTAGATGGGAAATCGCTCCGCCAGGATCGTCAGATCCTGGCGAAAACCGGGGATCTGACGATCCCCTCAGAGCAAATTTCCATCCATTGTACATCACAATTCTCGCATCAGTCAACAATGGCGATGCCCATGCTGCGCGCCGTGCCCTCGATCATGCGCATGGCGCTTTCCACATCCGATGTGTTCAGGTCGGCCATTTTCTGTTCGGCGATTTCCCGGATCTGGCTGCGGGTCACCCGCCCTTTCTTGCTTCGATTGGGCTCGGCTGACCCTTTCTCGATGCCCGCGGCCCTCTTCAGCAAATCGGTGGCCGGCGGGGTTTTGAGCTCGAAGGTAAAGGTGCGATCCTGGTAGACGGTGATTTCTACCGGGACGACCATGCCGGCCATGCCCGCCGTGCGGGCGTTGTAGTCCTTGCAGAAGGCCATGATGTTCAGGCCATGCTGGCCCAGGGCCGGGCCCACGGGCGGGGTCGGGTTGGCCTTTCCAGCCGGGATTTGCAATTTGATAACCGCTGTGACTTTCTTACCCATTGCTTATGTGCTCCAAATTGAACTTACACCCTCTCCAGATGCAGCAGGTCAATCTCCATCGGCGTATCGCGGCCGAAAAGGGATACCATGACCCGGGCCTTTCCCTTTTCGGGATATACCTCATCAACCAGGCCCACGAAATCGGCGAAAGCGCCTTCGGTCACACGCACTTTCTGACCAACCTTGAAGCTGACCTTGATCTGGGGCTCCGCCGTCTCGATGCGCTTCATGATCTTCTCGACCTCTTCGGCGCTGAGCGGGGTGGGCTTGTTCCCTATGCCCACGAAGCCGGTCACCCCAGGGGTGTTGCGCACCACGTACCAGGACATCTCGTCCATGGCCATTTCGACAAGGACATAGCCAGGGAAGACCCGTCGCTCCACCACGCGGCGTTCACCGCCCCGGATTTCGATCTCTTCCTCCGTGGGCACGACGACCTGAAAGATTTTGTCCTGCATGCCCATGGATTCGATGCGCTGCTCCAGGTTCTTCTTGACCCTGTTTTCGTATCCCGAGTAGCTATGCACGACGTACCATTGCCGTTCGGGGCCTGTCTTGTCGGCCCCTTCTGGGGGTTTCTCTGGCCCTTCCGCTAACACCGCCTCCAGGGTCTCGGTTTCGGCTTCTCCACCTTCAGGCAGTGTCGCCTCGGCCACTTCCTGGGTGAGTGCGGCGGGCGCGGCCTCACCAGCGGCGATGAGGGGCGCTTTGCCCTCCATGCCGTTGGCCTTTTCCGGTTGTTCAGGCGACGTCTCCGCCGTGGCGGTGAACTCCTGCTCGTCCACGCTACATCCTGTCAGATGATCAACGCAAAGAGTTTCGCAAACAAATAGTCAAAGGCACCCAGGAGAAGGGCCATGAACAAAGTGACGGCGAGCACAATCAAGGAGAGGTTGATGGCTTGCCGGCGCGTGGGCCAACTGACCTTGCGCAGTTCTGCTCTGGTCTCCTTGAAGTACTGAACAATGGCATTTTCCTTCTTAGCTGCGGCCGCTTTCGCCATGAGAACTTCTCTCCCTCCAACCCTTACACTGTGCAATTACTGGCCTCTTTACGGCCCAAGACACCATCCCAGCGGTTTTCTGAGACGGTGTCTCGTGCTCAGGAGATCTGGCAGGCCAGGCAGGACTTGAACCCGCAACCTACGGTTTTGGAGACCGTTGCTCTGCCCATTGAGCTACTGGCCTGTGCATTTGGTCAGGTAGTCGCTTAGTCGGATGGTCACCCAGCCCTTGGTCATATAACCACCTGACTACCTCGACAATGTTAGATTAGTCATTGCGAGCGGAGCACCGCACGGGTTTCGCGGTGCGGAGCGAAGCAATCCC
>JARYMM010000071.1:12802-15420 GCA_029907105.1 Anaerolineae bacterium | reverse complement strand
AATCTCCCATTAGCTGGCAGGAGATTGCTTCGCCTTCGGCTCGCAATGACATTTCCAAAAAACTGAAATGCACCCGGACGACGCGTGGCAACCGGCGGACAGACGCATCACGGATCACGCAGCATGTGCCCGGGCCCAACACCAGGCCCGCCGACACCGCAGCGGCCAGGAGAAGCAACTCATGAAGTACAAGTACATCATCTTCGACGTGGGTGGCACGCTGCTGCGCTGGGGCGACACGCCGCTGTTCGTCCGCTTCCTTTCTGACTATGCGAAGGACATCGGCCCCGAACAACTGGCCGCCGACGGCGCCGCTCTACGCCGGCTGATGATCGAAACCTTTGAGCGCAACCGCCACGCCGCCGTGGGCATGGGCGCTACCGAGGAAAGTGTCACCAGCTTCTGGCGACGGACGCTGCAGGAAGCGCTGGCCCTATGGCAACGCCCCGGCTACGATGATGGGATGCTGGAGCCACTCACCCAGGCCGTGGTGAACGGCGCTTTCGACGATCTGTTCGAGGACACGCTGGAGACGCTGGAACGGCTGCGGGCAGCCGGCTACCGGTTGGGTGTCATCTCCAACTGGAACGAAAACCTGCCCCAGGAGCTATCCAGGCTGGGCCTCGACCGCTATCTGGACTTCATGATCGTCTCCTCGCTGGTGGGTGTGGCCAAGCCCTCGCCGGAGATTTTCCACCTGGGGCTGGAGCGGGCAGGCTGCGCGCCATATGAGGCACTGTACGTGGGCGACAACGTGCGCGACGATTGCGAAGGCGCTCGCCGCGCCGGATTGGACGTGGCCCTCATCCGCCGCGGAGGAGAAGCGGAGGCACACAGCCCCTGTACAGCAGTTTACCCTAGCCTGAGGGCACTGACGAACGCGTTATTGGCAATTGAGGCGTCTGAGGAAACTGAGGGGGCTCGCCAGACCCCTCAACCCCTCAGAGCCTTCAGACCCTTTGTGACCAGGAGGCAGACCATGAAACCCGTTGACGAACAACTGGCCATCCTGATGCGCGGAGTGGATTTCGGCGACGAACAGATCCGCCAGACCATGGAACAGGAGCTGCGGGAGCGGCTGGAGGAAAGCCTGCGCACCGGGCGGCCACTGCGCGTCTACTGCGGCTACGACCCCACATCCCCGGACTTACACCTGGGGCATACCGTGACTATGCGAAAGCTGGCCCAATTCCAGGAACTGGGGCATCAGGTCATCTTCGTCATCGGCGACTTCACAGGACTCATCGGCGATCCCAGCGATAAGGAAACGGTGCGGCGGCAGCAGACGCCGGAGGAAGTGGCAGAAAAGGCCAGAACGTATGTTGACCAGGCGTGGAGAATCCTCGACCCGGAGAAAACGATCGTGCGCCGCAACTCCGAATGGCTGGCCGGACTGACCTTCGCCGACGTGATCAACCTGGCCTCCCATTTCACCGTGCAGCAGTTTCTGGCCCGTGAAAATTTCGCCAATCGCTATGCGAAGGGCGAACCCATCTGGGTGCACGAGTTCCTGTACGCCCTGATGCAGGGCTACGATGCCGTCTCCTTACAGACCGATGTGCAGATCGGCGGCACCGATCAGTTGTTCAACCTGCTGGCCGGGCGCAAGCTGATGGAAGTCTTCGGCCTGCGTCCCCAGGTCTGCCTCACCTTCCCCATCCTGGTAGGCACCGACGGCGTCCTGCGCATGAGCAAGTCCACGGGGAACACCATTGGCATCAACGAGCCGCCGGAAGAGATGTATGGCAAGGTGATGAGCATCCCCGATACGGCCATGTCCAACTTCATGAACCTGGTCACCCGCTGGACGCCGGCGCAGATCGCCCAGATTGAGGCAGACCTGGCATCAGGCAAGCTGCATCCGCGGGATGCCAAGATGCGGCTGGCTTTCGAGATCGTGGAGTCCTTCTACGGCACAGAGGCGGCGCGCCAGGCGGAAGAGCACTTCCGCACCGTATTCCAGCAGCGCGAACTGCCGCCGGAGATGCCGGAGTTCAGTCTGGCCGCGCCGATCAACATCGTAGACCTGCTACACGCAGCCGGCCTGGTGCGCAGCAAGAGCGACGGTCGGCGGCTGGTGCAACAGGGCGCCGTGCGGCTGGACGGGGAAAGGGTGAATGACATCACCGCTATGGTGGCTACGGAGGGCAGAGCACGGGTGTTGCAGGTAGGCAGGCGCCGGTTCGTGAAATTAATGTGACGGTCATTTTTCACGGCAGTGTCTCTTGCGCGCGGAGAGACATTGTGATATAATATCAGACAATGATGTCACCCCTACCAGCAATAGCCGGATGATACACGGCGCGAAAAACCCCTCAGTGAAAGAGCAATGCCGATGAACGAAGAACAGATACAAGAACCCCGTGCTCCTTACATGGTGACCGGTCAGGAAGCAGGTGAGGAACTCGTCACAGGAACGTTTGAAGCAGGTGAGGAGCGCCCACTGGAACGCCTGCAAGTGCAACTCCCCCCTTATTTTGATCGTTTCCTGGAAGAGCGGGACCGGCGCATTGCAAGTGAACTGAGCCGGTTGGAAGCGGCCATCGCACACAACGGTACGGAGATCGCTCGCCTGTTAAGGGAAATGGAGAACCGCTTCACTCAGGCGAAGGAGGAAC
>JARYMM010000071.1:0-12703 GCA_029907105.1 Anaerolineae bacterium | reverse complement strand
CGGGAAGCGCTGCGGACAGAAATGGAACGCCGCTTCACTCAGGCGAAGGAGGAACGGGAAGCGCTGCGGACAGAAATGGAACGCCGCTTCACTCAGGCGAAGGAGGAACGGGAAGCGCTGCGGACAGAAATGCGGGCAGAAATCCAGACACTGCGGGCAGAGATGCATGCCCAATTCCGGTGGACCATCGGCCTGCTATTCCCCCTCGTGGCGGGGATGCTGGCCATCATCGTTCGTGTCTTCCTCATGGGAACACCTTAAGATCGTCAAAGGGCTTCAGAACCCTATGTGCCGAACGTGCAAAAGCCCCCTTCGTCGCCATGCGAAGGGGGTTTGTGCTGGCGATAGGAATGGCATGCTCGTGGATTTATCATTACGGCTCCTCGAAGCGCAGCCATTCCGTCGTCGCCGCCTCCAGGTCGCTGTAAACGCCGCGCATCTCCGGCGGCAGGAGCCGCGCCAGCTCGTACATGGCCTCGTCAGTCATCTGCTGCAGCACCTCCCGCTTCGGCCTGCCTTCCGGCCAGCGGAAGCGGAAGGGCCGCCCAAAGCGGTAGCGTACCGGCACCCGTCGCAGCCGCTTCAGCGCCGCCGGGAAAGCGGTCGTGCCCGTCACGGCCACCGGCTGGATCCACGGATCGGTCTCCTGGGCCAGGAAGACCATGCCGTGTTTCGCCCGCTGCATCCTGCCCGTGCGGCTGCGCGTCCCCTCCGGGGCGATGATGAGGGCATGGCCGGCCCGCAGCACGGCCAGCGATTGGCGGACAGCAGCCATATCCAGTTCGCCGCGGCGTACAGGAATGGTCGGATAGCGATGCACCAGTGGGCCGATGATGGGCCAGCTCATGATCTCCACCTTGCCCATGGCCACGGCATAGCGAGGCACGATCGCCACCAGCACCACGGGGTCAATGAGATGAATGTGGTTGAACATCAGGATCAACGGCCCCTGCCGCGGCATCCGCTCCATGCCCTCGGTCTCCACGCGCAGCAGCAGCCAGATCAAAGAGCGCAGCACAGGCTGAAGTATCGGTCGCCAGTTGGACATGTTCTCCCTCCCCTCTGAGACAGAGAGACGAGGAGACAAGGAGACCGGGAGAACCTTGCTGCTTCTTGTCTCCCCCTCTCCGTGTCTCCCCGTCACCCCCTCTTCCCCTGTCTTCTTTTCCGCTGACCAGTTCTCTATCAGGACCATCACCGCATCCAATACCTGCTCGATGCTCATTCTGGTGGTATCAATGACCACCGCATCCTCAGCCGGACGCAGCGGAGCGGCCTCCCGACCGGAATCGTAGGCATCGCGGCGGCGCAGAGAGGCCAGCACTTCCTCGTAGTCCGCTTCCTGGCCTCGGGCCAGGATCTCCAGATAGCGGCGTCGTGCCCGCTCCTCGGGCGTGGCGTCCAGGTAGATCTTGAGGTCGGCATCGGGCAGCACCACCGTGCCGATGTCCCGCCCGGCCATGACTACGCCGCCCGCCGCCAGGGCGATGCGGCGCTGCTGCGGTGTCAGCGCCGCCCGCACGCCAGGATTCGCCGAGACGGGCGACACAGCAACGTCCACCTCCGGCGAACGGATAGCCCAGGTCACGTCCACGCCATCGGCGTAAACGGTGTATTGGCGGCCGTCGTCCACGGTGGGCGGGGTGACGTCAATGCGCACGGATTGCGCCAGGCGGGCCATGGCCTCGTCGTCCTCGGGGTCCAGGCCCCGGTCGAGGGCTGCCCAGGCCACGGCGCGGTACATGACGCCGGTATCGAAGTAGAGGTAGCCCAGCCGCCTGGCCAACAGGTCGCCGAGCGTGCTCTTGCCGGAGGCTACCGGTCCATCAATGGCAATGGTGGATGGCCGCCTGCGGCCAGGAGAAGATGAAGTGGGGGACGCCCCCACACCCCCGCCCTCACGGGCAGCTACCGGCCCGTCAATGGCAATGGTGGATGGCCACTGCCTGCTTTCTCCATTTTGACTATGCGAATAGCTATTGGTCACTTCGTCCCTTCCTTCATTTCCCTCCTTTCCCTTTTCTCGCCACCAGCCTTTTCAGCACGCATCAGCCGTCTCAGATCGCGCACCTCTTGCCCGGTCAGCTCCCGCCATTGGCCCGGTGGCAACGCGCCCAATTTCAGGGGGCCGATGGCTATGCGAACCAGGCGCAGCACCGGATGCCCCACCGCACCGCACATGTGGCGGATCTGGCGCTTACGCCCCTCCCGCAGCGTGATCTGCAGCCAGGTGGTGGGTTGGCTCGTGGCCACGCCGCGCTCAGGGATGCCCGCCGGCGGCTGCGATAATCGCTGCACCTGCGCCGCCCGCGTGCGTCGCCCCTTCACCATGACACCGCGCTGCAGGCGGGTCAGCGCCTCGTCGTCCGGCCTGCCCTCCACCAGCACCAGGTAAGCTTTGGGATGGCTGTAGCGGGGATGGGTCAGCCGATGAGCCAGCTCGCCGTCGTTGGTGAGCAATACCAACCCCTCGCTGTCCACGTCCAGGCGCCCTACCGGGTAGAGGCGCTCCGGCAGCGGCACCAGCCCGCCCAGCGCCGGACGGCCACGGTCGTCCTCCATCACCGAGAGCACGCCGGGCGGTTTGTGCAGGGCAATGTAACGCTTCGGCTCGGCCACGGACAGGGGTTTGTCGTCCACGCTGATCTTCGCTGTGCGCGGGTCCACCCGGCAGCCCAATGTGGCCACCTGCCCATCCACCCGCACGCGGCCCTGGCGGATCAGTTCCTCGCAGGACCGGCGGGAACCCAGCCCGGCGCGGGCCAAGACTTTCTGCAGTCGTTGCAACGGCATTCTTGACTATGCGAAAGACGCAAATTCACGTTTCACGCTTTGGCCGCTATTCCCTCACGAACGCATACAGGGGCAGTTCCGCCAGCAGATGGCGTCCAAGGGTGAAACGCACAACGCCGATGACACTGCCACCAGGTCGCACCTCGGGGTCTATCCAGCGGAAGAGCTGCACCAGCGGCCATTGCCAGCGAGGCAGGAATAGGGCACTCTGCTCGCCCAGCCGCAGCGTCCAGTGCTGTCCGGCGCTGTCCTCGAAGCCGCTCAGCCGATTGGCCGGCAATTCCAGCGCCCGCCAGGCGTAGTGCTGGAAGTAAAAGTCAAGCAGCGCGGCGGCATCACCGTAGCGGTCGCCGCTGCCCAGCAGGATGACGATGGCCTGTCCCTCCTCTCGCCTTGCCGAGGCGATCAGGCATTGCCCAGCCGCATCGGTGGTGCCCGTCTTCACGCCATCAGCTCCCGGGTAAGTGCCCAGCAGCTCGTTGGTGCTGACCAGAACACGCCCGGCGACCGTGGCCTCCGGCGTAGCTACGATGCGGCCAAAGTCGGCATGGCCCAGCACCTGTCGGGTCAGGGTGAGCAGGTCGGCAGCGCTGGTGAAGTGCTGCGCGGCATCCAGGCCGTGGGGATTGACGAAGTGTGTGTCAGTCAGGCCCAGCTCGGCCGCCCGCGCGTTCATCAGGGCGACGAACCCCTCCACCGAGCCGGCGATGTGGATGGCGATGGTCTGTGCCGCATCGTTGGCCGAGATGAGGAGCAGGCCGTACAACAGCTCTTCCAGGGTGAGCGTCTCGCCGGCCACCAGGCCCATGCTGGCCTCGCCGACGGTCAGCGCCGCCGGCGGCACGGTCACCATGTCGGCCAGATCGCCCCGCTCCAGAGCCAGGAGCGCGGTCATGATCTTGGTCGTGCTGGCCGGGGGCAGCCGTTGGTGAGCGTTCCGCTGGAAGAGGACAGCGCCCGTTCTGGCGTCGGCCAGCAAGGCGGCCTGGGCGGTGACCGCTGGCGGTTGGGCCAGGCCGGCCAGTTCCCGCACCTGATGCGGGTACAGCCGCAGGGGCGGCCACCCCCCACTGGTCAGCACCGGCGGCCCGAAGCCCAGGTTGAGCAGGCTGAGCAGGAGAAGGGATGCCAGCAGGATTCTTCGCCCCGCGGCATTTGACGAAATGGGCAAAAGGGAGTAAAATCGCTTTGCATTTTGGAGTTTGAAGTTTGGAGTTTGAGGTTCGGCCATGCCGCTTTACGAGTACTACTGTCCCGATTGTGAGATCGTTTTCGATGCCTTGCGCAGCGCAAGCCAGGCCGATGCGCCCATCGCCTGTCCGCGCTGCACGGGGCTGGAAGCCCGGCGCAAGCTCTCCCGCTTCGCCGCCATGAGCAAGAGCAACGGAGGCGAGAGCCGCTCCCTGGCCGGCTCCGGCGGCTGCGCCGGCTGCACTGCCACCTCCTGCAGCACTTGCGGCCAGCGCTGAGCATCATCCGCCGTCCCCATCCGCTTCATCGGCTGAAGACCGTAGGGCGACGGTCACTGGCAGCAGCCAGTGGCCGTTTTTGCTGGCTTCCTCCGGGCCCCGTGCCCAGGTAGATTATACCATGCCATGCCTCAAAACACAAGGCGTTAAGGATTGGGGCGTGCGCAGCGGAAGCCTGGGGAGTACGAGGGGTATCCCCTCGTTCATCCCCTACATGTTGCCAAACAGTCAAAAGAAAAGCAGGAAGGTCCTGGCCAGCCAGGAGACCGGCCAGGAACGTTGCGAACAATATCACCAGGCCAAAGAAAGGAGCGGATAGCGTCATGAGCGAGCTGCGCATCGAAACCTGGTCCATGCCGGCCGCCGACCTGGGCCCGGAAGACCCCCTTCCCCCGCTGCGCGGCGAGGGGATTTTCCTCGACCTGGGCAGCATCCCCGGCATACCCCCGGAGAAGCTGAAGACCTGGGCAGAGGGCCATCCCTCCAACATCCTGCCCTACAGCCTGCAAGACAGGTTCACCCGACAACGCCGTCCCCGGGACTTCCAGGTCGCCGTTCTGGAGAACGAGCTGTTGCGGGCCACGTTCCTTCTCCAACTGGGCGGGCGGCTGTGGTCGCTGCTGCACAAACCCTCCGGCAGGGAGCTTCTGGACGTCAACCCCGTCTTCCAGCCGGCGAACCTGGGCCTGCGCAACGCCTGGTTCAGCGGAGGGGTGGAGTGGAACATCGGCACCTACGGCCACTCCGTCTTTACCTGTTCCCCGCTCTTTGCCGGGCGTGTGGAGGGGCCGGACGGGACGCCGATTCTGCGCCTGTACGAGTGGGAGAGGATTCGGCAGGTGCCTTTCCAGATGGATGCCTATCTGCCCGACCGGTCACCAGTGCTGTTCCTGCGCGTGCGCATCGTTAACCCTCACCGCCTCCCGGTGCCCATGTACTGGTGGTCCAACATCGCCGTGCCGGAGACCCCAGATACCCGCGTCCTTGCCCCTGCCGACTCGACGTATCGCTTCGACTATCGGCAATTCGACGCCATATCTCTCCCTATAGCCGAAGGGATAGACGTCACTTACCCCGCCAACAGAGCTCGCGCCGGTGACCTCTTCTTCCACATCCCTGAAGGCCGTCGCCCCTGGATCAGCGCCCTGGATGGGGAGGGCAAAGGGCTGGTGCACGTCTCGACGGAACGGATGAGGGGCCGCAAGTTCTTCTGCTGGGGCATGGGCCACGGGGGAAGGCACTGGCAGGAGTTCCTTTCCGAGCCCGGACATACGTATATCGAGGTTCAGGCCGGCCTGGCCGAAACGCAGATGGAGTATCTCTTCATGCCAGCGCAGACGGAATGGTCATGGCTCGAAGGCTACGGCCTGATGGAGGCCGTCCCCGACATCGTTCATGGGACTGATTGGCGACGGGCATGGCAGTCTATCGAGGACAGGCTCGAACAGCTCATTCCCCGCGCCGCCTTCGATGCCGAGTTCGAGCGCGGTGCGGAATGGGCTGACAGGCCGCCCGTGGAACTGTTTCAGCGTGGGTCGGGATGGGGGGCATTGGAACGCCTGCGCCGCGAGGCCGCCGGCGAGCCTCCCTTCTGTTCCGCGGGGCTGGTCTTCGATGACCCATCGCTGGGCGAGGCGCAGTCGCCCTGGCTCAGCCTGCTTCACGAGGGGTCGTTCCCTGCCCCCGACCCGGATGGGGAGCCGCAGGGCTTCATGGTGCAGGCGGAATGGCACAGGCTGCTGGAGGAGGCGGTGCAGGCGGGACGAGGGGCAAACTGGCTGGCCTGGCTCCACCTTGGCGTGATGCGCTATCATGCAGGGGACCGCCAGGCCGCCCGTCAGGCCTGGGAGAGGTCGCTGCGCCTGGCCGACACGCCGTGGGCCCGGCGCAACCTGGCCGTGCTCGCCCGGGAGGACGGACGATTCGATGAGGCCGTCGAGTTGTACATTTCCGCCTGCCGCATGCGGCCCTCGCTGCTGCCCCTGGCCGTGGAATGCGGTCGCACGCTGATCGAGGCGGGCCGGCCAGAGGAGTGGCTGGAGCTCCTGGCCGGGCTTCCCCAATCCATCCGCGCCGTGGGACGCATTTGTCTGTTGGAGGCGCAGGCGGCTCTGGCCGTGGGCGATTTCGAGAGGGTCGAGCGCATATTCGCCGGGAGGCCGGTCGTTGACGATATGCGCGAGGGCGAGAAGTCGCTTTCCGATCTCTGGTTTGAGTTCCACGAGCGGCGGCTGAGCGCCAGGGAGAACATCCCACTTGACGACGCGCTGCGCGCCAGGGTGCGTCGGGAGTTCCCCGTGCCCAGGGAGTTCGACTTCCGCATGCACGTCGAGTGATCGCCTGGTACTACCGGCTCTGGGGATCAGGGGAGAAGCCGCCGTGTGACCTGGCGCGGCCAAACGGGCTCCTGGCGAAAGCCCTCGGCGAAGCGGACGCCGCACTGCAGGCCGCGAAGCCTGGCCATGGTCACCACGAACTCAATGATGTCAATGTTGTCGTGGTCTTTGAGCCACTTCACCTGGCTCTGGTGACAGGAGAGCATGACCTTCTTGGCCTCGATGGTCTCCGAGATGTCCACGTACTCCGTGGGCAGGAAATTGACGCAGGCCAGGGTATCAAAATAGTACAGCGGCGGCACCAGGGGATGGGCCGGGTGTTCGGTCTCTATAGCCGGCACGCTGGAGACGAAACTGGCATCGAAGACCAGCCGGCTGACCGTGCGATGGTCGGGGTGATAGTCCTCCGGGGCATGGGTGAGGATCACATCGGGCCTGGCCAGGCGGATCATGTCAATGAAAGCCAGGCGGGCGTCCAGGCTGTTCATGAGCAACTCATCGGGGAAGCCCATCCAGATGAACTCGGCCCCGATCATCGCTGCTGCCTGGCGGGCCTCTTCCTGGCGTATCCTGGCCAGCTCCGGGGGCTTGATGACCATGTGGCCGGCGCTTCCATCGGTCACCACGCAGTTAATCACCTGATGCCCGGCCTGAGCATAGCGGGCCAGGGTGCCGGCGCATAGGATCTCGATGTCATCAGGGTGAGCGCCGACGGCCAGGACGCGCAGCTTCCTCTCGCTCATCGGACAGCTCCTCAGTCCTCCATCTCCTCGAATTCCTCCACCAGGATCGGCGGCACCCACTCCTCGGGCACCCGCTCGTCGGTGTCCAGCACCACCCGAACGTCCAGGGGATGGGAGAGGCTTTGCTGCCAGCGCTCGATGGTCTCAAAGCGGGTGGCCTCGGTATGGCCCAGGCGGAAGGGAAGGATGGCCATCTTCTCGTGGTAGGTGCTGCCGCCCGGGGCGCGGATCACCCGCTGGGGGTTGTTGGTGGCGAAGGTGTAGATGAGCGGGCGCGCACAGTAGGTCCAGGGGCCCCAGTGCATGTATCTATACGGCTGCTCCACACGGCTCAAGCCTTCGCTGCGCCGCATATGGGCCAGCTCCAGGTCCATGATGCCGAAGGCGGCGCCGAGCTCCCGGTTGTACCAGGCAAACCAGGGCGTCAGGGCCTCGATGTCCAGCGCCCGCACCGGGTGGCGCGGCCGCTCCTTGATCACCACGCTGTTCACCTCGCCGGTGGAGTCCTTCCAGGCGAATTCGCGCACGACGTTGTGATTGAGGACGATCTCGCCGTTGCGCAGCGCCACCACATCAATGTCCTTCAGAACGTCAAGGGTAGACGTCAGGAGGAGGTAGGGAAGGCGAGCATAGAAGACGTAGGTGATGGAGCAGAGCACTTCAGGATAGAGTGGGAGAGGGCCCCAGCGCTTGGTCATGAAGAAGATGGGCCCGCCCAGGGTCCTGTACCCCTCCGGTGGGTCCCAATCGGAGGCGTGAATCCAGGTGCGGGGCGGAGCATAGACGCCCGGATTCCAGTGCAAGGCGCCGTTGGTCTCCAGATGATGGTCGAAGAGGACGTTCATCCCCTGTTTCAGCAGAACCTCATCCAGGGCCCCGCTGAGGGGGTGGAGTTTGACCCGGTAATGATCGTTTTCCACTATCAGCCCAAGTCCCTCCCCGCTGACCTTCAAGTCGCTGGGATAGGCGACAGGCTCAGCATGAGGGTTGCCGTAGAAGACAAGGTACACCTTGGCGCTCCTGGGCGGGACATCGGCCAGGAAGGCGACGTCCACGGTGGTGGTGGGCTGGCAGCGCTCATCTTTCATCCTGTCCCAGGTGGAAAGGCCATACACCTGGCAGGGCACCTCGGTGTAAGCGCCGCTCTCCGCGTCCACTCCTACCACCCGGACCTCCCGCGCCGGATCGGTGAAGCGGTCGGCGTAGAGACCCAGAGTGAGGTGCACGGGTTCCGCCATCCGCGGCCAGCCCCCCTTCTCCGTCAGCACCACGCTGGCGTAGTGTTTCCAGGCCGGATCCCAGTATCCCCCGCCGTCCGGGGCGGTGAACTCGGCGTTGAGGATGACCTCCTCCCCGTCTTCCGCCGCCGCCGTGACCGTCAGGCGATTGGCGGAGCCATTTTGCCAATCGTGGCGGATGACGATGGAGGATCGGGCGCCGGCCAGGAAGGTTTTGTCCTTGTGGGTGACATCGTCGTTGTAGACCCAGAAATCGCGTACCCGCTTCCCATTGGCCTCCACCCGTTGCACCTGCACATCCTTGGCCACAGGCGTATCCACCAGGAGCCGGACGTGGTAGCAGGGATGCTCCGGTGTGGGGAAGGAACAGGCCACCACTTGCAGGCTGCCTTGCGATGCTTTAGCGTTCATTGGCTCTATCCATCCTCAGCAGATTACAATTTGCTCCTGCCGGACTGCAAGTCCGGCAGGAAGGCGGTGGACGTGGCCGTCCACCGCGAGCCATCGTGATCTACTGATCCTCAGAAGATCAATAGACGCCGCCGGCCACCAACCCCTTCACCATGTATCGCCACACGGGAACCACCAGCAGCAGGGTGGGAATGAGCCCGATGGTGATGCTGGCGCTGGTCAGCCCCCAGGTGACATCCGGATTCCAGGAGACTGCCGCCAGGATCACGGGCAAGGTGCGCGTCTTGATGGACTGGGTGATGAGGAGGCCGAACAGGAATTCGCTGTAGGAGAGCATGAAGGCGAAGAGGCCCGTGCCGATCAGGCTGGGCAGCGCCAGCGGGATGGTGACCCTGACCAGGGTTTGGAAGGGGCTGCATCCGTCCAACTGCGCCGCCTCCTCGATCTCTTCGGGAATCCCCCGGAAGTAGAGAGTGAGGATGAGCAGGGTAAAAGGCAGGGTAAGCACCGAATAAATGATGATCAGAGCCCAGTAGGTGTCAATCAAACCCGACCTCTGAACGATGAGGTAGTAAGGTATGGCCAGGGCCACGGTGGGTATCAGCCTGCTCAGGGTGATGAAGAAGAAGACAGGCGTCTTGCCCGCAAACCTCAACCGGGCGAAGGCATAAGCGGCCAGAGAGCCGATCAGACAGTTGATGAGCATGACCACAGAAGCGACGATAAAGCTGTTGAGGATAGTGCGCGGCACCAGGCGCACCTCTTGCGAGATCATGGTACGCAAGGTAGCGGTAGCTATGGCACCTCGGGGGATCTCTCCGGTGAAGATGTATTTGTAGTTGGCATCCATAAACCCGTACTGAAACCAGTCCGGCGGGAAGGAGAGAATGGATGCCTCGGGCAAGACGCTGGAAAGGAAGACCCAGGCCAGGGGAGCCAGTATGAACATGGCCAGCAGTACGGCCCCCAGGTAAGTGACCACTCTGATTCCCCACCCCCTCATCATCACTTCTCACCTCCAATGAGCGCTCCCTTGGGAATGAACTGCATGATGGCCAGGATCATGAGCAGGGAAACCACGGCCAGGATGACCGCTAAAGCGCTTCCATTGCCGAAGTTGAGCATCTTGAACGATTCCGAGTACGTGTAATAGCTGATGAGGGTGGTAGAGGTGCCCGGCCCCCCTTGCGTCAGAGCGTGGGTCAGGTCGAAGGTCGTCAAGCCCATCAAGGTCTCGAAGATGACCACGATGGCCAGCATAGCCCGGATGCCGGGCAGGGTGATGTAGAAGAAACGTTGCAGAAGCCCTGCCCCATCAATGGCTGCCGCTTCATAGAGTTCCTGGGGGATGGCCTGCATGGCCGCCAGGATCAGCACCGTGGCAAAGGGGAACTGGGTCCAGATCTGCGCGGTGACGACGGCCACCATGGCCAGCTTCGGCTCGGTCAACCAGCCGATGTACTTGGGGATAAGGCCGGCCATGTAGAGCAGGGCATTGAAGGCCCCCCACCCGCTGTTGAAAAACCCCCTCCAGATCACCCCGCTGACGGCAATGGGCATGGTCCAGGGGAGCAAAACCAGGGCCTTCAAGACGATGTCGCCGAAGAAGCGCCGGTTGAGCAAAGAAGCCGTCAGCAGGCCCAGGATCACGGTAATGGGAACAGAACAGGCGGCGAAAATCAGCGTGTTCCTCACAGCGCGCACGAAATAGATGCTGGAGATCACCGCCTTGTAGTTCTTGAGGCCGGCGAAGGCCGGGGGAAGGAGGGGGGATGCCACTCGAAAGCTGGTCCAGAGGGCATAAGCATAGGGATAAAGGGTGAAGGCGGCTACCAGCAACACCACCGGAGCAATCATCCAGTACCCGCTGAAGGCAAGACTGCCGGTTAACCTCTTGATACCGCCTTTTACCGTCGCAACCATAGAACCTCCCCTCGATCTCTGGTGGGATATCACCAGGTGAGGTCAACGCTGCTGCCACAGAAATGGCAGCAGCGTTGACTCATAGGTACGAGCGGCCCGGGATCAGGCGTACTGGGCCTTCAATTCTCTGGCCTTGCTGGCCATGCTCTTGACGGCTTCCTCCACGCTGATCTCCCCCGTGGCCGCGGAGACGATCTGGGTGAGGGCGAACTCGTTGAAGATGCCCTCCCACTCCGGATGGCGGCGCGCCCGCGCCAGAGCCGCCTGTTGCTTCAACACGTCCGGGGAGACGAAGGAAGCGAAGGCCTTCTGGACATCGGGGTCATCGTAGAGGGACATGATGCCAAAGCCGAGGCCCTTCTCCACCGCCCAGCGCTTGGCCACCTTGTACTGGCCCTCGTGCTTGCCGGCGAAGTACTCGATGAACTTCCAGCAGGCGTCCATGACCTCCGCGCCGCGGTCCACGGCCATCTTGGTCATGTTGTACATCTTGGCCATGCCCTGGGTCTCATGGGTGGCACCGGGCATGAGGGCCACGTCGTACTGTCCGGCCAGAGGCGAGACATCCGGGCTGTTCAGGGCGGCGATGTTGTAGTTCCAGAGCACGCAGTAGATGGTCTTGCCGGTGTTGAGCTGCTTCTGCACCTCGGTCTCGTGCGGCAGGTAGGTCACCAGACCGGCCTTGTAGTTGTCCACCATCCACTGCAACTGCTGCCCCAGGGGGCCAGCCGGGTCCTCGAAGACGGGATCGAAGTTCTCGTCGAACCACTCGCCACCGCGGCCATAGACCATAGCCGTGAAGTTATCGAAGGTGGTGGGCATCTCGACGGCGATCTCCAGAGCCATGGGCGGATCGAACCCCTTGTCCTTGAGGAACTTCAACTGCTCAGTCAACTCCTCCCACGTCTCCGGCGGGGCGGCGATGCCGCTCTCCTTGAGCAGTTTCTTGTTGTACTGGAAGCTGGTGATGTCAGAGTAGTAGGGCAGGCCGTACAGCTTCCCCTTGTAGGTGACGTCGCTCAAAGCGTAGCCCACGATGTCCGGCTTGTATTCCAGCACCTGGGGGAAATAGTCCTCGAGGGGAACCACCCAGCCGGCCCTGGCAAACTCGGGGAGCCAGTCGCCGCCGTTATAGCACACATCGGTGGGCGTCTTGGCCGTGAAGCGGGCCACCATCATCTCGTGGTACTCGCCCCAGGCAATGTCCGTCAGCGAGACGTCAATCTTGTTGCCGTAGGCCGCTTCGAACTTCTTGATGTTGTCGAGGATGGTTTCGACGCTGTAGCTCCAGACGATGAAGTCGAGGTGAATGGGACCGGGAACAGGGGTTGGGGCCGCAGGCTTGGGGGTAGCGGTTGGGGCTGCGGCCGGAGCGCATCCGGCGATCCCCAGAGAAGCCGCGGTGATGCCCATCAGTTTGAGGAAATCCCTCCTCCCGATCCGGGAATCCCACATGGATTTCGTGCTGTTCATCTTTTTTCTCCTCCTCGCCTCTTCAGGCGATCGTTTCTTCTCAACGGTGAGCTAAAGGAGACCTTCAAGATCAACACACACTTCAGGCTAGAGTATAGGCAACCACCTCCTTCCTATCTGCATAAAGACCAGGCCGTCGGCCATGCCGTTCTCGACAAAGCCCTGCTTTCCGAGTTGGCCAACCACTATGCCTTTTATATCACAATACATCCTGCTTGTCAAGAATGGCAGGGGAGGCGAGTGTATTTCACTTTAGTGGCGAGAGCGAGAGCCAGCCTGGCCTGTGTCATTGCGAGTTGGCCATGGCGCGGCCCGCC
>JARYMM010000070.1 GCA_029907105.1 Anaerolineae bacterium | reverse complement strand
AAAAAGCGTCTCGATGCACTCAAGGACTTTGTGCCGGCTTAGCTTTACCCTAAGAATTTATGGGACGGACCTCTAGTCGCGACACCGTGATCAAGCTAGGTGTAGGCCTGAGACTCAGCGTGGCAGAGTTAGATGAGGTTCTCATGGCTGCTGGCCATGCCCCACTCGTCCGGTTCGAGTACCCCCCGAATGCACGGTCACCTGCCAACGAGTAGGCAATGGCGCAATATCTCACTGCCGGTCCATGTCAGAAGTTGTCACGCCAGAAGAGCGCAGCATCCACACTGGGCAATAGCGCGCGGTGTGGCCACCCGGACCAAGATGCCGTCGAGTCGAGCAAACGCCTCTCGCCCTTGACAAGATGTCTGTATGTGTAGCTCTTTCTTGTGTATGAAGGAACAGAAAGCCAAAACCGCCTATCGCCTTCTCAGACCCAGATTGTCCGCCGGCGAGAAACGCTTGTGCTGGATCTCTATGTGTCGCGACGCCAGCTGAACGTAGTGGCGAGTCATCTCCAATGTTTCGTGGCCCAGAATGGTCTGCAGGCTGAAGACGTCACCGCCGGCCATCAGATAGCGTACGGCCGACGTATGCCGCCATAGGTGGGTATGCAGCCTTTCGACGCCTGTTCTCTGGGCCACCCGTCGCATGATTTTGGCAATGGCATTCACGGTCAGGGGATAGCCGTCAGTCGAGAGGAAGAGATTGTCAATCGCCCCCATGGCCGGCTCTGGCCGAAACACGCGAGTGTAGCGCATGAGCGCTTTCTTGGCCATGTTGCCAAACGGCACTATCCTCTCCTTGGCACCCTTCCCATTGACCTTGATCACCCCGCGCTTGAAGTCCACGTCATCCAACGTGATGCCGCAAAGCTCTCCAGATCGTATGCCTGTGTCCAGGAACAGAACGCAAATTGCATACGCCCTGGCCCCCAGTTGTGTGTCTTGGTTGAAGGAGTTCAGGATCGTCTTAATCTCCTCTTCGTTCAAGACCTGGACTAGCTTCTTGGGCACCTTAGGGGGCTTGAGCTTCTTGAAGCGATTGTCTGACGTGTAGCCCTCGCGCTCCAGCCAGGAAGCGAAGGCCTTCAGCGTGCGCACGTAGCCGTGGATGGTTTGCGCTGTGATGTCCTTGTCCCACAGGCCCACAACGAACTGCCTGGCATCCTCGAGGGTCAATTCCCCAACTGGCGGATCGTCACAGAAGGCAACGAATGTCTTCAGTTTCTGCTCGTACCAGCTTGTGGTTCTCGGCGATTTGCCCTCCATCTGGCAAGTGAAAGGTAGTAGTCTAGGGCCTCGGACAGTCTCATCAGCTTCTTTTCCTTTCTCACAACCATTATATACCTCCTGTTCTGTGGCGTCCATTGTCTGGTGGACAATGATTAGGAAATCCGTTAGCCGAAATCTGAGAAAGTCCGCTGGCCGAAAAGAAAAACCCACCTCATTGGGCGGGTTCCTTCATGAAACTGGAGTCTGGCGAGTTTTGAGCACCCCTACAGCTTGTAGGCAATCACTTCATCACCACAAGATGTAGGTTCGCAGTACGCTCTTTTCCGCCCGCAAACGACTAAAGTCGTCACTACGGGCCAAAAATGCCAGAGCCCAGATGTAGACTTCTAACCTTGGCGCCCCCGGCAGGACTCGAACCTGCGGCCAACGGATTAGAAGTCCGCCGCTCTGTCCACTGAGCTACGGGGGCACACATCCATTCTAATGCAAGAAGGGCCGCCTGTCAAAAGTCATCCAGCAAGACGCTGGTCGCAGGCGTGGCGATAAGCGCAACGGCGGCAGCGGGCGGGCTCGTCGTGCGAGCGAGAAGCCTCGCCGCTCACGCGGGCGCGGCGCATGTCCTCAAGCACGGCCAGCAGTTCGGCTCGCAACTGGGGAACGTAGTCCACCCGCACCGTGTCATCGCTGTAATGCAGCAACCCATAGGGCGGAGCCTGGCCGCGTGTCTCTTCGACCAGAAGGCAATAGGTGGCCAGTTGCATGACGTGAGCGCGATAGGGGACGGCGGGACGAGAGATAGCCTTGACCTCCACGGGGATAACGGCGCTCTCCGTCTGCACCAGGTAGTCCGGCCGCCCGCTCAGACGATGGCGCCGGCTGACCAGCGGATGCTCACACCGCTGCCAGGCCCCGGTGTCGCTGTAGGCCACGCGTCCGGCGGGAAGCCCACTCTGTCGCCGCAGAGCTCGCGCACGCCACAGCAAGAGCATGCCCACAGCGGCCAGCACGGCAATGAAGAGCAAAACAAAAGCGGCATTCATCGTCTGCGAGCGATCTCAAAAGCCTGCCACGCAGCTTTTCAGGCTTTGGATTTTGCACTTTGGACTTTGGAGTTGCCACGCTATCCTTGCCGGCCGCTGCCGCCGTCCCAGGGCAAGATGATGATGGGCACGCCTTCTGGCTGCCAGTCGGTGAACCACTGAGCATCCTCCGGCAGAAGGCGGATGCAGCCGCGAGAGGCAGGGTAGAGCCCCACAGCATCCAGATCTTGATAGACCCGTTCTCCATCTTGCAGAACGTAGGGCACGCTGTGGATCAGAAAGGTGCCGCCCTGCTCGAACAGATACCAGGCATTGTCGGCCCAGACGCCATGAGTGCTGAAGCTGCCCCAGAATTCGCCGATCACGCCGGACCAGGCGGGCGTGTGGAAGTGATTATCGGGATCGCCGGTGCTCACCGGCAGCGTGCGCACCTCCACCCCATCTTCCACGACGTGCATGCGCTGCAGGTTCTGGTCCACGACCACGAAGCGGCCGGCGGGATCAAAGCCATGCTCCTGGGCCAGGCGCACCAGTTTCTCCGCCAGCGGCGGCCGGGGGGTGCTGGTGGGTGGTGATGCCGTGGGTTCGGCAGAAGCGGGCGAGCACCCCGTCGGCGTGGCCGAGGCGGTCACCGTGGGCAGAGGCAGCAAGGCGGTGGGCGTGGCCGTGGCTGTGGGCAGCGCAGCCGGCGTCTTGGTGGGCGTCGCCGTCGGCCGCACCTCGGCGCGCCAAAACCATCGCCAACCGGACAGCCCCGCCGACAGGCCGCCGCTGGAACTGGCCTGGGCGTAGAAGCTTATAGCCACGCCAAGCACGAGAACAACGAGCAAAGCCGGCCAGAACAAACGTTTAGCCACGGGTCAACATCCAGAGCAAAATGGCGGAAAGGAGCATGGCTGCTGCCAGGAGCGCGTAGCCCAGGCTGCGCAGACGGTGATAGGCGACGACCTGACGGCCATGCCGCCGGTGCGCCAGTTGTCCCCCTTCCAAAGCCTCCAGATTGGCAGGCGGCACCCCCTGCACCACACCCAGCCACCAGGCCCGGGCGCAATAGGTGTACTGACCTACCTCGCTGGCCCGCGTATAGGCACGAAGTCTGTTTCTCCTCTCCGCACACGACATAGTAATCCAATTATACACGCGAAGGCACGACGGGGCAAAGTGGCCAGGTCGGGGGAATCTTCTCCAAGTTGACAGAGCGATTGTTCTTCTGATATACTTATCGCGCATGGCACGAGCAACGAAAGGACAAGGCCAGGAGCAATGAGGCCGGGCAAGAGAAGCGAGAGGGACAGCTTGAGCGGGCCTGGTCCCGTAGACACACAAGAGCTGGAGCAACTGGCGGCCACCTACGGCCATCCCCAGATGCGCACGATCGAGATGGCGGGCGACGAGTATCTTTTCGCCACCCGGCTGTATCGCTTGCAGGACCGGCGCGGCGAGGTGGTGCTGGCCGTCGAACGGCCGGGACGCCGGGTGTTGCTGCACCACAAAGGCTGGTACGAGGCGCAGGTTTACCGGCTGCTGAGTGGGGGCATCGGCCTGGATGAGCCTGTGGAGGAGGCCCTGGCCCGCGAACTGGCCGAGGAAACGGGGCTGATCTTGCACACCACCCGCTTCCTGGGCGTGCTCGATTGCCGTATCCACTACGCCGGGCAGGAGATCGCCTTCGTGTCCTACGTCTTTCACCTGCCGCGCACCATGGGCAGGCTGCGGCTGCCCCGCAGCGAAGACATCACTGACTTCCGCGAGGTGCCCATCGCCGCCCTGTCCGCTGTCGCCGAGGACCTGCGCCGTGTGCCACCGCCCCGCCGCGGCTGGGGGCACTGGCGGGCTATCGCTCACGATTTCGTCTATGAGATGCTGGCGTCCAGATGACGCGCGCTGTCAGAATTACCCGGAGGATCGCATGTATCTCGTCTTGCTGGGCCCGCCGGGGGCGGGCAAAGGCACTCAGGCGGAGCGACTGGAGAAGGAGCTCGGCCTGCCGCACGTGGCCAGCGGCGACCTGTTTCGCGAGCACCTGAGCAAGGGGACAGCATTGGGCTCGCTGGCCAAAACCTACATGGACAGGGGCGACCTGGTGCCCGACGACGTGACCATCGCCATGATACGGGAACGGCTGCAACGGCCCGATTGCGCACAGGGCGCTATCCTCGACGGCTTCCCCCGCACGCAGGCACAGGCCAGGGGCCTGGACGACATGCTGGCCGATATGGGCCGGGCGCTCGATGGCGTGCTCTACCTCGCCGTCCCCGACGAGGAACTAGTGCAGCGGCTGTCGGGCCGCTGGATCTGCCGTCAATGTCAGACGCCCTATCACACCCTCTTCAGCCCGCCGGCGCAGGCAGGGGTATGCGACGCCTGCGGCGGCGAGTTGTATCAGCGGGATGACGACAGGCCGGAAACGGTGCGCGCCCGCCTGCGGGTCTATCACCAGCAGACGGCCCCGCTCATTGACTACTACCGCCGGGCAGGGCTGCTGGTGGAAGTGGATGGCTCCGGCGACATCGAAAGCGTCGCTGCGGCTTTGCTGAAGGTCGCCTGCACCCTGGCAGAGAAATCCGACACACCATGCCGCTGATCATGTGGCAATCGGCGGACACCGGTGGCCAGGCTGGAGGGTTGGTATGTCACGCCCCTTGCGATTGTTCGTCAGCGCCACACCCGATCTGGAAGCGGAACGAGAGGTCATCGGCCAGGTGGTCGCCCGCTTGCCGGTCACCGTCGGCTGGGAGATCAAGCGCACGCCGCGCCGGGGCGAGCCGCTGCCCCCCGCTCTGGAGGCGGTGGCGGCCTGTGACTTCTATCTGTTCCTGCTGGGGAAAGACATCGCCGCGCCGGCCGGCGTGGAGTGGGACGTGGCGCGGCGAGCGGGCAAGAGGCCCCTGGCCTACGTGAAGGATGTGCTGCACACCCCGGCGGCCCAGGTCTTCCTGCGCGACACACGGGTGGCCTGGACCCGCTTCGCCAGCGACGAGGAACTGTGGGAGCTGGTGCAGGCCGCACTGGCCGAGCGCCTCCTGGAAAGAGCGCCGGCCTATGGGCTCAGCGCGGTGGAGCACGAAGCGCTGGCAGCGTTGCTACAGAAGCAGGAAGAACAGCCGCCGACGGAGGCCCCAGCAGTGGAGGGCAGGCCAAAGGGTGCGGCCGGCGGCGGTGTCATCCTCGGCCCCGACAGCCTGCCACCTGGCGGTGTGCTGGTCAGCGCCGAGGATTGACCGGGCGCTTCCCGCTCGAGCTGTTATCCTGTGGCCGGCAGTTGAAGGATTTGGGCAGAGGCGGCGTGTCTTCAGAAGCACTTCGCCTGATCGGGTGCACATGGACCTCTACCCGGCTCGGGAAGCCGCGGGTCAGCACAGGATAGGATTGCGTGTTCAGGTAATCGCCCACGCCGGCCCGGCCGTCGCCATCCAGGTCCACCAGCACGCTCACCTCGTAGCGGGCGCGGGGATTCACTTCATGCGCCGTCAGACGAAAAGCGATCCCCTCGTCCCGAACCTCATCCAGCCGCACATCACGCCACACAACCTCGTCCACCTGCCGCGCGGCGACATCCATCCGGCTGGTGTCCAGCAGACGCACGACCACCGTGGCCGGTCCCGGCTCTCCCTGCCACTCGTCCAACAGGATCTTGCCCGAAACCACGTGCATAGTCAACCTTGCCGAGGAGGAAGAGGGCCAGCAGTTCACACCGCTGGCCCTTCGATCGTCTGGCTTTGCGGCGGTTAACGTCTCAGGGTCTCCCCTGGCCGCGACAAGAGATCACCCCGTGTCCCAGAAGCGCAGGCAGTAGTAGCAGCCGTTGTAGCCGCTGTGCCTGGCGTCCTCGACCGTCCAGTAGTGTCTTTTGTTCCCGGGAGACATGAGACGCACCCATGTACAGTGCCCCAGGTGCAACTCCCTGGTGCGCCGGTTGCCCACATACCACACGCCGGTCCCGTACATATACACCACGGCCTGGATATCCCCGGTACTCAAACCGTTGCGTTGGCCGATGGTCACTCCCGCCGGCGGGGTGATGGTATCGCCATCGGTGCTGAAGGCCGTCCGGCCATAGTGCATGATCGAGCCGTAGTCGTAAGGCCCGACGTCGTCACCATCGGCGATATGCTGGTTGAAGTTGTGCGCCTTGCCCTCTTCGATGTTTTCCCAGTGGATGGTCACGAACGAATCGCGATCCTCACGGCTCTGCTCGTGCCACAAGCCGACGGTGTGCCCGATCTCGTGAATGCAGTTGCCGGTGCTGCAACCCGCTGCCAGCCCGATGTACTGCTGCCCACCCTGCCGCCCGACATACGACCAGCACCCCTCGGGATCGGAGATGAAGGTGACGTAATCGGTCTCGCTGTCGCGCACCTTGAAGCGGATCGGCGTGTTGTCCTCCCAATGCTGTATGGCATCGGTGACGCGTGCCTGGTTGGACAGGCCCGAGTCGATGGTGTAGGGTATCAGCCGGTTGGGCCAGCGATACTGAGCGCCCACGATGACGCAACCCCGGACAACCATCCCCGGTTCCGGCTCCTCGGGGGCGACATCGAGGACACGACGGGAACGCAGCCGGCGCTGGCCTTCCTCCTCGGCTGTGGCGATCCTGTCCACCGTGCCGATGATGATGTCGCCCTCGAACACCGCACGCCCATTTGACGATGGCGTACTCGATTTCCCTGACCTTGATCTTCCCTGTTTTCTCCGAAACGTAGGCGACGTAGCCCCGCCTGGTCTCGGCCGACGATGTGTACTCACCAGCCATGATGACACCTCCGTGTCTGCTGTGCATGAGAGACGGCTCATTGACCGCCTCATGGCGACTCGAACACGTTATCTTGCACTGCTTGTTGTCTGGAACTTCCGCCTCCTTTCCCGAACCGTCCCACACCGTGGCTCTCTGCTTCCCCAGACGGGTTCATCCTGAAGTGCAGGGAAACCCAGGCCGCGCTCTATTATGTCAGTTTGCGGCCTCTCAGTGCCAGCGCAGCCAGGCCAGCTCGGCCGCCGCGCCGGTCAGCGTGGCCAGGGCAGCCAGGGTCATGCCCGTCGGCGCGAAAAGCGTGACCCCCGCCAGCAGGGTCAAGGCCAATGTGAAAATGTTCACCATCGTTGCCGAACGTACCGATCGCGTGCAACCGCGGCGGATAAGCACCCCGCGCAGCAGAGACTGAGCGCCCAGGAACAGCGGATAGACGACCATGAGCTGCATTGCTGGCCGGGCCAGCTCTCGCAGGTCGGACGACAGGTTATACACACCGCCCAGCACCAGGTCGTAGAGCGGGGTGAAGGCCGCCAGGCAGAGCAACAGGGCAAAGATGGTGCTGAGGGTCAGGGCAAAACGCTCCAGCCGGCGATAGGCAGCCTGGTCTGTGGCCAGGGCGGTGGTGAGCTGTTGCAGGCTCCAGGCCGGGCCGGCGATGAGGGTGACGAAGCCCCAGCCCACCGGCCAGGCAGCCAGCGAGGCTCGCGCCACAGCCGCCGCGGCAATGCCGGCATTGAGCAATGGCTGCGTGGTCTGGCGCAGGATGGACGTGGCCAGCAGAGGCCGGTAGAAGCGCCACAGATCGCCCAGCGTCAGCGCTGTGTCCTGAGAACGATCGGCGCACAAGACCTGCCGGGTAGCCCGAGTCACCACCGCCGCTTCCACAACAACGCTGAAGTCCATGGCGATGCCTGCCACCTGCGCACCACGTGTCGGCGACAGAAGCAATCCCCCGATCAGCGCCCCCGTCAGGGTCAGCAAGCGCGCCGCCGTAGCCACGGTGATGACCGCCGTCCGTCGGGCGCGGATCAGCACGCCCTGGTGGGCACGCCGCCAGGCGATAGGCAAGGGCCAGAAGGAAAGGATTTGCAAGGTAGGGCGGGTGCGGGCAGCGACATCGGGAGGGATGTTCATCAGCCGTTCGACGAGGAGGGTGTAAAGCGGCGTGAGCGACACGAGGAGGCCGATGGCTGTGACCAGCAGCCCCAAAGCCAGGGTGAAGCGGCGCACCAGTGCGAAGGCGTGCCGGTCCGTGGAGCGGGCGACCGAAGCATCGAGGAGCATGATGATGGGCGCTTCGACCAGCAAGGCCAAACTGTAGGCCACACCGAAGGCGGCCAGGGCCAGTTCCGGCTCGGCAGTGCGCCCCAGGCCGATGTTGATGATGGAAGGCTCCAGCACCATCATCACGATGCTGGCAGCCAGCGGCACCCACAGGGCCAGCATCTGGCGGACGGTCGGACCTCCTTCCAGAGGCCTATCGGCTATGGCTACGGTGGAGGACATCAATCACCCTTCCCTGTTGCCCCTTAGTACTACAACCATACTTGTCATGCTGAGCGGGTTTCAGGCGTCAAACTTCATTGCCCGGCCGACTCCAGCTCACGCGCAGAGCGTCCAGGGTCAGCCACTTATTGGGCCCGCCTGGCCGGCCAACGTCGAACGGCGGTCGGGGCGCGCTCTGATCCAGAGGCCAGGCGCCATCGGGCAATTGTCGGCTCAGCAGATACCCCATCGCCATGGCGATTTTGGGCTGCTCCAGCGGCCTGCCCTGAGCCGAGCGAAGGGTGCAGCCGAGCCGGGCCAGGGCGTCAAGGGCGCTGATGACACCGTTCGAGGATGGCGGTGAGGGTGAAGTAGCGCACTGAAGGGTTGTCCGGCTCCAGCAGCCAGGGGATGGGGTCGCCGCGCAACGGGTCAGGCCACTTCATTCTCAGCCTCCCATGTATTTCAGGGCGACCGCTGCCGGTCGGCGCCGCTTCTCGTGCTCTTCGTCCTGAAGCCATTCCTCCAGGGTGGGACGCACCTGCTCCGGACGGCGGCGACCGATGTAGCGCAGGGCCGAGGCCACAGCGCGCCAGACGTAGCGCCGTTCGTCGGTGGCCAGCCGGGTCAGTATCTCCAGCGCTTTTTGCCACTGTTTGTTGCCACCATAACTGGCAAAGCTCATCGCCACATTCCAGCGCACCTGCTCATCGTCGCTCTCCGCCCACTTCTCCAGGTGGCGCAGCGTCAACTCCGGGTAGCAGCGCAAAAGCCCGTCGCCGATGGCGTAGGAGCCCAGGTTTTTGCGCACGTACTCCTCGCGGTCGGCGAGCAACAGCTCTACCAAATGGAGGAGGGGTTCCGCCCACTCCTCCTTTCGCTCGTTGGCTGCCTCCCGGGCGGCGATTGCCACGCCCCGTCGCACGTTAGCGGAAGGATGCCGGGCCCAGGAGCGAAGGATCGGGTAGAAGGCGTCGAAATGAGCGCTGAGGAGACTGCCCATGGTACTGTGGGCTGCCTCGCGCACCCACCAGTCCTCGTCATCGGCGAGCTGGAGAACTCGTGCCAGGACCTCGTCAGGCCGCAAAGGCCAGTAGTGGCGAAAGAGGGGGGCGGCGATGGCTCTCGCCGCCGGCTCCGGCCGATCGGCCAGCCGGCAGGCCCAGTCATAGAGCGCTTCCGTGCCGGGGCCGAGAGCTTCCCTGATCGTCACCATGGCCTGGTAACCGCTCTTGCCCCACTTGGTCGTCATCAAGGCGGCGACCAGGCCCTTCTCGTCGCCGGCTTCGAGGGCGCGCAATGCAGCCTGGGCATCGAACTGGCCCTTGGGCGAACGCGCCAGTCCAGATGTTCGCCCGGTCAACGACATTCCCCCTTTGTTCTCTCCATCACGCGCAGGGCCAGGAAAGTGAGCCAGGGTGAAGGTTTCTTCTTGTCGGCGAACGACCACTCCTTCCAGGCGCGGTACATGGAACCGGCCGTGTAGCGGCCCTCTTCGTCTGACTGGGCAGCTATCGTCTCCACCATCTGCAGGAAGCGGGGGTCCTCGCGGACAAAGGGGAAGCGGCTGAGCACGTCGGCCACATGCAAGATGTCATACCAGACGAAGGGATACCTGAGCTTGCGGAAGTCGGTGCCGATGCCAAACAGGTAGAACTTACGCTCGCTCTGCTGTTCCCAATGCCCCAGGAGCATCTCGGCACTACGGCGCGTGGCCGGGCTGTCCAGTAGCGCCGGCACGTGCGCCAGGGCCTTGAGCGCGTAGACGTTGGCGATGGGACAGGGATCGGCCTTGCGGCCCGGCCCGCGAAACGTGCCAATGTCTGGCCCACCAACGCATCGCCAGCCGTTGTCGTCCACCAGCCCGACCAGATGCTCCACCGCCCTCTGTACGCGGGGGGCATCGCCCAGGCCCATAGCCAGCAACGTGTAGAGCAGCGTGGGCGCGTCGCACAGGATCCACGTCCACGTATCCTCGCCGCTGCCACCGTAGCGCGGGGCGATGTTCAGCACGCTCTGGAAAGCCCCTTCGGGAGACTGATGGGCCAGCACCGCTTCAATCGCCGGACGCATACCTGGGTCGTCGGCGCGCACGCCGAAGTCGGCCAGCGTGCTGAAGGCGTAGATGGGGTGGCCGGCATCGTTGTGCCGCTTGAGGGCTTCGCCGGGCCAGATGGCCGCCCGAGCGATGAGCGTCTGTACCTGGGGGTGCGCCAGCATCTCGGCGCGGGTGGCCCGCACCTCCGGGTCATCCTCAGATTGACAGCGCAGGTCGCGCAGCGTGCGGTAGCGGGTCCAGGGTTCGTTCGATTCCAGCAACCACGGAAGCGGTTCTGTTTCCATTGACACTCCTCGTTTCCTTACGCCGCCCTCTCGATCGGATGGCGCAGGATGGTCTTGAGCTTCTCCGGTCTGGTCCGGCGCGGGTCGCCCAGGTAGATCTCATGGTGCCTGCCGCGCAGCCGGTAGCCGTTCTCCTGGGCGAAAGCCATCATCCGCTCGATGGTGCGCGGCTCTTCGGCATACGGCCCGAGATGCATGATCTGCATCGCCAGCCCCTCGTGGAAGCGCTCCAGGCGGAGCTGGCCCAGGGCCGGGCGGTCACCACGCTTCCGGCGCAACTGCCCCAGTCCCTCCTGGAACATCGCCGGGGTGATGTGGTCGGGTTGCAGGATCATGGCCGTCCACTGCCATTTGTCCTTCCTGTCGAAGTCGAACTCGCCAGCCGCCGTCCACCACAGCCCCTCCAGGGCCATCACGGTGTAGTCAATGGGGCTCTCGGCCCGCAGTTTGGACATGAACTTCAGCGTGTAAGAGATGCCATACAGGGCCTCCAGTGCCTCCTGAAAGGCCGGGGAGGTGCCGGGTTCCTTCCCCGGCTCGATACGGCCGTCAATCATGGCGAACTGAAACTCCGGCACCTCGACCACCTCCACCTTCCCGGGCGAGGGTGCGTACAGGTGTTTCAGCTCTTTGCGCAGGTCAAGCTTGTTCATTGGTCATCCTCGTAGTGCTCCTGCTGGACGGCCATGTCCAGCAGCCAGGTAGCGGATCCTTCACTTCGTTCATGACAAGCCCTTCACGGAGCCTGCCACGCTGCCCACCACACTTCGCTCGTGGCTACGGCTCGCAGCGTTGGTTCAGGACAAGCATGGCCGTCCGCCACAAGCGACATCACGTATCCCGCTTTGGTGACATACAGAACCAACGCCATTGTAGCCAGGATTGAGGAAAAGTCAAGCCAGGTCCAATGGACAAACGCCGCAACATGTGCTAAAATATGTGAGACAATGAGGGAGGCAGCGATGGAGGGCGACGGACAAGCACGACAACTGCTCAACCGACGGCAGTTTCTCAAGGAGCTGCTGGTGGCCGGCGCGGGGACGGGCCTGGCCTGTGCGCTGGGCCTGGAGTTCCTCGGCGGTTGCTCCAGCGCGGAGGAACCGGCAGCCACGGCAGGAGAAGCGCGCCCACGGCCCACGCCCACCCCGCCGCCGCCGAGCCATGAAGCCAGCTTCTACCAGCGATTGGACAACGGCTTCATCCAGTGCGGGGTCTGCTGGCGGCGCTGCGTGGTCGCGCCGGGAAAGCTGGGCTTCTGTAACAACAAGAAGAACGTGGACGGCACCTACTACAGCCTGGTCTACGGCCGGCCGGGCGCGTTGCAGATTGACCCCATCGAGAAAGAACCCGCCTTCCACATGCTGCCCGGAGCGCTCATCTTCTGCACCGGCACGGCCAGTTGCAACAACCGCTGCAAGTTTTGCCACAACTGGCATCTCTCCCAGCGCACGCTGTGGGAAGTGCCCAACCTGGACCGTTCACCGGACGACATCGTGGCCCTGGCCCAGGAAGCAGGCTGTCAGGCGGTCAGCTTCACCTACAACGAGCCCACTGTCTTCTACGAGTTCATGTACGACATCGCCGCCCGCGCCAAAGAGGCCGGGCTGTGGGCCCTCTTCCACACCAACGGGGGCATGAACCGCGAGCCGATGCTGGCCCTGCTGAAGCTGATGGACAGCGTCACCGTGGACCTGAAAGCCTTCACCGAGGAGTTCTACGAGCAAGTGAGTTCCTCGCGGCTGGCGCCGGTGCTGAGCACGCTGGAGACCATTCGCGAGGCAGGCAAGCACCTGGAGATCGTGAACCTGGTCATCCCCACGCTGAACGACAACCTGGACGACATCCGCCGCATGTGCGCCTGGATCAGGACCAATCTGGGGGATGACGTGCCGCTGCACATCAACCGCTTTTTCCCCGACTATAAGCTGCAGCGGCTGCCCCCCACGCCTGTGCAGACGCTGGAGGCGGCCGCCGCCATCGCCGACGCCGAGGGCTTGCAGTACGTCTACATCGGCAACACGCCCGGCCACCGGCGCAACAGCACCTTCTGTCCCCGCTGCGGGGAAACCCTGATCCTGCGCGCCCACTTCGCCGTGCTGGACTTGAAGCTCGACCACGGCCACTGCCCCACCTGCGGCCATGAGATCCCGGGGATTTGGTGGGATTAGCGGCGCATCGCCAGCACCAGCGCAAAGCTCCCTGCCTTCAGCCCCGCCACCAGCACACACGTCTGCACCATGCCCAGCGCCGGCAACAGGGCCACGGAGACGAGCAGCGCGGCGGCGAAGGCCCCCACCAGGTCTGCGGCGTACAGCGCGCCCGCCGTGCCGCTCAGTTCAGGGTGCCGGCGCAGGTACATCTTGTTGGCCAGGGGAAACTGCATGCCCACCAGGAAGCCGGCCAGCACATTGAGCGCCAGCAGTGCCGGTCCCACCAGGGCTGAAACCTGCGCTTCACCCATCCTCCTGTAGAGCAGTGTCAACACCGCCGGCAGCACCAACCAGAAGGCCACCAGTGCCCCCTCCAGTCCCAACAAGATCCGCCGTTCCTGTCTTGCTCCTCGCTCCTCTCTCCTCGCCATCAACCAGCCGCCCAGGCTCAAGCCCACCATAAAGGCAGTGATCAGCAGGCCGATGAGCTGATAGACATAGCCGTAGAAGACCTGGAAGGCGAAGATGATCAGCAGGTCGGCGGTCATGCCGCCGAAGCCGGTGGCGGCGATGGCAAAGGGGATGGGCGCGGTGCGCCAGCGTCGCCGCACGAGAACGACGCCTACCAGCACCAACAGCAGCAGCGGCACGAGCAACACCGGCAGGCTCAGCCGGCGCAACAGGTCGAAGTAGGGGGTCAGGCCAGGGGAGAACATCTCGTTCCAGTAGGCCAGGCCGTAGAGCAACCCAGAGGGGCGCAGGTCGCGGTTCATGGCCACAGGGCGGCCCTCCCCCAACCCCTCCCAGAGGGAGGGGGGATTGCCCTCCTCCCAGGGGGAGGGGGGATTGCCCTCACCCGGCCCTTCCCAGAGGGAGGGGAGATCGCCCTCCCCCAACCCCTCCCAGAGGGAGGGGGGATTGCCCTCCTCCTGCAGCGAAGCCCAGAACCAGGTCAGCCAGCGCTCGTCCAGCCGCAGACGGATGTGGAAATCGGTGATCAGGGCAGTGGGCAAGCGGCGCGCCTGCCACCGCGCCACCAGCGGCTCAACGTCCCTCGCCTCCACCGCCGGCGAAAGCGAAGCCAACCACAAGGTCACGTCGCCGGGGATGGGCCGCACATGGGGGAAGACCTGGGCCAGCGCGCTGAGCAAAGCATTGTTCAGGTCACGCATGGCCGGGCTGAGGTAGGTCAGGCTGCCTGGCGCAGGGAAAACCACCACCCCGTCGTCGGCCAGCAACCCCCGCACCAGCCCCCAGAACTCCACAGTATAGAAGCGGTTCAACTGTAGCGTGGTTGGATAAGGCAAATTGATGAGGACAAGATCATAACCGCTCCCTTCCTCCCCCGCCCCCTTGCTCCCCCGCCCCTCTGCTCCTCTGCTCAAAAGCCGTCGCACCAGCAGCCGCCCGTCCACCTGCTCGATGTGCAGGCGGGGATCGCTCAGCTCAGCCTCCGTGAGCGGTGTGGGCAGGCTGGCCACCGCTTCGATGAGCAGCGGGTCCAGCTCGGCATAGTCCACCCGCTCCAGGGGATACTTCAGCAGCTCATGGATCACACCTCCTAACCCGCCGCTGAGCACCAAGGCCCGCCGGGGCTGCGGCACAAAGAGCAGAGGCAAATGTACCATCTCTTCCACCAGCGTGACGTCGGGCACAGGGGCAGTGAGGATGGGCACACCATTGGCGAAGAAGGTCACCTGCTCGCCCTGGCGGATGGCGGCCACGTTGCCGTAGACCGAGTTGTCGTAGAAGGCCAGGTCGTAGCCGCGCCATTGCCAGGCCACCAACCGGCGTTGCAGGGCCTGGGCCCCTGGCGTGAGCAACAGGCCCAGGCATAGAATCAGGAGAAGCGAGAAGAGCAGCACCGCCGGGCGACGCCGCAGGCCGCGTTCCCCTCCTTCGGAAGTGGCCGGGGATGGCAGCAGGACAAGGGAGAGAGCCGAACCCAGGTTCAGCGCCGCCAGGATGAGAGCGATCTGCACGGCGTGCAGGTAGGGCACGAAGAGGTAAGTGAAGATCAGACCGCCGACGATGCCTCCTACAGCTTCGTACACATAGACGCGGCCCACGGTAGCCACACCGCCGCGGCGGTAATCGTCGTCCAGCCGGCAGCCGGTGGTGAACATCATGCCGTCCACCAGGCCCAGGGGGATGAGCAGCAGGAAGGAGGCGAAGAAGATAGGCGGCAATCCCAGCCCCTGGCCGGGCACACCGCCCAGCAGATGGCGCACGCCCAGAGCCAGGGCCAACACAGGCAGCAGAAGCAGGGCGAAGAGCACTTGCAGCCGGGCGTAGGGCCATGCGCCGCGGCCCAACCGGCCGATCAGACGGCCCAGCAGCCCGCTGCCCGCCGCTTCCAGCAGCAGCCAGCTCCCCAGCACCAGGCCAATGCTCAGTTCATTGCCGGCGAAGGAGACCAGCATCTCCCGCACCAGCAGGGCCTGGGTGATGGAGAAGCTGAAGCCCATGAGCAGGAAGGCCGCGCCCAGAGTGAGGCGCACCCGCAAAAGGCGAAGATCGTCCATGGCGGATACAGTATAGCACCTGGCCTGTCCTTCGGCAAAACTTCAAGGTGTCTACTTGATTTACCGTCCACTTTGTGGTAAAATGGTGACAGTGGAACGACCTTGGCCGGCGTGAAGCCCGAACAGCCTCCAGCCAGAAAGGGGGACAAAGATGCACACCCATCACCGCCGTTGGCCCATCCTCTCGCTCGTGATGCTGCTCGGCCTGGGATTCCTGGGGCTGAGTTGGGCGGCGGCCGCGCCCGCGGCAGCGCCACGGCTCGACGAAGCCTGCCAGGAGCTGCTGCGGGACGGCGGCTTCGAGAGCGGCGACATCTGGACCATCAACCCCAGCGCCTATCCCGCCGGCTATGTGTCGCAGCCGACGCACAGCGGCCAGCAGGCCATGCGGCTGGGCATCATCGAGGGCTTCAACCGCTGGACCTACTCCTCTATCCAGCAGCGGGTGACCCTGCCCGCCACAGCACAGCGCATCACCCTGCGCTTCCACGTCTATCCGCTCAGCGAAGCACCCGCCGGCAACGACGAGCAACTCATGGCCCTGCTGAGCCCAGCCTCGCGGGCCACCATCGCCGTGCCCTGGCGCGCCCTTTCCAACGGCCGGGCCTGGAGCGAACAGGTCGTGGACCTCAGCACCTACCGCGGCCAGACGCTGCTGGTATACTTCAACGTCTACAACGACGGCAGCGGCGGCCGCACGGCCATGATCCTGGACGACGTCTCCCTGCAGGCGTGCCCCGCGGCCACGGCCACGCCAACACCCAGGCCCACAGAGCCTCCCACCAGCACACCACAACCCAGCGCCACGGCAACGGCCACAGCAACGCCCATCCCGTGGCCCACACCGACCTCGCCGCCGGGCCCCTGTCGGCCCCAGTGCCTGCCCAACGGCGACTTCGAAAGCTACGGCTACTGGACACCGGGCAAGACTCCCCTCTATCCCACCTACGTTAACGGCAAAGGGGTTGGCGGCAGCCGGGCCATGCAGTTGGGCAACGTCGGCCAGGGCAATGTGCTCTCCTACTCCTCGGTGCGCCAGGATGTATACATCCCCGCCGAGGCCAGCAGCGTGGGACTGGACTTCTGGTACTGGCCTCTCTCCGAGGGGACGGACGGCAACGATCACCAGGAACTGCTGCTGTTGCAGCCCCAGGGGCAGCAGGTCATCGCTATCCTGTGGCGCGACACGCGGGACGACCGACAATGGCGGCAAGGGTGGGTGGACCTCACGCCCTACCGCGGCCAGGTGGTGAGCGTCTACTTCAACGTCTACAACAACGGCGCTGGCGGGCGCACGGCCATGTACCTGGACGACGTCTGCCTGGAACTTTGCGGCCCTATCCCGCCCACCTGCCTGCCCAAGACGCCCACCCCCTGCTGGCCCACGCCCACGCCGACCTCCTGTGGCCCCCAACCCTGGCCGACGTGCTGTTACCCGCCGTGCGATCAGCCCTGGTGCACCCGCACGGCCACGCCCACCCCTACTCCCGAGAGCACGCCGACGGCCACGCCCACTCCGCCCTGCGGCGGCGCACCACCGCCCTTGCCGCCGCACCGATGGTGGCCCTGGCCTGTCAGACCGCCCTTCGGGTGGTGGGGCGACCCGCTTCTCTGGCTCATCCTGGCCACCATTCTGGCCTTGCTCCTCCTCTTGCTCGCCGTGCTCCTGCTGAACCGCATACGGCGTCTCTTGCAGGAGCGCTCGGAGCTTGCGCGTCAGACGCCGGAGCCTGCGCCGGCGCAGGTGGAATCGGCACGCTACGATAGAGAAATGGAGGTCGTAGCAGACTTTGAGAGGCGTCTACAGGAAGTAGCGAGAGAAACGGCAGATACAATTGAGTCGGCCACAGCGGACCTGGAGGAGCTTCGCCAAAAAGCCAGGACAACGGTGACGGCGCTCAGCGACGTGGAGGTAACTGCCCAGAGACATCTTGACGAGATCAGGGCAGCAGCGGCAGAACTCAGCGCGGCGGCAACCACGGTGAGGTATGTTATGACAGGCGAACCGCGTGCCGTGCCGCCGGCAGAAGAAGCCGCCCCGCCAGCGGAGGCAGCGCCCGCCGCACCGCCGCCCGAAGCTGCCCCACCGCCAGCGGAGGCAGCCCCCGCCGCACCACCGACGGAAGCTGCCCCACCGCCGGAGGCAGCCCCCGCCGCGCCGCCGCCCGAAGCCGCACCGCCAGCGGAGGCAGCGCCCGCCGCACCGCCGCCCGAAGCCGCACCGCCGACGGAGGCAGCCCCCGCCGCACCGCCGCCCGAAGCC
>JARYMM010000006.1 GCA_029907105.1 Anaerolineae bacterium | reverse complement strand
GGGCTGGTGAAATCCGGAAAATGGCACTCGCCCGGCCACACCGGTCCGCCGTAGATCTGCCCATCGGGATAGGTGCAGAACATCCCCTGTGCCAGACCCTCGGCGCAGACCCGGTACTTTGGATCGGCTTTGATGCCGGCATCAATCAAGACCACGGTCTTGAACCCCTGGGCCCCCAGATCGGCGATCATCCGTGCCGGATCGGGAAAGCGGCGCCGGTCCCAGGTGAAGCAGCGGTAACCGTCCATGTAGTGGATGTCCAGGTGGATGCTGTCGCAGGGGATGCGCCGGGCGCGAAATTCGTGGGCGATCTCCCGCACGCGGCTCTCGGGATAATAGCTCCAGCGGCTCTGATGATAGCCCAGTGCCCACAGTGGAGGCATGATCATCCGCCCGGTCAGTTCGGTATAGCGGTCGAGGACAGCGGTCAAGGCGGGGCCGTAGAAGAAGTAGTAGCGCAGCTCGCCGCCCTCAGCCTCGAAGCGGGCCACGTCCGATTGTTCAGCGCCCAGGTCGAACCAGGAGCGGAAAGTGTTATCGTAGAAAATCCCGTACCCGCGTCCGTCGCACAGGCCGAGGAGGAAGGGAATGTTGAGGTAGATAGGATCATCGCCGGGGGAGTAGGTCTGCGGATCGCGGTTCCACATCTCGAAGGCCAGGCCGCGCTTATCCAGGCCGACCGTCTTCTCGCCCAGGCCGTAGAGGTGTTCGTCGGGGGCGATTCGTCTCCAGTGGGCCACCCGTTCCCCGCGCCAACCCATGCCCGCCGCGTCTGCGCTGATCACCGTGCCGCCTGGGTCAAGAAAGGCCAGGCGACAGGGCGATTTCGTCACCCGGCAGGTGAGCCGTGCGGTGCGTATTTCGACGGTCTCCTCGTCTTCGTGTAGAGTGACATCCACCGCAGGCCAGTCGCCATCCTCCCTGGCCACAGCGTAGGAGAAGGGCGGGGGCAATTCGCCTGTGGGGCTCAATCGCACGCGGATCAGGTCCTCGGCCAGCACGGTGAGTTGCAGCACGGCCTTTTCGCAGGACAGCTCTACCGTGCGCCCGTCCACGCGGACTGAGCGCACATCGCCCGGCAAAGTGCAATCGGCCGGGGTCAAGGGAGCGACTTGCGGGCGGCGCAGGGCGTCGAGGATGCCTGGCCAGCCCCTACTGCCGCCGTGGCGGAACCTGGCGGAGTAGCAGGCCTTGCGAAAGGGATAGAGCGCGCACTGGAGGACCAGGCTCGCGCCCAGGATGCGCACCCCCTGGGCGATGCGCGACAATTGCTTGAATAAAGATGCGATCACGATGTCCTTCATACTCGTTCGGTCAGCTCAGCCGATTGAGCGGATTCAGCCGAGGCCGCTACTGAATGCGTCTGCCGGCACCTCCGCCTGCCGCCGATAATCCTCCATCTCGATCACTACCCCATGCTGCACCCGCGACTGCTCGGCGGCGAAAGCCATCAGGTGGCTCTCCAGGGAGGCGCGGGCCGAGGTCATCGGCTCCGCCTGGCCCTCGCGCAGCGTGCGCACGAAGGCGGCCATCAGGCCAGCATCCCCGCCGCCATGCCCGTACAGAACCCCCTCCGGCACGATCCTCTCCGTCTTTCCGGTGCGATGATCGTGAAGGGTGATCTCGCTCCGCCTCATGGTAAAGGCACCCTCCAGCGTGGCCCGCGTGCCATCTATACGCATGGTGCGCCCCTCCTCATGGGAATGGCCATGCATGAACATGGCACAGGTGGCCCCGCTCTCCAGCTCCATGTTCACCGTCTGATGGTCCACCACGTTGTTGTCGCAATGGTAGACACAGCGGCCATAGGGCCCCGTCTGCAACGCCTTGAGCCTGGCCTCCGGCGTGGTGTACTCGGAGATCACGGAGATGGGCCAGCCGCGATAGTCCAGGGCGGCATCCAGCGCCGGGATCAGCCGACGGGCTACCCTGGTGAACGAGGGATGATCCAGGATGAGGGAGGCGACCAGCCGCTCCCGCCACAGGCGGGAGTAGCGGGCGTTCTGCATCAGCGGGATCAGCTCCAGGTACAGCCGCTTGGCGTTCCAGGGGCATTCCTCCTCGTATAGGCAGCCGTCGGTGCAGCGCTCCGGCGCTCCCGGCGGTGCGTTCTCGGGACGGTAGTGTTTCAGCGAGCCGAAGGAGCTCAGCCGCCGCACCGGCCCCAGGTTCCAGAAGAGGATGTCCATGTCGTGGCAGCACTTGGCCAGGATCATGGGGCTTTCCAGGTCGCTGTTGCGCCAGTTGCCGCGCACGTAGGAGTGGGCCATGTGCCAGTAGACCACATTCTCGCGGTGCTCGACGGTGATGATCTCCCCCAGCCGGCCCGAGGCGATGATCTCGTGCAGTTTGGAGAAGAAGGGGGTGTAGCGCAGCACATGGCAGATCATCAGGATGCGCCCCGTGCGCTCCGCCGTCTGCACCAGGCGCACGCAATCGCCCACCGTGGTGGCCATGGGCTTCTCCAGCAGGACGTCGTAGCCGGCCTGCAGGGCGGCCACGGCCGGCTCGACGTGCAGGCGGTCCAGCGTGCAGACCAGGGCGGCCTCGGCGACCTGCCCCAGGGTCAGCAACTCCTCCCAGGTGCGGAACTGCCGCTGCGGCGGGATGCGGTGGGCGGCGGCGAAGCGCGCCCGTCGCTCCTCATGCGGTTCGGCCACGGCGACGAAGCGCAGCTCATCGGGGTGCTGCAGGGCATAGGAACCGTAGGCGTCGCGGCCGCGATTGCCGGCGCCGATCAGGATCGCTTCCAGGGGTTTGGACATCTCTTTCCTCCATTGAGAGATTGGTGGAGTGGTAGGGCGGTTGCCACGTCATGTCGGGGTCCAGCGGGTAGATGGGCCGCTGGATGCGGCGATAGGGCAAGCGCTCGATAGCCTGGTCCACGGCACCAGGGCTGAGGGCCAGAAAGGCCCGCCGCGCCAGGCGTTGCAGGTCGGGCACCAGATAGCCCATCTTGACCACGACAATCTTGTGCGCCAGGGGGTTGATGCCCGCCTGCTGGAAGTCGGCCAGGGTGTGGAAGGCTTTGCGCCGTTGGGTGAGGATGACCTGCACGCCGCCGATGCGCAGCACGGCCAGGTCGCCGCCGGGCGGCCCCGGCGGGGCCAGATGCGCCACCCGCCCGCGCACGGGCAGCGGCGAGCCGTGCAGGGGGTCCAGCTTGCCGCCCAGCGAGACATTGACCTCCGCCCCCAGCCCGGCGGCCCGGCAGTGGGCCACGGCCTCGGCGTCCACCATGCCGGCGACCACAGCATCGGGCACGTCGTGGGCCAGCAGCCGTTCCAGCACCGCCGGCACGTCGCCCACGCCGCCGGCGGTGGGATTATCGCCGGAATCGCTGATGAACACCGGCGCTTCCGGCGCCGCCAGCGCCCAGCGGATGCACTCGTCCGTCGTGCCTGCCGGCACGCTGAAGGTGAACTCCTTGCGCACGTCCCAGTACTGCCGGGCCAGGCGCGCCGCCTGCCGCCAGGCTTCTTCCCGGTCCGTCCCCGTGACGACCACGCTGGCCGCGGCGTGCGGGTCGTCGGCCCAGACGTAGCCCACCAGGATGGAGGCGCTGAGGATGCCCGGCTGCCGGTCCACCGCCTCCAACTGCGCGTAGAGGCTGGCTGCCGGCTCCACCTCCGTGCTCGTCCGCTCGCCGGGCAGGATCACCGGCACCCGTATCCAGGCCGATTGCGGCCGGATGCCCTCCTGCAGGCAGCGCACCAGCAGGGCGCAGGCCCGCTGGCGCGTTTCCAGGACGTCGCGGTGCGGCGCGGTGCGATAGGCGGTCAGGATGTCCGCCTGCTCCACCAGCCGCGCTGTGACATTGCCGTGCAGGTCCAGGCTGACGGAGATGAGCGCCTGCGGCCCCACCACCTCTCGCGCCGCCGTCACCCAATCGCCTTCGGCATCCTCCAGGCCGCGCACATACATGGCCCCGTGCAGCTCCAGATAGAGCCCATCCAGCGGGCCGGCCTGACGCAGGGCCTGCAGGAACTCGGCCTTCAACTCCTGGTAGGCATCGGGCTCGACCACACCGCCGGGCATGGCCCAGGCGCCCAGGGTGGGGATGAACTCGGCGGCGAACTGCGGCAGAAAGGGGCTTGTCCTGAACGCAGTGAAGGGATAGCGGCGCAGCAGCTCCTCGCCGCGAGCGGTGACGAAATCCTCCCGGCGGGTGGGCAGGGGCGAGAAGGTACAGCTTTCCGTGGCGATGCCACCGATGGCGATGCGCATGGGACTGGTGATCAGGGATCAGGTCTACAAGATGCCCAGTTGCTTGAAGAAGCGCTCCGCCTCCTGCCAGAGGACGGCGTAGTCGCCGGGGTTGTAGGTCCTCAGTTCGGCATCCACAGGCCGACCCTGCAACAGCGCCTGGCGCTGCTGCTCCAGCCAGAGGATGGCCGCCCGGTAGCGGGCGCGCAGGTTGGCGAAGTAGCCCAGGGCCACGTGTATCTCGCTGCGCTGAGCGCGGGCCAGCCACAGCACCTCGAACTCCGCCCGCAACTCCTCCAGCTCGGCGTCCAGCGCCTGCAGGCCCAGGATGTAGCCGTGGATACGGTCGGCGTCCACATGTGCATCGCGCAGCCCCTGGCGGATCTCCTGGGCCAGGGCCACCTTGCGGGCGGCGTAAGCGGTGAGGTGGGCGACGGAGGCCATCTCGTACAGGGTCAGCGGCCGCGGGTGATCGGGGGCGATGATCTCGAAGGTGACCGCCGCCTCCTCGGCCAGGGCGAGCATCTCGGACAGCGTCTCCGCCGGCAACCCCGTGACCGTCTCGCCGGTCAGCGGCTCGTCGAAGAGGGCCAGGACGGTATGCGAGCGGTTGAACTGCCCCACGCCGGGCAGGGTGTTGGTGCGCGCCAGCCTGTGCATGGCGTCCAGGATGACCTCGTGCTCGGGGCCGAGGAAGAGCGGGCCAAAAGCGGCCTCGAACTCCTCATCGCTCGTCGTCCCGCCGGTCCAGGCCTGGGCAGCGCCGAAGAGATAGCCATACCAGCTCAGCCCCAGCGGCTGGTAGTGGCCGTAGTCGCCCCAGTCGGTGTTGAGCATGCCCTGGGCGCCGGCCGCCACGCCATCGCGCACGAAGTTGCGGATGTTGACGTTGGCGTTGTGCAGGCGCGGGAAGAGGGTGTTCCACGAGGAGACGCCAGGGCAGACCCAGAAGGGGCGCCCGGATGCGCCGAAGGTGCGGGCGGTGGGGTACTCGTCGGCGGCCTCGTAGTGCCAGTCCAGCAGCGTCACATCCTCCGGCAATTCGGCGATCAGCTCCGGGTGGTGCAGCAGGATGTCGCCCCAGACCTGGATGCGTCGCCCGTAGCGGGCGGCCAGTTCGCGCACGCGCAGGATGTGGTTGAGGTAGACCCGCCCGACGCCGATTTCCTCGGCCTGCGCTTTGCTGGCCCCGCGGCCCAGGTCATATGTCTCGTCGCAGTCCACGTTGAAGGTGGTGGAGGTGAACGAAGGCAGCATATCGCCGTACAGCTCGTCGAGCAGGGTGTAGCTCTCCTCGAAGGCCGGGCTGAGCGTCCACCGGACATCCGTCTCCGCCAGGTGCTGGTATTCGGGCAGGATCAGCGTGTTGTGGAAGTGGCCAAAGGATTGCAGGTTGGGCATCAGTTCCACGTGCAGGCGGCGGCAGTGCTCGTCCAGGGCCACGATGTCCTCGCTGGAGAGCGAGCCGCAGCCGGCGCCGATCTGCGGATGGCGGGCGAACTGGAAGGTGTGCTCGGTATAAAGTTGCAGCACGTTGAGCTTGTAGGCGCTGAGCACCTCGGCCAGCTCTTTCAGCGTCTTCAGGGTGGGCACCTTGCGCCGGGAGATGTCCAGCATCAGCCCACGGTAGCGCAGCGTCGGCCAGTCGCGGATGGTCAGCGCCGGAAGGCGATCCTCGCTCAGCCGCACCACCTGGCGCAGGGTTTGCACGGCGTAGAAGAGGCCGGTGGGGCACCCGGCGTAGAGGGTGACGGCCTGCGGCGTGATGGTCAGGGCATAGGACTGGTCGGCCACAGCCTCGGGAGCGGCGGTGCGCAGCGGCTCGACGCCGAAGGCTGCCGCCTGCTCCTGGCCGCAGATGAGCAGGATGACATTGTCTGTCCGGTGCGGGCGAAAGCGCTTGACGATGTCCACGGCGACGCCGGTGGCCCGGCCGATCTCCTCCTTGAGCTGCTGGGCAGCGCAGAAGAGGCTGTCGGTGGGGGCGCAGCCACGCTGCGCCCCTACGTCGCCCGGCGTGGCCGGCAGCAGGATCAGCGTGTCGTCGTCCATCTCGAAGCTGCCCGCCTGAAGGACAAGCTCTTTCGGTCGCGGGAGCAGGTGCAGGAGTGCGTTTTCAGTCATGGAAGTCCTCCGGATGGTCAGGAATCGGTAACTTGGTAAACTGGCAAATTGGTCAGCAGGCGGAAGAAGGAGAGCGCGGCGGCGATGGCGCCCAGGTTCAACAAAGCGGCGACGAGGAAGGGCCAGCCTGTGGCCACTTCCAGCAGCGCGCCGCCGATGAGGGGGCCGACCATCATGCCGACGTTCCATACCAGGTTCAGCATCCCCAATACGCGGCCGCGCTCCTCGACGGCCGCGGCGTCGGCTACCAGACAGGGCAGCAATGTGGCCAGTGACCAGGCGGCGGAGATCCCCAGCACGCCAAAGGTGTAGAAACTCCACAGGTGGGTGGCCGAAGCCGCCTGGCCGATGGCCGAGAAGATCAACGCCCCGAAGGAGACCAGGGTCGGCCAGCGCCGTCCCCAGCGGTCGGCGGCCCGGCCGGCCACCACCTGGGCCAGGGTAGCCACGACCAGGCTGCTCGTGGTGTAGAGGGCCACCGCCGTCTTGCTGCCGGCCAGGCGGTTGATCAGCAAGGGATTCAACACGCTGGCCATGCCGTAGTAGCAGGTGGGCAGGAAGCGCACCAGTCCCAGCGTGATCACCGCCGGGCGGCGGACGATCTCCCCGTAGCCGAACAGCGACCGGTTCGACATGCCCCTCTCTACCCTCACCCCTGCCCCTCTCCCAATGGGAGAGGGGTTGGGGTGAGGGGTGTCGGATGGCAAGAGGGCCATCGTCCCCAGTACGGTGGCCAGGGAGATGAGGGCCAGCGTCAGGCCGAACACCCCGAACCCCTGCTGATCCAGGATGAGCCCTGCGGCAGGGCTGCTCAGGGCGCCGCCGAGGGTGAACCCCCAGTGGTAGAAGGCCGATAGCACTCCCAGGCGCTGCGGGTTGGCGGTGTCAATCAGGACACCCTGCCCGCCCAGGGTGTGGAAGCCCAGCCCCAGGCCGCCGAGGGCCCAGAACAGGGCCACCAGCCAGGGCGCTCGTGCCACGTACACCAGGCCGCCAAAGACAAAGCCGATAAGCCCCAGCACGAGCGTCCACTTGCGCCCCACGGCATCGCACAGCGCCCCGCCGATCACCGAGGCCACCATGCCCAGCAACTGTCCCATGGCCACAAAGGCGGAGATGAAGACCGCGGCGTAGCGCAGTTGCTCCTCCAGGTAGATGGGGAAGAAGGACCTCTGGGGGGAGAGCACGACACCGCTGAGCAGTTGCACGAGCAGCAACAGCGCCACGGGTCGGCTCAGGATGCGGATGGACGTTGCCCAGCGCCTGCTTTCTCTCATCGAAAGTCCACCGGCGGGACAGTCAGGTGACCGTCACCTGACCAGACTGTCATCTGACGGTCATCCTGATCCCCTGGCGCACGATGCGGAAGGGCATCACCGTAGCGCCGGCGCCGGCCAGCGCCTCCTGCACGGCGGGCACGTGCTCCGGCTCGGCATAGGTGATCATGCAGCCGCCGCCGCCGGCCCCGCAGAGCTTGCTGGCCCGCGCCCCGGCCCGGGCGGCGGCAGCGATCATGCCGTTGATCTGCGGCGTGGTCACCCCTTCGGCCAGCCCCTTGCGGTTCTCCCACTCCTCGGCCAGCAGGCAGGCGAACGCGTCCAGGTCCATGCGGGCCAGGCTCTCGCGCATGGCCAGGGCCACCTCTTTGATGCGGTGGATGCGCGCCACCGTGTCCCCCTCTTTCTCCACGTAGCGCTTGAGCATGGCCCAGTTGGTGGCCCCCGAAAAGTGGGAGAGGTTGGTGAAGGAGAGGATCAGCCGGGCGTTGAGTCGCTCGATGAGATCGTTGCCGGCGGAGAGGTCCTCCAGGCGGAAGCCGTCCACGTCGAACCAGATGGCCAGCACGCCGCCGAAGAGGGGTGGGAAGTAGTCCTGCTTGCCGGTGGGTATGCCGATGACCTGCGCTTCGATGTTGGCTCCCAGGTCAATGATGCGTTCCCTGCTCAGGCCCAGGCCGTTGATCTCGTTCAGGGCGCAGGAGAGGGCCATGAGCAGGGCGGATGAGGTGCCCAACCCGGAGCCCGGCGGCGTCTCGCTGCGCGTGGTGATGTTCAGGCCGCGGCGGGGCCGGTAGTAGCGGAGGGCCTTTTTGATCAGGTCCAGCTTTCCCCCCATCTCCATAGCCGCCAGGCTGGGGATTTCCTCCTCCTCCCCCAGGTCTTCGGAGCGGATGACGATGCGGGCGTCATCCCGCTCCTCCACCTCCACATGCGCGCAGACGTCAATGGCGGCATTGACCGTCAGGCCGCCATCGGCGAACAGATAGAGGGGGTACACATCCAGCGTGCCCCCGGCCAGGTCAATACGGGTGGGGGCAGTGAGCGACACTTTCATCTACGCATTTCCCTTGTCAGTAAGAGACTGCGAACCCCCGACGGCGAGGGTTCGCAGTCTCGGTTCCGACGGCCAGCGTCATCGGCGCAGGCTCAGGGGCCTACAGGGGCTTCAACGTGCCGTTGAGGATCATCATCACCGTGAAGGAGTCGTTGTAGGGGCTGTTCAGGTAGATGGGGTCGCCCTCCGGCGGCCAGCCGGTGGTATGCAGCCCATCCATGCACGGGTTGTTGCCGTAGCGCTCCCAGATGGGGACGATGGGCAGCAGTTCGTTGAAGGCCAGCGCCAGTTGAGCGATCTTCTCCTTCTGAGCAACCTCGTCCAACCCCTCGACGGAGGTGACGATGTTCTTCTCCAGGTCAATCTCGCCCAGCACGTCCGTCGTCTGCACCATGGGGAAACTCATGCCGGGGCCTTCCGGCGCCTCGATGTTGTGCACCAGGAGGTCCTGGCGGTAGGAGAAGTGCGGGTGCGGATCGCCAGCGCCCCAGCCACGGATGGCCAACTGGAAGTTGCCCTGGTTGACCTCGATGGGATGCTGGCGGAACTCGACGCCGCGGAAGGAGGTCTTGATGCCGAAGGCGGTGAGCTGCTCGGCCAGGTTCTCCGCCGCCGCCGACCAGTCGGCATACTCGGCAGGGGCGGTGAGCTCATACTCCATGCGCTCACCCTTGTCCGTCACCCAGACCCCATCGCTGCCCTTGGTGAAGCCCAACCCCTTGAAGATTTCCTCGGCCTTGGCCGGGTCGTAGGGATACTGGTTGAGCTTGGCCATCTCTTCCTCGGTGAGCCACAGCGGCACGATGTTGTCGCTGAAGCCGGTCATGTACTTCTGGGCGATGGCCGACTCGCCGAGGGAAACATAGGCGTTGTCATCGCGGTTGACGGCGTAGGCGATGGCCTGGCGTACCTCCTTCAGGTTGAAGGGGTAGATGGTGTGGTTGAAGTACAGGGCCGGACCGGAGAAGATGGGCGGGCGCAGGATGCGGATGCCCTCGGCCTTGAAGGCCCTCTCCGTCGCCGGCGGGAAGCCGTGGGTGGCATAGTCCACCTGATAGGCCAGCACCACCGGGGTGATGGTCGGCGTCTCCCCATTGTAGATGTAGACCTTGTCGAAGTTCACCGTGTCGGCCAGGTAGGACATCTCGTTCTTGACCAGGGTCAGGCGGGCCTCGCTGATGCTGGCCGGGTCAATCTTGTAGGGCCCGGTGACCACCGTGTCTTCCGGCCGGAACTCGTTGAACTCCTTCAACAGGGCCTGCCACTCCTCCGAGTCCTTGTCCTTGCCCGCATCTACCAGGGCCTGCAGCCGATCGGACCACTCGCCGAAGAGCGAGGTGGAGACGATGTGAGGGCTGGGGTAGCCGCGGATCACGTAGCGCTCGACCACCGTGGAGGGGGTGGACATGTAGAAGTTGACGGTGTGATCGTCCACGGCCTCGATGCGGTCCAGGAAGCGCCAGACCGTGTGGTTCATCAGGCGGGCGATGTTGAACGAGGTGATGATGTCCTGGGAGGTGAAGTCGGTGCCATCACTCCACTTGACCCCCTGGCGCAGCTTGACCGTGAAGAGGTCAGGGGGGACAAACTCCCACTCCGTGGCCAGGAAGGGCACCCAGGTGCCCTCCGCCCACTTGTACATGCCCATGGGCAGCCACATCAGGTCGCGGTAGATGCCCATGACAATGCCGTTGGTGACCCAGGGGTTGAAGTGGCCTACCGGCGGGACCTGGTAAGGATAGGCACCGGCGAACACGGCCGGCCCCTTGGCGGGCACCTCTTTCTCCACGATGACTGTCTCCACCACCGGCTTTTCGACGACCACCTCCTTCTCGACGACCACGGTCTCTACGACCGGCTTTTCCACCACCACTTCCTTCTCAATGACCTGAGGCGTGGGGGCAGGGCAGGCTACGAGAAGCGTGGCCACCAACGCGAGCGCCAACAGTGTAGTGAGCCTTTTCATGGTTTCCTCCTCCTTAAGGAATGAACGATGCGGCTGTTCCAACGTCTCGACGGCGTTCCTCCTCGAACGCCATCAGCCAACAACAGATCGTATTGAGCGATAGCACCACCTCCTTTCATTTTGTCGCCCGGTTGGTTCGTCGCCGTGTCGCAAGGCTTCGCCCTGAGGGGCTCAGCCCGAAGGGTCGCAAAGGCGCTGGGTCGCAAAGGCGCAAGGTCACAAGATGTCCCATTCTCTACCCTCCCCCTTCTCAGGCCCGCAGTTGCAGAATAGAGATTATCGAGAATAACAGTCATTCTGAGCGGGTTGGTCCCGAGTCTCTCGTCGCGGCGTCAGACCAGCGAAGAATCTCCCTCAGCAGGTGTCAAGCCCCTTCGCTAGTGGCTCGCCGCAGCGTACCGCATGTCGTAAACCCGCTCAGGGTGACACTATCTCTTAATGGCGTTCTCAACGTGACGACCGCCGCAGCAGCAGGATCACCGCGGCGACGAAAATCAACCCCACCAGCAAAGCCAAGAGGGTCACGCCGAACTCCGCCGTGCCCGGCTTCAGGAACAGCAAGAGGATGCCCGCCGTAAAGACGAGATAGAAAGCGATCCTGAATGCTGCCCGACCGATCTGCGGGTCCATCTAACTCACCCTGTGGCAGGCCACGTAGCGGCCGTCCCCGACCGGCACCAGGTCCGGCGCCTGCTGGTCGCAGAGCCCTTCCACAAAGCGGGGGCAGCGGGGATGGAAACGGCAGCCGGAAGGCAGGTTGAGCAGGCTGGGCACGTCCATGCTGCGCAGGCTCACCCTGGGCTTGTTGCGCGTCAGATGGGGGTCGGCCTCGGGAATGGCCACCAGCAGCGCCTGGGTATAGGGGTGCAGCGGCTCATCTATCAACTGCGGCGTGGGAGCGATCTCCACCATGCTCCCCACATACATCACGGCAATCGTGTGCTCCCAGGCGAAATGCTTGGCCAGGGCCAGGTCGTGGGTGATGAACAGGAAGGTCACCCCAAACTGCTCCCGCAGCCGCGAGAGCATGCCCAGCAGGCTGGCCCGGATGGAGACGTCAATCATGGACACGGCCTCATCGGCGACGATGAAGCTGGGATTGACGGTGAGCGCCCGGGCCACGGAGACCCGCTGCCGCTGGCCCCCGCTCAATTGATGGGGATACTTGTCCAGAAAGTCCCCCGGCGGCGTCAGGTCCACAATCTCCAGCAGTTGCGCACACTTGAGCCGGGCCTCCCTGGCGTTGGTCACCAGGTTGTGGCGCAGCAGAGGCGCGCTCAGGATTTTGTAAACGGTATGGGTCGGGTTGAGCGAGGCGTAAGGGTCCTGGTGGACGATCTGCACCGCCTTGCGGTAGCGTTTGAACTCCTTGCGCTCCATGGCCCAGACGTCCTGGCCCTGAAAGAGGACGCGCCCTTCCGAAGGGCGCAGCAGCCCGGCGGCGATCCTCCCCGTGGTCGTCTTCCCGCAGCCGCTTTCGCCGACCAGACACAAGATGTCCCTTTCCTTGATGGTCAGGGAGACGTTATCCACGGCCCGCACCTTCTGCTTCCCCTGGCCAAAGGTCCGGCCGATGTGGTCCAGTTCGATCAACTTCTCGGCCATGCCACCTCCATGGCCTCCGGCTCTCGCTGCTGCCATTCCCTGTCCCAGTCCGCCTGTACCTGTTCCCAGCAGAAGCAGGCCACGAGATGCCCTTTGGTAGCCGGGATCAGCTCTGGCTCCTCTTCCCGGCATCTCTCCATAGCATAGAGGCAACGGGGGTGAAACTTGCAGCCCGTCGGCAGATTGATCAGATCGGGCGGCGACCCTGAGATGGAAGCCAACTCCTGGAAGCCGCCCGTCACCGTGGGCACGGCTTTGATCAGCCCCAGGGTATAGGGATGTTTCGGGCGGTAGAAAATCTCGTACACATTCCCCACCTCGACGACCCGGCCGGCATACATGGTGGCCACGCGGTCGGCCAACTCGGCGGCCAGGGAAAGGTCGTGGGAGATAAACACCATGGAAAAGCCGAGCTCTTCCTTCAGCTTTCGGAGCAGGTCAATGATCGTGCGCTGGGTCAGGATGTCCAGCGCCGTGGTCGGCTCGTCGAGGATGATGACCTGGGGGTTCAGCAGGAGGCTCATGGCCAGGAGCACCCGCTGGCGCATGCCGCCCGAAAGCTCATGGGGATAGGCGTTGATGACCCGCTCCGGTTCCAGTTGCACCAGCCGCAGCAGGTCCAGGGCCCGCCTGCGCACCTCCTCCCGCTCGCTGTGGTCATGGGCCTTAACCGTATCGTACATCTGATCCCAGATCTTCAGCACCGGGTTGAAGGCGTTGAGGGCCGATTGGAAGACCATGGCGCACTCTTTCCAGCGGAATTGCCGCAGGTCCCCCGCATCCAGAGAGAGGACGTCGTATTCCTGGCCATCTCGGCGGTAGATGATCTGACCCTTGCGAACGTTAGCCGACCGCGGCAGCAGCCGGATCAGGCTCAGGGCCAGGGTCGTCTTCCCCGAACCGCTCTCGCCGGTGAGGGAGAGGGTCTCGCCCTTGTAGAGGTCAAAGCTGGCCCCGCGCACCGCCTTGACTGCGCCGCGTGGGGCGCGGTACTCGACCCACAGGTCGCGAACGGAGAGCGGCACATCCGCCTCCGGCCCCTCTGTCCAGGTCAATATAGGCTGCGCACTTCTGCGGTTCATCACCGGTCACTCTCATTGCGGAATGCGGATGGTTCGACTTCGCTCACCACAGGTTGCGGAATACGGGCAGCCTTCGTATCGGCCACTCCGGGATATACCCCGTAAGGCCGTTATCCACCCGCCCTCAGCCGGGGATTGAAGACGGCCTCCAGGGAGCGCCCCATCCAGACCAGCGCCAGTTGCAGCAGGGCGATGGCCATGATCGGCGACATGATGTAGTAGATGCTGTCCTTGGAGAAAATGGCGCCTCGTGTCCAGGCCAGGCTGATCATCACCCCCCAGTTGCTGGTGGAGATGGGCACCAGGCCCAGGAAGACCAGGCTGGTCTGGGCATAGATGGCCGAGGTCATGGCAAAGGTGAAGCTGATGGCGATGTAGCTCATCATGTTGGGCAGGATCTCGGAGAACACGATGTGCCTCAGGCCCAGGTCCAGGGCGCGGGCTGCCTCCACATAGTCCCGCTCCTTGAGCGAGAAGACCTGGGCACGCACCGCCCGGAACAGGCCGGCCCAGCTCAGCACGGCCAGGATCAGCGCCAGCAGGGAGAGGCTGTCCAGCCGGATGAAGCCGGCCAGCACGGCCAGCAGGGGAAATTGGGGAATGGTCAGCCAGATGTCGGCCAGGGTGGTCATCAGGGAATCGAATCCGCCCCCGATGATGGCACTCAGCGAGCCGAGGACGACGCCGATGAACGTCGAGATCAGCCCGGTCAGAAAGGCCACGTACAGGATGTCCTTCCCTCCATGCACGATCTGGGACCAGATATCCCGCCCCTGATGATCTGTGCCCAACGGATGCTCCCGGGAAGGGGGAACGTAGATCTGGGTCACCTTGGTCTTGGTGTCCAGGGGAACGAAGCGGGGCCCAACGGTGGACAGGACGATGAAGAAGATGACCATGATGAAGCCCAGGAGCCCCACCCGGTTGCTGGCGATGAGCTTCAGAAACGAGCCGATGCCTCTCAGGAAATCCCTGAGCCACTCGATGCCCGTGCGCTGGTAGAGTGAGACGCTCTGCTGCGCCATAGGACTACTCCCGTCCGACAATCCGCACGCGCGGGTCCAGCCGGCTGTAGAGGAAATCGGCCAGGAAGTTGGAGGCGATGACGGAGGCAGTGATGATCAGGAAGATCCCCTGCATGACCGGATAGTCGCGATTGCTGATGGCCACCAGAAGCTGGTAGCCGATGCCCTGGTAGACGAAAATCTGCTCGATCAGGATGGAACCGCCGACGATGAAGCCGATGCTGATGGCCAACTGGGTGAAGAGCGGCAGGGCGGCGTTGCGCCCCACGTAGGCTGTCGTGATGCGCGTCTCCGGCAACCCGCGCGCCCGGGCCACGGTCACATAATCCTCGCCCAGGGTGCTGATGGTGCTGCTCTTCATGGTCAGCATCCAGCCGCCGACGGTGGTCAGCACATAGGTGGCGATGGGCAAAGCGGCGTGGAAGAAGATGTCGCTGATGAATTCCAGGGTCAAGCTGGGCTTTATCCCCGGCGTCATCGAGCCGCGCATCTGGCCGATGGGCACCAGTTCCCAGCGCACCCCCAGGAAGACCAGCAGCAGGATGCCGATGATGTAGTTGGGCACCGAGCTCAGAAACGAACCGATCCCCGCCAGGACGGGTTCCAGGGAAGACTCCCGTTTGTAGGCCATCAACATGCCCAGGCTGACCCCCAGGGTGAAGCTGAGCAGGAGGCCCGTGCCCACGCTGAAGAGCGTCCAGGGCAGGAATTTGGCGATGACGCTGAGCACAGTTGTCCCCGGCGAGCGCAGCGAATTCCCCAGGTCACCCCGCGACAGATGTCTGAGAAAGTCCAGGTACTGGACAGCCATCGGGGCATCCAGGTCAATGGCGAAAAGGGAGGCCGCCTGGTTGCGCGCGTCCTCGTAGGAGAAGCCATACTGGACGATGAGTTCGTTAATATACACCTCGATGGGGTTGGAGGGCATCAGCCGGATGAGAAAGAAGATTAAAGTGGTGACGAAGAAGACGGTGAAGAGGGCCTTCAGCAGCCGACGTAGCAGATAGTTGGAAACGATGCGGCGAATCAGCCTGGCCGTGCCGACAGATGCCGATTTAGGGCTACGGAGTGCGCTAGGTACGCCCATGTCCTGCTGCCTCTCTACATGATCCTCAAACCCTGAGCCAGCACCCTGGGCCACGGCCCTGAGGATGCTGCTCTCACCGCCCTGCGACGGCTCCTGTCGTGGAGGATCGCGCCGCTGCCAATGCCTGAGCCGAGCACGATGATATGGTATCACGAAACGGGGCATTTGTCAAAATCTGTGATGTACGGGCGTGCGCAGCGGAAGCCCGGGGAGTACGAGGGGCGTCCCCTCGTTTACCCCTCATACATGTTGTGGCTTGCGCCTGATCGCTGCGCAAGCCGTGTACTGGAACCAGGATGCGCTGAGCCTACCAGCCGCTGGCGGCGAAGACGGTGCGCAAGACCTCTTCGCGCTCCGCAGGCGTGGCCCAGCGAGGCTGCGCCCAATCCTCCAGGATGGTCACCAGCAGCTCCGTGCTGATGTGACGGCCCTCGTAGATGGCATGGCGGGCAATCAATCCCTGCCGCGCCTCCCACCACATCTGGTCAAAGAAGAGGTTGCCCAGGCCGTAAAGGATGATGCCATCGGCGGTGAATTCCAGCGCTTGCGGCTGGTGCGCCTGCACGCCGGTGACGATGTCCGCCCCGGCGGCGCTGAGCGCCTGGAAGTCCGCGCGCTGCCTGGGCAGCGGCTCCGTCTGGTAGTCGCCCTGGTCGTTGAACTCGGTGTACTGAAGCTCCACCAGCACCACGTCCGCCTGGGGCCGCACGGCGGCGATGTCCGCCTGCATGGTTTCCAGATCGAAGCGGGCCGAGCCGGGGCTGTCGGCCGTGGCCCAGGCCTCGGCAGGGCCGAACTCATTGGCCCCTAAGAAGGCCAGCCGATTGCCGTTATGGGTGATGAGGAGCGGTCGGCGCGCCTCTTCGTCGTTGGCCCCGCCGCCGTACACGGGCAGCCCGTGCCCGGCATAGATTTCCAGCGATTCCAGCATGGCCTCGGGGCCGAAATCGTTCTGGTGGTTCCCCGTCAGTCCGACAATGTCTGCCCCTACCTCGTCCAGTGCGGCCAGGTACTCCGGCCTGGAGCAGAGGACGATGTTGTTGAGTGTGGGGTCGGCCACGCAGCCGGGCACAAAAGGCACCTCGTTGCTGATGTGTGTGATGTCAGCAGCGGCCAGCTCGGGGCCGATGACGTGGGCCGGATAGGCGTAATCCTCGTAGACCTCCATCTTCCAGGCCGTCATACGGGCCATGGCCGTCACCCCGGTCATCACCAGCACGGTGAGCCTGGCTGCATCGCGGTTGGTGGCGGGCACGCTCTCCCGCAGACGTGTGAGCAGTCCCTCCGCCTCTGCTCGTGCACCGTGTAGCCAGACGCGCAGCGCCAGCGGCCAGTCGCTCTGCGCCAGCCGGTTGTCCACCGCCGAAAGGCCATCCAGCCGCAGCGGTCTGAGCCGCGGCTCCAGCCGCTCGAAGGGCACGATGGCCACCGCCTGCTCGTCCTGCCAGAGCGCTTCCGTCAACTCGCCGTCGGGCACCATCTCGACACCCTCCCCCGGCGGCCCCCACAGCGCGGCCAGCTCGGCCGCCGTTGCCTCGCTCAGCAGCAGGCAGGCGAAACCGCCCGCCCCTGCCCAGCTCTGGCGCAGTTCGTCCAGCGTGACCTCCTCGCGCAGCGTGGGGAAGCGCTGCACAGGCACGTAGAGGCGTTCGCTGACCAGGCGGCCATCCGGCGCGGGGTTGAGGTCCAGGCGCAGCTCGGCGGCATCCTCCACAATGGCCACGCCCTGCCCGGCGGCCCAGGCGCGGGCGGCCTCTTCGATAGGCGGCGGCAACTCAGCCGCCAGCGCCAGGCGGATAGCCGGCGTGGCCGTGGGAGAGGGAGCAGAGGTTGGCATAATGACCGCGGGCGAGGGAGTCGGAGTGAGCGTGGCCGTGAGCGGATGATAAACCGCCGTCGGCCCCCTCCCGGCCTCCCCCGCTTGTGGGGGAGGAGCGGTGAGGGTGGGCGTTTCGGCGACAGGCGATGTTGGGACAACGACCTGCGGCGCGGGTTGCCGCTGGCAGGAGAGGAGGCCGCAGAGCAGCGCAAAGCCGCTCAGCAGGAGAACGCGTCGCCAGGTCACCCGCCACCATCCGGCAAAGGCAGTTTCAAGTTTGGAGTTTGAGGTTTGGAGTTTGCCCTTTGAGCTTTGGGCTTTGAGCTTGGGCTTTGGCAGGCTCATGCCACTCCCAGAACCTCGGCCTTGAGGCGCTTCAGCCGCTTCATCACGTCGTTGGCCCCGCGGCCGAAGGTGTCGTGCAGGATCTTGTACTCGGCGTAGAGCCGGTCGTACACGGCCTGGTTCTCGGGAATGGGGTGGAAAGCCTCATCCTTGAGGTGAGCCATGTGCTTCGCCGCCTCGAAGATGGTGTCGTAGCCGCCGGCAGCCTTGCCCGCGGCCACGGCCCCGAACATGGCCGAGCCCAGAGCGCCCGCCTGCCCGGAGGCGGCCACGTTGAAGGTCCGCCCGGTGACGTCGGCGTAGATTTGCATCAGCAGTTTGTTGCGCTCCGGCAGGCCGCCCGTGGCCACGATTTCGTTCACGGCCACGCCGCTCTCCTCGAAGGTCTCGATGATGATGCGCGTGCCGTAGGCCGTGGCCTCGATGAGGGCGCGGTAGATGTCTTCCGCTTTGGTCAGCAATGTGGCCCCCAGGAGCAGGCCGGTCAGGTCCACGTCCACCAGCACCGAGCGGTTGCCGTTCCACCAGTCCAGGGCCACCAGGCCGCTCTCGCCCGGCCGCAGGGCAGCAGCCTTCTCCTCCAGTAGTTGGTGCAGGTTCAGCCCACGGCTCTTGGCCTCCGCCTCATACCTGGCCGGCACGCAATGCTCCACGAACCAGGCGAAGTGATCGCCGACGCACGATTGGCCGGCCTCGTAGCCGAAGAGGCCGGGGATGATGCCGTCCTCAACCACGCCGCACATGCCGGGCACGATGCGTTTTTCCTCGCCCAGCACCATGTGGCAGGTGGAGGTGCCCATGATCATCACCATGCGCCCAACCTCGGTCACCGTGGCCGCGGGCACGGAGACGTGGGCGTCCACGTTGCCGATGGAGACCGCCGTGCCCGGCCGCAGCCCTGTCCACTGCGCCGCCTGCTCGGTCAGGCCGCCGGCGCGCCCGCCCAGCGGGTAGATATCGCGCGAGAGCTTCTCATCCACCACGTGCCGCAGCCGCGGGTCCAGGGCGGCGAAGAAATCTTCCGAGGGATACCCCGTCCCCTTCTCCCAGATGGCCTTGTAGCCGGCCGTGCAGGAGTTGCGCCGCTCGTTGCCCGTCAGTTGCAGCACGATCCAATCGGCTCCCTCGATGAAGCGGTCGGCAGCCTCGTACACCTCCGGGGCCTTGTTCAGCGTCTCCCAGATCTTGGGGAAGAGCCATTCGGAGGAGATTTTGCCTCCGTAGCGGGAGAGCCACTCCTCGCCCCGCTCGCGGGCGATGCGATTGAGTTCGTTGGCTTCGGGCTGGGCAGCGTGGTGCTTCCAGATCTTGACCCAGGCGTAGGGGTTATTGCGCCACTCCGGCTTCAGGCACAAGGGGACGCCCTCCTCGTCAATGGGCATCATCGTGCAGGCCGTGAAATCGGTGCCCAGGCCGATGACATCGTCGGCGCTCACGCCCGCCTGCTGCAGCACGGCGGGGACGGCCACCTTGAGCACCTCGATGTAGTCGGCAGGGTTCTGCAAGGCGAAGTCGGGCGGCAGCCGGATGTCGGTGCCCGGCAGGACCTCGTCAATCACGCCGTCGCCGTAGGGATGGACGGCGGTGGCTACCTCCTCGCCTGTGGCCACGTCCACCAACACGACGCGGCCTGATTCCGTGCCAAAGTCAATGCCGATAGCGTACTTTGTCTTGCTCATGATGATCTCCTCCCTCGTTCGGTTGACAGATCGGGAAACTGGTAGAATGTACCTGCCTCATAACCGGTGATTGAGCTCCGCCAGCGTCGGATAGACCTGCTGGAAGACGGCGAACTTCTCCATGTATCGCTCGTGCAGGGCCAGGTCCGGCTCGTAGGTGCGCCCGATGCGCACCATCTGGGCCAGGGCCTCCTCGAGGGAGGCAAACACGCCGGTGGCCACGCCGGCCAGGATGGCCACCCCCAGGCAGGGCGCTTCGGAGACGGCGACGGCGCACACCGGCTTGCCGAAGATGTCGGCCTTGGTCTGCAGCCAGAGGGGCGATTTGGCGCCGCCGCCGAAGGCGCGCAGCTCCCGCACGGCGATGCCCGCCGCCTCCATAGCATCCACGCTCAGCTTGACCTCGTAGCTGACGCTGTCCAGGATGGCCTTGATGATCTGCCCGTGGGTCGTGCTCAGGTCCAGGCCCAGGATGGCCCCTTTGGATGCGGCGTCCATGGAGGGCGTCCCGGCGCCCACGAAGTGCGGCAGGATGAGCACCGGCGATGGCCCCGGCGTGGCCTGTTGCAGGATCAGGTCATAGACGTCCTGGCCTGTCCGCCTGGCCTCCTGTTGCTCGGCGCGGGCGAAGTTGTCGCGGTACCAGCGCAGCAACGCTCCGCCGGTGGAAGAATAGCCCAGCACCAGGTACATGCCCGGCGCGGTGTGCGGGGCGATGGGCAGATTGCTCTCCATGAGCTCCGGGGCCAGTACCAGCCGCGGCGAGGCCACGGCCACACACTCCACGGTGCCTGTGGAGTCCATAGCGATGCCCTCGGCGACGGCCCCGCAGCCCAGCGCGCCGGAGGGCTGGTCGTGTCCCCCAGTCACTCCTACGGCGCCTCGGGCCAGCCCCAGCTCCTCGGCCACAGCGGTCGGTATCTCGCCGATGACTGTGCCCGAGGGCCGCACCTGCGACAGCCGCGCCACATCCAGTTGCGCCAGCTCCAGGACCTCCTCCGACCAGGCCAGCCGCGACACGTCGAAGGCCATGGTGCGCGTGGCCAGGGTGCGGTCCATGGTCGGTGGCAGCCCCAACTGGTGGAAGACGAAATCCTGCATGCACAGGAAGCGATGGGCCGCCGCGAACACCTGTGGCTCGTGCTGCCGCAGCCACATCAGCTTGTTGACCGTGTACATGGGGTGCAGCGGCATGCCGGTGATGCGGAAGATGCGCTCCTTGCCCAACCGCTCATCCCACCAGCGGGCCTGTTCGCCGGCACGGGTGTCAATGGCAGTGATGAAACCGTAACGGGGCTGCCCCTGCGCGTCCACCGGCACCACCGATTCGCCGTGCGTGGACACGCTCAGCGCCTGGACCGGGTCGCCGGGAACAGCCGTCGCTACCTGGCGGATCACGCCGGCCACTGCCGCCCAGACCTCCGCCGGGTCCAACTCCATCCAGCCGGGCTGCGGTTGGTAGAGGCGATACTCGCGGTAAGCCTGGGCGAGCATCTCGCCCTCGGGGTTGAAAGCCACCGCCTTGCAGCCCGTGATGCCGATATCCAATCCTAGCAAGCTCATGCCATCCGTCCTTTGTCCATCCTTCGTCGTCCGACATCTGTCCACAGCCGGATGCGCCGCACAACCTCTTCCCGCACGCGCTCCTTACCCTGCTGCAAGACGTCGGCTGCTTTGCGCGAGCCCATGCTCTGTTGCACGCTGACCCCCGCAGGAAGTGCCGCAATCGCTTCAGCGATGCCCTCCAGAAACGCCCGCTTCAGCACCGTGCCGATGTTGACCTTGGCCACGCCCAGGGCGATGGCCTGGGCGATGCCTTCTTCGGGAAATCCCGTGCCGCCGTGCAGGACCAGCGGCGCCGCCACCGCCCGGTGGATGGCCGCCAGCCGCTCCCAGTCAATGACGGCTTGCCCATGCGTCAGCACGTGCACGTTGCCCACGGAGACGGCCAGGGCGTCCACCCCCGTCTCTTCGACGAAGCGGGCAGCCTCGTCAGGGTCGGTCAGGCGTCCCTCGTCGTCCATCTCGCCCGAGGCATCGGGCAGCGAGCCCAGTTCCGCCTCCACGCCCACGCCGACGGCATGCGCCACCTCCACCACCCGGCGGGTCAGACGGACGTTTTCGGCGTAAGGCAGCTCGCTCGTGCTGAGCATGACGGCGTTGAAGCCGGCGCGGATGCCGCGCACCACCTGGGCGAAGGTGGTGACCTCGTTGAGGAGGAGCGAGACCGGCACCCTGGCCGCCGTAGCCGTGGCCAGTCCGAGGGCCCCCAGCCGCTCCAGTCCGCCGCCGTCGAACCAGGCCGGCTCCATCATCACCCCGCCGAAGCCCAGCACCACCGGAGCGTTCTCGGCCTCGGCCGCTTCCAGCACAGCCTCCAGCGAGTAGATGTCCCAGGCCTCGAAGTAGCCGACGGCGTAACCGCCGGCCAAAGCCTCGGCCAGGAGTTCTGTGAATGGTACAAGCATGACCCTCACGTCAGCCCAGCCATCTGGCGCACTTCCTCGATGTAGGCCACCAGGTTCGCCAGGGGCACGTCGTCGAGGATGGTGTGCGAACTCTGCAGGATGTAGCCGCCGCCCCGGCCCATGAGCTCGGCCATGTGGCGCATCTCTCCCCGCACCTCCTCCGGCGTGCCGAAAGGCAGCGTGCGCTCCACGTCAATGCCGCCGTAGAAGCACAGCCGGTCGCCGTACTGCGCCTTGACCGTTGGCGGGTCCATGACCGACGGCGACAGGGGATTGAACACCTGCAAGCCGATCTCGATCAGGTCGGGGAACAGGACGCCGACGGCCCCATCGGAATGCTGGGCCACAACCACGCCCGCTTCACGGCAGCGCTGATACATGACCGCCAGCCGTGGCTTGATGAAGCGCCGCCACATCCTGGGGCTGAAGATGAGCCCCGTCTTGGAGCCCCAATCGTCGGCGAAATAGAAGCCATCCACCCCCAGCGCCAGTTGCTGGTCAATGATGGGCAGGTTCCACTCGGTGAGAATGCGGTCCAACAGCTCCTCCACGAACTCCGGCCGTTCCACCATGTCCATGAGCAACTGGGTCATGCCCCGGATGGACCAGGCCCGCTCGAAGAGGGCCATGCCCAGTTTGCCGAAGAGGAACACTTCCCCGCGATAGCGGTCGGCCAGCTCGCGGGCCTGATCGAAACGGCCCTGGCGGTAAGGGTCGGGGAACGTATAGCCATGCAGGTCAGGCTTCTCGGCCAGCGGATAGGCCACCGGGTGCGGCAGGCTGCCCGTGCGATCCCAGAGGCAGCCGAACTCGTCGCGGTGCAGCCCACCTTCGCTATCGAGCGCTGTGTGCACCGGCCCGCCGCTGACGGTCAGCTCCACCCGCCCCACCTCATCGGCCCAGGGGTTGTAGTTGAAGTCGGAGCCCACCTTGACGATGTGGTTGCCGATGAACTCCATGGCCTCATGGGTGTCCGTGAGCCCGTAATGCCGGCACACCTTCTGCCACACGCCAGGCACAGCATGGAAATTGTAGGGGACGAAATCCGTCTCCTGATGGTGGATGGCCTGCCATACCCGTTCTCGTCTGTTCATCTCTCCACTCTTTGTCCTTCGTCCTTTATCTACCGGCTGTGCGTGCTACACGTATCTACCGGCTGTGCGTGCTACACGCTTCTGACGAATACTACAACCGTACTTGTCATGCTGAGCGGGTTTCAGACGTCAAACTTCATTGCCCGGCCGACTCCAGCGAAGCATCTCTTGCCTGCGTGGTGACGCGAGAACTTGGCCTGAGCGCAGCGAACGGATGCTTCGCTAGCGTTGCGTGCACTATGGGAACAGGCGTGTAAACCCGCTCAGCCCTGGCCTGAGCCCGTCGAAAGCATGACACATACCACCAAGTGTGGTTGTAGTACTAACTGACGCTGATCGGCAACCTGTTCGCGGCCAGGAAGGCCTGAGCCTCGGCCCGCGTGAACACACCTGTCGTGCAGCCCAGCTTCATCGTCGCCGAAGCGCCGATGGCACAGGCAAACTCCACCGTCCGGACCAGATCCCAGCCCTCCAACAGGCCGATGATGAAGCCGGCGTCGAAAGCATCGCCGGCGCCGGAGGGGTCCACCGTGTGCACCGGAAAGGCCGGCGCCTGCACCGTCTGAGTGGCTGTCCTGGCCAGGACGCCGCGCTCACCCAGGGTGATCACCGCCGTGCCGCAGCCCAGAGTGAGGAAGGCCGCCGCCTGGCGTTCGGGGTCTGTTTCGCCGGTGAGCAGGGCAGCTTCGTCGTCGTTGGGCAGAAATACGTCGGTGAGGGGCAGCACCTGGCCAAGGACATCATCCAGGCTGAAGCTTGCCGTCGCCGGCACAATGACATCCAGGACCGTGCGCACCCCTCGCGCCCGGGCAAAGGCGAAAAGCTCGCCCAGAGCTGCCTGATCCAGGCGGGGCAGTCCCAGATAGCCGCCGACGTAGAGCACCTTCCCCCTGGCCACCAGGTCCAGGTCCACGTCCTCGAGAGTCAACTCGGCGTTGGCGCCGAAGGTATGGATGAAGCGCCGGTCCTGGCCGAACACGGGGATGACCATTGTCCTGGAAGTGGGGAGGGTCGCCGAACGGCGGATGCCGGAGGTGTCGAGGCCCTTTTCCCTCATCAGGCCGATGATGAAGTCGCCGAAGACATCGTTGCCCACCTTGCCGATGAGGGCGACGCGGGCGCCCAGCCGGGTCAGCGACACGCCGGTGTTGACGGCGCAGCCACCGGCATCCAGGGGCAGGTCGTCCACCACGACGAGCTGGCCTGGAGCGGGCGGTTCGGGCAGCGGCGGGCTGAACATGTCGGCGACGAGGATGCCCAGGCAGACGGCGTCGAAGGGCTTCTGTTCCACGAGGTTCATGGTTCCCTGCCAATTCGTACAGTAGGGGGCGCAGCGGCGCTGCGCCCCCTACCATATCCCGCTACCCCTTCACCGCGCCGAAGGTCAGGCCGCGCACGATGTACCGCTGGGCGGTCAGCGCCAGCAGCGTGGGCGGAATGATGGCGAACAGGAGGCGCGTGGCCACGAACCAGAACTGGATGCCCTGGGTGTGTTCCACCCCGGCAATGACGACGGTGATCGGCTGGGCCGCTTTCAGGGTGAGGAACAGGGCGAAGATGAATTCGTTCCAGGAGAAGGCAAAGCAGATCACGGCGGCGGCGGCCATGGCCGGCGCGGCCAGGGGCAAGGCGATGTACCAGAAACTCTGGAAGTGCGAGGCGCCATCCACCCAGGCCGATTCCTCCATCTCCTCCGGCAATTCCTTGAAAACGTCGCGCATGATGAGCACGGAGAAGGGGATGGTGAACGTGGTATTGACCAGAACCAACGCCAACCGGGTATCCAGCAAGCCCACAGCTTTGATCACCAGGAAGAAAGGGATCACGGTGACCATAGGCGGCAGGAAGCGTTGCGACAGGAACCAGAGCGTCAGGTCCTTGTTCTGCATCCGGCCGGTGAAGCGGAAGCGGGCCAGCCCATAGCCGGCCAGAGTGCCCAGGGTGATGGAAACCAGCGTGGCTCCTGCAGAAATAATCACACTGTTGCTCAGCGCCCGGCTGATCTCCCGCCACCGCTGGGTGAACTCCATCTGCCAGTTGTAGAAGGTGGGTTTGAACTGCAAGAAGGGGATGAGCGATGGCTTGGTCAGGATGACCCCTGGCGGTTTGAGCGAGGTGATGATGGCCCAATAGAAGGGGAACACCAGCCAGGCTGTGGCTCCGATGATGACCAGCCAGAGCAATGCCGTTCTGATGACGCCGGGACGCCGGGCTCCATAGGTTGTCACGATGGCACCTCCCTACTCGTATATCTCGCGCAGACGGTTGAAGAAGAACATGCTGATCACCATCATCACCACCAGCAAGATGTAAGCCAGCGCCGAAGCGTAGCCGAAGTTGAAACTGCGCAAACCTGTCAGGTAGATATAGAAGGAATAGGTCTGCGTGGCCGCGCCGGGACCGCCGCTGGTCATGCTGAAGGGAATGTCCAGGATCTTGAAGGCCTCCACCAGCCGCAGCATGACCACGGTGAACAGGACGGGCCTCAAGAGCGGCAGCGTAACATAACGGAAGACATCCCAGCCGGAGGAAGTATCCAGCGCCGTCGCCTCATAGACCTCTCTGGGCAGGGATTGCAGACCAGCCAGCAGGACCAGGAAACAGAAAGGAGTCCACTGCCAGACATCCACGATAATGATGGCCAGTCGCGCTAACCAGATGTCGGAGAACCAGCGTGGCAGGTTCACCATACCCAAGGCCCTGAGGATGGTGTTGACCGCTCCGACATCCTCATGGAAGATGGTCAGGCCCAGGTAGCCTAAAGCGATGGGAGCGGTGAAGAGAGGCATGGTGAACAGCGAGCGGAAGACACGTCGCCCACGGATCTCGCGGTTGAAGAGCAAAGCCAGCAACAGGCCGATGGTTACCGTCAGCACCACGCTGGCCACCACGAAGAGAAGGGTTACCTTCAGCGTGTCCCAAAAGCGATAGTCGCCAAAGGCGCGGACGAAGTTCTCCGGAAAGTTGAAGCTGGCCGGCTGCCCCAACCGCTTGCGCAGGAAACTCAACACCAGGGAATAGAGCAGGGGGAAAATGGTGAAGGCCAGCACCCAAAAGATACCGGGGCCGACGAACAGCCATTTGATGCGGCCTTTTTCTTGCATTGCCTCTCTCCTTACAGGTGGTCAGCGGAAAAGCGAAGGGAGCGGAACCATGGCCCCCTTTTCGTTTATTCCGCTCTTCCGCTGACCTCTGATCCGCTCCTGAATAAAGACGGTAAAGCAAAACCCGCTCGTCATGCTGAGCGGAGCGAAGCATCTCGGCGTGCGCAGGAGACTCTTCGCTGCGCTCAGACTCTTCGCTGCGCTCAGACTCTTCGCTGCGCTCAGAGTGACTTTTGCGGTCCTTAAAGATCAGATCACATCAGGCTGAAGGAAGGGGGAGGGACCCGCCCAGACGAATCCCTCCCCCAGCGCTCCATCGGGGTGTGCACTCTCTGCTACGGCGCGTAGCCGATGGACTCCTGATACAGCTTCAGCAGGGTGTCCTTGCCGTAGTCGTTAATGATGCGCACCCAGTCGTTGTAAGTGCGATCCAGGGCCTCCTGCGCCGACACCTGGCCGGTGACCGCCTCGGACAGGTGCACATCCCAGATCTCCTGCATCTCCGGGGTGCCGGGGATGCGCATGTAGTTCTGGAAGATGGGATAGTTGTAGAAGTTGTCCTGGTAGGCACCGATGAACTCTACAGCGTCGCCGGGATCATAACCACCAGCCACGTACTCCTCCACTGTGGCCGTGCCGTAGGGCGGGAACCAGTCATAGGCGGTGCCGGGGTCTACACCGGTCCAGCCGTAGGCCACGTTCCAGTGGTTGATCTCCGGCGTGGACTGCCAGGCGATGAAGTAGTAGGCCAGGTCTGGGTCCTCGGCCAGCTTGGAGATCGCCGGATGCCAGGAGCAGCCCACCTGGTTGCCCACGAAGTTGGGCTCCTCCAGGTCCAGGAACTGACCCTTCTCGCGGTCATAGGGGTGCTTGGTGCCGGGAATGCCGCGGGCACCCAGCTTGCCCATGATCACCGACTGGGTCGGGTCCTGCGACAGCGAGCCCACGTCGCCCCAGGAGAAGGTCATGATGGCGTTGCCGGACAGGAAGTCAGCCCACGCCTCACCCAGGCTCCAACCCCACATGGCCGGGGAACCGGCCTTGGAGAGCTCGAGCACCATCTCCAAGGCCCGCACATGGCCCGGCGAGTTGATCAGGGGCTCCATGGTCTCCGGGTCGAACCAGTAGACGTTGTGGTACCTGGTGACCTTGGTCGGAGGATCACCCGGATAGGGGATCACCACGTAAGGTGCGGAGATGGCCATGAAGTGGAAGAAGCCCTGGCCGCCGACCTTGAGGTGCAAGGCAATGCCATTGTCCGGGTCGCCGTCCTTGTTCCAGTCCTTGCCGTTGAAGAACTTGGCGATCTCCAGGACGTCCTCCCAGGTATCCATGGCCACAGGCATGGGATGCCCCATCTCGGCCTCGAACGCCGCCTGCCACTCCGGATCCTCGATGATGTCCCGGCGGTAGTAGAGCACCTGGGCATCGTGGTCGTTATTGCCGCCGTACCAGGTATCGCCCCACTTCATCAGGTTGGCCACGGCCGGGGCAATGGAGTCACGATCCCACTGCGGGAAGCGTGGGTCGTCGAAGTACTGGTCAATGGGCACGATCCAGTCGTTGAGGATGTAATCGCCGTAGTAGTTGCTGCAGTTGATGATCACATCGTAGTTGCCGGCCCCGGTCATGAGGTCGGTGAAGATTTTCTCCCGCAGCTCGGCGAAGGGGATCTCCACGATGTCATAGGTCGCGCCGGTCAGTTCTTCGAACTTGGGCCGCCAGAAGTAGAGCGGGCCGGAGATGGGGCCGCGCTGCCCGCCGGAATAGACACCGATGGTGAACTTCTTGCCCTTCCAGGCCGGGTCGGGGTTGCCCTTGTCCGCGGCCTCGAAGGCTGCCTGGGCTGTCTTGGCCTCGTTCTCATCGGTCGTGGGGAAGCCGCTGATGAAGACCTGTTCGGGTGCAGGTGCCGGCGTGGGGGTCACCACGACCTCCACCACCTTCTCCACTGGCTTCTCGACCTCGACCACCACGGTCTTGACGACCTCTTTCTCGACGACCTGAGGCGCAGGACAGCCGGTGAGCAGGCCCGCAGCCACCAGGACGACAACCATAACCGTAGCGAAGCGTTTCATGTTTTCATCCTCCTTTGGATTCAAATGAGGCTATCTCCGACGCGCCGCGTCGCAGATAGCGAACGATGGGGTACAGCCCTGGCTTGCCGTGTTCTCGTCCTCGATGATCACCCCCTTTCTGCGATTCCGTCTCTCCCAGCACGGATGAGCCGGAGCCAAGAAGGATTTCAGCCCCGTCGTTGCGAGCTTCATCCGCCTGGACCATTTTCGTCCCTGGTGGTGTCCGCAGGGGCATGATAACTACTCAGAAACTTGCCTGTCATTGCGAGCCGAAGCCCTGAGCAAAGCGAAGGGGCAGCGAAGCAATCTCCGACTCGGGACTTGGGGATTGCTTCGTCGGCAAAAACTGCCTCCTCGCAATGACACCAGGAAGTTTCTGCCCTTTAGAATGGCGGGGCCTGCCATGGCGGACTCGCAATGACTGGCGAAATGTAACATTGTCAAGATAGTTACTGTGCAAGAATTTCACTGATGATGAGGTAACAGGAAGCTTACTGCCCATACTCCTCGGCATAACGCCGGCGGAGCTTGCGCACGGCTTCTTCGGGGATGACCTCCGGCTCACCCAGTTGCCGGGCGAGAAACACCGTGCGCGCCACGTCCTCGACCATCACGGCAGCCTTTACCGCCGCCGTTGGGTCCGGGCCAATGGTGAACACGCCATGCTGCTTGAGCAAGATGGCCGGCGAATCGCCGATGTTCTCCACGACTTCGCGGCCGATTTCCTCGCCGCCGATGAGGGCGAAGCCGCCACAGGGGATGGCACAGCCGAACTCGTCGGCGATGGCTGTCAGGTAAACAGGGATAGGCTGACCCACGGCGGCGAAGGCGGTGGCGTAGGGCGAATGGGTGTGCACGATGCCGCCCACGTCGGGCCGATGACGGTAGATGTAGAGATGGGAGGCCGTATCAGACGAGGGCTTGAGCTCGCCCTCGATCACTCGACCCTCCAGGTCTACGACCACCATCAGTTCCGGGCGCAGGCCCTCATAGCGCACGCCGCTGGGCTTGATGACCACGTAGCCCGTCTGGCGGTCGCGCCCGCTGACGTTGCCGCTGGTCCAGGTGACCAGGCCCCACTTAGGCAGTTCCAGATGCAGTTGGCAGATTTCCTCGCGCAAGGCCTCGAGCATCGGCTACCTCACACCGTCGCCGCCACGGCGGCGGTCACGGCATCGTACTGCGGCTTCAGCGCCGGATACAGCGCCCGGTAGATGCCATAAAACCGCTCGTAGACGGCCACGTTCTCCGGGATGGGCCGGATGTGCTGCACCACCTCAATGGTCGCCCGGCAGGCTTCCTCCACGCTGCCCCAAACCCCCGTGCCCACGCCGGCCAGCAACGCCACACCGTAGGCCGGCCCCTCAGACACGTTGATGGTCACCATCTCCGTGTTGAACACATCGGCCTGGATCTGCCGCCAGAGGGCGCTGCGCCCGCCGCCGCCCGAGGCCCGCACCTGCTCCACCGCAATGGCCATCTCGCCGCGGATGATCTCCAGCGAATCGCGCAGGCTATAGGCCACGCCCTCGAAAATGGCTCGTACCATGTGCAGCCGCGTGTGCCGCGCCGTGATGCCGAAGAAGACGCCCTTGGCGTCGGGGTCGAGGTGCGGCGCTCGCTCGCCCATCAGATAGGGCAGGAAGAGCAGACCCTCCGAGCCCACGGGCGCCTGCTCCGCCTCCCGGTCCAGCAAGACGTAGGGGTCAATGCCGGTCAGGTTGCTGACCAGCATCTCCGCCTCGCCGAAGTTGTCGCGGAACCAGCGCAGCGAAAGCCCGGCTCCCTGCGTCACGCCCATGACATGCCACTTGCCGGGCACGGCGTGGCAGAAGCTCTGCATGCGCCCTTTGGGGTCCAGCACCGGCTCGTTGGTGAAGGCAAACAACACCCCGCTGGAACCGATGGTCGAGGAGAGGATGCCGCTTTCCACCACGCCGTTGCCCACGGCGCCGGCGGCCTGGTCGCCGCCCCCGCCCACCACTGGCGTGCCCGGAGCCAGCCCGGTCGCCTTCGCCGCCGAGGCGCTCACCCTGCCGCTTACCACCGGCGATTCGTACACCTCGGGCAAGAGGTCGCGCTCCACGCCCAGGGCGTTCAGCACCTCCTCTGACCAGCGCCGCCTGCGCACGTCGAAGAGCGTCGTGCCGGAGGCGTCGGAGACCTCACTGGCGTACTCTCCCGTCAACTTGAAGCGGATGTAGTCCTTGGGCAGCAGGAACTTGCGTCCCCGTTCGTATGTGCGCGGCTCGTTGTCGCGGATCCAGAGCAGCTTGGGGGCGCTGAAGCCGGTCAGCGCCGGGTTGCAGGTCAGCTCGATGAGCCGCTGCGCGCCCACCCGCTCGGTGATCCAATCGCATTGCGCCTGGCTGCGCTGGTCGCACCAGATGATGGACGGGCGCAGCACCTCATCGTGCTCGTCGAGCAGCACCACGCCGTGCATCTGCCCGGACAGGCCAACGCCGCCGACCGCCTCGCCGCCCACGCCGGCGCGGGCCAGCGCGGCCCGCGTGGCCTCGATGGTGGCCCGCCACCAGTCGGCGGGGTCCTGCTCTGCCCACTGCGGCTGTGGGGTGTACAGTGGGTACTCGGACACGGCGCTGGCTACCACGTGTCCCTCTTCGTCCACGAGCAGCGCCCGCGTGCCCGTGGTGCCGATGTCCAAACCGAGTAGCAAGGGCATGACCATCTCCTTGTTCGTTTCAACGTTCCGTAGCGCACAGAGAGGTGCGGCCCCTATCCCCTAAACCCTTTCCCCCAGAGAGCCAGAGAAACAGACGCCAAGGGGGAAGGGTTAGGGGAATCCTTCTATACAATGACCGCTTCGATGCCGGCGAAGTCACAGAAGTCGGCGATGGGCACGGTGAAGTCGCCATGAATCATGCTGGCGTGGTGGATGAAGCCCTCCTCGACGAGCACGCGGTACAGGTAGTCCAGATCATCCACCTGCACCCAGCTCCAGGAGCCGCGCAGTTCCTGGTCGCTGGGGATGATCTCCCCCGTGGTGATGAGCATCTTGAACTGCCCGTCGTACTCCACCAGCCGGTTGAGGGTGACCACGCCGGGCTTGAGCTGGAACTCGGCCGTGCCCTGCGAGACCTGATCGCCCACCAGCCGGTTCAGGATGCTGTGCGAACGCAGGCGAGGCGGGCAACCGGCACAGGCCAGCCCCTGCGGGGCGTTGCCGCAGTGCCAGGCCAGGAAAACATCCTCCAGCTCCTGATGCCGGATCGTCCAGTCAATGAAGTGCGGCACCGCCGTGCCCAGAGAGGCCAGGTGCTGCACCAGCATGGTCAGCGCCCCGTGGATGTCCACCTCGCAGGAGGTCATGATCCCCCGCTCCGTCAGCCGGCCCATGGTGGTGCAGGAGGAGATGCCGTAGATTTCCTGCATGGCCGTCCAGCATTGCACGCCCATGCCCGAGAGGTCCTTCTCATCGGCCCAATTGAGCAACGCCTGTTCCAGTTTGGCCGCCTTGAACAGCGCTGTGCGATCCACAGCGCGGCAATCGGCGACCTCGCACATCTCGTCCACAATGGCCGTGATCAGCGGATCATCATCGGTCAGGGCGTTGGCGGCGGCGAAGACGTCGGCCAGGGAGATCGGCACCACCCGCTGGCCGAACTGCTCGATCATGGGGTACTCGTTGATGGCGCAGGTCTCGAAGCGCTCCGGCCGCGGCCCCACCAGCCCGATGCGTGCCCCGTAGAAGCCGCGGGCGATGGCGCAGGTGCGCACGAAATCGTCCACCGAGGCCACGAACTCCTCCTCTTCGGGGAAGAAGATGCCGCCAAAGATGAAAGGGATCTTGCGCCGGTAGAGCCCGGAGGAGATGGACAGCGTGCCACAGAAGGAATCGGAGCGGCGGTTGCCGTCGGCGGTGAACTCGCCCTCTTTGGTGCCAAAGAGCAAGACAGGCACGCCCAGCGCTTCGGCCACGCTGACGGCGGAAATCTCGTCGCCGAAAGTCATGGCGCCGATGATCACGCCCGCCACGTCCGCCGAGCTGAAGAGGTCAATCACCGCCTCGGCGTCGTTGTCGTCGCGCACCAGGCCATTCTGCGTCCAGTTCTCGTCGGGGACGACCAGATCCAGCCCCTCCACCTTGTCCAGCGCCTGCAGCGTGCGGCGCCGCATGTCCACGGCCCACTCCTCGTCAAAAGGCACGCGGTGAGCCGGCACGAACCCGATAGTCACCTCTTCCATGAACCTTTTCTCCTTTGCCGATTTATGATTTGCTGATTGGCTAATACCGCCCATACCCCAGCGCCGTCTCGAATGCCGCCACGATGTTCTGTGGTGGCACGCGAGCCTGAATGTTGTGCACGGCGGCGAAGACGAAACCGCCGCCCGGGGCCAGATCATCAATGCGCCGCCTGACCTCGTCGGCCACCTCGGCCGGCGTGCCGAAAGGCAGCACGTGCTGAGTGTCCACCCCGCCGCCCCAGAAAGTGATGTCCCGGCCATACTCTTGCTTGAGCCGCCGGGTGTCCATGCCACGGGCGGAGACCTGCACGGGATTGAGAATGTCGAAGCCCAACTCGATCAGATCGGGGATCAGGTCGAAGACCGCGCCGCAGCCGTGATAGTAGATTTTGGCCTCTGTCTTGCGCTTGATGGCCTCCAGCAGGCGGCGTTGCTTGGGCTTGACCATGCGGCGATAGAGCTCCGGCGAGATCAGCCAGCCATCCTGGCCCGCCAGGTCATCCCAGTAGCAGAACACCTGCAGGTACTCGCCGATTTGATCCAGGTAGTTGTTGCAGGATTCGATGTAGATGTCGGTGATCTGCTCCATCAGGCGGTCGGCGAAGCGAGGCTCCCGCACCAGGGCGATGAGGAAGTTCTCCAGCCCCATGACGCGGGCCGGCTGCTCGAAAATGCCCCCGCCGATGATGGCGTTGCCCACCAGGGCGTAGTCCGTGTGCTCATAGAGATATTTGGCCTGCTGGCGAAGCTCGGCGATGGCCTCGGGAGGATCGGGCTCTGGCCAGGTGTAGCTGTCCAGGGCCTCCATGCTGGCCTCCCTGATGGGGAACTCCACCCAATCGAAGTACAGTCCGCCTTCTTTGGGCATGTGCAATTTGGAACCCCAGCGGTCAATAAGAGCGTAGTACTTCCCTTCCTCGAAGATGGCCACATCCGGCGCTGTGGCTGCCGGCAACTGCACCATGCGGAAATCCGCCCCCAACCGCTCCAGGAGGGCCTCGTCCAGGTAGGGCAACTGCTGGATGTAGTCCACCATCCGGAGCTCCTCCACCTCCAGGCCCAGGTGCTGCTTGAGCGCGATGTAGGCATCCCTGTGGATGGAGGAGCAAATCGTCCCGCCCAGGTCAATGGGAATGCGGTCGGGCTCCTGGTGGTTGAGGGCCAGCATGACCCTGTCTCGTGGCTTCACTCCTTATTCCCTCTTCCCAAGAACTTTAGTTTCCGCTAACTTGTTTTGCCACTACATGTAGTAGCTTTGTTGATTCAGGCTACCGCATGTAGTAGGTCATCGGAGCGCAAAATGGCCCAAAATGGCTCAAAACCCCAACTTAGCGGAAAGTAGAGAAGAAGGGAGCTTCAACAAAGGACTCGACGAAGGACGGATGACCAACGCTGAAGTGTTCGGAGTTCGGAGTTCGACGGCGACCACAACGCACTCCGAAATCCGAACCCTGAACACCGAACTCAACTCGTCTTTCGTCATCAGCCTTGCCCTTCGACGCACGGAAGGCAGCCTGACTCAGCCGTGCCACAAAGAAGCGTAGGGCGTGTCCCGGATGGCGTGGACCATGGCCCAGAAGTTCTCCAGCGGTGTATCCAACTGCACATGATGGGTCGGCCCGATGATCAGGCCACCGCCCCTGCCCAGCGTCTGCAGCCGGGCCATCACTTCCTGCCGTACCTCCACCGGCGTCCCGAAGGGCAATGTGTGTTGCTCGTCAATGGAGCCCCAGAAGCACAGCCTGTCTCCGTACATCTTCTTCAGCCGGACAGGGTCCATGCATCGCGGCTGGATGGGATTGAGCACGTCCAATCCGATCTCGATCAGGTCAGGGATGATGGGCTCAATGGCTCCGTCGGAATGATAAGCGACCTTGACGGCAGGGTTGGTGCGCTTCAGCGTGGAGATGAAGGCCGCCATGCGCGGCTTGAAAAAGCGTCGCCAAGTCGCGGGGGAGATGAGCATGCGCTGCTGCGCGCCCACATCGTCCCCGATCCAGATCATGTCCACGCCCATCTGCACCAGCTTCTGGGCGGCGGCCAGGTGATAGTTGAAAGGGATGTCCAGAATCTGCTCCATCAGGTCGGGGTTGAGGGCCAGGTCCATCAGCGCCTGTTCGTATCCGCGCAGCGCCCAGGCCGTCTCCCAGATGGTGGTGACCGTCACGCCGACGATCCAGTACTCCTCCCTGAACTCCTCGATAACCCTGGCCGCTTCGGTGTACAGCTCCGGCCGCTGCGGGTCGGGCGGCACATAGGAAGCGATGGCTGCGTCGTCAGCCAGGGGATGCACTACCATCTCCGTGTAATGGCCCGTGCCGAAGCGGGTCTCGTAGGCCACGTTCCTCCAGCCCACGCCCCATTCGTCGGTATAGGTGACACCATCCTCGCTGTACGTTTCGGTGGCGTAATAGGAATTGGCCCAGCCTACCGAGGTCAGGAGCATGTCCTCGTCCAGGATGCGCTCCAGCATGTAGGTGTTGCCGCCGCCGTGGGGATTGTGCAGATTGTCGTCCGTCAGCCCCAGCTCATCCTTGAGGCGGGCAGCGAACTCCGGCGTAAAGCTGATCTGCATGGGGCATCTGTCGGGCTCCTCGTGGCTGAGCGCCATCTGCACTCGATCCCGATGCTTCATCCCCCTCCCCCAAAAGGCAGCTCCGCATCCCGCTTCGCAGCGGGTTCTACCTCGAAAATAGATGCCTTGACCATTTTCGTCCCTGGTGGTGTCCGCAGGGACGTGACAACTACTCTAATTTTCGCCTTACCATGGCGTGCATGGACACGGAGAGGATGATGATCAGGCCATACAGCAGTTGCGTCCAGAAGCCGGTCAGGCCGACGGCTACAATGCCGGCTTCGATGGCCCCGATAATGAAGCAGCCGACGAAAGTGCCCAGGACGGTCCCCGTGCCGCCGAACACCGAGGTGCCGCCCAGGAACACGGCGGCCAGCGTGCGCAGCATGTATCCTTCCCCCAGGGTCACCCAGAAGTAATTCACTTCCAGGCTGGCCAGGACGCCGGCGAAGGCCGCGGCAAGGCCAACGACGGCAAAGACCATGATTTTCGTCCGGTCAGCGTTGACACCCATTAACCTGGCACTGTCTTCGTTGTCCCCGACCAGGTACACGTGCGCGCCGAATTGATGACGGTTCAACAAGACCCACACGAGGATAGCCACCACCACGGTCCAGATCATCTGCGCGGGCACATAACCGCCCCACCTGCCCACCAGGGCGTTATACAGGAGCGTCCCTTTGATCGGGACCAGGGAGGCGGGCCTCCCGCCGGTGATGACCAGAACCGCACCGCGCCAGAAGAACTGTGTGCCGATGGTGGCCACAAGCGAGGGAATGCCTGTCCTGACCACGATGACTCCATTCAGTAACCCGATGGCGAATCCGGCGGCCAGGCACAGGATAAAAGAGAGGAGCACGCTGCCGGTGGTTTCAAAAACCCTGACAAACACTAGCATGCCCATGGCCATGATGGAAGGGAATGAGAGATCCATCTCGCCGGCGATCACCACCATGGTCAGGGGCAAAGCCATCACCGCAAAGAACGGGATGGTGGACATGTAGGCAGCGTAGATTTCGGATGAGAGGAAGGTCTTGGGTGCCCCAATGGTGAAAAGCCCCCATATGGCCAGCAGGACACAAATGATGCCTATCTGCAGGCCATACGTGCGGGCAAAGCGGGCCAGAGCGGGCAAATGGCGTGCCTGCACCCGGGCTTGAGAGGCGGTAGAGGTCATTTCAACTCCCTCTGCAGCGTGATTGGGCATGGGATGGCTCCTTTTCCCCCTGGAGAAGCCCGACTCTCCATGAGTCATCAATCCAGATGTCCGGTCTGAGCGACCCGGTACATCTTGTCCATGAGCTGGTCCAGCGCGATATCTTTGGTTAAGAATTCGCCTGCCACCATACCTCTGTCCAGCACTACAACCCTGTCCGCAACGGAGTAGACGTGAAAAACGTTGTGGTCAATGAAGATGCAGCTCTTGCCGGCCTCTTTGATCCCGCCGACGAAGTCCAGCAATTTCCTGGTCTCCGACAGCGACAGGCCCATTGTCGGCTCGTCCAGGATGATCAGTTCGGCGTCGAAGTACAGCGCCCGCACGATGGCGACGCCCTGCTTCTCACCGCCCGAAAAGGTGCGCACTACGGAGTCGGGTGCCACCGCCGCCGAGGTGAAGCCCATGGAGCCGACCATCAATTTCTCCGTCTCCCGCTTCATCTTCCTCACGTCCAGGAAGCCGTTGCGCGTCGTCAGCTCCCGCCCCATGAAAATGTTCCGCCACAGGGTCTGCTGATCGGCCAGGGCCCGTTCCTGATAGACGGTCTCGATCCCTAGCTGCCGGGCTTTGGCCACCGACAGGTCTTCCAGCTTCTGGCCCTTGAAGTAGACCTCGCCGCTGTCCTGCTGATAATAGCCGGTGACGATTTTGATGAGCGTGGACTTGCCCGCGCCGTTGTCGCCTACCAACCCCACGACCTCCTGGGGAGCGACGACAAAATTCACGTCGCGCAGCGCCTGCACTTCCCCGAAGCGTTTGGAGATATTTCTCATTTCAAGCATGTAATCCATACAGCCATCTCCTGGTTGGCAGATTGGTAGATTGGTACATTGGTACATTGGTACATTGGTACGTTGGGCTTCCTGGCCCCAATCTACCGATCTACCGGTTTCCCAATCTACCAGTTTCCCAATCTACCAATCTACCTGTCTCCCGATTACCGGATCTGCTTCTCCACGAGCGGGGCCAGAGCCTCAACGTTGTCCTTGTGGGCAAAGCCGGACCCCGTGTCAATGTGCAGGCCGGAGAACTGGTACTTCTTGGTCAGGCAGATCTGCACGATGGGCAGATAGCCTTGCAGGAAGGGTTGCTGATCAAGCACCAGGTCCGTCCATCCGCCGCGGATCGCCTCCAGCGTGGCCGGCGAGAGATCGAAGCCGATGCCGTAGATGTCGTCCGGGCCCTTGCCCGCCGCCTTCAAGTAGGTCTCCAGAGTAGCGGTCAGGCCGCCATGGTCGGTGCAGACCAGCTTCACATCGGGGTTGGACGTCACATAGCCGGTGAAGACCGGGGTGCCTGCCGTGGCATCAGCATCGGTGGCCTTGTCAATCTCGATGTAGTCCACCGTCATCCCGGCCTCTTCCAGAGCGTCAATGACGCCCTTGGTCCTCAACCCGCGGGTGGGCTCGGACAACAGCCCCCAGACCATGGCCCGATCGCCCTTGCCGAAGCCTGTTCTCCTGATGGCTTCCTGGCCCAGCATGTAGCCGGACTCGTAGAGCTCCTGGCCAACATAGCCGAACCCATCGGCCTTGTACCGCGCTTCGAGTCTGGGCAGGGTCGTGTTCTGGCTGGTAACGATGATCCCCTTGGCCCTGGCCTCGTCCACGGCCGCCTCGAAGGCATCATCTCCTGGATGGCCCATGATGGCAATGCCGTCAGGCTTGGTGGCCATAGCCCCTTTGAATTGGCTGACCATCTTCTCGGGGTTCCAGTCCGACCACATGTATTCCACATCGGCGCCCAGGTCTGCCGCTGCCGCTACGGCTCCGTTGTAAACGACGGTGGCGAAGGGGCACCCTGGTGGGCCACCTGGGAAGAAGATGATCTTCACGCCTTCGCAGGTCTTGCCGGTAGTAGTGGGGGCTGCCGCTTCCGGCGCGGCCGGTGCCGCCGCTGGCGGCGCGCAGGCCGTGATCAGCAGCACCAACACGACCAGCGCACCAATGGACAAACTGAGTCTTCTGAGGTTCATGTCATTCCTCCTCGCAAAACCAATGGGGCTTCTTTGCCAGATCCCCCTGTGTGAAGGTTGTGTTGTCCCCAATTGGACAACGAAGCGACACGCGGAGAACCACATGCTCAGGCGGCTATCACCTCCCTTCATAAACGCTCAAAGAGGTCCCCAGGACCAGTCCTGGGGTTAACAGGGTCAGCACAAACTCCATCGTATCCTCAAAACGCCCAATCGTCAACCACGCTTCTGTCGCCTTTCATCACGACGGTGCGCGGGAGATGACACCGCCACAGCTCTCCCGCACGATCAGTTGGGGCTTTAGTGAGATGTAGCACTGTCGGGCATCAGGGGTCTCAATGAGTTCCAGCAGCGTTTGCACAGTGGCACGGCCAAGCTCATAGAGGTCCTGCCGTATCGTGGTCAGGGGAGGCTCGAAGTAGGCCGCCTCGGGGATATCGTCAAAGCCTACCAGGGCAACGTCTTCCGGCACCCGCAGGCCACGACCACGCAGGGCCGTGATGGCTCCCAGGGCCATCTGATCATTCTGTACGAAGACGGCATCCACCTGCGGGCAGCGGGCCAGCAGCCGCTCCATGGCTTCTCTGCCGCTCCTGGCCGACCAGTCTCCCTCTTCCCACCAGGTCGTCTGATCGGCCAGGCCGGCGGCGCGCAGCGCCGCCTGCCAGCCCCGTCGCCGCTCGCGGGCCTCCCACCAGACAAGGGGGCCGGTGATGTGCCCGATCCGACGACGCCCCTGGCTCAGCAAATGCTCCGTGGCCGTCTTCCCCCCGGCGAAGTTGTCAACGACCGTCGCGGCGACGTCCGATCGTCTCTCCATGTTCGTGAACACCACGGGTAATTCCAGGGGGATGCCGTTCTCGATCCAGGCATGATTGTCGCCAATCTCCGGCACGGCCCAGATGATGCCATCCATGCGGCGGTCCACCAGGGCTTGCAGCACCTCATCGGCGTCTGTATCGTCAGGGCTGACAACACTGAGGGTGACGAGGTATCCCTGACGTCTGGCTTCTCTCTCGATGCCGGTCACAGTCTGAGAAGGGCCGAAGTAATCGAAACCCATGGCCACGACGCCGAGTGTGTGGCTGCGCTGCGTGACCAGGCTGCGCGCCACCTCGTTGGGATGATAGCCTAACTCCTCGATAGCCTCCAGCACCCGCTGCCGTGTCGCCTCCGACACGGGCTGCTTGCCGCTCAGGGTATTAGAGACGGTGCCTGTGGATACGCCGGCGCGCCGCGCCACATCCTTGATGGTCACTCTTCCCACTTCTGACCCCCCAGGGGAGAAAGCCGCCTGCTTTCCGGCGACGGAGTCCAGGGAAAAGAGGGCGGGTCTAAAACGTTTTAAGACCCTGCCGCCATTATATGCGAAAGCGGCGAAAAGTCAAGAAACGGTGGCCGGTTTGCGCAAGTCGTGAGGCCCCTCCGCGCGCCGTCTCCCATCTGTCTACAGCCCCCGGCCCAGCATGAGCTTGGCATTTGTCTCGCCGCCGTTCATGAGATAGAGCAGCGGGATCGGCCGGTCCACACCCTCGATATAGGCTGGCCGGGCTGCCCAGGGGGTCTGGGAAAGCACGTTGTTCAAGTCCATCCAGTACTCCAGCCGGGCTGGGCTCAGCCCCTGGATCATGTGGAAGTGGTTGGCCGGGGCGAAGTGCTTGTACTCGCCCATGGTGGCGTACCTGGGCACGACGAAGGTGTGCGGCCAGGTGGCCGTCGTCGCCTGGCAAAGCGCCCGGGCCAACGGTTCCGGCACCTCCGCCGTCGTCGCCTCGTCCCAGGTCAGGCCGAACAGTCCCGAAAGGCTGCTGTAGGTCAGCCGGCCGGCGATGCCCTCCAGCCCGCCGGGGGAGACGAAGGTGACCGAGTTGCCCAGGCCAGGGAAGTAGTGCTCGTCGGCCAGCGGGAAGCCCACCCGGGCCATGATCTCCTCGACGCTGGCCCCCGGCGCGGCTGCCCAGTCCAGCGAAGCGCTGCCGGAGTTGTCGCCGTCCACCAGACCCTTCTGCGCCCACAGCTCGTCTGCCGGCAGCTCCATCCCTATCTCGGCAGCCAGAGCTTCCAGCTCCCACCGCTCCCACACCTTGCGGAAGTCCATGAACAGCGGCGGATTGCCGCCAGTCAAAGCGGAGAAGAAGAGCATGGTCAACAGCCCTTGCACGTCCGCTTCCGTGGCGAAGGGCAGGGGCACCTTGCGCCCGTTGTGGTCGAAGGTGGAGTTGAAGAAGGACTCCATGGCGTCGGCCACCGGCAGCGGGATGCCCCGCGGGTCGGAGCCCCACTCCAACTGGCTCATGAAGCCGCCGCCCACCGCGTTGAGGTCCTTCAGCAGGTCGCGCACGATGAGATACAGGGCCAGGCTCTGATCGAAGCGCCGGGAATCGGCCTCGTCGCGCAGCTCCAGCCGCGGGCCCAGATGCCGGTCCACCCAGGCCCGGAAAGCCTTCAGTTCCTCGGCGTCGTAGGCCCCCTTCTGCAACATGTCGGCCAGGAGCTTCATGTCCAGACGGGTGATCTCCAGGCCGAACTGGCGTCGCGTGGGGATGACGTGGGCCAGGGCGGTCTCCATGCCCATGGAATCGTGGCCGAAGATGACCACCCGGCGGCCCTTCAGCGCCTGCGTGGTCACGGCGGCGAAGGCCCAGTCCACCATGGCCTGGGCGGTGGCCTCGGTCATCACCGGATGCATCCCTGTGTCTGGCCAGGTGCCCACGTTGAGATGGGCCAGTCGGCCATACTGGGCCAGCGCGCCGTTGATGGCGTGGGAGAAGACCACGCCCGGCTTAGGGCCGCTGTTGCCGCAGGTGAAGTTGATCGGCGTGTCCTTGGGGAACTGCTGCAGCAGGGAGATGACGCTGAGCTGTGGAAAGGCCCAGGTGTCCGGTGTGCAGACCAGCACCCGCACGCCGGCATCCAGAAACTGCCGGGCCACCAGGTCCGCCTGCGCTTCGCCGTCCACCAGCACCGGCGACCAGACCACCCTGGCCGGCGAGCCATCGGGCAGCTTCACCCGCTGGGCCAGGATGTCGGCAGCCATCTTGACGATGTTACGGCAGCGCTGGCGGCTCTCCTCATCAATGCGCGGGTCGCCGGCGACGAACACGCCGATGGCCGGCGTGCGCGCCTCTGCGCTCACCGTTTCTCCCAGACGAATCGCTTCTGTCATGGATACGTCTCCTTTTGTGACATCCTTAACGACCATTGCAAATTGCGGAATGGAAATCCTCATTTCTCGTCCTGCGTTCCACATTCCGCAATCCCTGTTGTTTCAGGGCACCAATACGACTTTGATCGCCGTCTGCTGCGGGTCGGTCAGAACCCGAAACGCCTCCTCGTACTCGTCGAGAGAAAAGACGTGGCTGAGGAGCAAATCGGGATCCACCACGCGGCGGGCCAGCAAGTCCAGCGCCATGGGGAAGTAGTGGTTGGGGATGGCGTGGGAGGCCCGCAGTTGCAGCTTCTGGAAGTGGAAGGCGTTGGCATCGAAGGTCACGTTCGCTCCCTCGCCGAACTCGATGCCGATGAAGCCGACGATGGCCCCGAAGCGGGCGATCTCGAAGGCTGCAGGCAGTGTGCGCGGCGGCGCCGTGACCAGCACCCGGTCCACCCCCTGCGGCACGGCGGCTTTGATTTCGGCCACGATGTCGTCCTCGGCCTCGGCCAGCACAACGTCGGCACCCATCTGCCGGCCCACCTCCAGCCGGTGACGGCCACGCGGCGTGGAGCGGTTGGAGCCGGCCAGGAAGACGCGCCGCGCCCCGCGCAGCTTGGCCAGCCGGGTGACCATCAGCCCGATAGCCCCCGGGCCGAAGACGGCCACCTCGTCGTTGAGGTCCGGATCGGTGCGCTGCAGGAGGTCGAGGGCCACGGTCAGTGGCTCGGCCAGCGCCGCCTGCTGCGGGCTCAGCGTCCCCGCATCATAAGCCTGCACCATGTCCGCCCGCACCCGCAGGTAATCGGCGAAGCCGGCGCGATCCTCCATGTAAGTGGTCAGGTTCTGGCAATAGAGGGCGCGGCCGTTCTTGCACTGCTCGCAGACGCCGCAGCCGGTGTGGTTCTCCACGATGACCGTTTCGCCGCCCTGCCAGCGTTCCACGTGCGGCCCTACGGCGGCGATAGTGCCCACCACCTCATGGCCCAGCGGCGTCCACTCCTGGTTATGGCGCAGGAAGTGCCGGTCGGTGCCGCAGATGCCGCAGGCGGCGATCTTGACCACTACCTCGCCTGGCCCCGGCTCCGGCGTCGGCACCTCCCGCATCTCAAACCGAAAGCCTGCCTTGCCCCATAGAGTTCTCATCCCAATCCCTCCACTCCGATGAAGACGATTTCATTCTCTCTGCCTGAGAAGCCATCTTAGTAACTCCCACTCTTGCCAAAGAATCTGCCTCTGTGACACCACAAAACTCACAGGCAAAGTTGGCTACCTGTGCGGTTGCGACGGGCGCTGCTGGCTACCAGCTCTGTTTTTGCCGCGGAGCACAGAGGGAGCGGCCGCCGGAGGCGAGCAATAGTAGGACAACTGCTCGCAGTTGTCCTACTACTCTACCTACCAACCGCACAGGTGGGAAGATTTCCACCAGCGGCACTTGTGTCTCCGACATACTGGCAGCAGCCGCCACTTCTGCGAGATCAGCAGGCCAGTATGCGTTTGATTTTGACTTCCATATCCCGTGCTTCTTCTGGCGTCAGGTAGCCAGCTTCCATGTCGAAACGAACGGAAGTGCCGCCGGGCAGAGTGCGGACATTGCCTTTGGCCTTTTCGGCGTGGTAGCCCTCCGGCTCGGCGGTGGCCGGCAGCACGATGCCCAGGGCGTCCTGATCCGGCGTGCGCGAAATCCAGCGGATGCCGTGGTCCAACTGCTCAGGGCGATGGCTGATGAAATCGGCCGAGCCGTCGGGATGTACCTGCATGGAGTGCGCCCACCCCGCCTCATCGGCCAGGTAGTCAATAAAGAAGACCACCTCGGGATCGAAGGCCAGCCCTGGCGATAGCACGTTGTGCCGCTCGGGATGCCCGGCCAGTTCCTGCAGGAACCCGGCATATCCCGCCGGTGGGCGGATGTGCGAAGGGATGCTGGAGCGCACGCGCACGTGCTCGGGCGTGCAGGGGGCGCTATAGACCAGCCGGCCACCGTCCACGGGCCGGAAGTTGACGTGCGCCAGGTACATGAGCTCCATCTCCGTGCGCTTGAGGTTCTCGATGGTGATGGAAATGGGCATGCGCGTCGAACCGGCGTACAGCCGCACCTCCGGCCGGGCGATGTAGTTGGTCTGGAAGGCTACGGTGTGTTGATACTCGCCGCTCAGGGCCATGTAGACGCCCCGCTCGTCCTCGCCGATGGCCAGCCAGGCCCGCTGGTAGGGCGCGTTGGGCAGCTCGCCGTGCAGCGGGTGGGTGTCCTCGGCCGAAGGGACGCCCATGGCTGTGACCCCGCAGTGCAGCAGGAAGCCGCCGTAGGTCTCCAGGTAGACTTGCGTCGGCCGCGGTTCGGTGAACATGGAGCGCATGGTCAGCGTGCGGCCCCCGAAGACGGCGTCCCAGATTTGCTGGCCCTGGAAGGGCAGCAGGATGATGTGGCCGCGCTCGTTTTGCAGCCGCAGCCCGCACACGCCGCTGTCGTAGCGGAAAGCCACGGCAGACAATTCCCCGGCCTTGACGAGAACTCGCTCTCCCTCGCCGAAAACCTCAGGCAGCAGGTGGATGATGAGCTCCTCCATCGCATCTCCTCTTCTGTCCAGCTTACTCAAAGCAAGCGAAGTTACCCGGTGCCTCAGTGCCCCGGTGCCTCGGTGCCCCGGTGCCTCGGTGCCTCGGTGCCCCGGTGCCTCGGTGCCTCATTGTGCCCCGGTGCCTCGCTGCCTCATTGCCCCGGCCACTCGGTCACCTCATGCCCTGCCGCCACCAGCGCCCGCTGTGCTTTCCCCAGGTCGCCCTCCCTGACCAGGACATAGTCCGTGTCGTAGGTGGAAATGGCGAAAATGCTCACGCCGGCCGCGGCCAGCGGTGCGGCCAGGGCGGCCAGCACGCCGGTCAGGCTGAGATCGAGCGGCCCCAGCACCTGCAGGGCGCGATAACCTGTCTCAGCCTGCCAGCCGGCCTCCACCATCTCCTCCGGCAGGACAAGCGAAAGCTCCTCCGGAGTGCGGGTGACCGAGCAGAAGTGGGCGCGATCAAGCCCTGCGGGCAGGGGCGCATCTGCCGCCAGACGACAGATGGCCAGCCGCCCCGGCAGCACGGTGAGGGCCAGGCTCTTCACTCACTCCTTGGCTTCTGGGCTGAGCTGGATCTCCAGGCCGCCGGTCCAACTGGCCACGCCGTTGTAGATGGCCGCGACCAGGGCGGAGATCACACCGCCCACCACACCGTAGAGCACCACGCCGAGGATGTACGCCAGCAGACCTCGGAAGAAGCCGATGCCTCCGATGTTGATGAAGCTGCGCAGGGCGCGTATGCCCATGGAGGTGAACAGGAGGGCAATGAGCCCGAAGATGGCGAAAAGCAACCCATAGACGACGAGACCGACCTTGAATGCTGATCCTGGACTGATGTGCGTGAGCCTTCTCATGATGACATGCTCCTTTCTGGTCTTGTGTGCACGATGTTTACAAACGGGCCACCGCCCGCCCTACTCCCTGCCTCTTGCCTCTTGCTTCTTGCTTCCTGCCTCTTGCTTCTTGCCTCTTGCCTCCCTCACACCTGCCCCAATCTCTCGAACATCGGCTCCAGCAGCCGATAGGCCTCCCGGAACAGCGGATAGACCTCGGCATAGCGCGCCTGCGCTGCGCCATTGGGCCGCTCTGCCTCTTCTACCTGCACGAACTCGTGGGCCACGCTGAAGTCGGGGAACAGCCCCACCCCTACGCCGCCGGCGATGGCCGCGCCCAGCGCCGTGGCCTCGGCCAGCAGCGCCGGCCGCAGGATGGGCAGCCCGTAGACATCGGCCAGGATCTGCCGCCACACGGGGCTGCGCGCCCCGCCGCCGATGAGCCGCATGGCGGTGATCTCCGCCCCCTGCTCCAGGAAGGCATCGAGGATGATCTTGAGGTTGAAGGCCACGCCTTCCAGCACGGCACGGGCCATCTCGGCGCGGCCGTGCGTCATGGTCAGCCCGACAAAGGCCCCGCGCGCCCGCGGGTTCCAGTGCGGGCTGCGTTCGCCGATAAGATAGGGCAGGAAGAGGAGCCCACCGGCCCCCGGCGGTACCTCCGCCGCCGCAGCGCTCAGTTCCTCGTACAGTTGGCCCTGGCCATCGCCGCGCAGCAGCCGCTCCAGCCAGTCGAAGGAACCGCCGGCGCACTGCATCGTGCCGGTGGGGAAACAGAGCTGCGGGTCCAGATGGGCGAAGGTGAAGGTGCGCATCTGCGCATCGTAGAGGGGTTGCTCGGCGGTCACGGCGATCCAGGACGAGGAACCGACGTAGTTGTAGGCGTCGCCCGGCTGCACGGAACCCGCCCCCACGGTGGCGCAGCCGCCGTCGCCGCCGCCGATGACCACCGGCGTGCCCGCCAGAAGGCCCGTCTCCGCTGCTGCCTGTGGCGTCACCCGGCCGATGACAGCCGTGGACGGATGTACCGGCGGCAGCTTGTGCGGGTCCAGCCCGATAGCCTCCACGATATCCAGCGCCCAGTCGCGCCGCGCCAGGTCGAAGAGATTGGTGCCCGAGGCATCGCAATAGTCGGTGGCGAAGACGCCGGTGAGCTTGTAGGCGGCGTAGTCCTTGGCCTGCAGGAACTTGTGGGCGCGGGCATACAGTTCCGGCTGATGGCGTTGGATCCACAGCATCTTGGCCGCGCTATAGGAAGCGCCAGCGCGGTGCCCTGTACGGCGATAGACCTCCTGGAAGCCGCAGCGTTCGGCCAGGAGCCCGGCCTCGGCCGTGGCCCGCTGGTCGGCCCAGATGATGGACGGGCGCAGTGGCCTGCCTTCCCCGTCCACGGGCAGCGCGCCCATCATCTGCCCGCTGAAGCTGATGACGGCGATGTCACCTGCGGCAACCCCGCTTTGCGCCAGCAGTCGCCGTGTTGACTGGCACACCGCCCGCCACCAGCCGGCGGCCTCCTGCTCCGCCCAGCCGGGGTGAGGGTAGGCCGTCTCGTAGCCGACGAAACTGCTGGCCACCGGCTGTCCCCGTCCGTTGAAGAGATTGGCTTTATTGCCCGTGGTGCCCAGATCGTGGGCCAGGATATAGGTTTCCCTGGTCATTGCTCAATTCCTGCCAGCCTGCGCGCCAGGCGCACCTTCTCCTCCAGGTCGGCCAGCCGCGCCAGCATAATCCTCTGCGCCTGCGGCGAGCCGGCGCCATGCATGGATTCCGTGAGATAGGCCGCCGCCCCCGGCCCCAGGGTGAGGTTCTCCATCAGCCGGAGCATCCGGCAGCGTTCTTCCGTCGTATAGCGATCCACACTGTGCAGATACTTCTTCAGGTAAGGCCCCACTTCGGGATGAGCCAGGTCCTTCTCCGATGGCAACGTGACCAGCAGGCCGCCGGCGATGTCCTGGGCCAGGCGCGCGATCTCGTAAGGGAAACGGGTCACGTTGAGCTTGCACACATTGGCCAGCAAAAGGTTGACCAGATAGGTGCCTGAAGCCGTCGCCTGGCCCTCCGCCGAGCAGGCGATGCCGCAGGCATACATCGTCTCGTTGAGGTGGATCATCTCCACGATCTTGTCTTTGATGTGCGATGCCTTGTCCGTGCCCTGGGCCTGAGCCACCGCCTGCGCCGCTCCGATCAACACATCGCCCACGCCCGTCTTGCAGCCGCCATAGCTCTGGCGGTGATAGCCGGCAAAGCGTTCGACGAGCAGCCCGCTGAAGGCGTATTCGCCGGCCATGAACACCCGCTCCCAGGGGACGAACACGTCATCCAGGATGATCACCGCCTCGTGCCCGCCGAACTGGGGGTTGCCCACATCGAGCTGGCTGTCTTCCAGCCGGCGCGTGTCCGAAGGCTGCCGGCCGTAGACCATCACGATGCCGGGGGCGTCGGCCGGGACGGCGAAGGCGACGGCGTAGTCCCGCTCCTTCTCCGAGAGCGTCTGTGTGGGCATAACGATGATCTCGTGCGAATTCAGCGCTCCGGTCTGGTGGAGCTTGGCGCCGCGCACCACCAGGCCATCGGATGTCTTCTCCACGATGTGCACGAACAGGTCCGGGTCTGCCTGCTGTGAAGGGCGCAGTTGGCGGTCGCCTTTGGCGTCGGTCATGGCGCCGTCCACCACCAGGTCGCGTTCCTGCACCTGCCGCAGGTAGTGGCGAAAGGTGGCATGGTACCTGGTCCCCAGGGCCTGGTCCATGTCATAGGTCACCGAATCCAGGGCGTTCAGCGCGTCCAGGCCCACGCAGCGCTGGAAGCAACACCCTGTCATCTGTCCGAGCAGGCGCTGCATCTTCACCTTGGCCACCAGGTCTGCTGTGCTCTGGTGCAGGTGTGTGAACCGGTTGACCGTCTGCCCTGTCAGGTTGGAGGTGGCCAGCATCAGGCCGGCGTACTCGGGTTGCCGGGCGAGTTCGTAGGTCATGGCGCAGGCGTTGAGCGACGGCCGCACCAGGGGATGGTCAACCGGGTTCGTGACCTCCTGGCCCATGATAAACACCCGCTTGTTCATACCGCGCAGAGATTCAATATAGTCGTCTCTGCTCATCAAGGCCATGGCCAGCCTCCGGGCAACGTGCTCCGTTTCGAGCATGACCGACGTTTCCCCTCATTAAATTCGTCCTTCCTCGGCCTCAGCCCTTGATGGCGCCCACCAACAGCCCGCGGGCGATGTAGCGCTCCAGGGCGATGGCCATGGCGATGACGGGGACGATCATGATCAGGATGAGCACCGACATGTACCACCACTGCGGCCCGCGGGTGGCGTTCTGCGCCGCCACGGTCAGCGGCAACGTCTGCGCACGCGAGCTGGACAGGAATAACGACAACAGGTACTCGTTCCAGGCGAACACCAGCACGAACAGGAACGTGGCCACCAGCCCGGGCAGGGCCAGGGGCACCACAATAGCCCAGAAGATGCGATAGCGCGAGGCACCGTCAATGGCCGCACACTCCTCCAGCTCGATGGGGATGGTCTGGAAGTAATCGCGCATCAGCCAGACGACGATGGGCAGGTTAGAAGCCAGATAGGTGATGATCAAGGCCGTGCGTGTGTCCAGCAGATGCAGCCGCTGGAACAGCACGTAGATGGGGATCACCACGGCCACCGGTGGCAACATGCGCTGCGAGATCAGCCAGAAGGCGATGTCCCTGTTGCCCAGGGAGCGCTGGAAGCGCTTGCCGATGGTCTGCAACAGGATGACGAACAGGACCAGGGCCACGACCAGCGCGATCTGCCAGGGCGCTCCCAGGGTCACGGCGATGATGGCCAGGGCCAGACAGCCGATGAAGCACAGGATAGCCCCCAGGCGCGGCCGATACTGAAAGCGGGTCAGACCATAGGCGGCGGCAGTGCCCAATATCAGCGCCAGCGAGGCGCTGGTGAGGGCCACGATCACCGTGTTGATGTAAGGGCGGATGGTATCATTGCTGAGATCGCCCACCAAGATATACTCCCAGGCGTGCAGCGAGGGCTTGAAATCCACGCCGGGCAGATAAAAGGGCCCCATATTCACATCAACGGGCAGCTTGAAAGAGGTCACCAGCAGCCAGTACAGGGGGAACAGCACGACCAGGGCCCATGTCCCCAGCATGGTGTATGACAAGGCCATCCCCACAGGAGAGGGCCTGTGCAGTGATCGGCGCTGGAACAGCCTTTGCATTGCTTCCATCATCCCCCCTCCGCCACGCGGCTGCGGATCAGGTTAACGTAGGCCATGCCGATGAAGGTGACCATCAATAACAGGAGGTAGGCGATGGCCGCCGAGCCGCCCAGGTCGAGAGACCGCCAACTGATATAAGCCTGTAAAGTCAGGGACTCGGTGGCCGTGCCCGGCCCGCCGTTGGTGAGCACGTTGGGCAGGTCCACGATTTTGAAGGCCTCGATCATGCGGATCAGGATCAGCGTCGTGCTGACGGGCAGGATCTGGGGCAGGGTGATGCTCCAGAAAATCTGCCAGCGATTGGCGCCGTCTACCAATGCTGCTTCGATCAACTCGACGGATTGGCCTTCCAGAGCGGCCAGCAGCACGATGAACATGAAGGGCGTCCACTGCCAGATGTCGCCGATCATCACCGCCGCCCGCGCCCCCCAGGGGTCGTTAACCCAGGAGAAAAGCCCCAACCCCATCGCCTGCCAGATGGGCCGGAACGGCCCCTTGTCGGTATCGGTCAACATGCGGAACACGTAGGCCACTCCCACCGGCGTGATCATCATCGGCAGCAGGAAGACGACGCGGAAGAAGCGGCGGCCCGGCAGTTGCTGCGTGGTCAGCACGGCCAGGCCAAGCCCCAGAAGATATTGCACGATAATGCCCACAAAGACGTAGATCAGCGTGACGACCAATGTGCCGGGCCGGCCGCCCTTGCTGAGGGTGCACACCAGCAGCCAGACGCCGAAGCTCAAGATGGCCGCCGACAGGATGCGGCCGACCAGGCCGCCGAGGGAGCGGGTTTCGCGGCGGGCATAGCGCACCAGGGAGCGGAGCAGAAATGCGGCCACGACAGCCAGCACGAGCCAGCCCAGAGGAGAGGGAGTAGCCAGGAGGCCCAGAAAATGCGTCCGTTCGCTGCCGAACAGCAACTTGGCGTAGTTGGCCAGACCGACAAACTTGATCTCGAACCCGCCCTTGACGAACTTGAAGCGCGATAACGATAGATAGAGAGAGATAATGAGCGGGAAGATGGACAGGAAGAGGACGACCAGAACGGCCGGCCAGATGAAGACATTGCCGGCCATGCGTTCAGCCCATTCGCTCAGCCTGTGCCATCGCCCGTTGGGGTTTTCCAATGCTCGTTCAGCCTGCATAACGCCTCCCCCAATACCCATCCGAGGACATGGCTGTCCGGCGGGAGCAGGGTCGCAAAATCGCAAGGGAGCAGGGGGCGCAAAGGTGCAGTACCTCAAGGCCCGGCCCTTACCAGCCGGGCCTTGAGGTAAGTGCGATGGGCCAGAGTCCTACTTCTTCACGCCCAGAGTGCCGCGATAGGCGGCGAGCTGCTCCGCGCGTCCCAGTTCTTCGGTGATCTCCTCCCAGCCGTCGTAGATCTGCTGCATGCACTGTTCCAGAGTGATCTCTCCGGCCAGGAACTGGCTGACGGCCGTGTCCAGCACCACCTGCTGATAGCGCTGGTTCTGCGGGATGCGCAGGTCCAGCACCATGTTCGGGCTGTTGAGGCTATCCTCGATAGCGCCGAGGTAGTTGGCCGCGGCCTCAGGGCTCATGCCCGCCTCCACCCACTGCTGGCGGTTCAGGAACTGCGAGGTGCGGTAAGGGTTGAAGCCCGTCTTGCCAATGGTCACGTCCACATTGGACTGCGCCGGCTGGCACATGTAGGAGAAGAAGGCGTAGGCCGCGTCCTTGACGATGGGATCGGCAGCGGCGTTGATGCCGCCCGACCAACCGCCATAGGCTGCGAATGGGGCGTGGTTCACGCCGTCAATCGCGTAGGGACAGGTGGTCTCATCGCAAGGAACCAGCTTGCCGGTCGCCCGGTCCAGCACCTCTGTCGCGCCGGGGAGGATGAAGGCACCGGTCTTGTCCTGCACCACGGAGATGGTGGGGTCAATGGCCAGCGTGCCGATGTCCCCCCAGTCCAGGGAGAGCGCGCAGCGGCCGGAGGTGAACAGGCTGCGCGTGTCGCCCACGTCCAGGTTGAGCTCATCCGGCGGGCCATACTTCGTGGTCTCATTGTAAATCTCCAACGCCTTGGCGAAGGCCTCGTTGTTGTACAGAGGCTTCATCGTCTCGGTGTCGAAGAAAGCGCCCTGCGACGTGCCCTGGCTCTGGATGAAGGCGCTGGCGATGGAGGTGATGAACCAGTAGGCCTGAGCGCCGCGCTTCTTGGAGATGCAGGAGCCATAGTCGGGATCGCCGTCACCGTTGAGATCCTGGCCGTGGAACTGCGCGGCGAGGGCGAGGTACTCGTCCCATGTCTTCGGCGGTGTGTCAATCAGGTCGGTGCGGTAGTAGCCCATGTGGAAGTCGCCGTCGAGGGGGATGGTGTAGATGCGGCCTTCATAGGTAGCGCTGAAATCGCGGAAGAAGGGGGCAATGTCTTCCCACTCGATGGCCGGGTCATTGGCCACCCGGTCGGTCAGATCCTCCAGGTAACCGGGGACAATGTAGTCCACCATCCACTGTGGCGCGAACACAAAACCGTCGAAGGCATTCGTCCCTGTAGCCAGGTCGGTCAGGATCTTCTGATACAGGTCGCTGAAGGGCACGATGATCACGTTGATCTTGGCCCCGGTCAGGGCGGTGAAGTCGGGGCCGCGCCGCTGCAGCGGTTCAGCGATCTGGGGGCCGGTGAAGGTCAGGATGTTGACCTCCACTCCCTCGAAGGGCTTGGCCAGGGGAGTAGGGGTGACGACGACCTCCTTGATCACCTCTTTCTCTACCGGCACTTCCTTCACCACCTCGACGGTCCTGACCACCTCTTTCTCGACCACCTGCGGCACCGGGCAGCCGGCCAGGACCACGAGCAGGCTGAAGGCCACCAATGCAGCAAACAATTTGCGGTACATCTTTGTCCTCCTTCGTTGTGGAAAGGGCGGGGTGAGCACCCCTTTGGGCTATGCCCCTCGGAAAACAGGCAGGAGCGGATGGGGCGTTTCCCGATCCCTGCCTCGTCCACGTTGGACAGTCTGTCATCTTGTTGCTGCGGACCACCTCCTCTCTCTATTGGTGATGTCGGAGACCGCCAGGGCCGGCGAGCGAGTGTGCCTGGAGCGCAGGCTCTGTGCCACAGCAGCGGGCGCGTAGCCCAGCTCCTGGATGGCGCGTTCCACCCTCTCGCGGGTGGCCAGACGCACATTCTTCGCGCCCTGGATGACACGCGAAACCGTAGCCGGGGAGGCACCTGTCTGCCTGGCGACATCGCTGATGCCTGGCAACGGTCGCTCCTTGGGGATACAGAGGGCGAAACAATGGAACCGACTCATGAAAACGATGTCATGTATCGTTTTCGCATTGCCATAATATGATACCAGATTTCTCGCCAGACGTCAAGAATTCGCCAGGGGGTTAACACAGGAAGGGCCGGTGGGCAGCAGGCTCATTCCCGCCTCAGGGTCAGGTCAACGAATGTCGTCTGCCCTTCCTCAACGACCGCTTGCTGGCTGACCACCCGTCCATCCACCTGGGCGGCCAGCCGGTAGCGTCCGGCCGGCACGTCGGCGAGGAGGAAGTTCTCCCCCCACCGGTCATCGGGGTGGAGCCCCGGATCGTCAGCGTACACGGTGACCACCCGCCAGAGATGCTCCTCATCCCCGCCGCTGTAGATCAGCACCGAGGCCTCCGGGAGGGTGCGCCCTTCGGCGTCGAGCAACCGCCCGGCCAGGGTGCCATGCCCCGGCAGGGGTTCCAGCCACAGCCCCGGATTGCGCGTGCTTTCGTAGTCGTTGGCCCCCAGCCGCACCTCCAGATGCAGGTGTGGCCCCATGGCGATGCCGGTCATGCCCACCGCGCCGAGCGGCTGTCCTGTGTCCACGTGCTCTCCCTCTCTGACGTAGATTGCCGAAAGATGACCGTAGGGGACGTAAAGAGGTCGGTCGCCATAGCGCTGGTCAAGCCGCAGGATGACGAGCTGGCCGTAGAAATCGGTCTGGGGGCCAAAGGCGATGTCGGCGTCGCGGCCGGCGAAGAGCACAACAGCAGGAGCCACAGCCAGCACCGGCGTGTCCTGTGCATTGGGAATGTCTATACCGTGGTGGGCACGGAGGCGTCCCCGGGCCGTGGAACCGTAGAGATAGGTGGGGTCAGGCCACTGTCGGACATCAGGAGCGAAGGGCCGGGCCAGCCAGTAGTGGTCGGCAACCTGGGTGGTATCCGCCGTGGGCCAGAGACGGCCAGGCTGGATGGGTGCGGGCGTGGCGGTGGGCGGACGTGGCGTCGCCGTGGGCGAAGGCGAGAGCCGGGCCGTAGCCGAAGGCCTGGCTGTGGGCAGAGGGGTGGTGACGGTAAGGGTGGGGGTGCGTGTGGACAACAGACGGGTGAGGGCCGCTGTTGCGGTGGGCGCGGCCGGCGAAGAGGCCGCGGTGACCGTAGCGGTTGGCGAGGCCGGCGGCACGATGGTTGGGGTTGGGGACATCATCTCCGCCCCCTGGGGCGTGGCCGTGGGCGGATATACAGCACTGGGGTATCCGAGAAGCAAGGCCCAGATGGCGGACAGCAACAGGCTGGCCCGAAGCCAAGCCGGGCAAGGTCCTGATCGTCGCATAGCGAGCCAATTATAGCATAGCTCGGCAGAGCCGCAAATGACAATTGTGGGCATGGTCAGTTTGACAAAAACGGCGAGCCTGGTATAATGTATATCAGATGGGCCGCTAGCTCAACTGGCAGAGCAACGGACTCTTAATCCGTGGGTTGGGGGTTCGACTCCCTCGCGGCTCACCTGAAACAGGGCACGAAAAACGGGGCGGGGAACACTCCCCGCCCCGTTCGCTTAACGGACACTACTCCCTCGAATGCGTCTCGTACAGCTCTATCAGGCAGCGGGCCAGCTTGTGCGAATCGTGCCGCCAGGGGAAGGTCTCATCCACCAGGTCCGCCGTGAGCAGCCGACAGTCCACCTCATCCTGCGGCGAAAGGCGCACCCATTCCAATCCCCACGATGGGCCGGCCATGGCCCCCAGAAAACGGTCATTGGCCAGCACCAGATGGAAGAGGCCAGGCCCCACGTGCTTTTGCAGGGCCCGCAGGTGATCGCTCACGCTGTAACCGCCGGTTTCCCCAGGTTGCGTGGCCACGTTGCAGACGTACACCTTCATGGCCCTCGATGTGCGGATGGCCTGGGTCACGTCCGGCACCAGCAGGTTGGGCAGCACGCTGGTGTAGAGGCTGCCCGGCCCGGCGACGATCAGGTCGGCCTCCAGGATGGCCTTGACTGCCTCCGGATAGGCCGACACTTCCTCCGGCTCCAGAAACACCCGCTCGATGGTGCCTGCCTGCCTGGGGATGCTCGATTCCCCCTCCACCCGCCGCCAGCCGGCCTCCATCCCTTCCCTCTCCTCCCGCAGGTCGGCGCAGAGGGTGACGTCCTGCAACGTCGAGGGGAGCACTCGCCCGCGCACGGCCAGCACGCGGCTTGATTCCACCAGGGCCTGCTCGAAGCTGCCGGTGACGCCGGCCATGGCCGTGATGAAGAGGTTGCCGAAGCTGTGGCCGTCGAGCCCGGCCCCTTCACCAAAGCGGTACTGGAACAGACGGGTGGTCAATCCTTCCGCTTCGGAAAGGGCGGCAAGGCAGTTGCGGAAATCGCCCGGCGGCAGCACGCCCAGTTCCCGCCGCAAGCGCCCCGAACTCCCGCCGTCATCGGCCACGGTGACGATGGCCGTGAGGTGGTCGGTGTACTCCTTGAGGCCGCGCAGCAGCACCGAGAGCCCCGTGCCGCCGCCGATGGCCACCACCTTCGGCCCCCGCTGCCGCTGGCGATGGCGGTAGAGCGCATCCACCACCTTCTCCTGGCCGGGGCGCAGGAAGGGGGCCAGCAGCGCCCGGTTCAGACGCACCAGCCCCACGGCCATCAACACGCCCCCCACCGCGCCCAGCAGCAGCGCCCGGCCCCAGCGGGGGATGAATTGCAACGTCAGATAATAGAAGAACGAGGGCAGCGGCCGCACGTCATAGAGGGCCCGCAGAAGGTAGGCGCAACCCAGGCTGAAGAGGGTGATGCCGGCGATGAGCAGGAGCAGCCAGCGCTTGACGTGCATGCCGGGCAACAGCCATCGCAGCAACCCTCGGCGGATGCCAGGCTTCATCTTTCCTCCGGGCCAGATTATAATCCGACTCGGCGGCAAAGTCAAAGGGGAAAATCCAGGAGCATTTTGAGCTTTGGATTTTGATCTCGATTACCGGCCTTCGTACTGCCGTCTATAGTACTCCCAGTACTCCCCCGTCTTGATCTTGCGCCACCACCACTCGTTGTCCACATACCAGCGCACGGTCTTTTCCAGCGCCTCCTCGAAGGAGTGGCGACTGCGCCAGCCCAGCGCGGCGATCTTGTCGCAGTTGAGGGAGTAACGGCGGTCGTGCCCGGGACGGTCGGTGACGTGTTGGATGAGACTGTGCGGCTTGCCCAGCAGGTCGAGGATCAACCGGGCCATGACGATGTTCTCCGTCTCCACACTGGTGCCCAGGTTGTAGATCTCGCCGGGCACACCCTGGTGCAGCACCACGTCGATCCCCTCGCAGTGATCCAGCACGTACTGATAATCCCGCATCTGCCGTCCGTCGCCGTAGAGGGGCAGGGGGATATCGTCAATGGCGTTGGTAATGAAGAGAGGGACGGCCTTCTCCGGGTATTGGTAGGGGCCGATGTTATTGGAGCCGCGGGTGATGGTCACCGGCACGCCGAAACTGGTGAAGTAGGCCAGGCACATCAGATCGCCGGCGGCCTTGGAAGCGGAGTAGGGCGAGCGGGTGATCAGGGGATCCGTTTCCAGGGAGGCCCCCTCCAGCACCTGGCCGTAGACCTCATCCGTGCTCACCTGGTGGACGCGTTCCAGGCCGAACTTGCGCGCCGCTTCCAGCAGCACGTAGGTGCCGTAGACGTCGGTCTGGATGAAACTGCCCGGCTGCATGAGGGAACGGTCCACATGTGTCTCGGCAGCAAAGTTGACGATGGCGTCAATGTCGTACTCTTGCACGACCGCTTCCACCCTCGCCACGTCGCAGATATCGCCGCGCACGAAGGTGTAGCGCGGGTCGTCCTGGATGTCCAGCAGGTTATCCAGGTTGCCGGCGTAAGTCAGCTTGTCGTAGACGACGACACGATAATCGGGGTATTTGTCCAGCAGGTAGCGGACGAAGTTGGAGCCGATGAAGCCGGCCCCGCCGGTGACCAGTAAATTCCTCAAAATGATTCGCCTCTTGTCATAAGTGCTGGCCGTGCACCCCCTGTCGAGCCGCCGTTAGCAGCCTGTCCCTGCCAGCCGGCTCCGGCCAGGCGACCCTGCGGCACCCAGGAGGGACCGCTTACCGCTGCTTCCTTCCGGACCTGACGGGGTTCACAGGCTCCTGCCGCGCAGGACCCAGCCTTCAACGCCACTTAACAGGGCAGTGCTGCCCGCGCAAAGCCCTCGAGGGGGAATTCGACCCCGCTATAGCGGATTTCGGGTACAGGGCACCGCTAGCTCCCCATCTAGCACGGCCGCCGGTATAGTACTCGACCTTGGGGATTTTGTCAAAAAAGAGAAGCGGTGGCGGAGGGCCACCGCTTTGGCGGAGAGGGTGGGATTTGAACCCACGAGGGCCAACGACCCTACGCGCTCTCCAGGCGCGCGCACTAGACCAGGCTATGCGACCTCTCCGGATGGGATTATACACACAAGGCCTGGCATGGGCAAATCAGCCGCGCGCTGGAGGGCGCGGGTTTGACTTTTCGCCGCTTCGCGGGTATATTGCGCTTGCTTTCAAGCAGGCAATACTCTCGACGAGGTGGAATCATGAACGAACGACAGCTAAAGCAACAGCGGATCAAAGAGCTGCTGGAGAGGCATGGGCTGGACGCCCTGCTCCTGCAGCGAGTCAGCAGCTTCGCCTGGGCGACCTGCGGGGCGGCCTCCTACGTTAACACGGCCTCCGACCTGGGCGCCGCCTCCCTGCTCTTCACCCCCCAGGGCGACTACGTCCTGACCAACAACATCGAGGCCACGCGGCTGGCCCAGGAGGAGAAGCTCGACCAGCAGGGCTTCCAGATCGTGGCTCCCTTCTGGTACGAGGGCGCCAACCCGGTGGCCGAACTGGCCGGTGGCCTGCGCCTGGGCGCGGATGTCCCCTACCCCGGCGCTACCGACCTCTCGGCGGAGATCGCACAACTGCGCGCCCGCCTCCTGCCGGAGGAAGGGGAACGCTTCCGCCAACTGGGCCGGCTCTGCGCCGAGGCCATGGACGCCGCCATCGGCCAGGTGCAGCCCGGGCAAAGCGAGTACCAGATCGCTGCTCTGCTGGCCAGTGAGACGCAGGCGCGCGGCGTGCAGCCCATTGTCAACCTCATCGCCACCGACCGGCGCATCTTCAGCTTCCGCCATCCCCTGCCCGCAGACAAGGCCCTGGAACGTTACGCCATGCTCGTGCTCTGCGGCCGCAGGTGGGGGCTGGTCTGCTCCATCACCCGGCTGGTGCATTTCGGGCCCCTGCCGCAAGAGCTCCAGCGCAAGCAGGAAGCCTGCGCCCGCGTGGATGCCACCTTCATCGCCGCCACCCGCCCTGGTGCCCGCCTGGGCGACGTCTTCTCCCAGGCCGTGGCTACCTACGCCGCGGCCGGCTACGCCGAGGAATGGAAACTGCACCATCAGGGCGGCTCGGCGGCCTACGAGCCGCGCGAGCATGTGGCCACGGCGGCATCGGACGAGGTGGTCTACGAGGGGCAGGCCTTCGCCTGGAACCCTTCCATCACCGGCACCAAGTCGGAGGACACCATCCTGGTCGGCGCCCATGCCAACGAGATCCTGACGGCCATCCCCGGCTGGCCTGTGATAGAGGCGGAAGTGGACGGCCAGATCATCCCCCGGCCGGCGATCCTGGTGCTGGATTGAGAAGGGAACGCATGAAAGCTGCACGCCTGTACAGCCGGCACGACCTGCGCGTGGAAGAGGTGCCCTGTCCCGAGCCGCAGGCGGGGGAAGTGCTCATCCGGGTGCGCGCCGTGGGCATCTGCGGCTCCGATGTGCACTACTTCCAGGACGGCGGCATCGGCTCCGATAAGGTTACCGGGCCGCACGAGCTGGGACACGAGTTCGCCGGCCAGATCGTTGCCCTGGGCGCGGGGGTGGAAGGCCCGCCGCTAGGCACGCCGGTGGCTGTGGAGCCGGCCATCAACTGCGGCCACTGCGAGTTCTGCCTGGCCGGCCATCCCAACCTCTGTCCGCATATCCTCTTCGTCAGCATGCCGCCCACCAGGGGCAGCCTGCGCGAGTTCATCGCCCATCCCGCCCGGCTGGTCTTCCCCCTGCCGGACGAGTTGAGCTTCGCCGACGGGGCCATGCTGGAGCCGCTGGGCGTGGCCCTTCATTCGGTGAACCTGGCCAAGCTGAAGCCTGGCGACACCGTCGCCGTGCTGGGGTGCGGGCCCATCGGGCTGCTGATCCTGCAGGTGGCGCGGCTGGGCGGCGCACGCCGCGTCTACGCCACCGACCTGGTTCCCGAACGGCTGGCTATGGCCGGACGGCTGGGGGCCGATGGAGTGTGTCAGGCCAACCTGGCCGATCCGGTGGCCTGGATCGAGGAGCTGACCGGCGGCCGTGGCGTGGACGTGGTCTTCGAGGCGGCCTGGGCGGCGGAGACGGTGGCGCAGGCCGTGGCCATAGCCAGGCCGGGTGGCCGCGTGATCGTGGCCGGCATCCCGTCGCTGCAGGACACCCTGACCTTCCCGGCCAGCACGGCGCGGCGCAAGGGACTGACCCTCAAGCTGGTGCGGCGGATGAAACACACCTATCCCCGCGCCATGGCCCTGGTGCAACAAGGGCTGGTGGACGTGCGCTCGCTGATCACCCACCGCTTCCCGCTGGCGGAGGCGGCGGCAGCCTTTGCCCTGGTTGAGGCACGGGCGGACGGGGTGATCAAGGCGCTGGTAGAGATGTGAGAGGCAAGTGATTGCGGATTGCGGAATGGGGAATGAGGTTCGGTGACCCTCATGCGGCCGGGCTGCAACCGAAGGCGGGGCGAAGGGGCTTGGTGAGCAACGACGAAAGACGAAGGACGAACGGCGAATCCGTTCTTCGTCGTTCGTCCTTTGCCGGGCACCTGGCGGAGAGGGAGGGATTTGAACCCTCGAGGGCGTTTAACCCTACGCGTTTTCGAGACGCGCGCACTAGACCGGACTATGCGACCTCTCCGAGCCAGGGGAATTATACATCAATGCCCCCGTGCGGCCAAATTGCCTGCTCCCGGTGATGTCAGCTAGGCCAGGGATAGAGGGAACTGAGGAGTCTGAGGGAGATTCTCCTTCATTACTACAACTATATGTCGCTCGGAGTGTCATTCTGAGCGACCGCAGGGAGCGAAGAATCTCTTCCAACATGAGAGGAGTTGTCACGTCCCTGCGGACACCACCAGGGACGAAAATGGTCCAGGCGTCTATTTTCGAGGTAGACCCTTCGCTGCACTCAGACCCTTCGCTGCGCTCAGGGTGACATTTTCGGAGCGGAGGATGACCTATGCCTGATCACATCGAGAAACTGCGGGAAATGCGCGCCAGGGCCGTGGCCGGCGGCGGCCCGGAACGGGTGGCGGCGCAACACGACAAGGGCAAGCTCACCGCCCGTGAACGGCTGGCCGCGCTGCTGGACGAAGGCAGCTTCCAGGAACTGGGCGCGCTGGCTACCCACGACTGCACGGCCTTCGGCATGGCCGATAAACGCTTCCCCGGCGATGGAGTGGTCACAGGCTTCGGCACGATCAACGGCCGTAAAGTGGCCATCTACGCCCAGGATTTCACCGTGCTGGGCGGTTCCTTCTCCGAGGTGCAGTCCCAGAAAATCTGCCGCATCATGGACCTGGCCCTGGACTGCGGCATCCCTGTCATCGGCCTTTTGGATTCGGGCGGGGCGCGCATCCAGGAAGGGGTGAAAAGCCTGGCCGCCTATGGCGAGCTGTTCACCCGCAACGTGCTGGCCTCCGGCGTCATCCCCCAGATCTCGCTCATGCTGGGGCCCTGCGCCGGCGGCTCCGTCTACTCCCCGGCCCTCACCGACTTCGTCATCATGGTGCGGCGCACCAGCTACATGTTCATCACCGGCCCGGATGTGATCAAGACGGTCACCGGCGAAGAGGTGACCTTCGGCGAGCTGGGCGGAGCGATGGCCCATAACGTCAAGAGCGGCGTGGCCCACTTCGTCGCCGAGAGCGAGCAGCAGGCCTTCTTGCTGGTCAAGCAACTGCTCAGCTACCTGCCGCCCAACAACGTGGAGGACCCCCGTCGTGTGGAGCCGGACGACGACCCGCAGCGCATGGATGAGGAGCTGAACGACATCGTCCCCCTCGACGAAACGGCCCCCTACGACATGCAGGAAGTCATCGCTCGCGTCTTTGACCGCGGCAGCTTCCTGGAGGTGCAGGCCCACTACGCGCGCAACGCCATCGTCGGCCTGGCCCGCCTCGACGGGTACGTGGTGGGCATCGTGGCCAACCAGCCGCTGCACCTGGCCGGCGTGCTGGACATTGACAGCAGCGACAAAATCGCCCGCTTCGTGCGCATCTGCGACGCCTTCAACATCCCCGTCATCACCTTCGTGGACTGCCCCGGCTACCTGCCCGGCGTGGACCAGGAGCACGGCGGCATCATCCGTCACGGGGCCAAGGTGATCTACGCCTACTGCGAGGCCACCGTGCCCAAGATCTCCGTGGTCACGCGCAAGGCCATTGGCGGGGCCTACATCGCCATGAGCAGCAAGCAGATGCGCAGCGACCTGGCCTTCGCCTGGCCCACAGCGGAGATCGCCGTCATGGGGCCCGACGGCGCGGTGAATATCCTCTACCGCCGCGAGCTGCAAGAAGCCGAAGACCCCGCTGCACTGCGGGCGCAGTTCGTGGCCGAGTACAAGGCTCGCTTCCACAACCCCTATGCCGCCGCCGACATGGGCCAGATTGACGAGGTCATCGAGCCGCGGGAGACGCGGCCGCGGCTGATCGCCGCCCTGGACATCCTGCGCGGCAAGGTGGCCACCAACCCGGCCAAGAAGCACGGCCTGATGCCGGTGTAACAGGGAGCAGGGGAGCGGAGGAGCAGAGGAGCGGGACGTGGGAGACAAAGTGACACGGCTGCTGTGCGGGCTGCTGTGGCTGAGTGTGCTGCTTTCAGCCTGCCAGCCGCCTTTCACGCCGCCTGCCGGGCCGCAGACGGGCGTTTTCCAGAGCGAGGTGCTGGGGGTGAGCCTGCGCCTGCCGGCGGGCTGGGAGGTGTATAGCCGCCCGGATTCGGCGGAGGGGCCACCGGCCGTGTGGCTGCGGGAACCGCTGACCGCCCAGCAGCGCTCGCAGCAGGGGGAGGCATTGCGCCTAAGCGTGCTGCTATTGTCCGGCTACGCCTCGCTGGCCGAGGCGGTGCAGGTTCTGTCCCCACCCTATCGGCGCGCCCCGGAGTGCCTCGTCGAGGAGGGGGTGACCTTCCAGGGCCACCAGGCGGTGCGCTTCACCTGCCCCGGCGAGCGACGGCTGCTGGTGGACGTGGAAGGGAGATTGTACGATCTCAGCGGCCAGGCGCCGCCGCGGCGTCAGCAGGAATTGGGGCCGCTGTGGGATGAGTTTTTGGCCGGCCTGCGCTTTGTGGCCAGGGAGCAGGTCAGGTGAATGGTGTCCGCAGTCGCAGTGCAGAAGAACACTTGACGCCGGGCCGCCGTCCGGCCTGGCTGCGGGTGCGCGCCCCCACCAGCGACGACTATCTCCGTCTCAAAGCGCTGATGCGCGGCCACCGGCTGCATACCGTCTGCGAGGAGGCCGCCTGCCCCAACATCGGCGAATGCTGGGGCCAGGGCACGGCCACCTTCCTGTTGCTGGGGGAAATCTGCACCCGCAACTGTGGTTTCTGCAACGTGAAGACGGGACGCCCCTCGCCGCCGGACGAGGACGAGCCGCTCCGGGTGGCGGAGACGGTGGCCCTGATGGGCCTGAGCCATGCCGTGCTCACTTCCGTCACCCGCGACGACCTGCCCGACGGCGGAGCGGCCATCTTCGCCCGCACGGTGGGCGAGATCCGGAAACGCCTGCCCGACTGCACCGTGGAGGTGCTGATCCCCGACTTCGGCGGCCAGCGCGCCGCGCTGCAACTGGTCATGGACGCCGCTCCCGACATCCTCAACCATAACCTGGAGACGGTGCCCCGGCTTTATCCGACGGTGCGCCCCCAGGCCAACTACGAGCGCTCGCTGCAGGTCCTCCGCCGGGCCAGGGAGATGCATCCCCAGGGGCTGACCAAGTCAGGGCTGATGGTGGGGCTGGGGGAGAGCTGGGAGGAACTGCTGGCGGTGATGGACGACCTGCGGGCCGTCGGCTGTGATATCCTGACCCTGGGCCAGTACCTGCAACCTTCCCGCTACCATCTGCCCATTGCCCGCTATTACACCCCCGAGGAGTTCGAGCAGTTGCGCGCGGCGGGCGAGGCCAGGGGCTTTGCCTGGGTGGAGGCGGGGCCGCTGGTGCGCTCGTCGTACCATGCCGGGCAACAGAGACAGGTTCTCGCCTCGCCATGCAGGCAAGGGGATGCTTCGCTGGAGTCGGCCGGGCAACGAAGTTTGACGCCTGAACCCCGCTCAGCATGACAGGATGTGGAGCTACCCCACGGCGGAACAGTGATCAGGCGCTTATGGTAACTACCTGCCCTGTCACTGCGAGCCCCTTCGGGGCTCGCAATGACGCCAACCCACCGCCATATCTCACGTTGCAAGGCCGAGGGTAGGCAGTTACCACTTACGCCTGGGGCTTTGCTCGTCGGCGCGAGGATGAGCGACGACGGCCTCGGGCGCGGCGTGGGCGCGGCGCTTGCTTGTCGGCCTCGGCCGTGACCAGTTCGCTCATCTCCACTTCGATCAGGGTTTCACTGCCCTCCAACCTGGCCACGACCGTCTCCTTCAGCGGGTTTACCCTTTCCACAATCGCCTCGCCGTGTTTGGTGAGCACCTTGCTGCGTTTCTGCGGCAGGCGGGCCAGCGCTTCGGCATAGACATCGCTCTCGTGACGCAGGCAACAGAGAAGCCGTCCACAGCAGCCGGAAATCTCCTCAGGGTTCAAGGGCAGGTCCTGCAACTTGGCCAGGCGGATGGAGACAGGCGCGAATTCCCGCATCCAGGCCGCGCAGCACAGCCGATAGCCGCAGCGGCCGTAGCCATTGAGCAGCCTGGCCTCGTCGCGCGCGCCGATCTGCCGCATCTCCACCGCCGTCCGGAAAGTCTTGGACAGTTCCTTGACCAGGTTGCGGAAATCAACGCGCTTTTCGGCCGAAAAGTAGACGGTGAGGCGGCTGCCGTCAAAGCTGTACTCCACGCCGACCACCTTCATGGGCAGGTTCTGCTGGGCCACGATTTCGCGCGTGCGGGCCAGCGTCTCCGCTTCGCGCTGATGGTACTGATCCTGCTGGATGGCATCCCAGGCGGTGGCTCGCCGCAGCACCGGCTTCAGGTCCGCCGGGATCTCCGTCTCGGGCACCTCGCGCGGCGGCATGACCACCTGGCCCAGGGCCTGTCCGCGGGCGGTCTCGACGATCACATACTCCCCTGCTGTCAGGTCGTCCAGGCGACCGGGGCTGAAATAGTAGATCTTTGAAACGGGTTTTAGGCTGATACCCACCACCGTTGGCATGATTTGTTATCTTCCTCCGTTTTTGGCTTGTGGAATGCGCTGCAGCGCCACGACGGGCAGCGGCAAGGTTGTTGGTGCGCGGCAAATGCGATAGTGCGACTTCTTCTCTCACCTCGATAAGTTGGATTCCCCTTGTGGAGCTGCCGGCCGCGGCAGCCGCAGCAGTAGCACCTCCAGGGCCAATTGGGCGTTGGCGTTTTGCTCCAGATAACGGCCGGTGCTCGTCAGCGCCTCCAGGAAAGCCCGCGCCTGCTGCTCGTCGTAGCGGCCGGCCTGGCCGCGCAACACCTCCAGGCGGTCAATGTTGGCCACCTGGTCCTCGCAGCCGTGTTGCAGCAGGAGCACGTCGCGCCACCAACTCGACCAGAGCTGAAGCACGCTGATGGCGTCGTCCTGGCGGCTCAAGCGTTCGGCGTAGCGCATGCGCTCCACGCGGTTCTGGCTGCTGAGGGTCAACAGGTCGTCCAGGCGTTGGGTGCGCTGTGACCAGGCCCTGGCATCGGTGAGCATGGTCACCGCCCAACCCAGCCGCCCCTGCGAGAGCCGCGCCAGCAGCTCCGCCCGCTGCGGGGGCACCTGCCACTTCTCCTGCAAGGCCTGGGCCACCTGTGCGGTGGGCAGTGGGCGCAGCGTGATCTGCTGGCAGCGGGAGGCGACGGTGGGCAGGGTCTGTTCCCCTTCGGTCAGGGTGAGGAAGAGCACCACGTGCGCCGGCGGCTCTTCCAGCGTCTTGAGCAGGGCATTGGCCGCCGGGGCAGTGGCCTGCTCGATCTGGCGCAGGATGAAGACCTTGTGCCGTGCTTCGACGGGCGAAAGGGCCGCCTGTCGCTGCAGCTCTCGCACCTGGTCAATGAGCAGGTTGGCTGTCTGCGGGGCGACGACGTACAGGTCAGGGTGGATACCCTTCTGCACCTTGCGGCAGGCCAGGCACTGGCCGCAGGGCGGTTCTGCGGCGGTGCAGAGCAGGGCCTGGGCGCAGGCGCGGGCCAGCGTGGTCTTGCCCACCTGCGGCGGCCCGCTGATCAGGTAGGCGTGGCTCAATTGCCCCGTGGCCAGGGCCTGCTGCAACAGCTTGACTGCCCACTCATGTCCGACGACCGGCCAGTCCATGCTCTTCTTCCCCTTGTTGTCTGGACAACTCGCCTCTCATTTACCCGCTCATTGTATCACACCTTCCGTCGCTGGCCAAATGGCGGAGAATCATCAAATCCTCGAACGCGGATTTGACAGCCTCTTCCGGCCGTGGTATAATGGAAGCGCTTCCATTTGGAAGCGCTTCCATATTGCCTGTTCTGAGCCTCTCTCTCCAAAAGCCCGACGGAACGGCTTATATGCCTGTCTTGAGCGCAGGCGAAGGGCCGTTGAATCGTGGGCAGAGGAGCCTGATCGGCGGAGACCAAGCCGTGGCTGTTACCATCTACGATGTGGCCGAGCGCGCTGGTGTGGGGATTGGCACCGTATCCCGGGTGCTCAATGATAGCCCCCAGGTACGGGAGAAGACGCGGCAGCGGGTGTTGGCGGCGATCGAAGAATTCAACTATCGTCCCAGCCCCATTGCCCAGCGCCTCTCGCTACGCAAAACCCTTGCCATCGGTGTGATCACGCCCTTCTTCACCCGGCCTTCCTTCGTTGAGCGACTGCGGGGGGTAGAGGCGGTCATCGCCGAAAGCGAATACGACCTCATCATCTACAACGTCGAGACCGTGGCCAGGCGAGACATCTGTTTCCAGGAAGTGCCAACTAGCCATCGTGTTGATGGGCTGATCATCATCTCGCTTTCGCCGGGCGATGAGGACGTGGCCAGATGGGCGGAAGCGGGTGTGCCCGTGATATTGGTGGATGCCGACCATCCGTTGCTCACCCGGGTGGTGACGGACGATGTGGCCGGGGGATACAAGGCCACGCGACACCTGATCGAGTTGGGCCACCGTAAGATCGCCTACATCAGCAACCCCTTGGACAATCCTTTCGGCTTCACTTCCAGCCGCTACCGTTACCGCGGCTATCGCCAGGCCCTCGCCGATTTTGGCCTTCCCTTTCAACCGGAGTACCATCAGGAGAGTGACCACAGCCGTGCGCAGACCAGAGCCGCGACCGAGCGTTTGCTGAGCCTGGATGATCCGCCTACGGCTATCTTTGTTGCCAGCGATACCCGGGCCATGGGTGTGCTGGAGGCGCTGAAAGCCCGGGGGCTCAAAGTGCCTGATGACGTGGCGGTCATTGGCTACGACGACATCGAGGTGGCTGAATATCTGGGGCTGAGCACTGTTCATCAGCCCCTTTATGAGACAGGGGCGCTGGGAGTCGAGCTTCTTCTGAAACAGATTGATGACCCTGAGCGGTCTCCCATGCGCGTAGAGCTCCCGCTGGAATTGGTTGTGCGTCAGACAACAGTGGGATAGTGCCTTTTTGCAGATAGGCGAATAGGAGGTGATGACCAGCATCATACATAATGATGCAGAGCCTGGCTCGAGCTCGCTTGCGAACGTATGGGCACCGTCTTGTGCCTCCAATACTCAATAAAGGAGAGAGACGATGAAAACGCTGCGTATTCTCGGCCTTTTGGCCATTGTCGCTCTGGTACTGAGCGGTTGTCCTGCCGCCGTACCGCAGGTGGTGGAGAAGGAAGTGGTGAAAGAGGTGCCGGTGGAGGTTGTGGTGACGGCCACGCCTGCGCCTCTCGTCGCCGGCGCGAACACCGGGAAGGTCTTCGTCATGGGGCCCTTCCGCGCTGAGGAAGAGACAGCCTTCAACAACGTGATCAAGGTCTTTGAGGAGCAGAACCCAGATATTGACGTGATCTACATGGGCACTGCTGAGTTCGAGACGTTGATCACGGTGCGCGTCGAGGCTGGCGACCCACCGGACATCGCGGCTTTCCCCCAGCCCGGCGCGGTGGCCAAGTTTGCCCGAGAGGGTCGTCTGGTTCCCCTGTGGCCTGAAGCGCTGGAGGTGTACGACGAGCAGTACACCCCGGCCTGGAAGGAGCTGTCTTCGGTGGACGGGGTTCCGTACGGTATGTTCCACCGGGTCAACGCCAAGGGATGGGTCTGGTACAACAAACCGGCCTTCGAGGCTGGTGGGTACAAGGTCCCGACCACGTGGGATGAACTCATGGCCCTCACAGAGGAGCTGAAGGCCACGGGCATCGCCCCCTGGTGTGATGGCATCGAGTCTGGTGCAGCCACGGGCTGGAAGGGAACGGACTGGATCGAGAACCTGCTTCTGCGCACTCAGCCGGTGGAGGTCTACGACAAATGGGTCACCCACGAGATCAAGTTCGATTCTCCTGAAGTCAGGAAAGCGTGGGAGATCCTGGAGGGGTTGTGGATGGATCCCGAGTTGTTCTACGGCGGCCCCCAGACCATCGCCTTGACGGACTTCAAGGTTCCGCCCACGTGGATGTTTGGCGACAATCGCACGTGTTGGCTGCACATGCAGGGCAGCTTCGTCACCAACTTCTTCCCCAGCGATGTACAGGCAAATCTGGACGAGATGGTAGGCGTCTTCATGCTGCCGCCCATTGATCCGGCGCTGCCGTTCACCCTGGAGGTCGGTGGCGATCAGTACGTCGTCTTCAAGGGTAAGGAGCGGCCTGAGGTCAAGAAGTTCATCGAGTTCCTGGGCACCCCCGCCTCGGTGGAGCCTTGGGCGAGACAGGGTGGCTCGCTGTTCCCGCATGTGAAGCAGGACCTCACCTGGTATCCGACTGAGCTGGAGCGGACGATGGCCGAAGCCATCACCAAGGCTACCGCCGCCCGCTTTGATGGTTCGGACATGATGGCCTCGGAACTCAATCTGGCCTTCTGGAAGGGGGTCACCGATTGGGTCAGCGGCGCGCGAACCCTGGATGAGGCTATAGCGGACATTGACGCTGCTGTCAAATAGGGCCCGGCAAAAGCTATCCAGGGGCGGCCCGAGTCGTTTTGGGCGATGAGAACACAATGATCAGAAGGGCAAGGTGGGTACGGAGCATCAGACTGTTGTATCCGCCTTGCCCTCTCGTTATCAGTGCTTGTGAATAGATCGTGCGCTCTCCAGAGGAGACACACAGCATGAAACAGACATCAACTGAAGAGGTGGGTAGGCTAACAGGGATCTTGCCATGGTTGGGCACTAACCTCAGCCGCTTGTTCGTCTCCCTGTTCGTTCCCGCCGTGACCTTCTACGTTCTTTTGGTGGTCTTCCGCTTTCTGCGCGATGGGCAGGCACCGCAATGGGTGACGGCCATTGTGGCCATCATCTGGGGCGTGGGCGGGGTTCTGGCGCTATTCCTCATGGCCAACCTGATCATCGAGCGGTTCCCGGCACAGTGGAAGAGGCGACTGACACCCTTTGTCTTCGTCGGGCCGGCCTTGGCCATCCTGGCCTGGTATCTCTTCATCCCCACGCTGAGAACCCTTTGGGCGAGTCTATTTGACGCCAGGGGGGAGAAGTTCGTAGGGTTCCAGAACTACGTCTATGCCTTTACCAGTAAGGCCATGCTGGAATCCTTCCGCAACAACCTGATCTGGCTGGTGGTCGTCACCGCGTTCAGCGTCGGCTTCGGGCTGATTATCGCCGTGCTGGCCGATCGCACGCATCCGGCCTTTGAGACGATCATAAAGGCATTGATCTTCATGCCTATGGCGATTTCCATGGTGGGGGCCTCGGTGATCTGGAAGTTCATCTACGAATTCAGGCCCCCGGGCGCCGAGCAAATCGGTTTGCTCAACGCCATTGTGACCGCTCTTGGCGCGCCGCCTCAGGCCTGGCTGCTGAAGCAGCCCTGGAATACCCTGTTCCTGGTCGTCATCGTCATCTGGCTGCAGACGGGATATGCGATGGTGATCATTTCGGCGGCGATCAAGGGCATTCCTGCTGAGCTTCTGGAAGCCGGAAGGATTGACGGCGCCAACGAGTTTCAGGCGTTCTTCAAGATCACCGTACCCTACATCCGAGGCACGCTGATCACCGTCTCGACGACCATTATTCTCTTTACGCTGAAGATCTTTGACGTCGTGCAGTCCATGACCGGTGGCAACTTCGGCACGCAGGTGATTGCCAACGAGCAATACAGTCAGATGTTCCGGGCCTTCAACTTTGGGCGAGGCGCGGCCATTGCCGTTGTGCTCTTGCTGGCCGTCATCCCGGTGATGTACTACAACCTGCGCCAGTTCGCCCAGCAAACGGAGGCATTCTAATGGTTGGCCGGCGACAAACATGGGGCTCGAAAGCGTTCGTGTACGGCACATTGCTCATCATCGCCTTCGTCTGGACGTTGCCGACGATGGGCCTGTTGGTCAGTTCCTTCCGCTCCGGCGATGCTGTCCTTGCTTCAGGTTGGTGGACCGTTTTGCGCAACCCGGCCAAAGCAGAGCTCAGTCTGGACAATTATCGGATCGTCATAGGCAGTGCTGGCGGTAACTCCCGGTTGCAGGAGAAGATCAGGCGTGGACAGGAGAACATCAAGCTGTGGAGTGCTGTTTTGAACAGTCTGACGGTCACCATTCCGGCGACGGTGATTCCCATTTTGATCGCCGCCTTTGCCGCCTATGGTTTTGCCTGGATCAGCTTTCCTGGGCGCAGGACCTTCTTCATCGGCGTGGTGGCCATCATGGTAGTGCCATTGCAGATCGCCCTGATTCCTATCCTGAGGGACTACATCAAGCTTGATCTGAACGGCACGTTCCTGGGCATCTGGCTGGCCCACACCGGCTTCGGCCTGCCGTTGGCCGTCTACCTTCTGTACAACTACATCAGCACGTTGCCCCGCGACATCCTGGAATCGGCCTTCATTGACGGGGCCTCGCACTTCACCATCTTCGTACGCCTGATCCTGCCGTTGGCCGTGCCAGCTCTGGCTTCTTTCGCCATCCTCCAGTTCCTGTGGGTGTGGAACGATCTGTTGGTAGCTTTGGTGTTCCTCGGCGCTCAGAACGAAGTGCTCACACAGCGGCTCCTGGGCATGCTGGGAACCTTCGGCACCGATTGGCATTTGCTTACCGCCGGAGCATTCATCTCCATGCTCTTGCCGCTTATCGTCTTCTTCTCGCTGCAGCGCTTCTTCGTGCGTGGCCTCCTGGCCGGTTCAGTGAAGGGGTAGATGTTAGCGCCATGTCCCACGATTGGTACAAAGACGCCGTCTTCTACGAGGTCTTCGTGCGCGCCTTTGCCGACAGCAATGGCGATGGCATCGGTGACCTGCCTGGTCTGATCTCCAGGCTGGACTACCTGCAGTGGCTGGGCGTAGATGCCATCTGGATGCTGCCCATCTGCCCCTCGCCGCTGCGCGACGATGGCTACGACGTAAGCGACACCTTCGACGTCCATCCCGACTACGGCACGCTGGCCGATGTGCGCACGCTGATCGAGGAGGCGCACAGGCGAGGTCTGCGCATCATCGTGGAGCTGATCCCCAATCACACCTCTGACCAGCATCCCTGGTTCCAGGCCTCCCGTGATCCTGGGCATCCGGAACACGCGAAGTACCGCGACTGGTATGTCTGGAGCGATACCGATCAGAAGTACGCAGAGGCGCGCATCATCTTCCTGGATTATGAGCCCTCTAACTGGACCTACGACCCGCTTCGCGGCCAGTACTACTGGCATCGCTTCTTCCATCATCAGCCGGATCTCAACTACGACAATCCTGAAGTGCAGCGGGCCATGCTGCGGGTGGTGCAGTTCTGGATGGACCTGGGCGTGGATGGCTTCCGCGTGGATGCCACGCCCTACCTCTACGAGCGGGAAGGCACCAACTGCGAGAACCTGCCGGAAACCCACGCCTACCTCAAGCGGCTGCGCAAGTTCGTGGATGCTTACGCGCCGGGCACGATGCTGCTTTCGGAAGCCAACCAGTGGCCCGAAGATGTGCGCCCCTATTTCGGCGACCCTTCGGCAGGGCTCAGGGCAGGCGGCGATGAGTTCCACATGAACTTCCACTTCCCGCTCATGCCCCGTATCTTCATGGCCCTGGCCCGCGCCGACCGCACGCCCCTGGTGGAGATCCTGGCCCGCACGCCGCCTCTTCCCCAGTGCTGCCAGTGGGCCACCTTTCTCCGTTGCCACGACGAGCTGACCCTGGAGATGGTCACCGACGAAGAGCGGCAGTTCATGTGGGACTTCTATGCCCCTGAGCCGCGCATGCGTCTCAACCTGGGCATCCGCCGCCGCCTGGCCCCGCTGTTGGACAACGACCGGGCGCGCATCGAGCTGGCCAACTCGCTGCTCTTCACCCTGCCTGGCTCGCCGGTCATCTACTATGGCGACGAAATCGGCATGGGCGACAACATCTGGCTGGACGACCGGGATGGGGTGCGCACGCCCATGCAATGGGACAGCGGCCTTAACGCCGGGTTCTCCACCGCCTCTCCCGATACGCTCTACGCGCCCGTCGTTGACGACCCCGTCTATGGTCCATCCCGGGTCAACGTCGCCGATCAGCAAGCCGACCCCGCTTCCCTGCTCCATACCATGCGCCGCATGATCGGCGTGCGCAAAGAGCACAGCGCCTTCGGGCGGGGTGACTTCGCCTGGGTGAAGACTGACTCGAAGGCGGTGGCCGCCTACCTGCGCAGGCACGGCGACGAGCAGTTGCTGGTCGTCAACAGCCTATCCTCCGAGCCACAATCCGTGCTTTTGACATCGCCCGATCTCCTGTCAGCCGCCCCGTTCGACCTGTTGAGTGGTGAGTATCTGTCGCCCATTCAGGAAGGACAACTGGCACTGGCCCTACGCCCCTATCAGTATTTGTGGCTGAAGATATAGAACGTGGTGACAGTCACTTCCTGGCCTAAATGCGGGAGGCTTTTTGCAGAGAGACGCAACATCTGGCTGACCAGGTGACTGTCACCTTAATCCCGATCCGTGTTCGTCCATGTCCCATGGAAGGGACAGAATGCACATCGCTTTTGTCAACCCCCAGGGTAATTTCGATCCTCAGGACAGCTACTGGACGGCGCATCCTGACTTTGGCGGGCAGCTTGTCTACGTGAAACAACTGGCGCTGGCCATGGCTGAGATGGGCCATCGGGTGGACATCCTGACGCGGCAGATCGTAGACCCGCAGTGGCCGGAGTTCGCCGAACCGTTCGACGCTTATCCCGGCGTGCCCGACGTGCGTATCGTGCGCTTGCCGGCCGGCCCCCCTCATTTCCTGCCCAAAGAAGAGCTGTGGCCGCACCTGGTGCGGGACTGGGTTCCCAACATCCTGGCCTTCTACCGCCAAGAAGGCCGTCTGCCGGATGCCTTGACCACGCACTACGGCGATGGCGGGCTGTGCGGCGTGCTCATAGAGGCGGAAACCGGCGTGCCCTTCACCTTCACTGCCCATTCGCTGTGTGCCCAGAAGATGGACAAACTACACGTCACGCGCGGCAACCTGGCCGAGATGGATGCTCGCTATCACTTTGCGCGCCGCCTGGCGGCCGAACGGCTGGCCATGAACCGTTCCGTAGTCAACATTACCAGCACTGCCCAGGAGCGTTACAGCCAGTACAGCCATAACGCCTATCGGGGTGCGGTGGACTGGACAGATGACGCACGGTTTGCCGTTGTGCCACCGGGCGTGAACATGGACATCTTCGATCGTGCCGCTCGCCATTGCGAAGAGGAGGCCGTCCACGCCCATATCAGAGCGGCTCTGGCCCGCGATCTGTGGCCTGAGCGTTTGCGTCTGCCCTGTATCATCGCCTCCAGCCGTCTGGATGCCAAGAAGAACCACCTTGGATTGGTGAAGGCCTTTGCCTCCAGTCCAGAGCTGCGCCAGCAGGCGAACCTGGTGATCATCACCGGCGACCTGGAAGATCCGCTCCGAGATTATCGGGATGCTGGAGACACGGAACGGGCGGTGTTGGATAGCCTGATGGAGGTCATCGAACGGGAGCAGCTGCGCGGCCAGGTCTCCATGTTCGCATTGCAGGGGCAGGGCGCCCTGGCGGCGGGTTACCGCTTTTTTGCCAGGTTGCGCTCGATATTTGTCCTGCCGGCGCTCTATGAGCCCTTTGGGCTGGCTCCGCTTGAGGCCATGGCTGCTGGTTTACCAGCAGTGGTCACCAAGTTTGGCGGCCCCAGCGAGAGCCTGCGCCAGGGTGACGAGGAATATGGGCTTTTGATTGACCCTACCGATCTTGAGGAGGTTAGCGCCAGTCTGTTTGCTCTGGTCAGCAACCCCGGTCTCTGGCAGCACTACGCCGAGGCAGGCCGTCAGCGCGTCCTGGCCTGTTACACCTGGCAGCGCACGGCAGAGGGCTACCTGCAGGCTCTGACAAGGGGGCGGGAAGACAAGGGGGCAAGGAGAAGCCACCTTTCTCCTCCTCTCCCCATCCATCCCTATTTCCTCGACCCGCGTGTGGAGAACGATGTGACGCTCAACGAATTGGATGATCTCTACTTCAAGCTCGACGTGCTGGCTGTGGGAGAGACGCTGGTGGATTTCATCTCTCACGAGCGGGTCAATTCGCTGCGCTCAGCTCACCGCTTCACTCGCTATCTGGGCGGGCAGCCAGCCAACGTGGCCGTCTACGTGGCCAAGCTTGGGGCCCGATCGGCGGTGCTCTCCAAGGTCGGTGTGGACCGTTTTGGCGAGTTCCTGGAGGAACAGCTTCAGCGCCACGGCGTGAGCACAGAGGCCCTGCTCCACACCACCGAGAAGCCGACGACCAGTGTGTTCTCGACCCAAACGACCGGTGTGCCTGACTTTCAGGTCAATCGGGGTGCTGACGTGCTGTTGACCTTGCACGATGTCTCCGAGGAGTTGATCGCTCGCGCCCGAGCGGTGCATACCTCCTGTTTTGCGCTGGCGCATGAGCCAGCGCGTTCGGCCATCCGCCGGGCGCTGCGGCTGGCTCATCGGGAAGGCAAGCTGGTCTCGCTGGACCCGAACTATAGCTCCCGAGTTTGGCCGGACAAAGTGGAGGCCTGGGAGGTGCTGGCGCAGATACTGCCCTATGTAACCATCGTCAAGCCCTCTCTGAAAGACGCACGGCGGCTGTTCGATCCCAATATGGAGGAAGACGATCTGGAGGCCGCCTGCCTGCGCCAGTTCCACAGCCTGGGGGCGAAGGTGGTTATCGTCACCCGCAGCGGCGGCTTGGTGACCGTCTCTGAGGGCACAACAGTTGAACGGGTAGGGCCGCTGCCGCTGGTGCAGGTGGTCAGTGTGACCGGAGGGCGCGATGCCTTCTGGGCGGGGTTGCTCGTCGCCCGTCTCGATGGCCGATCCTGGCCCTTCTGTGTGCGCTTTGCCCATGAGGTGGCGGCGCTCAAACTGCGCGAGGTCGGCCACGTTCAGCGTCTGATTGATCGTCAGGCCATCTACCGGCAATTGGAGGCCCTGCGAAATGGGAGCATTGCCAAAGCTGAGTGTCCTGAAAGGTGATCTGGACGTTCTGGCCATCGGCGAGACACTGATTGATTTCATCTCTGTCGAAGAGACCGACTCGCTGCGTCACGCCTGTACGTTCCGCAAGGTGCAGGGCGGCTCGCCGGCCAACATCGCCGTGAACGTGGCCAAGCTGGGCGGCCGCGCCGCAGTCATCTCTAAGACGGGTATCGGAGCCTTCGGTCAGTTCCTCAAGGCGGAGTTGCAGCGGGCCGGCGTGGTGACCGACTACCTGATCATGGATCACCGCGTCCACACGAGCATTGTGTTCGTTTCCCGCACCCAGGGCACGCCCGATTTCGAGGCCTTTCGCAGCGGCGACTATCGCCTGGAGCCCCAGGAGGTGGATGAGGGGGCCATCAAGCGGGCAAAGGTGATCCATGCCTCTACCTGGCCCCTTTCACGGCAGCCCTCCCGTGCAGCAGTGGAGAGAGCCTTTCAACTGGCCCACCAACATGGCAAGATCATCTCCCTCGATCCCAATTACAGCCCTCAGATCTGGCCCGATTATCGGGAGGCGAAGGACGTCCTGCGCCGGATGCTGGGCTATGCCACCATCACCAAGCCCTCACTGGACGATGCCAGGCGCATCTTTGGCAGCGACAGGGCGCCGGAAGAGAGCATTGCGCTGCTCCATGAGATGGGTCCGAAGGTTGTGGTTTTCACCATGGGAGCCAGGGGCATCCTTCTCTCCGAGGAGGGAAGGATCACGCCTATTCCGGCGCGGCCTGTCCAGGTTGTGGATGCCACCGGCGCCGGCGATGCCTTCTGGGCCGGCTTTCTGGTGGCGCTGCTCGATGGGAATTCCCTGCAACGCAGTGCGCTGTTCGCCCGCGAGATCGTCGAGCGCAAGCTGACCACGGTTGGCCCCTTGCCGGATTCCATTGACCGGCAGGCTGTATATGACACGATAAATCGCCTGGCGAACGAGGAGATGGCCTGAGAGCGCGCTGTTCGCCCCCTCTGCACATCACCGACGGCCTGGGGAGAAGGTCAGCAACTCCAGGCCGTCGGTGGTGTTGTTATCGTCAAAACAGCCGAGCGCATCGTGCAGCGGAGGGGAATATGCCCACGATCAAAGTCATCCTCAACCCCGTCTCAGGCAGCGGAGCGGGGCGGCGGGCAGGAGAGGCCGTCCGCCGGACGCTGAGGGAAGCAGGAGCCACGTTCGAGATCGCCGAGACGACGGGGCCGCTGTCGGCCGTGGCCCAGGCGGCGCAGGCCGTGCGGGAGGGCTGGGAGGTCGTCGCCGCCGTGGGCGGCGATGGGATGGCCAATGAGGTGCTCAACGGTATCATGGAGGCCAGCCTGGGCACGCCGGCCTGGGAGGCGGGAGAGCCGGCCGGAACCCTCGGCTTCATTCCTATCGGCACGGGCAACGACTTCGCCTGGTGCATGGGCGTGCCTGTGGGCGACGTGCCCGCCGCCTGTCGGGTGCTGACCGCCGGGCGGACGAGAGTGGTGGATGTGGGCCGTGTCCAGGACGAGCTGGGGAACGTGCGCTACTTCTGTAACAACTTCGGTGCCGGCTTCGATGCTGCCACCACGGTGGAAAGCTACAAGCTGCGCTACCTGCGCGGGGCCCTGGTCTTCCTGGTGGCGGCGCTCAAAACCATCTTCCTGTACTACAAAGCGCCTGTGGTGACCGTGTGTTACAACGAGCAGGAGCGCACGCTGCCGCTGCTCATGGCCTCGGTGGCCAATGGCCGCCGCACCGGCGGCATGTTCATGATCGCCCCGCAGGCCGTGCAGGACGACGGCTTGCTGGACATAACGCTGGCTCGCCAGGTGAGCCGCCCCGCCATGTTCCGCCTGCTCCCCTACTTCATTCGCGGCACTCACGCCACCCAGCCCACGGTGATGGTGGATCGGGCCGCTCACGTCGTTGTCTCCTCGCCGCAGGGGCTGCCCGTGCACGTGGACGGGGAAATCATGCGCACCGACGCCCACCGGCTGGAGGTGAGCGTGCTGCGCCGCCGGTTGCGGGTGGCGTGCTAGGAGGCACAATGCTCGTCGGTCGCCTGCTCGTTGCCGCCGTTCTCGGTTACCTCATCGGTGCGTTTCCCACCGGTGTGGTGGTGACGCGGCTGCTGAAGAAGCCGGACGTGCGCTTCAGCGGCAGCGGGCACATCGGTGGCCTCAACGTGTACCGCCTGGCCGGCGTGGTTGCCGGCGCTATCACTGCCCTGGTGGACATGGGCAAGGGTGTGCTGGCCGCCTGGCTGGCGCTGCGGCTCGCAGGGACGCCGTGGGCATTGCCGGCAGCGGGCATGGCCGCCGTGGCCGGACATTGCTGGCCCGTCTACATCGGCTTCCACGGCGGGATGGGGCTGGGCACGCTGGTGGGCCTGTTCTTCTGGCAGCAGCCATTGCTGCCCTTCGTCGGCGCCGCCCTGTGGGGTCTGGCTTATCTGCCATTGCGCGATAGCCCGCGGGCGGTGATGCTCATGGCCGTGCTCATGGTGCCTGTCTTCTGGCTGTTCGACCGGCTGCACCTTGTCTCTCCGCAGGCGATGGCGCTGGGCATCGGCGGCCTGGGCGTGATCTTCCTCCGCCATCTCACCCAGTTGCCGGCCTACGATCGGCGGAGAAAATCCAAACCTCGAACTCCGAACTGCAAACTGTAAACGGTGCGCCTGTGCCGCGCATGGCTCTGTTTGACAGGCATCGGGTTTTGTGGCATAATGTGCCTGGACAACCGATCCCGGCAACGACTGTGAACCGGACGAGTAACCGCCAAAGCGAGGTGCAGAGAGCCCCTGCGAGGTGGAAGTGGGGCACCAGCGCAGGCGGCGAATGGCCCGGGGAGTTGGGCGCTGAACCGACGTGGGTCGCAGTAGGCGTTCCCGGACAGGCCACCGTTATCTGGCCCAGGCCGAGTGAGACTGGCTGCAAAGACACCGCGTGTCGCACGCGGGGTCTTTTGGTATCTGCCTGACAACCCGGCGTAAATGGGCAGCGGATTTTGGGCTGCTTGCCCCCCGCCTGGGTGTCGGATACCGGGCATTAGATACTGATGGGAGGCTAGAATGGAAGCTCGAAAACGCATACTGACCGGCGACCGGCCGACGGGCAAGATGCATCTGGGCCATTACGTGGGCAGCCTGAAGAACCGCGTGGCCCTGCAGGACGAATACGAATGCTTTTTCATCATCGCCGACCTGAACATGCTGACCACGAAACCGGACAAGGCGTCCATCGAGCAGATTGACCAGACGGCACGGGAGATGGTGCTGGACTATCTGGCCTCGGGCATTGACCCGGAGAAGTCCACCATCTACCTGCAATCGGCGGTGCACGAGGTGTACGAGCTGAATCTGCTCTTCGAGATGCTGGTCACCGTGCCGCGGCTGAGCCGGATGCCCAGCCTTAAGGACATGGCCCGCGACGCCGGGCTCACGGAAATGCCCTTCGGCCTGCTGGGCTATCCGGTGTTGCAGGCTGCCGATATCCTCACCCCGCGGGCGCACCTGGTGCCCGTGGGCAAGGACAACCTGCCCCATGTCGAGCTGGCGGCGGAGATCGCCCGCCGCTTCAACTACCTCTACGGCGAGGTCTTCCCCATTCCCCAGGGCATGGTGGGGGAGGTGCCCACTCTGGTCGGCACCGATGGTCAGGCCAAGATGAGCAAGAGCCTGGGCAACGCCATCTTCCTTTCCGATGATGCGGCCACGGTGCGCAAGAAGGTCTTCAGCATGTACACCGATCCCAAGCGTATCCATGCCCACATCCCCGGCACGGTGGAGGGCAACCCGGTCTTCATCTACCATGACATCTTCAACCCCGACCGGGAGGAGGTGGAGGACTTGAAACGGCGCTATCAGCAGGGGAAGGTGGGGGACGTGGAGGTGAAGGAGAAGCTGGCGCGGGCGTTGAACGCCTTTCTCGATCCCCTGCGCCAGCGGCGTGCCTGCTATGAGGGCCAGGCCGGCCTGGTGGACGAGATCATCTACGCAGGGACGTTGCGCACGCGGGAGGAGGCGGCGGAGACGTTGCGGCTGGCCAAGGAGGCCATGGGCTTAAGCCGCGTCTTCACCCGCATCAGCCGCCGCGCCGAAAGGCGGCGCAAGAAGCTGGAACAGGACTGAGACTCTCACACCTCGAACGCCCATTCCCCCGCGCGCATCAGCGGCTCGGCCATGCCCTCCGCGGTCAGGCCGTCCACGTCCATCTCGCCCGAACCGACCATGCAGTCAATGTGGATCTTGCTGGAGTTCCCGCCGATGGCGGCGAACTCCTCGTCGGACATCGCTGCTCCGTTCTGCACAGCGAAACGGAACCCGCGCCCCACGGCGATGTGGCTGGCCGCGTTTTCGTCAATGAGGGTGTTGTAGAACAGCCTGCCCATCTGCGAGATGGGCGAGCTGTGCGGCACCAACGCCACCTCGCCCAGGCGCCGGGCGCCCTCGTCTATCTCCAGCACTTTGCGCAGGTACTGTTCGCCCTTGTCGGCGGTCAGCCGGGTCAGCCGTCCCCCGGAAAAGGTCATGCGGATGCCCTCGATCAGCGCGCCGCCGTAGGCCAGCGGCTTGCTCATGGTGACTATGCCCTCGGTCTGGCCGGCGTGGGGCATGGTGAAGACCTCTTCGGTGGGGATGTTGGCGGTGAAAGCGATGCCGGCCTGGGTGCGCATGCGGGCGCCCGACCAGATGTGCCGCTTGGGCAGGCCGATGGTCAGATCGGTGCCTGGCGCAGTCAGGTGCAGGGCTGCGTACTGCTTGCGGTTGAGGGTCTCGCTCCTGGCCACCAACTGGCGGACGTGCTCCTGCCAGGCGGCGATGGGGTCGTCGGCGGTGATGCGACAAATCTGGAAGAGGGCATCCCAGAAGCGGGCCTGGGCTTCGTCGGCAGGCAGATCGGGGAAAAGCTTCTCCGTCCAGCCGCTGACCGGTGCGGTGGCGATGCTCCAGTTCATGGCGTTTCTGGTCAGCATCTGGTAGAAGGGCGTGAGGTGTTCGGCGTTGGTGGCGTTGACCAGGGCGATCAGCTCAGGGTCTTGCCCGCTGAGCAGGTCCGGGTCCTCGGCGCTGAGGCGCAGCAGGGCATCGCCGGCCTGGGCAGCTTCGATCGCTGCCTGCGCCCGCCAGCGGGGGATCTCGGCGAAGGTATCCCTGGCCGCGTGCTGGAAGCGGATCAAGCGGATCTGATCGTCGCTCCAGAGCACCTCTACCAGTCGGGCACCCATCTCGTAGGCCTTCCTGGCGATGATGCGCACCAGGGGGGCCAGCTCGATGGGCGTGCCGTAGAGCCCGGCGGCCGGCCAGCCGATGAGCAGCCGTTGGCCGGCTTGCAGGTTGACGCCCACTTTCAGGATCACTTCGGCGTACTTGTCCAGGTTCTGCTGGAAATCGCGTGGCATCGTCAATCTCCTTTACTCGCCGATGATCTTCACCAGCACCCGCTTCCTGCGGCGTCCGTCGAACTCGCCGTAGAAGATTTGCTCCCAGGGGCCGAAGTCCAGCCGACCCCCGGTGATGGCGACCACCACTTCCCGCCCCATGATCTGCCGCTTGAGGTGGGCGTCGGCGTTGTCCTCTCCGGTGCGGTTGTGACGGTACTTGCTGACCGGCTCGTGGGGGGCCAGTTGCTCCAGCCAATCGTCGTAGTCCTGGTGCAGGCCGCGCTCGTCGTCGTTGATGAAGACCGAGGCGGTGATGTGCATGGCGTTGACCAGGCACAGGCCCTCCTGGATGCCGCTTTCGCGCAGGCATTCTTCCACCTGAGGCGTGATGTTGATGAAGGCGCGGCGGGTGGGGGCGTGGAACCAAAGCTCCTTGCGGTAACTCTTCATGAACTCCTCCGGTGTGAGTAGATGGGGAACAAGGCCCTGTGCTTCCGGGGCTGTGATCATTCTACCACAGCCATAGCCGTTCGTCAAACGATAGAGGTCCCCCTCCTACTCCCCGGTCTTTCGCCGCGCGCGCCCAAGTGCCCCTGCCAACTTGTCCTCCCGCGCCGGGTGGGGTAGAATGGTGGCGAGATGGACACACATGTTGAACGGCGGCCTGCCCATGAACGCCATTGACCTGCATTGCCACACCAACGCCTCCGATGGCCTGCTGCCCCCGGCCGAGGTGGTGGCTTATGCTGCCCGCCTGGGCCTGGAAACCATCGCCATCACCGACCACGACACGGTGGACGGCATCGCCGGGGCCCTGGCCGCCGCTGCCCGTTGGGGCATCGAGGTCATCCCCGGCGTGGAGATCAACACCGATGTGCCCGAGGGCGAGGTGCATATCCTGGGCTACTTCTTCCACGACGGCTGGCGGGATGCAGAGCTGGGGGCGCTCCTGCGCCGCATCGAGGCGGGCAGGGTCGTCCGGGCACAGCAGATGGTGCAAAAACTGGCCGATTTAGGGGCGCCCGTCTCCTTCCAGCGGGTGCGGGAGCTGGCCGGTGGGGAGATCATCGGCCGGCTGCATGTGGCCATGGCCCTGGTGGAGGCGGGCCATGTGGCCACGCGGCGGGAGGCTTTCGAGCGTTACATTGACCGTCACGGCCCGGCCTATGCCGAGCGCTTCAAACTCTCACCGGTCGAGGCTTGCCGCGCCATCGCCCGCGCCGGTGGCCTGCCTGTGCTGGCTCACCCCCTGGGCGACATGACCGATGGGGTGGCGGCCATCGCCGACCTGGAGACGCGACTGGCCACCCTGTGCGCGGCGGACCTGGTGGGACTGGAGGCTTACTACCCTCGCCACACGGCGGCGATGACCGATCAACTGCTGGCGCTGGCCCGCCGCTTCGACCTCATCCCCACCGGTGGCAGCGACTATCACGGCCCTCTGCCCGAAAAGGCCGATCTGGGCAGCGTCTACGTGCCGCGGCGCTGCCTGCGCCGGCTGCGTGAGGCGGCACAGTAGGACAGCTCTCAGCCCTGCCCTACTCCGTTTCCTCGAAAAAGGCCAACCACTCCTCCACCTCCTGCGGCGACAGCAGGGGCTCTTCACGGAGCCGTACCGAGGAGGGGAGCGGGGCGGTGAGCCGGGCGGCGAACTCGGCGGCGGACATGACCTGAGCGCCCCGCGCCTGGGCCAGCGCGGCCAGGGAGTGGTCGGAGGTGACCACGGTCAATTCGCGCGGCCGGGCGGCCTGGCGCAGCCGTGCGGCGATGAGCTCGTCGGCGCTGCGCCGCTCGGCACTGGCGAAGATGACCTTCACGCCGCCGCCGGAAAGCTCACGGGAGAGGCCGCCGGGCAGCCCGGCGTCGAAGAACACGGTGATCTTCTTGCGCCCGTGGCTGCGGTAACGGCGCAGCAAATGCACCAGCTTCCGCTCGTCGTCCTCATCGGCCAGGGAGATGCCCGGCAACTGGCCGCTGCCGATGAGGTTGTGGCCATCTACCAGAAACTCCAAAGCTCAAACTCCAAAGCTCAAACGCCCGTTCTTCTTGCTTCTTGCCTCTTGCCTCTTGCTTCTTGCTTCCTGCCTCTTGCTCACGCCTCTTGCAGTCGGTTCTCCAGCACCTGGTCGGGGGTGAAGCCGTCGAGTTGCAGATACCACTGGGCGGCGTCGAACAGCGCCTGCTGGGGGATCAGGCCGATGAGCTCGCTGCGCTCTATGGCCACGCCGTAGCGGGCCGCCTCGCGGCGGATCATCTCCACCACGCGGTGCACGGGCGTATGGCGGAAGTCGGTCAGGTTCATGGACACCTGCGCCTTGCCGTTGACCAACAACCCCAGTGCCTTGACATAACGCAGGCCGCCGCTGGAATGGCGCACGGCGCGGGCGATCTGGCGAGCGATTTCCACGTTGTCGGTGGTCAGGAAGACATTGTAGGCGATGAGGAAGGGCCGGGCGCCGATGACGGTGGCGCCGGCCGGCCCCAGCCGCGCCGGGCCGAAATCGGGCGCCCGGTCGGGGTTGGTGAGGATTTCCTCCTTCAGCCCTTCGTACTCCCCGCGGCGGATGTCGGCCAGGTTGCGGCGGTCGGGCCGCGTGGCCGCCTCCTCGTAGAGGTAGACGGGGATGTTCAGCTCCTCGCCCACGCGCTGGCCGAGCTGCCGCGCCAGGGCCACGCACTCCTCCATGGTCACGCCGCGCACGGGCACCAGGGGCACCACGTCGGCGGCGCCGATGCGGGGATGCTCCCCGCGATGGTGGTTCAGGTCAATCAACCGCGTCGCGGTGGCGATCCCCTGAAAAGCGCCTTCGGTCACCGCCTCCGGGTCGCCTACGAAGGTCACCACCGTGCGGTTGTGGTCGGCATCCGATTGCACGTCGAGGATGCGCACGCCCTGCACGGAGGCGATGGCCTTGGCGATGGCGTCAATGACCGGCTGCCGCCGTCCCTCGCTGAAGTTGGGCACACATTCGACGATTTTCTTCACCTATTCCTCCTGTAAGGGTTCGGAGTTCGGTGTTCGCTGTGTTGTGATGGGCCATATTCTAGCACCAGGCCAGGCTGCTGTCAAGGCGCGGAAGGCAAGCGGGCGTATTTCACTTTAGTGGCGAGAGCGAGAGCCAGCCTGGCCTGTGTCATTGCGAGGCGCGCCCCCATTCGCTGCGCTCAGGGCATGGTTTGTGCCGAAGCCTGCCCTGAGCTTTGCCGAAGGGCAATCTCCCACTAGCTGGCAGGAGATTGCTTCGCCTTCGGCTCGCAATGACATTTCCAAAAAACTGAAATGCACCCGGTCACCGGAAGGAGTTTGACATCTCCACCCTGAGCATGTAGAATTGGGGTAACTGCTCAGCCAGTAGGCAAATAGAACGCAGATTCGCGCAGAAGCACGCTGATTGACGCTGATTTTTCTCCGATTTGTCTGCGTTCATCTGCGTGACATCTGCGGAATCAGCGCGCTATTTCTCCAGGCCTGAGCAGTCACCCATTCGTACTCCAATTGGCCAGCCGGGGAGGAAACCTGAAGTTGAGGTGAACGTTGTATCGAGGGCTCTCCGAAGCGAAGCGCAGGAGGTGCGCCATGTCAACCCGCAAGGTTATCCGACTGCTGGCTCTGATCGGTGCCGTCGGTCTCCTGGTCTTCCTGGCCGCCCTCACCGCCGAGGCTCGGCTCACGCCCACGCCCTCGGCGGAGGTGGCGGGAGCTGTGCAGGGGGTCTTCGAGCAATGGGCTCAGGCGCAGGGGGAGCCGTACCGGGACGTGAGCGTGCGCGAAGAGGAGAATGATGGCTACTTCGCCACGGTGCAGGTAGTGGCCTGGTTCCGGCCCGGCCGCACGGTGCCCTGGGAAGAGCGAGAAGCAAGGGTGGAATGTCGCCGCGTGGGAGCAGAGTGGCAATGTGACCAGTGGTTTGACTTCCAACTGACAGAAGGTGAGCTCATCAACCTGCCTGGGACAGCCATACTCTCGCCTGGTGGACGAGTTTGACCGGGCACGGAGGAAGCGACACCGCACCGTCTACGGTCAATACAGGGCAACCAGGCAAGAAGCAGACCATGTTCTAAACGTTGCGCAAGAACTGCTCGAGGTGATCAGCCAAAAGCTGTCCATGAGGCATACGTCAATCTCAGCCAGGAACGCAGATGCAAGCGGAGGAAAGCATGACTGAAGAGAAATGGCGCACGGCCATCACCAAAATCGAACCGAACAAGGTCGCCGTGCGCGGGGTGCGTATTGACGAGCTGATGGGCCGGCTCTCCTTCGGCCAGGTGGTCTACCTGGTGCTGAAGGGGGAGCTGCCCTCGCAAGCGCATGGCAGGCTGATGGATGCCATTCTCGTCTCCAGCGTGGACCACGGGGCGACGCCGCCCTCGGCCCTGGCGGCACGCACCGTGGCCTCCGGCGGCGCCCCGCTGACCACGGCCGTGGCCGCCGGCATCATGGCCATCAGCCGCCACCACGGCGGGGCCATCGAGGACTGCATGAGGGTCTTGCTGGAAGCGGTCGAACGGCAACGGCAGAGCGGCAAAGACGCCCCGACCGTGGCGGCAGAATTGCTGGCCGAGTACAGGGCGCAGGGCAAGCGCCTCCCTGGCTATGGCCACCGCGTGCACACGGATGACCCGCGCACGCGGCGCCTCTTCGCCCTGGCCGAAGAACTGGGCGTGGCCGGCGATTATGTGCAGATGGCGCAGGCCCTGCGCGCGGCCATGCGCGAAGCCCTGGGCCGCGATCTGCCCATGAACGTGGATGGGGCCATCGCCACCATCTTGTGTGAGATGGGCTTCCCGCCGGAGCTGGGCAACGGGCTCTTCGCCATCAGCCGCACGGTGGGGCTGGTGGCCCACGTCTACGAGGAGCAGACCCGCGAGCGGCCCATGCGCCGCATTGACCCCACGGCACACGAATACGACGGGCCGGAGGAGCGTCCGCTGCCGGATAGTGTATGAGTCTCCGAGGATGTCGGGACCTGCGCAGGCGACTGACGAACTTGCCCAGACCAGGAGCTGATCCCATGACCTCACCCACCGACCAGTCACTCACCCGCGGTCGCTATTTCGAGGAGTTTGCTGTGGGCTTCAGTGCGGCCACTGCGGCGCGCACGATCACCGAGACGGATGTGGTCAACTTCGCCGCTCTGACCGGCGACTGGAACCCGTTGCACACCGACGCCGAATTTGCTAAAACGACGGTCTTCGGCCAGCGCATCGCCCACGGCCTGCTCATTCTTTCCATCGCCAGCGGCCTGATCACGCGCCTGGGCCTCATCGAGGGCACAGCAGAAGCCTTCCGCGAGCTGAGCTGGAAGTTCCGCGCCCCCGTCTTCATCGGCGACACTATCCACGCCACGGCCACGGTGAGCGAGACCCGCCCCCTGCCCCGGCTGGGCAGCGGCATGGTGATCCTGGAGGTCAGCGTGATCAACCAGCGCGGCGAGGTGGTGCAGAAGGGCACCTGGCAGGCGCTGGTCAAGAGTCGGCCTGCCTGAATGGAAAGCAGAGCTTCCATGCTCAGCACTTGAGGAAGGAAGGTGCGAGACAAGGTGACAAGGAGACTGGGAGACGGGGAGAAAGACACCTCGCTCTTTCTCTCCCCGTCTCCTTGTCTCCCCCTCACCCCCTCTCCCCGTCTCCTGTCTCTTGCATCATGACCCACTGGCCAGCATCAATCCATCAAATCACTCTTCCCACCCCCTTCCCCGTGGGACCGGTGCACGTTTACCTGCTGGAGGGGGAGCCACTGACCCTGCTGGACACCGGCCCGCGCACGCCGGAAGCGTTGCAGGAACTGGAGGCGGGGTTGGCGGCGCTGGGCTATGGCGTGCGTGATCTGCAGCGTATCGTCATCTCCCACGACCATGCCGACCACTACGGCCTGGCGGCGACGCTGGCCGAGCGCAGCGGGGCGCAGGTCCTTGCCCATCCGCGCTGCGCAGCCCGCCTGAGCGGGGACGAGGAAAGCGGGGGAAGCCTGAACTGGTACGCCGGCCTGCTGAGAGCGGCGGGGGTGCCGCTGGCCGTACAATTGCGCGTGGCCGGCGGCTTCCGCCACGTCAACCGCCACAGCAGCACTGTGCGGGTAGATCATCTGGTGGACGAGGGAGACACCCTCCGCCTGGGCGAGATGAGGTGGGAGGTGCTGCACACAGCGGGCCACGCCGCCGGCCTCATCTGCCTCTACCAGCGGGAGACGCGGCTGCTGCTGGGCAGCGACCACCTCATCAAGCACATCAGCTCCAACGCCATCATCGAGCCGCCGGAGCGGGAGGGCGCAGAACGTCGCCGTCCGTTAGTGGAGTACTGGGCCAGCCTGCGGCGGGTGGCGGAGATGGACGTTGACCTGGTGCTTTCGGGGCACGGCGAACCGATCGAGGATCACCGGGCGCTGATCGAGCGGCGGTTTGCCTTCTACCAGGAGCGGCTGGACAACATCCGGGCAGTGCTATCCGCCGGCCCGCAGACGGTGTGGGCCATCGTGCAGGCGCTGTTTCCCCGCCTGGGGGCCATAGACACTTTCCTGGCCGTCTCCGAGGTCCTGGGGCACCTGGACGTGATGGAGGCGGCGGGAAAGGTGAGGGTGACCGGGGTGAACGGCATATGGCGCTACGAGTTAACGGGCGGTAACGCAAACGAGAGCGGATAGGCCGGCAATGCCTCGCAATCGGCCTCTTCGGTTTCACAGTTCCACCAACTCATACTCCCGGCTGCCCAGCCCGATGCGGGCGGCGGCGTCAATGTGCAATTGCCCATCCACGCCCAACGCCGCGGCCAGGACGCGCTGGCCGGCCTTCACGCCCCGCTCTTCGGCCAAAGACCCCGGCAGGGGCAAGGCGTTGTTGATCAGGTCCAGCGCCGCCTGTTCGATGGCCACGATGTCCCTGGAGGCCAGGATGCCCTGATCCTGCACCACGGGCGTATCGGCCCCGGGCATGCAATCGCACTCCGGCTGCACCTCCAGCACGAAGTTGAAGAAGAGCACCTTGCCCGGCTGGAAGGTGCTTAACACGGCCTGGGCCCCCTCGGCCAGGGCCATCTGGAACTCGTTCTGCCCCCGCTTCTGCAGCTTGATGGCCCCCTCCGGACAGACGCGCTCGCAACGGCCGCAGCGCCAACACTTCTCGTCGTCCACCCGCAGCCCCGTATCGTCCTCGAAGATGGCCTCTGTGGGGCAGACGTGCAGACATTGCAGGCAGAGGGTGCACAGTTCGGGGTCGCGGATGACCGAAGACTCCCCGGCAGCGGCGTGCAGGTGGCCGCGGGCCTGCCTCCAATCCCCGCCGCGATCCCGGCCGGCCACGCCGCCCATGGCCAGGTTCTTGATGGCGCCGCCATAGCCGGACTCGATGTGCCCCTTGCAGTGGCTGACCACGATCATGGCCGGCGCATCGTGGATGGCCGTGGCCACGCGCACGCTGCCCAGCACCGGGCCGGCCTTCACCTCGATGCTGTCGAAGCCAAAGAGCCCATCGGCCAGGATCACCGGACAGCCCACCGACTGCGGGTTGATGCCGTTCTGGTTGGCCACCTCCAGATAGTCCCAGCCGTTGATGCGCACCGTGTCGCAGACGAAGGGCTTGCCGCCGACCGCTTTGACGCCCTCGACGATTTTGCGCAGGAACACCGGCCGCACAATGCGGTGGGCCCCGTGTGAGCCGAAATGGGTTTTGACGGCCACAACCTCGTCTTTGCCGATGGCCTGGCTGAAGTCCAGTTTCTCAATGAGACGCTCCAGCCCTGCTGCCAGGCTGGCGCTGTAGTCCCAGCGCCTGACCCGGGCCGGTACAAAGTAGACTGTGCTCATGCTGTGCTTCCCTCCTTCACAATCTCTCCTCGTTTGATGACCGTCTGCACCGGATTGGTGCCGAAGCGGTAACCCAGATGGCGGTAATCGTCCACCTCCAGGATGATGACGTCGGCCCGCTTGCCTACCTCCAGGCTCCCCGTTTCCTCCCCCAGGCCTACGGCGCAGGCCGCGTTGCGCGTGGCGGCGGTGATGGCCTCGGCCGGCGTCAGGTGCATGTATCGGCAGGCCAGGGCGATGATGAAGGGCATGGACTCGCACCAGCAGGTGCCGGGGTTGAGGTCCGTGGCCAGGGCCAACGCGCCGCCCGCTTCGATGAACGCCCGCGCCGGCGTGTACTGGTGATGCCCCAGCCCGAAGGGCGTGCCCGGCAGCGCCACCCCGATGGTGTCCGATTGGGCCAACAGCTCGATCTCCTCCGGCGACGTGCACACCAGGTGATCGGCGGAGATCGCACCCAGCTCCACGGCCAGCCGCGTGCCGCCCAGGGGTTCGAACTCGTCGGCGTGGATTTTCAGCCCCATGCCATAGGCCCTGGCCGCCTCCAGGACGCGTCGGGATTGCTCCAACGTGAAGGCTCCCTGATCGCAAAAGACATCACAGAAGACAGGGGTTATGGGGGAGGGGTTGGGGGTTAGATCGTTTTCCCCTGACCCGTAACCCTTAACCCCTTGTGCTATCGCAGGCAGCATCACATCCACAACCAGGTCCACATATTCGTCGGCGCGGCCGGCGTATTCAGCAGGCACCGCATGGGCGCCCAGAAAGGTGGGCACCAGGTCAACCGGATGTTGGGCGTCGAGCAGGGCGATGGCGGCCAGCATCTTCAACTCCGCCTGCAGCTCCAGCCCGTAACCGGTCTTCACCTCGGCGGTGGTCGTGCCGTGGGCCAGCATGCGGTCAAGACGGGCGCGGCTCTGGGCCACCAGTTCATCCAGCGGGGCGGCGCGGGTGGCCCGCACGGTGGACATGATGCCTCCGCCGGAGGCCATGATTTCCATGTACGTGGCCCCGGCCACCCGCTGCTCGAACTCGCCGGCCCGGTCGCCGGCCCACACCAGATGGGTGTGCGGGTCCACGAAGCCGGGCAGGACCACCTTGCCACGGGCGTCAACGACGCGCGCGGCGGCGAAGTCGGCCAGTACCTCGTTCGTCGGCCCCACGGCGACAATGCGCCCCCGCCGCACCGCCAGCGCGCCATCCTCGATGATACCCACATCGGCCATGGCCGTACCCCGTTTGGGGCCGTGTCCCCCGGCCACGGTAAGCAATTGAGCGGCATGAGCGATGATCAGTTCAGCTTGCATGGTCTTCCTCGCCGCCCGATAGTTGAGAGGTCTCACACCTCTTGCAAACGCTCGAATACTTCATTCACATGTCTCAGCATTGCCGTCGGGTCGAGCAGCCCGTTCAGCTCCTCCGGCGAGATGAAGCTGGCAATGACCTCGTCGTCAGCAAGCAGAGCGGCGAAGTGACCTTCCCCTCGCCAGGCTGCCATCGCCGCTCGCTGCACCCGTTCGTATGCCTCCTGGCGTCCCATCCCCCGCTCCACCAATGCCAGCAGCACCTGCTGACTGCCGATGAGCCCCTGCGTGCGGGCCAGGTTGGCCGCCATCCGCTCCGGATACACGACCATCGTCTCTATCAGCTCCCGCAGCCGATCGAGCATATAGTCCAGCGTGATGGTGGCATCGGGCAGGATGAAGCGTTCCACCGAGGAGTGGGTCATGTCCCGCTGATCCCACAGGGCCACATCTTCCAGCGCTGCCACCAACCAGCCTCGGAAAAGCCGCGCCAGCCCCGAAAGCCGCTCACTGAGGATGGGGTTGCGCTTGTGCGGCATGGCCGAGGAGCCCCGCTGCCCGGCGCGAAACGGCTCCTCCACCTCGCCGAGTTCCGTGCGTGACCAGATGCGCACCTGGGTGGCGATCTTTTCCACCGTCGCTGCCGTTATCGCGCAGGCCCACATCACCTCAGCCTGCCGGTCCCGCTGCAGGACCTGGCTGCTGATGGAGGCTGGCCGCAGCTCCAGTCGTTCGCACACTCGTCGCTCGATCTCAGGGTCCACGCTGGTGTAGGCCCCCACCGGCCCGGAGAGCTTGCCCACAGCGGCGATCTCCCGCGCCCGCGCCAGACGCTCCCGGTTCCGCGCCATCTCGAAAGCCCACAGCGCCAACGTCAACCCCAACGTCACCGGTTCGGCGTGCACCCCGTGGGTGCGACCGACCATTATCGTGTTCCGTTCGGCCAAGGCACGTGCTTTGAGCGCGGCAACGCAATCGTCGGCCTCGTTCAGGAGGATGTCCAGGGCGGCGACCAGTTGCAGGGCCAGACCAGTATCCTTCACGTCCGAGGAGGTCAGCCCCAGGTGGAGATAGCGGCCGGCCTCCTCTCCCACGTGGGCGATGACCTCCTCCAGGAAAGCGACCAGATCGTGGCGGGTCGCCGCTTCTCGTGCGGCCACCCCTTCCACGGTGAAGTCGGCTCGTTCTCGAATCTGAGCCCAGGCTTCCTGGGGCACCCGGCCTAGCTCAGCCATCACCTCGGCGGCGGCCAGCTCGACCCGCAGCCACTGCCGGTACTGGTTCTCCTGCGTCCAGATGGCCCGCATCTGGGGGCGAGAATAACGCTCAAGCATTGACAACCTCGTCATCATTGAGAGACGATCGCCTGCTCCCGCTCCGGCCCGACGCCGATGAAGGTCACCGGCAGGCCAATTTGCTCCTCGATGCGGGTCACGTAGGCTTGCGCCGCCGTCGGCAGGTCGCTCCGGCGGTGCGCATCTCGGATGTCCTCGGCCCAGCCAGGCCACTGCTCGTAGACCGGTCGCCACAAGGCCAATGCCTCCATCCCCAACTCGGCCGGGAAGTACTGAGTGCGTTCTCCATTCCGCTCATAGGCCACGGCCGCCTTCAGCACTTCTAACCCGCTGAGCACGTCCAGTTTGGTCAACGCCAGTTCAGTGAGGCCGTTGACGCGGGCAGCGTAGCGCAGGATGGGCAGGTCGAGCCAACCGCAGCGGCGAGGACGGCCGGTGGTGGTGCCGTACTCGCCCCCTGCCTCCCGCAACCGCTGGCCCACGGCGTCGGTCAGCTCGGTGGGGAAGGGGCCAGCTCCCACGCGAGTGGTGTACGCTTTGGCCACGCCGATGACCCTTTCAACATAAGCAGGACCGAAGCCCAGCCCGGTTAGCGCGCCGCCGGCCACAGGCGATGAACTGGTCACGAAGGGGTAAGTGCCGTGGTCGAGGTCGAGGAGCGTCCCCTGTGCCCCCTCGCAGAGCACCGTCCGGCCAGTCGCCAGTGCTTCCCCCACCAGCGCTGAGCCATCGGTCAGGTGGGGTGCCAACCGCCGGGCATATTCGTGGAACTCGGCGGCGATCGCCTGCGCATCGAGCGGAGGCTGACTGTAGATGCTGGTCAGCAGATCATTGTGGGTCTCGATGGCGTGACGGACAGAGCGGGCGAAGGCCTCGGGGTCAGCCATGGCTCCGGCTCGTATGCCAACACGGGCTGCTTTGTCGGCGTAGACGGGGCCGATGCCCCGTCGCGTGGTGCCAAGGGCTGCCTGGCCGCGTGCTGCCTCGCGCGCCCCGTCCAATGCCTGATGACTGGGCAGGATGATGTGGGCAGCGGCGCTAAGCTTCAGCCGCCGGGGGCCGATATCGAGGCCCAGTTCGGCCAGTGCGTCCATCTCCTGCACCAGCCGGGCCGGGTTAACCACCACGCCAGCGCCGATCAGGCAGGTCACGTGCGGATAGAGGATGCCGGAGGGCACCAAGTGCAGTCTGAGAGTATGGCCTTCGGCGACGACGGTGTGGCCAGCGTTATCGCCGCCATTGTAGCGAGCCACCAGATCGGCCTGGGCCGCCAGCCGGTCCACTACCCGCCCTTTCCCCTCATCCCCCCACTGAGCGCCCACGACGATAATGGCTGCCATCCTATCCCCCTGCGCCCCCTCTTGTGTTATGTCTTATGACAATCCCTGCAACAGATAGCCCAGGGACATCAGCAATCCCGTGAATAGGTGCACCTGAATCGTGAGCGCATTAGCGGGAACCAACTTTTGCGAATCGTCGTAGTGGACCCGCGCCACCTGCACCGCTTTGGCCGCCATGGGCATGGTCAACAAGCCCAACAGCGCCACAGGGGTGACGCCGTTGAGCAACACGCCCAACGCCAGCGTCACGTAGACGGCGGCCATCAGCGCGGCATAGCCCTGTGCGGCCAGCCGCTTGCCCAGACGCACGACCAGATGGGTGCGGCCCACAGCGGCGTCGGCAGCGGCGTCCTGGAACTCGTTGATGTACAACACGGCGGCGATGAGCAGGGCCACGGGCAGCGAGGCCACCACCGGCTCCCAGGAGAAGCGCCCCGTCTGGGTGTAGTAAGCCCCCAGCGTCATCAGCACGCCGAAGTTGAGGCCGATGAAGAGCTCTCCCACGCCAAGGGCAGAGAGGGAGAAGCCGGGGGTGACGTAGAAGACGGCGGAGAAAAGGCCGATGGCCCCCAGCACCAGGATGGCCCAGCCGCGCACACTGGCCAGGTACAGCCCCACCAGACTCCCCAGGGCCAGACAGAGCACCGATGCGCTCAGCACCTGTCGAGGCGTCAGCAGCCCTTCCTGGATCATGCGGCTGCCGCCGGTGAAGGGGCGGACGAATTCCACGTTGGCGGCGTCGGTGCCCCGCAGGTGGTCCATGTAGTCGTTGATCATGTTGGCCCCGGCGTGCATCAGCAGGCCGCCGAGCAGCGTCAGCAGGAACCATCCCCAGTGGAAAGGCTCGCCCCGCGCCCAGGCGATGATGGAACCCAGCAAAATGGGCACGATGGTCGCGGTGAAGAACGGAGCTCGGGTCTCCGCTATCCAGAGTTTGATGCGGTCAGTCACGTTTGTCTGTCCTCCTTGCTACAGAATTTTGCAAGCGTCTAAAGGACTGATGGGTCTGACAAGCCCCCCTCAGCCCCCTCATCCCCCTTCACTTCCCCTCCAACGGGCATACAGCTCGTTCTCGATCCCCAGCCTCGCCAGCACCCGCCCCACGGTGTTGTCCACGAGCTCATCCACCGTCTGCGGGCGGGCGTAGAGGGCCGGCACCGGCGGGAAGATGATGCCCCCCATCTCCGCCACCTGCACCATCAGCCGCAGATGGCCCAGGTGCAGCGGCGTCTCCCGCACCACGAGCACCAGCGGGCGCCCTTCCTTCAGCGTGACGTCGGCGGCGCGGGCCATGAGGTCGGCCGCATAGCTGTGCGCCACTGCCGAGAGGGTTTTGATGCTGCAGGGGATGATGACCATGCCCAGCGTGCGGAAACTGCCGCTGGCGATGGCCGCCCTCAGGTCGTCCGGCGCGTAGGCGACGTCGGCCAGCGCCTCCACCGCCGCTGGCTCCCACTCGGTCTCCAACCGCATGATCGTCCGCGCCGCCGCGCTCAGCACCAGATGGGTCTCCACGTCCGGCCTGGCCTGCAATACCTGCAGCAGGCGGATGCCGTAGATGGTGCCGCTGGCACCAGAGATGCCCACCACCAGGCGGCGGGGGATCGTTTCTCCCTCGCTCATCCCTGAACCTCGAACCGGAGTCAGGCTCTGCTGGCCAATCCTACCATCAGCGGCCTCTCTTGTCAAACCCTGTGATTTGTCCGAACGGGCGAGGGGTGGTATACTCATCTTTTGTTACCGCAGCCCGTCGGCCGGACAGGCTGCCAGGAATTCGAGGAGGCCATCAGAGCGTGACTGCGCTCTTCGCAATCATCTACGTCGTCGCTGCGCTGCTTCTGGCGCTCTACGGGGCCAACAGCCTGCTGCTGACCGCGGTCTACTGGCGGGTGCGACAGCGGCAGCCGGCCGAGCCACCGCTGAGCCGCCTGCCCGGCGTCACCGTGCAACTCCCCATCTACAACGAGGTGCACGTGGTGGAGCGGCTCATTGACGCCGTAGCTCAACTCGACTATCCGCCAGAGTGCCTGCAAATCCAGGTGCTGGACGATTCCTCGGACGAAACCACGGCCCTTGCCCGGGCGCGGGTGGAATTCCACCGCGCCAGGGGGGTGAACATTGCCCTGCTGCGTCGTCAGGGGCGGGAAGGGTACAAGGCCGGCGCGCTGGCCCACGGCCTGCGCTATGCCACGGGCGAGTTGATCGCCCTCTTCGATGCCGACTTCGTGCCGGCGCCCGACTTCCTGCGCCGCACCGTGCCCTACTTCCTGGCCGATCCTGGCCTGGGCTTCCTGCAGACCCGCTGGGGCCATCTCAACGCCGACTACTCGCCGCTGACCCGCGCCCAGGCCCTGGCCCTCGATGGTCACTTCGTCGTCGAGCAGACGGCACGGCAGCGGTCGGGTTGGTTCATGAATTTCAACGGCACGGCCGGCCTGTGGCGGCGTGCCTGCATCGAGGAGAGCGGTGGCTGGAGCGCGGACACCCTTTCCGAGGACCTGGACCTGAGTTATCGGGCGCAGGTCAGGGGCTGGCGGGCAGCCTATTTGCCCCAGGTGGTGGCCCCGGCCGAGGTGCCGCCACAGTTGGCGGCCTTCAAGCGCCAGCAGTTTCGCTGGGCTAAAGGCTCCATTCAGTGTTTGCGCAAACTGGCGGGAGAGGTCTGGCGGTCGTCCCGTTCGCTGGCCGCCCGGCTGGAAGGGCTCGTTCATCTGAGCGGCTACCTGGCCCATCCGCTGATGGTCTTGATGCTGCTGAGCACGCTGCCGCTGCTGCTGAGCGGGGCGCGGCTGAGCTGGCCGCTGGCCTACCTCAGCCTGGCCAGCCTGGGGCCGCCGCTGCTCTACGCCGTGGGACAACGGGCGCTCTATCCCAACTGGTGGCGGCGCTACAGTCACCTGCCGCTGCTGGTGCTGCTGGGCAGCGGGATTGCCCTCAGCAACAGCGTGGCCATAGTGGAGGGACTGCTGGGGCGGGAAAACCGCTTCCGCCGCACGCCCAAGTTCCGCCTGGAGGGGAAAAACGGCCAGTGGCAGGGCCAGCGCTACGCCTTGCGCCTGGACTGGATGGTCCTGGGCGAGCTGCTGCTGGCGCTCTATGCTGCGCTGACCATCGCCGTGGCCTGGACGCGAGGCCACACCTGGGCCATTCCCTTTCTCTGCCTCTACCTGGGCGGCTTCGGCCTGATGGCCATCGTCGGCCTGTGGCAGGCCATCGCTTCGGCATTTCCGGCCAGGGCGGCGAGGAAAGCAACACCTCTCGTGCAGCGGCCCGCCGGCTCTCCGCTGGCCGCATCCCCATCGGCCGTCTGGCCTGCTTCGAGGCGGTGATGGCCCCTTCAGCCCTCGGGCAGGGCGGGCAAAGCGTCCAGCCCACAGGCCCTGGCCGCCCGCAGGGTGATGTCTTCCAATTCCCGCACCACGGCGGTGGGCAGGGGCAGGGGCTCGTAGGCGGCGATCAGCTCCTCCACCCGCTCGTGTGCCCGCTGGGCGGCGGGCCGGCTGCCTTTCTCCTCCCAGGTACGGCGAAAATCGCGATCTATCACTGCTGAGGGCATGGTCAGCTCGCGGCGGAACCAGCGCCGGGTGTGCTCGGTGGCCAGGAAGTTGCCGGCATGGCCCACCTGTCGCACGATGTGGAGGGCCAGCGGCTCCTCGCTGACGTCCATCCCTCGCAGCAGCCGCCGCGCCTGGCCGATGATCTCGCAGTCCACCACCAGTTTCTCCAGGCTGAAGCAGCTCTCGAAGTCCAGCATCCCCGCGCCGGAAACCATGTTGATCCCCGCCAGCGCCGCCAGCACCGTGCCGATGCCCGACTCGAAGCCGCACTGCGTGTCCACGATCTTGGCATCGCTCATGCCCATGTAGGCGTGGGTGGGCAGCCCCAGGTGCTTGCCCACCTGGGCGTAGGCCATGTCCATCATCATCGTTTCCATCGCCCCCATGGGCGTCGTGCCCGTGCGCATGTCGAAGGCCGCTGGCGAGCCGCCCCAAACGATGGGGCTGCCGGCCTTCGCCAACTGGTGGATGGTCACGCCGCTCAAGTTTTCGGCGGCATGCTGCACGACGGAGCCGACCAGCGTGGCCGGGCCGGTGGCGCCGGCCAGAGGCATGGAGACCAGCTCTGCCGGCACGCCGTGGCGGGCGCAGTCTATCAGGTTCTGACAGGTGATGTCGCTCCACAGTAGCGGCGGCGAGGGGCAGACGTCGAAGATGGCGATGGGCCTGGCCAGCAGGGCCTCCTGGCTGCCGGCCACGGCCACCAGCAGCTCCTTCATGACCGGCCAGGTCTCGATGGCGAAAGCTCCGGTGACCACCGGCTTCGTGCTGTAGCGCAGCACCAGGTAGAGGCGGTAGAGGTCGGCCATGGCCTTGGGCACGTCGGCACAGACCAGGGCCGTGCTCACGGCGTCGAGTTGGGGCAGCATCTCCGCCAGCTTGACGTAACGCACAGCATCGGCGGTGACGGGCGGCCGCGCTTGTCTGCTGTCGTGGTCGAGGATCTTGATGGCCGCCGAGCCGGGGTCGAAGTGCACGTCGTCGTCGCCGTAGTGCACGACGGGTTGGCCCGCGGTGTTGTAGAGGTGGAAGGACGACGGGACACTCTCCACCGCCTGCTGCACCAGGTCGGGCGGGATGCGCGCCACGCGGCTCTGTCTGTCCACGACTGCGCCGGCATCGGCCAGCAGTTCCAGTGCTTCGTCGGAGTGGATGCGCACGCCGGGGTCCTGTAGCAGTTCGCGGGCCTCGGCGATAATCCGGTCCACAGTTTCCGGCGTCAACAGTTCCAGTTTGGGTCTGATCATATCTCTTCTTCCGATAAAGTGGTAGTCTCAGTGGATTTGCTCTGAGGGGGTCGGATGAAATCTATCCCTGACGCAGGGCAGCGCCGCGCATGTTAGCACGTCTGGCTGCTTTTGTCAACCGACCGGGGTCAGAGGGGTGTATTTCACTTTAGTGGCGAGAGCGAGAGTCAGCCTGGCCTGTGTCATTGCGAGGCGCGCCCCCATTCGCTGC